>CAZLLT010000003.1:0-197430 GCA_964560445.1 uncultured Chitinophaga sp. | reverse complement strand
GCAAAATTCAACTGACGGTTCGCTATTGCCGCACTATCGCAAAGCCGCCGGACGTTGTATGTCACCCTATGTGGAGACAGCGTTCCAGTTTGACACAACCCAAGACTTTGCCGACGCTACCCCACGCTATTTTTAGCACATTGCAAGGCACACAATGCCGACACACAAAAGCTAACCTTGCAAAGAGCTAAAAATGCCAACGCACAACCCACCCACCCCGGCTGACGTAATTCTTATCGGCTTGACACAAAAACATCAGCAGACATTCATGTATCAGCTACTCACATTCTGTTAATAACTTTCGTGGACAAAATACGTCCATGAAATCTGTAATTGTTAAATTTGGACAAAATACGTCCTAATGGCATCGGGGAAAAAGACCATCACAACAATAGGCGAAAAATTAAGAGCACTAAGAGAGACAGCTAATCTTTCTTTGAGAGAAGTCGCCGCCGATATTGGAATCGACACTTCTTTATTGGGTAAGATAGAACGCAACGAAAGACAACCAACGAAAGAGCAATTAAAACAAGTCGCCGCATTTTATAAAGTAAATGAAAAACAACTCATAAAAGAAATGCTAAGCGACCAATTTGCCTATAAGATAATAGAAGAAGAAGCAGACCTTGATACATTGAAAGTTGCAGAAGAAAAAGTAGAATATTTAAAAAAACATAAAGTTTAATGAATATGGCATATCAGGCACAAGCGTTAGAATTGGATTTGTTTCCAGACGAAGTAAAAGTTGAACAGGATTATACTGCCACTTTTGCCGACAATATGAAAATGCCGATTCATAAATGGTATAGATACACAGCAGGGTTTTCAGCAGCCTGGGTGAACGAACTAATTAATGAGGAAATTAAAAACGGACGAACAAGAATAATTGACCCTTTTGCAGGTTCAGGAACTGTATTAATTGAAAGTGAGTTTGCAGGAGTTGAATCGTACGGTGTTGAGGCACATCCATACATTTATAAAATTGCTAAGGCAAAATTGAATTGGAACTTCCCGGCAGATAAGTTTAAGGAAGATGCTCTTGCATTACTTAAAAAAGCCAAAAGCAAAACAATAACGCAAACAGAGTTTCCTAAACTAATAATGAGTTGCTACCCGCTTGAAATTATTCAAAAACTGGAAGCTCTTAAACAAGTATGGCTTGATAAAAAGCAAGATGAAGAAATCAAAAATTTCAATTGGTTCATCATTACTTCAATCCTCCGCACAACTTCTCCGGTTGGAACAGCACAATGGCAATACATTCAACCCAACAAAACAAAGGCAAAAGTAATTGACCCCTTTGTAGCATTTGAATCAAAAGTCAACGAGGTGTATTTGGACATGAAGCGAACTCAAAACCGTTTCAAAAATGTCGTTGATTCAATAATTTTAAATGAAGATGCAAGAAACATTCAATCTATTCCCGAGGGTTGGGGCGATTTGGTAATTACTTCTCCGCCTTACGCAAATAACTACGACTATGCAGATGCAACACGTCTTGAAATGACTTTTTGGGGAGATATAAACGGTTGGGCAGATTTACAGGACAACGTAAGAAAACACTTAGTAAGAGCCTGCACACAACACGTTTCAAAATTGGGCGATAGTATTGGAAATATCTTAGCAAATCCAAGATTGGATATTATTAAGTCCGAACTGTTGGAGGTATTTGAAACCCTGAAAGAAGAACGCTTAAAACATGGTGGTAAAAAAAATTATCATTTAATGATTGCTGCTTATTTCAATGATCTTGCAGATGTATTTCATTCACTAAGGCGGGTTACAAGTGATAACTGCAAAATGTGTTTTGTTGTAGGTGATTCTGCACCATACGGAATTTATGTTCCGGTTGACAAATGGCTTGGTGAATTAGCCGTGTCAGCAGGGTTCAGTGATTACTCATTTGAAAAATTGAGAGACAGAAACGTAAAATGGAAAAACAGAAAGCATACAGTTCCTTTGCATGAAGGACGGCTTTGGATTAATAGTTAAACAATGGCAGAATCATTATCACACAAATTCGGACAAATAATTGGCGACCTGTTGGAATTGGCTTTGGAGCCGCATCTTGAAAAGTTTGCAAAAAAACATAAACTTTATCTTGATAAAAAGGGTGAACGAAAAGGTAGAAAAGGAAAGAAAGTATCATGGATTGACAGCAACAACAATAAGCATGATTTAGACTTTGTATTAGAAAGAGGCGGAACTCATGAAGTTGTAGGCGTACCAGTAGCTTTCATTGAATCAGCATGGAGGCGTTACACAAAGCATTCCAGGAACAAAGCCCAGGAAATACAAAGTGCCATTTTACCATTGGCAGGAAAGTATCAAAGTTCTTCTCCATTCATTGGTGTTGTACTGGCTGGCGTATTTACTTCCGGAGCATTAAGCCAACTGGAATCAAATGGATTTACAGTATTATATTTTCCGTATGAAACAGTAGTAAAGTCATTCAAAAAATTCGGAATCAATGCTTCATTTGATGAGCAAACAGCAGAAACTGATTTTAGAAAGAAAATTGATAGTTGGATTAAACTTCAGAATAAGGAAGATGTAGCAAAAGAACTCGTAAAGCTAAATAAGAAAGAAGTTGATAAATTTCTCGAATCATTGACACATTCGGTTTCACGATTTATTGAACGTATCATTTTACTCCCCTTGCATGGAAAGGAAACAGAAACAGGCAGTATAAGTGGAGCAATATTCGGAATCTCAATCAAAACTTCCGCTTTCACGATATGAAATCATTATCCGTTACAATACCGGGGATAAAATTGAAGCAAGTTTTAAGGATAAGAAAGATTGTATCAAATTTTTAGAAAGCTATAATTAACTATCATTTTCAGTGAGAGACAAAATATTCATAAGCCATGCAACGCCTGATGATAATGAGTTTGCCATTTGTTTCCGCCGGAGTCTTTTACTCCCCGCCCTGTGCACTGGCAAGGACTCCGGGCAGTTTTGGAACAAGATGTTATTTCTTCCCTTTTAGCTGGTTGTAATCCAAAAAGTAAATGAACCGTACGGTAAATTCGTTGCCATGCCTCAGGTCAAACACCCTGCCCAGGTTTTTTAAATAAGTGTTGCGGCCTGTTGTAATGTTCACCATTTCTTCCTGGCCCAGCCAGTTTTTATAGCCTAACACCAGGCGGCTGCCCAGGCGAAAATCCCAGGTAAGGAACCCGTCAACATTAAATACATTGAAATTTTCATTCTGGTTCGGGATAAAAGACCTGTAAACAAGGTAGCCGTCATCATCCACATTATAAAAACCGGAATAGTTGACACGGTTCCAGTAATGCCGTGTACGGAGGGTGAGGTTAAGGCGGGATGTAAAATTATAAATCCCTGAGAAGATGGATTCAAAAGCCCGGTTATCCCTGAAGCCTGCAATGGGATCGCCGTTTACTTCCCTCAAAAAAGCATAGCCTAACTGGTTTTCTTCAAAGCTTCCGTTGGTTTGTAATTCGAGGGAAAACCGCTTGTTAAAGCGAAAACGGAGGCCCAATCCCAGGCTGGTGTACACATTGTCATATTCAGGCGCCACAGCATAAACCCCGCTGAAGTTGACAAATAGTTTCTTCCGGCTGTCCGTACTTCCTTCTGCACTAAAAATGTAATTAGCAGGATAGCTTAAGTATTTTCCATCTGTTCTTAATTCAAAATAGTTATGCTCCCACCCGGGGATTATATTGGTTGCCAGCGTCAGGTCCCAAAAATTTTTGAACACCCAGAAAGCAGAAGCGGTAACATCGAACCGGCTATACGCATACGGCTCATACATATATACCAGGTTGGGAATTATACTGTAGCTGTAATTGATAAAATTTTTTGTAGGGTTAAATTTCCGGTAGGACAAAATGCCTTTATAGGACACTTCATTAGCCGCTGCCAATATCCCCAGGTCATTCGGGTCATAATTCTTCGATTCAATATTTGTTTGAAGTGAATATTGCCATTCCCCGCTTACTTTCGCCAGTTTGAGCGCAGCATTATACCCGTCATAAGGATCGGCGCCCCATATTTTACTGTACCGGAATGTTCCGGTAAGACCATAAGTATTGCGTGAATCATACAAGGCCACATCCAATGCTGATACATTGGCATCCCTGTTATTACCATCCCGCATTACGTTTGTATTGGTAAATGTAACAGACGACCTGCCCGAAAAAGCCTGGTCAAGTACGATGATGTTATAATTCGTCAACGGCTCTGTTTCAATCCTGCTCTCTTCGTTTGTATTATTATTCCTTATAACAGCCTGCATGGGCGCCGTAACGGCATTAAATACGCCGATACCCAATTTCTTCTTGGTGCGTCCTGAAAATTTAATGGCGTTATACAACTGTGCCCACGCAGGGTTTTTAACAATCGTTAAATCAGGGTCAGAAGCCGCCAGGTTCCTGATTGCATAATAATTGGTTGGAATGGCCCCCACCCTTCTTGAATAAAACAATCCTGCTTTTGTAAATAACTCGGTTCCTTCTGTAAAAAATGACCTGTATTCCTGGAACCTTACTTCATAAGGCGTCAGGTTATTGATAACATTATCTGAAATAACCTGGCCAAAGTCCGGGATAAGCGTGGCATCAAGGGTGAAGCTTTCATTAATACCATATTTTACGTCCATCCCCCCGTTTCTCAGCCATTCGTTGAACCTTGTGTTTCCGACAGGGCTATTCCTGTAGCCGGTGGTTACGTAAGGGGAAAAGCTCAATCGCAGGGAGGGTTGAATATTTTCAAGGCTTTTCATTGTGCCAAACTGGTTGGCAAACCCGTTCACATTAGGGTCAACAGGGTTCCAGAAACTGCTCTCATTTATCCTGCGCACCAGGCGGAGGAATTGTACACCCCAGTCCTGCATATCCTTCTTTGCAAAACGGAGGGATATATAGGGAATCCGCATTTCCACTATCCACCCATCGGATTGAATGCTTACCTGGCTTTCCCAAACGGCATCCCATGTTTTATCACCATACTCATTAAACTCCGGCTCGTACCCGGTAGAGATACGGGCATCCGTTTGTACATTGGCTGATGTAACAAGAAACTGAAAACCATTCTGATCATCATTATAGGTATCGAAAAACACAGAAAAATAATCAACATCTTTCTGCCCTTCGTCATCCCTTGGGGTAATTTGCTTCCTGATCTGTGAAGGATCATCGTATAAATAAGCCCCTACATAGATGGCATTGTCATCGTAAAGGATCTTTACTTCCGTTCTTTTAGAAGAGGGTTGTCCAAAAGAAGGATAGTTTTGTATAAAATTATCAAGAACGGGCGCCTGCATCCATACAGAGTCATCCAACATCCCGTTTATCTCAGGCGCCTTACTGGTCTTAACAGCTTTAAATGTTTTTTCCTGTGAAAAGGTTGTAAAACAGGTTAACAGGGACAGCAATAAAATATAACTTCTCAGAAGCATTAGTAGTTTAGTAGTCTGCAAATATAATAGACTACCTTAATAAATAAAAACAGCAGTAACTATCTTATTTACAGTTAATTAAGTTTCTTTTTTAATGAATAGACCTGCTCCTGCAAATTATTCACCATAGAAGTAAGATGATTCATGTCTAATTTCTGGCTTGTATTGGTCTTGGAAATTACCACCTGGGCCTGCCACATCTCCAGCACTTCGTCTGCATTGATTGTATAAGGGTGAAAAACAGGGTTATCACTTACCAGGGTAAGCTTGTTTTTTTGCCGCCCGTTTCTCTGTATTCTTTTATAAACGATGCCTTCATTGCGGGATATCACGATACAGGCTGCATTATTTTTAAGATCGTCAATACTATCAACTTTTTCACCTACTATAACAGAGCCGCTCGGAGTAGGCAGCATAGAATCTCCCACTATTTCAAAAGCCCTGTAATTACCTCCCGAAAGCATGGGCAGCGTAAATGTATTCAGTTCGTCAATATAATCCGAATCGGCATAGCCTGCCAGGTACCCGGCAGCAGCCTTTACAGGAACAAACGGAATATCCGGCCGACCGGAAGCCAGCTTTATTGCACGCCTTTTTGCAAGATAGTTGCTGCTGTTATCGCTAAGGTCCTTACGCAGTATTTCGTCCAGCGTTAATTTGAACATATCACATACTACTTCCAGGACATCAATTCTCGGATCGGCCCTTTCTTCTTCGTATGCACCTAAGAGGGACCTTTTGATACGTAACTTCTGGGCAAATTCTTCCTGTGTCCACCCGCGAAGTTTACGGAGGTATTTTAAATTCTTATTAGCAATTGACATGACCTAACATATTTAGCTGCAAAATACTAATTATTTTAGATTCAAAAAAATCTTTTCACGAAATGGTAGCGGTACACCCGGTAGCTACCGGCTTTGAAATTTTAAACCACAGAAGCTCCGGGAACACAAAGCAACACAGCGCTAACCCCCTGTGAATCCCCGTGTCGTTGTGCCTCCGTGGTTTGTTTTTTGACAAATATTATTTCAAACTGTACCACTACCCACAAAATAGTTGTTTGGAAGTCCCGTAAAAAACAGGGATTTTTGTACTCATATGGCCAAAAAAAGCACTTTATCCCCTAAGAAAAATTCTACTTCCGCCTTAAAAGAAAAACCAACGGTTTCCGGAAAAAGGAAAAAACCTGTTATCCTGATTACCAATGATGATGGCGTAGGCGCTCCCGGAATCAAGAACCTTGTAGAAGCTGTAAAAGACCTTGGAAAAATAGTGGTGGTAGCCCCCGATAAGCCTCAATCAGGCATGGGACATGCCATTACGATAGGCCAGCCGCTGCGCCTGCAAAAAATTCATTCAAATGCCAATGTGGAAACATGGGCCTGCACAGGCACCCCTGTTGACTGCGTTAAGCTGGCAGTAGATAAAGTACTGCACCGCAAGCCGGACATTTGCCTAAGCGGCATTAACCATGGCGCTAATCACAGTATCAATGTAATTTATTCCGGCACCATGTCTGCCGCAGTGGAGGCGGCCATAGAAAGTATTCCCTCGGTGGGCTTCTCCCTGCTGGATACTAATATTGAAGCTGATTTTACAGGCGCCAGGAAATATGTAAGGATTATTGTAGAGAAAATGCTCGGCAGCAAGCTGGATAAGCATACAGTTCTTAATGTCAATATACCTTCCGTACCGGTTGAACTGCTGAATGGATATAAAATATGCCGACAGGCTTATGCCAAATACGAGGAAGATTTTATAGAAAGAAATGACCCGCATGGCAGGCACTACTATTGGCTTACCGGCGAATTTGTGAATTTTGACAAGGGAAAAGATACGGATGTATGGGCGTTGGCCAATAATTATGTAAGCGTTGTCCCGGTTCAATTCGACCTTACGGACTATCGCCAAAAAGAGAAACTTGAAAAAACCTGGAAATAAATGTTCCTGAAAAAAGATAACCTGCGCCTGGGGCTGGTTTTAGGCTTAGCCGGGCCGCTGCTTGGCCTTTTAGTGGTATATTTTATAAAATACCCTTCGCATAACATTCTTGAGTTTCTCGAATATTTCATGAATGATAAACGGATGATCACATCCATCGGGTCGCTCAGCCTGCTGGCCAACGTAATACTTTTTACCCTCTATGTAAATACCCACAGGGACGAAACGGCCAAAGGGATTTTTGTTATGACATTGTTCTACGGCATAGGCATCCTTTTACTAAAGCTTTTTAATTAGATATTGCTAACCGCTGAAGCGCATTGCCGATGAAATACTATCTTATTGCAGGAGAAGCTTCAGGCGACTTGCACGGCAGCAACCTGATTCAATCACTAAAGCTACTGGATCAAAATGCTTCTATCCGGTGCTGGGGAGGCGATAAGATGCAGGCCGCCGGCGGGGAACTTGTAAAGCATTACCGGGAGCTGGCTTTTATGGGCTTTGCAGAAGTGCTGATGAACCTGCGAACTATTTTCCGCAACCTTGCTTTTTGCAAAAAAGATATTTCAAGCTTTCAGCCTGATGTGCTGGTGCTGATAGATTATCCCGGCTTTAACCTCCGCATGGCCAGGTGGGCCAAAGCGCAGGGAATAAAAGTGGTGTACTACATATCGCCGCAGGTGTGGGCATGGAAAGAAGGCCGTGTACGAATGATGAAACAATGTATTGACAAAATGCTCGTCATTCTTCCTTTTGAAAAAGAATACTATCAGAAAAAATGGAATTGGGAGGTGGAATATGTAGGGCACCCGCTGGTGGAAGTGATTGAAAGGTTTAAAGTTGAAAGTTTAGAGTTGAAAGTTGGCAACGATAATGTAATTGCATTGCTACCGGGCAGCCGCAAGCAGGAAATCATTAAGAAGCTACCTGTAATGCTGCAAGTTGCTGCATTCTTTCCCGAATATCAATTTGTGGTAGCCAAAGCGCCGTCAGCAGACGAGTCCTTATACAACGAATTATTAAAAGGTTATCAGAATGTTACCGCTGTATCTGAACAAACGTATGCTTTACTGAATAAATCAACAGCGGCCCTGGTTACCTCCGGCACGGCCACATTGGAAACAGCTTTGTTCGGCGTGCCTGAAATTGTTTGCTACAAAGGTTCAACCATTTCATACCAGATTGCCAAAAGAGTGATTAAAGTCAAATATATTTCCCTGGTGAACCTGATTATGGATAAATTAGTAGTGAAGGAACTTATCCAAAACGACCTTACGGTGGAGAACCTGCAAAAAGAATTGACTGACCTGTTGCACAACGAAGAAAGGAAACAACAACTTCAAAATGATTACGCCGCCCTTAAGGACCTTTTAAGTAAAGGTGGCAATGCTTCCGCCAAAGCGGCAAAAGCCATCCGGGATTTTTTAGCGCAATAATTTTATCGCCAGAATAATAAGGCAAATGATAAAAACGAACAGGCTGATGCGGTTAATGCCGTGCATGTAGCCAATCCACTTGTCTTTTGGCCTGTTGGGGTCCTTCTTTTTCAGATAGAGGTATTCTGCTATTTGCTTTAACACTCCCATATAACCGGTTGAAGATGTAAAATTATACAAAGCTTACCAAACAATCTCCTCATTCATTTCCTTGCGGCCTTACATACACTTCTATCATGCCACCGGTATCTCCCCGCCTCGGGGCAATAAAAGAATCCACTTTTTGATAATGGTTAAGCAGGGAATCCCTTACCCTGAACGGAAAGAAATTGTTCAATGAAGGCAGGTATTCAAATAATACCAGGTCATATTCTTTTTTAGCGATGCGGTCTTCAAACATTTCAGCCTGCTTATTAAACATGCCCACCCCCAGGTGGTTCCACAAAGGATAATGCGGCCCTTTTTCTGTTTTATAAGGCATTTCCACTGCCAGCGGCGTAAGTTCCGTCATGTTCAGCACCCGGATATCAGGATTGCTTTTAACCAATGGCATATTCAGGAGCCGCTCCATTCCCTTTATTGTTGATTCCGGCATATATATTTTATGAAACGAAGGCAAAGTGGTAAACTTCCACGAAGCAGCCGGCACATAAAAAGAGTCAACAGATGAAATCATATAGGTTTTCCTGTTAACAATATTCTCGCCGGTTGGTGAAACGGTTGCCGTATCCTGCGGAAAAGCCCTTTCGGCAATCCTCGTTACATATTTCCATAAAACACTGCTCCACCATAATAATACCCCTGCAGTAAGTCCTGTAATTATCCGGAAAGTATTCGTATTTAAGTTAAGCAGGTCTGCCAAGAGGGTTAAGATGTACAGCAAGGCAAAGCTGTGAAAGAATATGTTGTTATCCGGGGGCGTATAGCTGGTAACCTGGAAAACGGCAGCCTGTCCGAGTATGCCAATCGTAAACACTAAAAAAATCACCTCTCTTTTTTCGGCCATTATCTCTTTCGCCTTTCTGTACCTGGCAAGCAAAAGAAGCAGGATAATAAAGAGATAAAACTTTATCCAGGGGGATGCCCCGAAAAATTCATCTATTATTTCAAATACAGATATTCTTGCGGAATGCGGCGCCTGGCCATGATTAAACCAGTATCCAAAACCGTAAGAACGGAAAGCCAGGATAAACAGGGAAAGAAATACTGCAAAGCTGCCAATGTAAATTACAGGCGCCAGCCATTTTTTTGAATAAAAAGAAGCGAGTACAATCAGCAAAGCAGAAAATAAAAACGCCATCCCACCTGCATCCTGCTTGGTCAGGAAAGAACAGCAGGTGAAAAAGGCCGCAGCAACCAACAAAACAAATGAATAGCGGCCTTTATTTCCAAAAATATATCGTAGCAGGAAAGCCAACCCGATGAATTCATATACAATCACCGTATGGTTATACCAGGGCCAGAAATTAAAGAATGAAAAAGAAAGGCAATAAAGAAGCACGGAAGCCAGCCTGATTCCCGGCTGCACCGATAAACTTTTGCAGATAGACCTGAACGCCAGGCCGGATAAAATGTTGATGAACACCTGTGCTTTTACAAGTGTTATCATTTGTGTACCGAAAACTTTAAAGAACAAGCCCGGAATAGCCCAGTACATGCCCCCCAATGGCGTTCCGAAATCCCTGAAAGGCAATTGGCCCTGGCTTACCCGGTAGGCTCCCTCCCATGACAAAAAGATATTTACACGATAAGGAAATGTAACGAACAGCGGTACGGCGGCCAATACTACTATCAGGCCAATTTCCAGGTAGCTGACCACATTTTTCTTTATACTAAAATCCTGAAGTCGCATAAGCAATAAATCAAAATGTAAACATATTAAAACAAATGGTAAGAAAGCTATTAAATGTAAGTTTTAGTTTGTATTTTGTCAACCATTAATTACTTATTAAGTGGTTCCGTACATTAAGCTTTTACGCATAAAAGACTGGGCAAAAAACCTGTTCCTGTTTATTCCTTTATTTTTTGCCGGAGATTTTTCAAACACTGAAAAAATCATTTCCCTTATTTGGGGCTTTATTGCTTTCTCTGCTGTTGCGAGCAGCATTTATATTATTAACGATTACAGGGATATTGAAGACGACCGCAAGCATCCCGTCAAAAAAAACAGGCCGCTGGCCAGCGGCGCTGTACCAAAAGGCACAGCCCTTGTTATATTCTTTCTTCTGGTAATCGGAGGATTTTTACTAGCCTGGTGGATACGGGATAAATTTCTTTTTGTGCTGGCCATATATTTCTTAATGAACCTGGGATATTCTTTCGGGCTGAAAAATATTCCAATACTCGATATTATTATCCTGGCCGTAGGGTTTATCATACGCATCAAAGCAGGCTCAATCATCACTTTTACGCCACTCTCTGAATGGATTATTATCATGGTGTTCCTGTTATCCTTGTTTATGGCCATCGGCAAGCGAAGGGATGATGTGCTGCTGAAATTAAGTTCGGGAACAGAAATGCGGAAAGCCGTAAAAGGGTATAACCTTGAATTTTTAAATGTATCGCTGTCGCTTGTTTGTGCAGTAATAATAGTTGCTTATTTTATGTACACCATGTCGCCGGAAACTACAGACAGGCTGGGCACACACCGCCTCTACTACACATGCCTTTTCGTTATTGCTGGCATCCTGAGGTATTTGCAGATTATTTTTGTTCATGCCGACTCCGGTTCGCCTACAAAGATTCTTTATAAAGACCATTTCATCAAGGTTACCCTGCTATTATGGATAGCCAGCTTTATTGCTATTATCTATTTCAAAAACGTAACCCTGTTTAATTAGGATGAGCCGCATCAACCCATAGTTTACCCGGTAGCGGCAACGCCTGTTTTCCGGCATAGCCCAATCGTTTACCTTTGACACAGAATTAATTTTCAAAATGAATAAAACAGTTTTAATCTTAGGCGCCGCTTCGGATATGGGAACGGCCATCGCCGAAAAATTTGCTTCAAAAGGCTACCATCTTCAATTAGCAGCCCGCAATTCAACCCGGCTTTTACCTTTAAAATCAGATATGGAGATCAGGCATTCCATATCCTGCTCTGTTCATGAACTTGACATTACTGACTTTAATTCACTACAAGGCTTCTGGAATGCTTTGCCGGAAAAACCTTCTTACACCATTTCAGTAATCGGGTATATGAATGATAATGAAAAAGTAATTACCAGTTCAGAAGAAACATTGAAAACAATCAACGCCAACTATACGGGCCTTGTACTGCTATTAAATACTATTGCCGGTGATTATGCAGCAAACCAGGAAGGAGTTATTGCAGGCATCAGTTCCGTAGCAGGACTGCGGGGCCGTCAAAGCAATTATATCTATGGCAGCGCCAAAGCCGGGTTTACGGCTTATTTATCCGGCCTCAGGAATAAAATGTACCACCACAAGGTACATGTGCTGACAGTGCTGCCCGGTTTTGTATATACTAAGATGACTGAACACCTTAACCTGCCCAAACTGCTGACAGCCCAACCAAAGGATGTAGCCAACGCCGTTTATAATGGGGTTCAGAAAAAAAAGAATACCATTTATATCAAATGGTTCTGGAGATGGATTATGCTGATTATTACCAGCATCCCTGAATTTATATTTAAAAAGAAAAAGCTGTGAAACCGGGTATCGCTTTTTTCGATTTTGACGGCACCATCACTACAAAGGATACGCTGTTGGAATTTATAAAATTCAGCAAGGGAACATTTCCTTTCTACCTGGGATTTCTTCTCAATTCCCCCTGGCTGGTGGCCTATAAAGCAAAGCTGATCTCTAACCAGCAGGCGAAAGAGAAGGTGCTTGCCTATTTTTTTAGAGATACTTCTGTTGAAGATTTTGATAAACAATGCAGGGATTTTGCCAACCAGGTAATACCGGGATTAATCCGGCCCGGGGCGCTGGAAGAAATAAATAACCTTAAGCAAAAAGGGACTGAAGTGGTAATTGTATCAGCATCACCCGAAAATTGGGTTAAATACTGGACTGATACAATCGACGCCCCTTGCCTGGCAACTGTATTATCAGTAAGCAATAAAACAATCACAGGAAAAATTGAAGGCAAGAATTGCTACGGCACAGAAAAAGTAAGAAGAATAAAAGAAAAATTTTCCCTTGATACATACCAGCATATTTCCGCTTACGGCGACAGCAGCGGCGATAAGCCCATGCTGCAACTGGCCCATACGCCCCATTACAAGCCTTTCCGCTAACCTGCAAGCGATATACATCTTATCTTCGCTATATGGAAGTCAATACCGCACTGGTGGAAAAACTGGCACATCTTGCCCGCCTGGAGTTCAATAATGCTGAAAAAGAAGCCATCAGGAAAGACCTGGAGAAAATGATCGGGTTTGTAGAAAAGCTCAATGAACTGAACCTCGAAGAAGTTGAGCCATTATTGCACATGAGCGAAGAAGTGAATGTATTCCGCGAAGACGAGGTTCATGGTTCCATCAGCCGGGAGGAGGGATTGAAAAACGCCCCATCTCATGATGAACAGTTTTTTAAAGTGCCGAAAGTGATTAAGAGATAGTCGTTAGTCATTAGTCGGTAGCCGAACGAAAAATCATGAACTCAGTAATTCATCTCGAACATATCCGCAAAAGTTATTTGATGGGCAGGCAGGAGTTGCAGGCGCTGAAAGATATTTCTCTTGATGTGATGAAAAATGAATATGTAGCGCTGATGGGGCCTTCCGGCTCCGGGAAAAGTACGCTGATGAATATTATCGGCTGCCTTGACACACCCACCTCCGGCGCCTACCTGCTCAACAGCAAAGATGTAAGCAGGATGCCCGACAACGATCTTGCCGAAACAAGAAATAAAGAAATTGGTTTTGTATTTCAGCAATTCAACCTGCTGCCCCGCTTAACAGCTATTGAAAATATAGCGCTGCCGCTTGTATATGCAGGCATCAGCCGGAAACAACGAATTGCAAAAGCAAGGGAAATGCTGGAAATGGTGAACCTGGCCGATAGGGCCAGCCATAAGCCTAATGAACTTTCCGGAGGACAATGCCAGCGGGTAGCTATTGCAAGGGCGCTGATAAACAACCCTTCTATCATTCTTGCCGATGAACCCACGGGCAATCTTGATTCAAAAACAGCAGAAGAGATAATGCGTATCTTCAGTGATATTCACCGGCAGGGCAATACCATTATCCTGGTAACACATGAAGAAGATATTGCCGGTCATGCTCATCGTATTATCGGCTTGAAAGACGGTCTGATTGAGTACGACCGCAGAAAAGAATTGGCTGTGCCGGAAAACAGGGTTTAATTTCTTTACCTTCATATTCATAAAACATGTCGGTGAAGATATATACCAAAACAGGCGATAAAGGCACTACATCGCTCATCGGGGGAACAAAAGTTCCTAAATCGCATATACGCATTGAAGCCTATGGCACGGTTGACGAACTGAACTCATACATTGGCCTTTGTAAAGACCTGCTTACCGGTGAAACAGAAAAAGAATTATTGCAGGAGATACAGGACCGCCTCTTCACCATTGGCTCTTCGCTTGCCTGCGACCCCGAAAAAGAAACAAAGTTGGCCATTCCCGACCTGAAGGAAACCGACATTACCCTGCTCGAAAAAGAAATAGACCGGATGAACGAAACCATTCCGGCCATGAAGAGTTTTATCCTTCCGGGAGGCCACCCTACCGTATCGCACCTGCATATTGTCCGCTGCATTTGCAGAAGGGCCGAACGCTGCTGCGTACGCCTTGAAGATGAATCGGCGGTCGGCGCTGTTATTATCAAATACCTTAACCGCCTGAGCGATTATCTTTTTGTACTTGGCCGCTACACAGCCCACCAATTGAATGTGGGAGAAATACCGTGGAAACCGAGGGTTTAAGAATTCAGTTGCCCGTCCCGCATATGCACTACCCTGTCGCTGAGGCGGGCCAGTTCTTCATTATGCGTAACGATTAAAAAAGTCTGGTTGAACTGCTCCCGGAGGTCAAAAAACAAACGGTGCAATTCCCGTGCATTATCCGTATCCAGGTTGCCGGTTGGCTCATCGGCGAAAATAATATCCGGCTTATTGATCAATGAACGGCCCACAGCTACACGCTGCTGCTCCCCGCCAGACAGTTGATTGGGCTTATTCTCCATCCGGTGCGAAAGCCCCAGCATGGCCAGTAAGCTTTTCGCTTCCTCTTTTACCTCCTCTTTTTTTCTTCCTGCCAGCCATCCGGGTACACAAACATTCTCCAACGCTGTAAACTCCGGCAGCAGGTGGTGAAACTGAAAAACAAATCCTATATGCCTGTTCCGGAAGGCTGCCAGCTTCTTTCCCGCTAAAGTGTTTACCGTTATTTCATTCATCATTACGGTTCCTGCATCCGGCTTGTCCAGTGTGCCCAGTATATGCAGCAAGGTGCTTTTGCCCGACCCGGAAGGCCCCGCAATAGAAACAATCTCCCCTTTCTGAACAGAAATATCCACTCCTTTCAATACCTCTACGGCGCCGTATTTTTTATGTATGTTCTGGCCTCTTAGCATAATTATTACTTGTTTCTGTTACTGCGGAATCCTACAACCTATCAGCCCCGAAACTATGTAAATCGGCGCAAAAACCATGACGGGCTGTCTCTAAGCGGCCTCCGGGCTAAAGCGATGAAAAAATTGCCCCATAACAGCCTTGCCCCGAAAAAGTTTTTAAGAAATCCTTTAAAAAAAGGTAGAAAACTATTGATTTGGAAAATTCGTTAATACAACTACTTTTGCGAAAAATTTAGGGTATGTCCCCTTTAATAATTTAAACAAAACCCTCGGAAAATGTTTTGGACTCTTGAACTGGCATCATACCTGGAAGATGCACCCTGGCCCGCTACAAAAGATGAACTGATAGACTATTCTATCCGCAGCGGCGCCCCTATTGAGGTAGTGGAAAACCTCCAGGAACTGGAAGACGAGGGCGATGTGTACGAAACCATCGAAGACATCTGGCCCGATTACCCCACACAGGATGACTTCCTGTTTAATGAAGATGAGTATTAAATACCCCAGCCCCTAAAGTGGCTTTGGTGAGCTATATAGAAGAATTCTTTACGTAATGAAAGTTCCCGGTTGGGAACTTTTTTTCTGGTAAATCTTACAAGAAATAACAGACACTACAAGATTCGGAGTCTAAAGCCCCTTTAGGGGTTTGGGTCTACTCCCAGCTTCTCCATCACGATATTACTTACACCCGTAGTGGAATAGCCGCCGTCATGGAAAAGATTTTGCATGGTTACTTTCCGGGTTAAGTCGGAGAAAAGGGTAATGCAATAGTTGGCGCAATCTTCGGCAGTGGCGTTGCCCAGCGGGGCGATAGAATCGGCATAATCAAAGAAATCGCCAAAACCTTTAATACCGGTCCCTGCCGTAGTTTTGGTAGGTGATTGGGAAACGGTATTGATCCTTACTTTTTTCTCTACGCCATAATGGTAGCCGAAACTGCGGGCAATGGATTCCAGCATAGCTTTAATATCAGCCATATCGGTATAAAAAGGATAGGTACGCTGCGCCGCCATATAGGTCAGGGCCACCACGCTGCCCCATTCATTGATGGCATCTAATTTTTTGGCGACAGCCAGCATTTTATGAAAACTCATGGCGCTTACGTCAATGCCTTTCATAAAGTAATCATAGTTGCTCTCCGTATAAGGAATTTTTTTGCGGATGTTTACACTCATACCGATAGAATGCAGTAAAAAATCAATTTTGCCGCCCAGCATCTCCTGCGATTCGGTAAAAAGTTTGGTCAGGTCGTCCACATTAGTAGCATCAGCCGGGATGATCTTTGAGTTTGTCTTTTCTGCCAGCTTGTTGATTTCCCCCATCCGCATGGCAATAGGCGCATTGGTAAGAACGATAGCAGCGCCTTCTTCATACGCTTTTTCGGCTACCTTCCATGCTATTGAATTTTCGTCCAGCGCACCGGAAATGATGCCCCTTTTTCCTTTTAGTAAGTTATAGGCCATAGCAATTGATTTTTTGCGGTAAATGTAAGGAGATATTTCTAAGCTGAAGGAAACAGCGGCCTGACGGCAAATGCAGGTAAAAAGCAGACATAAAAATAAATGCAGCGGCTCCAAATAGCCGCAACAGGAACTTTTGCAGGAATGCCTGTTGGTGCAAGCCGGCCATAAAGCACTTTCTCCCTTTCCTTTATCTTCGCAGCAATAAAATAAAGCCCGGAAATGACGATCTCTTATAAATGGCTGAGCGAATACCTGCCTGCCGGACAGGCAGGCCTCCCGGTAAAAGTGGAACCTGAAAGGCTGAGCCGCATCCTTACTTCTATTGGACTGGAAGTGGAAAGCATGGAAAAATATGAAGAAATAAAAGGTGGGTTAAAAGGGCTTGTAATCGGGGAAGTGCTGACTACAGAAAAGCACCCCAACGCTGATAAATTAACTCTTACTACTGTAAATACGGGACAAAGCGAACCTTTGCAGATCGTATGCGGCGCTCCGAATGTAGCGGCAGGTCAAAAAGTAGTAGTAGCCCCTGTCGGCGCAACGATTTACCCTGTTACTAACGAACCCCTCACTATGAAAGTGGCGAAGATCAGGGGCGTGGAAAGCCATGGCATGATTTGCGCCGAAGACGAAATAGGTCTTGGTAATTCACATGACGGCATTCTGGTACTGCCGGCATCTGCAAAACCGGGCACGGCTGCTGCCGACTATTTTAAACCTTATGAAGATATTATTTACGAAATCGGCCTTACCCCCAACCGTATGGATGCCATGAGCCACTGGGGAGTGGCAAGAGATGTATGCGCCTACCTTTCGCACCATGATAAAAAAGACCTGAAGCCAAAACTGCCAACAGCAAATGGCTTCAAGCCCGACAATACATCGCTGCCCATTGAAGTAACGATCGAAAACACTAAAGCCTGCCCCCGTTACAGCGGTATCAGTATTGCCAATATCACCGTAGCGCCTTCGCCCCAATGGCTGCAACAAAAATTAAATGCTATCGGCCTGCGGCCTATCAATAACATCGTTGATATTACCAATTTCATTCAGCATGAAACAGGCCAGCCCCTTCATGCATTTGATGCAGATAAAATTGCAGGCAAAAAAATAATTGTAAAGAACCTGCCGGAGAGAACTCCCTTCCTAACACTGGATGAAAAGGAACGTAAACTCAGCGCTGAAGACCTGATGATCTGCGATGAAAAAGGCGGGCTTTGCATTGCCGGTGTTTTCGGAGGGCTAAACAGCGGCGTAACGGATACAACAAAGAATATTTTCCTGGAAAGCGCCTTTTTTGACGGCGTTTCCGTTCGAAAAACGGCTTTCCGGCATGGGTTGCGGACAGATGCCGCTTCCCGCTTTGAAAAAGGAACGGATATATCAGCAACGGTGCAGGTACTGAAACGGGCGGCTTCGCTTATAAAAGAACTGGCAGGCGGAGAAATTGCTTCAGAAATCACAGACATCTATCCTGTGGTGCAACCCAAAAAAGAAGTGGCCATCAAATGGCATTTTATAAAAAAGCTAAGCGGCAAAAATTACCACCCTGACGCCGTTATGAACATACTGACTGCTCTCGGGTTTGAAATAATCAAAGAAGGCATTGATCAATTACAGGTGGCTGCCCCGTACCATAAACCGGATATCAGCCTCCCTGCCGACCTGGTTGAAGAAATTGTACGGATTGACGGTTTGGATAATATTGAAATCCCGGAAGCTATCACCATTACCCCCGCCGTAGAAGAAAATTTTTCAAAAGAAGTGTACCGGGAAAAGGTGGCCAATTACCTGGCAGGCTCTGGTTTTAATGAAATAATGACCAATTCCATTACCAACGCCGCCCTATACACAGAAGAAGAAAGCAGCGCCATGGTCAAAATGCTGAACAGCCTTAGCGCCGAATTGAATATTCTCCGCAACTCTCTCTTAGAAACCTCGCTGGAGGTAGTGGCGCACAACCTGAACCATAAGAACCACTCGTTGCGCCTTTTTGAATTCGGGAAGGCATATAGCACTTCAGGGCCTGGTCAGTATGCGGAAAAAGACAGGTTGGCCATTATCGTTACCGGTAATAAAAATGAAGCGGAATGGAACCAAAAAGCAACGGCCAGCGATTTTTATTTCCTGAAAGGAATGACTGAAGCAGTATTCGCATCACTTGGGTTACAGCCCGATAAAACGGAAGCCGCTTCTTCGGCCAAGCTGGAAAACTATATCAGCTATCAGCACAAAGGCGAAACGCTGGGCAGCGGCGGATCGGTAAAAAAGACCCTGCTGGACAAATTCGGCATCAAACAGCCCGTATTCTTTGCCGAACTGGACTGGCAACTCCTCATTACACTTGCAGCCAAACAACAGTTAACAATAAAGCCGGTTTCCCGTTTTCCTGCCGTCCAGCGGGACCTTGCCCTGGTCGTGTCCAAAGAAACCGGGTGGGACAAAGTGCAAACAAGTGTGCAGAATATTAAGCTTAATAAACTCCAAAGCATTAAACTGTTTGATATATTCGAAAGCGAAAAGTTAGGCACAGGTAAAAAATCCATGGCTGTAAACTTTACGTTTAAAGACGAAGAAAAAACGCTGACAGATAAGGAAATTGACGGATGGATGAATAAAATAATGACTACGCTGGAAAAAGACCTGCAAGCCGAAATAAGAAAATGAGTACAACAGACCAACACCTGAAAAGGATACAGGACAAGGTGCAGCAATTGCTGAAGCATTATTCTGCTTTGCAAAAGGAGAATGAGAGCCTCAGGAAAGAATTAGAAACAGTAAAAAAAGAAGCAGCACAATACCAGGAGGTGGCAGATGGCTTAAAGCAACAGGTAAGTGTGCTGAAGTTAAATGCCGGGGACATGAATGAAACGGACAAAAAAGAACTGGAAAAAAGAATCAATGCCTACCTGAAAGAAATAGACAGGTGTATTGTCATGCTGGGCGAATAGCCCGGCTACACTCTTTTCACAAGGTTCAGTTTGATCTCATCTTCACCCTGTGAAAGTTCCAGCGTGTACCGCCCGTAAGGCAGTTCGTTCAGGTTTTCCATGGTGATGGTTTCTTTCTCTTCCCGGATGTCTTTTTCAATTGACCGGCAAACACGGCCTGAATCGTCTTTAAGGACACCGCGAAGCGAAAACCCTTTCGGGCTGCTAATCTGGAAATGGAGGGCATCAATAAAAACTGATGACCGGAGCGTGGCGAACATAGTTTTGAGTTTAATCACAGTTAACAATTGTTCCCCGGGTATTTTCTTAACCAACGGTTTTATCCGGATAATTGGAAGTTTAAATATAATAAATGAAAAACGAAAATTCCAAGCTTATGGATGAATTAATTGCCATTTCAGCCGTAATCGGCGACCGGAGCTATCGTATAAAGGTCAGTCGCCAGGATGAAGAAATCGTAAGAAAAACCCTTAAAGTAATCAACGACAAAATCATTGAATTCAAGACCGGCTATGCCGGCAAAGACATGCAGGATTACATTGCCATGGTACTTATCTGGTATGCCACTGAACAACATGCTGGTACTGCGGCCGGTATCGAAAAGGACAATATTGCGGAAAAGCTCAGCACTATTGAAAAACTACTCAACAGCCTCCCGGATATACAGTAGCAGAATCCCCGTCAGAAGGCTTTTTTGCCCTCCACGGCTTCCTGTACCTTCAATTCCAGTTCTTCACCTGTAATATTCTTAGCAATAATTCTGCCTTCCTGGTCAAGCAGCAGGTTTTGGGGTATGGCCTGTATCCCGTACTGTTTGGCCACCGCATTGTTCCAGAATTGCAGGTCGCTTACATGGGTCCATTCCAGTTGGTCGTCATGAATGGCTTTCAGCCATTTTTCCTTTTGGCCGGGGCGATCCAGAGAAACGCCGATAATATGAAAATTCCTGTCTTTGTATTTATTGAAAACCTTTACCACATTGGGGTTCTCTGCACGGCAGGGGCCGCACCAGCTTGCCCAAAAATCAATCAATACATACCGGCCGCGGAATGAAGATAGGCTTACCGGTATGCCCAGCGTATCCTCCTGGGTAAAATCCATCGCTATCCGGCCTATACCTGTTTTTTTGGCAATATCAAGCCGGTTCCTGAATTCTTCAGCAGAAGGATAAGCTTTGACAACAGGCGATAAGGACTCGAATAACGGCTCTGCCTTGTCAGGATCAATATCCCAGCCTGCAAACTGCTGCATGGCATACATGCCCAACGGGGATGCAGGGTTGTTTTTCACATATTCTCCATAAACTTTTTCCTGCTTTTCCTTGCTGATGGCCTCTATTTCATTTTCTATCCTGGCCTGGTTTGCTTCGTCTTTGGCCGTTCTGTACTCCCGGTATTTTTCCATAAGCGGTTTTATCCTTTCTTCATAAGGTCTGCCCTGCTCATTGAGTTTTGCAAACTCGGCATGTGCAGCGGCCCCTTTCCCGCTTACTTTTATATTACTGAAAGAGTCCACGGAGATTACTTTTATCTTCCCCTGCTGAAGAAATACGGAAACCATATCCCTGCCGGAAACAGCCTTTTCTTTATTCCCTTCTTTATCTGCTGCATAACTTACCCTCAACCGGCCCTGCACCGGCTCTTCTACCTTTCCCTGCAATTCGTATTTCCCGTTTTTTACTTTTACGCTGTCCGTTTTCCACTCGCCGGCTACACGATACTGTAAATAAACCCACTCCGGCTGAAAGCCGGTCTTTTTGGCCTTTCCGGAGATTTTAAACGTTTGGTCTTTTTCCTGGGCTGTGATTGTAAGGGGGGCTAAAAAGAAAAGAAAAAAGAGTTTTTTCATAATCAGACTTTAAGAAAGCAATAATACCAAAAAATACAAGGCAAACAGCCGGTAAAAGGGAAGAATGGTCAATCCCGTACAGAAAGCCGATTTCTTGTGCCGGAATGGCCTCCTTTGAAAGCCGTTTCGTATCTTCGCTGGCTACCTATCCTTATGTAAATGAATTTACTATTAACTATGGCGATATGCCTTTATTAAACAAACACATTCATGGACCCGAATATAATTACCATCATTGCAGGTATTGCCGCCCTCATAGTGGGCATCATCCTCGGCAAGCTCATTTTTGCCAAAAACACCCGTAAAAAAATAGAAGAAAGCGAATTACAAGCTCAAACCATCATCAAGGAGGCTGAATTAAGGGCTGAAACGGTACGAAAAGAAAAAGAACTGGAAGCCAAGGAGCGGTTTGTCCAGTTAAAATCAGCTCACGATAAAGAGCTTTTTGAAAAAAACAAAAAGATCAACGATTCTGAAAACAGGATCCGCCAGAAGGAGCAATCTATCAACCAGAAAGAAGGAAACCTTGATAAGCAGATAAAAGAAAACGATGCCATCAAGCAAAACCTGAACAGGCAGATTGACCTGGTGAATATTAAAAGAACCGAGCTTGAAAAGCACCAGGAAGAACATATCCGCCGGTTAGAAAAGATTGCCAACCTGTCCGCAGAAGATGCCAAAGCCCAATTGGTAGAAAGCCTGAAGCAGGAAGCGCAGACCCAGGCATTGGCCATGCAGCAGGAAATAGTGGACGAAGCAAAGCAAAAAGCCAATAAGGAAGCCCGGAAGATCATTATACAAACCATTCAGCGCACCGCTGCCGAACAGGCCATTGAAAACTCCATCACCGTATTCAACCTTGAAAGTGATGAAATAAAGGGACAGATCATCGGCCGCGAAGGAAGAAATATCAAAGCCATAGAAGCAGCCACCGGTGTTGATTTAATCGTGGACGACACTCCTGAAGCTATCCTGCTGTCTTCCTTCGACCCCTTGCGCCGGGAAATTGCCCGCCTTAGTTTACAACGCCTGGTTACCGATGGACGCATCCACCCCGCCCGTATTGAAGAGGTAGTAGAAAAGACTAAGAAGCAAATTGAAGAGCAGGTTATGGAAATTGGCGAAAGAACGGTGATAGAACTCGGCATACATGGCCTGCACAAAGAACTGGTCAGAATGGTGGGCCGTATGCGTTTCCGCTCTTCTTATGGCCAAAACCTGCTGATGCATAGCCGGGAAACAGCTAATCTATGTGCTACGATGGCGGCTGAACTGGGGTTAAACCCTAAACTGGCTAAGCGAGCCGGTCTGCTGCACGATATTGGCAAAGTACCCGATGAAGAAAGCGAACTGAGCCATGCCTTGTTAGGGGCCAAATTAGCTGAGAAATATGGCGAAAACCCGGCGGTGGTGAATGCCATTGGCGCCCATCACGATGAAATGGAAATGCAATATGTCATCTCCCCTATCATCCAGGCCTGTGATGCCATCAGCGGTGCAAGGCCCGGCGCCCGCAGGGAAATCATGCAGCAGTACCTGCAGCGGATTAAAGACCTTGAAAACCTGGCTATGGCCTATACCGGTGTGGAAAAAGCCTATGCTATCCAGGCCGGAAGGGAACTGCGGGTAATTGTGGAAGCCGACAAGGTAAGCGACCAGGATTCTGACAAGCTTTCTTTTGAAATTGCCCAGAAAATACAAACGGAAATGACCTTTCCCGGCCAGATTAAGGTAACGGTAATCCGGGAAAAAAGGGCGGTGAATGTGGCCAGATAGGTTTTTAGGAATTGGTTATTAGGAATTTGGAAAGAAACAATCCTTGGTTACGGGATTTTTTGACCATAAATGCCAAAATCCCTGTTTACAAATTCCCAATTCCAAAACTTTCCCCTACCTTTGCACTCCTTAAAAATCAGGATTATGAACGCCGTAGCATACGTACATGAGCAACTTACCGGTAAAAAGGAATTCCCTTCATTTAAACCGGGTGATAATGTTACCGTTAACTATAAAATCATCGAGGGTAACAAAGAGAGGATTCAGTCTTTCAAAGGCGATGTAATCAAAAAACAAGGTACAGGCCATACAGCCAGTTTTACAGTAAGAAAAATTTCTGACGGTATCGGCGTAGAAAGGGTTTTCCCCTACTATTCCCCGAATATTGACTCTATTGTGGTTAACAAATCAGGAAATGTACGCAGGGCCAAGTTGTTCTACCAGCGTAGCCGCAGCGGTAAAAGTGCAAGGATCCGTGAAAAACGCCTTGTTACAAGCACATCTGCTGCACAATAATACATTAACGGTTTTCATGTTATTTATACAACCCCGGCTTGTTCCGGGGTTTTGTTTTTAAGCAGGGTGCAGATTAGCCTGTACATTTTCACAACATGGTCTTATCTTTGTTATCTAATATTTTTATTATGATGCAACCTACATTTTTAGGCGTGCTGGGTACCAATGAAATTATCATCATACTCATCATTGTTTTATTATTATTCGGAGGCCGCAAAATTCCGGAACTGATGCGTGGCCTGGGAAAAGGAGTGAGAGAGTTTAACGATGCCAAAAGCAATGTAAAAAAAGAGATTGAGGAAAGCGCCAATGAAGTAAAAGGCTCTGTAAAAGACTAATACCCCTTCC
This sequence comes from uncultured Chitinophaga sp., assembly GCA_964560445.1. GTDB lineage: Bacteria > Bacteroidota > Bacteroidia > Chitinophagales > Chitinophagaceae > JJ008. The sequence goes on along the minus strand of CAZLLT010000003.1, from coordinate 173,158 downwards.
TCAAACTCTCTAAAATTAAAAGCACGGATTTTGTTCCAGTTCACTTCCATTGAGCAATACCATGCCCAATTACAGGAAGGAAAAGTTACTTCTTTACAGGCAGTAGAACATTTTCTTCAGCAGATCCGGGACAATCAACACCTGAATGCGTTTATCGAGGTATATGAAAAAGAAGCCTTACTAAGGGCAAAGCAGCTCGATGAAGAAAGAAAAAAATCAGGACAACTCACCGGAAAATTGCATGGCGTAGTAGTAGGCCTGAAAGACGTTATCTGCTACAAAGGCCACAAGCTTTCCGCTTCTTCCAACATACTGAAAGGTTTTGTTTCCCTTTATTCCGCTACGGCAGTAGAAAGATTATTGCAGGAAGGGGCTGTTATTATCGGCAATCAGAATTGCGATGAATTTGCCATGGGCTCCAGTAATGAGAACTCTTCTTACGGCCCTGTGCTGAATGCTGCTGACACCAGCCGGGTACCCGGCGGCTCATCAGGCGGTTCTGCGGTGGCAGTTCAATCTGGCTGCTGTATGGTTTCCCTCGGCAGCGATACGGGAGGCTCGGTAAGGCAACCGGCAGATTTCTGCGGCATTATCGGCCTGAAGCCCGGCTACGGAAGGGTATCAAGGTATGGCCTTATCGCCTATGCCTCCTCCTTCGATCAGATCGGCATTTTCGGAAAAGTGGTTGAAGATGTGGCGCAGGTGCTGGAAGTAATTGCCGGACCGGATGAGTACGACAGCACCGTCTCTCAAACAGAAGTACCCGCTTACTCCGCCCTGCTTGATACAGACAAACCTTTTCGCATTGCCTATTTCAAAGAAGCCCTTGACCACCCGGGCCTTGACCCGGAAATAAGAGATGCTTTTCATAATGAAACAGAAGAACTCAGAAAAAAAAGGCACACGGTAGAAAGTGTTGCCTTTGACCTGATTGATTATATTGTTCCGGCCTATTATGTGCTTACTACCGCAGAAGCTTCTTCCAACCTATCCCGCTATGACGGGGTGAAATATGGCTATCGTTCTGAACAAAACACCCGGGAAATAGCAGATTTCTATAAAAAAAACCGTTCCGAGGGCTTTGGCAAAGAAGTAAAAAGAAGGATAATGCTGGGCACTTTTGTATTAAGCGCCGGGTATTATGATGCTTATTTTACCCGTGCACAACGTGTAAGGAAAATTTTAACAGAAAAAACTTTATTGATTTTCAAGGAGTTTGACCTCGTAATTTTACCAACCTCCCCGGTACTCCCTTTTAAGATAGGTGAAAAAATGTCCGACCCGATAGCCATGTACCTGGCTGATATTTATACAGTAATGGCGAACCTGACAGGCTGTCCGGCGATTTCGGTGCCCGTTTTCCGGCATTCCAGCGGCCTCCCGTTCGGTTTACAGCTCATGGCAAACCGGTTTGATGAAGTATCTTTGCTGCGCATTTCAAAACAGCTCCTGCAAAAATAATTTTTTGCAAATAGCTAAAAATCAAAAGGTTTGAAAAAAACTAAGTTAGTATTTTATGTAGGAATTATGGGGTTTTTGCTCATCCAGGCAGCAAAAGCTACCGGTGTGCAGCAAGGTACAGGAACATCCGCAAATCTTAGCGATACCACTATTGTTAAAGCAGATTCGGCCGCAGCCCTGAAATCAGAAACTGCGGCAAATGACCTGAAGCAGGATTTCAAAAATCTTTTTTCTACTGCTATAACAGGCGATGCGGCCAATAAAGCCCGGCTAAACCCGATGGCCGTTAGTTTCGTAAAAAATTATATCAGCAAAAACGGGCCGGGCTTCAATAAAATGAAGGTTTGGGCCAAGCCCTACTTTGATATGATGGATGAGGTACTTAGCAGCTACAGCATTCCCAAAGAACTGAAATACCTTGCAGTAATTGAATCCGGGCTGAAGTATAACGCCAAATCATGGGCCGGCGCCGTTGGCCCCTGGGCCTTTATGCCGGCTGCCGCTAAAGAATATGGACTGCGTATTACAAAAGGCAGGGACGAACGGCTGGATTATCACAAAAGCACCCACGCCGCTGCCCGGCTGCTTACAGACCTTTACCGGAAATACGGCGACTGGCTGTTGGTAATTGCCGCCTACAACAGCGGCCCCGGGCATGTGGACAGGGCGATTAAACGAAATGGTGGCAGCAAAGATTTCTGGACTATTCAATACCACCTTCCTAATGAGACCATGAACCATGTAAAGAAATTCATCGGCGCCCATTATATTTTTGAAGGAGAAGGCGGCATTACCACCGTTACAAATAAGGAGGCAAAAGAACTTTTGGCAAATGAAGCCACAGCTACTGCCAAAGAAGAAGCAGAGAGCTCCACTTCCTATAAAATAAGCGGCAGGTTCAGTTCTGCAATAATTACCCGCTACCTGGATATGGACATGGCCACTTTCTTAAAATATAACCCGGGATTTGACAGCGAAATAGCCGTAAACGGCAAATATGAATTACGCTTACCCACTCAAAAGATGAACATTTTTGTAGCCAAGCGGTATGAGATACTGGAAGAAAGTGTGCAAAATCTTCTAAAAACAACATCAGCAGGCAGCAAGTAACCAGGGGTTCTAAAAAGGGCGGGCCTACTTGGCCCCAAGCACTTTTTTAATGGCGGCCGCCTTTAACAGGCATTCTTCCCATTCTAATCCGGGATCGCTATAGAATGTAATAGCCGATCCGGCCTGGAATGAAAGGTATTTACCGGCTGCATTGTACATAATGCTCCTGATAATCACATTGAAATCAAAATCCTGGCCTGGTGAGATATAGCCTACCGCCCCGGAAAAAATTCCTCTTTTCGCCACTTCATTTTCTTCTATCAATTCCATCACCCTTTTTTTAGGGGCGCCGGTCATGGAACCCATCGGGAAGGTAGCCCTGATAATATCTGTAAAAGAAACACCTTCCCTTAGCGTTCCACTTACCGTAGAAATCATCTGGTGTACCTGCGGAAAGGAATAAATACCATAAAGTTCATCGACTTTTACCGTTCCCTCCCGGCAAATCCTGGACAGATCGTTCCGCACCAGGTCCACCACCATCACATTTTCTGAACGGTCCTTCGGGCTGTTAAGCAATTGCTCCCTGCTTTCTTTATCTGCTGCACTATTATCCTGCACCCTCTTTGAAGTGCCTTTAATCGGCTGGGATAAGATTGCAGCTCCTTTTCTTTGCAAATACCGCTCAGGGCTGGCACATATCAACCACCTATCATTTATCCTGTACAAAGCGGAAAAAGGGTTGGGGGATGCTGCAATCAGTTGCTTATAAACCTGCACAGGGTCTATTGCCGCATTTTCAGAAAAAAACTCCTGGCAAAAATTAATTTCATAGCAATCGCCCCTGCGGATATGCTGCTGTAAACGGCGAACAACGGCAATATACTCTTCCTCAGAAAGCCTGCTGCTGATTTCAAGGGTATGGGCAACTGGTGATACATGGTTATCATTTTGCAAAATAGCTTCGGCTATTTGTTTCGGTTCGTCCGCCTCAATATAAAGCTCCGATTCAGCTATACGAATCAATACCTCCGGCTCAAAGAAAAAAAGATCAGGAAAACCTACATAATCCGGATGAGAGGAAGTAAGGTCTTCAATTTCATTCTTGAGATCATAGCCCAGATGCCCGAAAACCCATCCATTTTTTTCGTCAATAAATTCCTGCAACTGTAACAATGCCGACCCAGTACCGGCCGACAGCTTTCTCCTGCATCCTGCGGCAACCAGGCACTCCAGGGAATGCGGCTGCACCCTGTATTGATTATTGTCCAGAAAACAAAAAGTGCCGAACTGTTGTACCCAGTTCAACACTTTGCCCTTGATTTCACTAAAGTCGTTTATGTTTAAGGTTATGCTTGCTATAAACAGCTATTTAAAAGTTATTTTTCTCATTAATAATCATCATCGCCATCATCATCATAATCTTCCCCATCGTTGAATAAATCTTTGAATTCATCTTCCTCGAACTTAAAATCATCATCGTCGGACTTCTTTCCGCTACCGCCGCCCTTTTTACCTGCCGGTTTAGGAATATCAAACTCATCAAAGTCAGGGTCCCAATTATCTTCCTCTTCCGGCTTGTCCCAGTCGTCCACCTCATCTTCTTCCACATCATCATCGTCATCATCACTGCTTTTGCCTTTTTTGCCGGCCGCTGATTTGGCAGTTTTGGGTGAAGCCGGTACTTCATCATCATTCTCAAAGTCATCCTCCTCATCTCCCTCTTCTCTTTCTTTCTTTGATTTTGAAGAGGATTTAGCAGCAGGTTTCTTTTCCGGGCCCGGGTTAGATTTTCCCGGTATGCCTTTTCCTTTACCAGATTTCGAAGTCATAGACAAAATGGATTATGGCTGTAAAATTTCAGCGAAGTTTTTAATTCGCCAAATTTTTAAAATAGTTTTTTACATTAATCTTCTACAGGAATAAGCTGGTCCCTGGCCGGCCCGTTTGAAATATAGCGGACAGGCGCCCCGATAAATTCATTTATAAATTTTACATATACTTTCAGCTTATCCGGCAAAGCATTATAACTGTTGATATTATTTGTAGGTGTATGCCATCCGGGAAGGGCCTGGTAAGAGGGTTCCGGTTTTGCCTTATCCATCTGGAAAGGCATTTCTTCCGTTTCCTTACCGTTTACCCGGTAAGCGGTACATGCTTTCAACTCTTCAAAAGCATCCAGCACATCTGCTTTTGTCATTACCACTTTGGTAACGCCGTTTATCATACAGGCAAAGCGGAGTGCCACAAGGTCTATCCAGCCGCAGCGGCGTGGCCTTCCGGTTGTAGCCCCGAATTCACTGCCTATTCTTCTCAGTTCTTCCCCTGTTTCGTCTTCCAGTTCGGTTGGGAACGGGCCGCTGCCTACCCGTGTGCAATACGCTTTGGTAACGCCAATCACGTCTTTAATAAGCTGCGGCGCCACGCCTAACCCGTTGCAAACACCGGCTGATATGGTATTGGAAGAAGTTACATAAGGAAAAGTTCCGAAGTCTATATCCAGCATACTGCCCTGGGCGCCTTCGGCAAGCACTTTTTTGCCTTTTCGTAAATGGTCGTTGATAAAGTATTCGCCATTTACAATATTGAGTTCCTTTAAAAACTCAACTGCTTCAAAGAACTCTTCTTCCCATGCGGAAATATCTTCCTGAAAATTATAATTATCTAGCAAACGCTGATGCTTCAGGCGGAGTTTGATATACGAAGTTGTAAAATTTTTATCCAGCAAATCCCCTACCCTTAACCCGTTTCGTCCTGTTTTATCCATGTAAGCGGGGCTGATGCCTTTCAATGTGGAACCGATTTTTTGTTGCCCCTTGGACAGTTCGGCTGCTTTGTCCAGCGCCCGGTGGGTGGGCAGTATCAGGTGGGTGCGCTGGGCGATAAAGACATTCTTCTTTACATCAATACCAAAAGAAGCTACCGTATCACATTCCCTTTTTAAAGTAACCGGGTCAAGTACAACGCCGCTGCCGATTAAATTGATGACCCCTTCATGAAATACGCCGGAAGGAATCTGGTGCAGCACTACTTTTTTATCGCTCACATACAAAGTGTGCCCTGCGTTAGGCCCACCCTGGAAGCGGGCAATCAGTCCATATTCTTTTGCAAAATAATCTACAATTTTTCCCTTTCCTTCATCGCCCCATTGGAGACCTAATAGTACATCAACCATCTTGGATATTTATTTTCGGCACGGCAAAAATAGGGCTTCAAAAAAAGCCACCCAATTATATAAATTTATCCCTGTTTTTACCGGATAAGCGTAACCACGCCTTTTTTAGTCACCACCTTATCCTCATTCGTTACTACCTCAATCATCCACACATAGACGCCTGTAGCCTGCTCCGTACCCTTGACCCTGCCATCCCAGCCCTGGTGAAGGGTGTTTGTAGAATACAATAATTGCCCCCACCTGTTAAATACCCTGAAATAGTTTAGCGATTTTATCCCGACAGGGATAGGCATAAACCGGTCATTGCGGCCATCCCCATTTGGCGTAAACGCAGTAGGCACATAAATATCCGGACCTTTATAAACTTTTACAGTAACATAGCCAATGCCAATACAACCACCGACAGTTGAGGCCGTTACTTCATACTGCACCACATCGCCAACTGCACCGGCTGTAACCACAGGATTGGCAATCCCCGCATCACTCAGTCCGAAAGCCGGGACCCATGAATAATGAATAACATCCGGATCGGTGGGAACGGCCTGTAGCATGAACTGGTTGCCGCTGTAAGCAACCGTATCAAAAGGAAATGTATTTACCTTAAACGGCGGCGTTACATCCAGCGTCATTTCATCTGTAACCAGCGAAGGGCACCCATTGACATCGGATAAAATCCGTAATGTATAAGTTATATCTGAAGTAGCCGATGATACAGTTGCCGGATTTGCCGGATCACCCAGGAATGTGTTGGGTGTCCATAGGTATTGGGTTCCGCCGGAGCCTTGCATCTGGTAGGTTTGCCCATAGCAGATAAATCCATCCGGGCCTGCATCGGGAACAGGCGCTGCATTTACGCTTACAGTAACGGTTTCCGTAGCGGCACAGCGGCCCAAAGTAATGGTTACCGTGTAAGGGGTAGTTACTACCGGGTTGGCAACAGGGTTGGCAATAGCTGCATTGCTTAAACCGGTGGAAGGCGACCAGGTATAACCCGTAGCGTTGGATACAATTTCCAGTTGCGTTGAGCTTCCTTCGCAAATAACCGGGTCAGGCGGCAGGGTAAAGGACAGGTTGTTGTTGAGTCCCACATTAGTTGTAAACGTGGAAATACACCCCAACGCATCTCTTACTGTAACCGTATAATCACCCGGCGCTGCATTAAAAATATTTGAAGACTGGAAATTACCTCCATCAAGGGCATATTGATAATTCCCGTTGCCGCCACCTGCCGTAATGGTGATGATACCGTCATTTCCCCCATCGCAGGTGGCGTTGGTGGTGTTTGAAAAAGCGGTCAGCACAGGGGGCTGGGTAACTTCAACAGTCTGTGTGGTAATACAGCCATTTGCATCCCGTATGGTTATTTCGTATGTATTTGCCGGAAGTGAGAAGATATTGTTCGGTTGCCATGTGGCGCCTCCGTTAATAGAATACTGATAAGGGCTTACACCTCCTGAAGGAATAACCGTCAATGTACCATTGCTTTCTCCATAGCAAATCACAGGTATTGCAGAAGCAGTAGCCGCAAGCACAGTTGGTTGGGTAATAGTTATTTGTTGAGAACCTGAACACCCGTTTCCCGACCTGTAATGCACAGTGTAAATGCCTGCTGCCAATCCGGTAAACTGGTTAGCCGTTTGCCAGCTAATACCATCCAGCGAATATTCATAAGGCCCTGTACCCATTGCGGGTTCTGTAACCATAATAATTCCGGAGGCATCCCCGTTACAAAGCACATCCGTTTTGCTGACCGCAGTTGTAAGTACAGGGCCGGTTTGTACAGTTATATTCATTGGTGCACTTGCACATCCTGCATCATCAAATAGTATAATAGTATGAAGGCCGGGGGACAAATTACTGAAGGTAAAAGGCTGCGAGCCTGCCACTGCCGGAGCGCCGTCAAGCGAATAAGTGTAAGGGGCTGTTCCGGAAGTGGGGGTAATTGTAATACTTCCATCAGCAGCGCCGGCACAGCTTGTTGCCGATTGCACCAGATTTGCCGCAAGGCCCGGCCCTGTTGCCACATTTACATTCAATGGCGGGGAAGAAATACAACTGCTGGCATCCGCAATGGTTACCGTGTAAGCACCGGGGGGCAGGTTCTGAAAGTCGGCTGTAGCACCATTCTGTACGATTGCTCCCGGGTTCAATGTAAAAGTATAAGGCGCAGTGCCATTGGTGGGATTAACGACAATACTGCCATTATTAACGCCGGGGCAAGATGTAGCGGTAGGTATGGTAGTTGCTGTGAGATTATTATTCTGTATTACATCTATATCAATTGTACTGATACAGCCTGCGGAAGCGTCTGTAACACTAATGTTATATGTACCGGCGGCTAATCCTGCAAATGTGTAGGGACTTGGAGCCACTACCGGCGCCCCTGCATCAAGAATATATGTATAAGGAGGAGTGCCAACTCCTGTAGGAACCATAACTGTTATTGAGCCGCTCGGTGGGCCACATGCTGTAGGGGTTGCAGAAGCCGTTGCCCCAAGGTCATTGGTCCGGTTGACGGTAAATGTATCGATTGATATTACGTTAGCCGGATTTGCACAATCTGTAAACTGTGTTCTCACTGCATATTGTGTTGTACCGGTGGGTGGGCAAAAGTTGGGGAACTGCAAATCCAATAAACCGGCCGTTGTGGTAAGTGTGTCCGCAACTGCTACTACATTCTCATTCATATCCAATATCTCTGCAATAAGATAACGGGAGGTTCCTCCCGATGGAACGAACTGATATCCCGAATTATTATCACTCCACACCGTATTGTTTCTCCCGGGTACCCAAACAGCTTTATCCCGATCCCAATTTTGAAGGCCCTGTATTCCTCTCCCGTTATTGGTGCTTGAATGGCAGGTAAAACTTTCGGTAAAAATTTCTACAATACCGGTTGACTCGTGGATGACCATTTGATAGGTATTAGGCGATGTAAAACCGCAAGAAACTCCAAACGATCCAACCCTGTAATAACTTACTACAAATTTTCTGCAGGGCGCCGTACCAACAACTTCCCATTGAATCTTCACATCACCGGGACTTGCACTGCCACTTGGATCAAGATCAGAATATGCACCCATAATTGAAGCTCTCGGATAATAAGCTGGGGAAATAGGGCCACAGATTGTGCCTCCATTATAAGGTATGGTGGTATTGATTGGATAGGCATTGTTACAGTTTGCATTACCGGCATCAAAAGTCATTAATCCATTCGACCCAACCACTGCTGTTGAATATGGGGATCCGTAAAAACAAAAATTAAACGGGAGGTTTATCAGGAAGCTATACTTGTCGTCGTCATACAAATTGTTATCCTCAATGCCTGTCGGGGTATTATAAGGATAAGGAGTATATGGAACTTGTACTATTGTATACTCATCTGATGATTTAAGGTGCGGTACCTGGAAAGTCAGTATAGTACAAACCTCATTACAAAGGAGGTCAACAGTAGAACCCTGAATTCCGGTAGGGATACAATTTTGAGCAAATAAGTTACCGCTAATAACAAAGAAACTGCCTACTAACGCAGCAACTGCTCTTCTCATCCATTTTTTTCTCATAAACAAAAGAAGGAATTTGTAAAAAAATCCTTTTCCAAAACCGGGCAACAAGTTACTCAAAATAGCAGTTGTACCATCCTGTATTTTCCCTTGGGCAGCAATCGCAGAATAATCCTTTATCAGGCAGGCAGATCTTCCATATCATACCGCTCTACGGATTCAATTCCCGGCAGTTCGAGAAGGCGTTGTACCAGGTTGTCCAACTCTTCTTTATCATGCACATAGAGCCTGATATTGCCTTCAAACAGGCCTTCCCTCGCCTCGATGGTAAGAGCTGCAATGTTGATCTTCAACTCCCCGGATATCAGGTTGGTAATTTTGTTCACTACCCCCACATCGTCCATCCCGATAATTTTAACCCCGGTCAGGAAGGATATTTCCTTATTCTTGGCCCATTTCGTCTTTACCACCCGGTGGCCGTAATTGGCCAGCAATTTGGCAGCATTGGGGCAATTGGTGCGGTGAATGGTAAGCCCTTTGCCGGTAGTTACAAAGCCAAACACATCATCGCCGGGAATAGGCTTGCAGCAATTGGCCAGGTTATAAACGATCTTATCGCTGCTTTCCCCGAATATGATTAATTCCGCATCTTTTTTCGCCCCGGCATGTGTTTGCCCCGGTATGTATTCCGGTTTATCCGGCAATAGCTTCAAAGGCTTTGGCGCTTCGAGCTTATCGCCAAGCACATTAAATTCTTTCAGGTCTTTCAGGTCAATATTCTTGATGGCTACCTGGTAAAAAAAGTCAACATGCGAAGGCAGCTTGTACCACTGCACCAGTTCATCAATATTATGCTGCGACACAGGTACGCCTATCCCTTCTAATTTTCGCTGAACGGTATATTTGCCCTCATCCGCCACTTTTCTTTTTTCTTCCTTTAAAGCATCCCTGATCCGGCCTTTTGCTTTGGAAGTAACCACAAAGCCTAACCAGTCTTCTGAAGCTTTTTGCTTATTGCTGGTAATAATTTCCACCTGGTCGCCGCTGTGCAGCTTATGACTAATCGGCACCAGCTTGTGGTTCACTTTTGCACCAATCGTTTTTACCCCGATAGCGCTGTGAATAGCAAAAGCAAAATCCAGCGCCGTGGAACTCACCGGCAGCATTTTTACATCGCCTTTTGGCGTATATACATAGATTTCTTCGGCAAGAAAACTGGTTTTAAAGTCCTGCAAAAAATCAATACTGTCGGCTTCCTGGTTGCCTATCACTTCCCTTATCTGCTGAAACCATTTATCAAACCGGCTTTCATCATTGGCGCCTTCCTTGTATTTCCAGTGCGCTGCCAATCCCTTCTCGGCTATTTCATTCATTCTTTTGGTGCGTATCTGCACTTCCACCCATTTTCCCTGCGGCCCCATCACAGTAGTATGCAAGGCTTCATACCCGTTACTTTTCGGGTTACTGAGCCAGTCCCTTAGCCGTTCCGGCAAAGGAGTATATTCATCCGTTATCATGGAATATACTTTCCAGCAATCTTCTTTTTCCTTTTCCGGGGGCGAATCCAAAATGGCCCGGATGGCAAACAGGTCATATACTTCTTCAAACTCCACTCCCTTCTTTTTCATTTTATTCCAGATGGAGTGAATGCTTTTGGGCCTGCCATATATTTCTGCATTGATCTTTGCCTTTCCCAGCTTTTCTTTTATCGGCTTGATAAACTCATTGATATACCTGGTACGTTCTTTTCTTGTTTCTGATAATTTCCTGGCAATCTCTTTATAAATATCCGGTTCCATGTATTTCATGGCCAGGTCTTCCATCTCTGTTTTAATATTGTACAAGCCCATCCGGTGGGCCAGGGGAGCATAAACATATACTGTTTCAGAAGCTATTTTCAGTTGCTTTTCCCGCTTCATGCTATCCAGTGTACGCATATTATGCAGCCTGTCGGCGAGCTTGATCAGGATAACACGGGGATCGTCTGTAAGCGTCAATAAAATCTTTTTGAAATTCTCCGCCTGCTGCGATGCGTTTACGTCAATTACGTTGGATATTTTGGTAAGCCCGTCCACAATCCGTGCAATTTCGCTGCCGAACTCCCTTTCCAAATCTTCCAATGTGATATCCGTATCTTCTACCGTATCATGCATCAAGGCGCAGATGGTGGAACGTACGCCGAGGCCGATTTCTTCCACGCATATTTTGGCCACGGCAATAGGATGAAGGATGTAAGGCTCCCCGCTTTTGCGGCGCATGGTTTTATGCGCTTCGGCGGCCACTTCAAAGGCATTGCGGATAGTATTCTTATCCCCCGGCTTGAGCTTGGTTTTCAAAACTCTCAGCAAGGAACGATACTCCCTCAAAATGAGCTTTTTCTCTTCTTCCTCGTTTAAATTGTATTTAGGTATCTGCGCTACAGTTTCCATTGTCTACGAATTTAATCGAAAAAGGGGAAATGCGGGAATGAGAAAATGTGAAAAACGGGCAAGCCCGGCCCATTTAGCCGGTATCAAAGTGTATTTTCAGGCAGAAAAGCCCTACATTTGCAACCCGTTTTTCAGTCATTAATCGTTAGCCTGTTTTGGCAGTTCCCTGACTTATGGCTAAAGAGACTATCGCCTGGAAAAAAACCGGATGTGGTGGAATTGGTAGACACGTCAGACTTAGGATCTGATGCCGCAAGGTGTGGGGGTTCGAGTCCCTCCATCCGGACAAAAAGCTATTAGCTGTTAGCTAATAGCTAAAAGCTACATTTATGGCTACAATTACCAAAGAAAACATCGGGCTGCTGCACGAAAAACTTACGGTGAAACTGGAAAAGTCCGACTACTTTCCTGCATTTGAAAAAACCCTTAAAGAATATGGCAAGAAAGCCAATATTCCGGGGTTCAGAAAAGGAAACGTTCCGGCCGGGCTTATTAAAAAAATGTACGGCTCTTCGCTTTTTACAGACGAAGTACTTAAATCCGTTGACCGGGAACTGATCGGCTATATCCAAAATGATAAAATTGACATTTTTGCACAACCCCTTCCGTTGGATACGGTTGATGACATCCGCCAGTTGGATGTTAACAATCCTGTAGATTATACTTTCCACTTTGAAATAGGCAGAAAGCCTGAATTCCAGTTGCCCGACCTGGGCGCCATGAACATCACCCGCTACGTAGTTACCGTAACGGATGAAATGATCGAAAATGAAATCAGCCGCCTGCAAAACAGGTATGGCAACATGAAAGACCAGGACAAAGTGGAGTCAGACGAGAATATTTTGAATGTTGTCTTTACCGAAACGGATGCTGACGGCAACGAAACCGAAGGCGGCATTACCAAGGACAATTCGCTGCTGGTAAAATATTTTAAAGAAGATTTTCGCAGTAACCTGACAGGCAAGATTGCCAACGACTTTGTGGTGGCACAGTTGGATAAGGCCTTCGATGAAAAAGAACTTGATTTCATCCTTAGCGACCTGGGTTTAAACAAAGAAGATGCGGCAGCAAAGCAAAAGCATTTTAAAATCCTGATTACCAAAGTAGGTCTGCTTGAAAAAAGGGAACTGAATGAAGAGTTCTTCAACCAGCTTTATCCCAACCAGGAAGTAAAAACAGAAACTGATTTCAGGAACAAAGTAAAAGAAGAAATCCAGGCTTACTGGAACGGACAGGCTACCAACCAGGTACATGACCAGGTATTTCACCAGTTAACAGATCATACTACTATTGAATTTCCTGAAGGCTTCCTGAAGAAATGGGTAAAAACACAAGGTAGCGACCCTTCAACCGGAGAAGGCGTTAAATCTGATGCAGAAGTTGAAGCAGAATTTCCCAAATTCCTGAGCCAGTTGAAATGGACGCTGATTTCAGATAAAATAGTTCAGGATAATGCCATACAGGTAAGCCCTGATGAAATCCGTGCTTTTGCCAAACAGCAACTGTTCAGCTATATGGGCGGGGCCAACCTTAGCGATGACCAGCCCTGGGTAAATGATTATATAGAAAAAATGATGAAGGACCGGAAATACGTTGAGGATTCCTACAATCGCATACAAACCCAGAAAATATTTGAATGGGCTGCCGGTAAAGTAAACCCTGCCGATAAAGACATCAGCGCCGAAGATTTTACAAAAATGGTGGAAGAACATCAGCATCACCACCATTAATGGACTTCTAAGCTCCCGAAGGGGAATTAGTCATAAAATTTTAAAAAGCCTTGTATTATGCAAGGCTTTTTAAATTACTGACGTGCCATTTCGTCCTGATTTTTGCAATTCCTGCCACTGATTTTGTGGTTTTGGCATTTGGACGGATATTTGAGGAATAACCGGTAACCCGATTAATAAATAAACAATATAAGATGGCCTATAATTCCGAATTTGAAAAATATGCGGTAAAACACCGTGGTATTTCCAGTAATACACTGAATAGTTATGCCTCTCACCTTGTAACTGCCATGACACCGAATATCATTGAAGAACGTTCATTGAATGTAGCGGTTATGGATGTGTACAGCCGGCTGATGATGGACCGTATTATCTTTTTGGGTTATCCCATCAACGATGAAATTGCCAATATCGTAACAGCGCAGTTATTATTCCTTGATTCCACCGACCGATCGAGGGACATCAATATGTACATCAACAGCCCCGGCGGAAGCGTTTATTCAGGTTTAGGCGTGTATGATACCATGCAGTATGTAAGCCCTGATATTGCCACTATTTGTATTGGAGTAGCTGCCTCCATGGCCTGTGTGTTGCTGGGCGCCGGTACCAAAGGGAAAAGGGCGGCCTTAAAACATGCCCGCATCATGATGCACCAGCCCAGTGGCGCCATCGGCGGGCAGGCCAGCGATATTGAGATTACAGTGAACGAAATCCGCAAGCTGAAAAAAGAACTGTATGAGGTGGTAAACTTCCATACCGGCAAGCCTATTGAGCAGATTGAAAAAGATTTTGACAGGGACAACTGGATGACGGCCGCCGAAGCAAAAGAATACGGGCTGGTGGATGAAGTGCTCCTTATCAATCCAAGAAAACAGAAAAATGATTAGAACTATCTCAAAAGGAATTTATATGTCCCGCAAAGACACGAAGTACACTAAGCAATAAAAAATCTTTGTACCCTTTGTGCCTTTGCGGGAAACAATGCTTCAAGGAAAACCCTGACAAAAACTTGTTTAAAAAAGAAACTCAACAACCATGAACATAAATCAATTTTTATACGGCAATTACAGGATGGATGATGAAGAGGGAAATGATGAAGAACCTAAAAGCGACCTGAAAATGTTCAGCAAAAAGCTGGAAAAATATTTCTTTGAAAAAAGGGCCGTTTACCTCTGGGGCGCCGTGGACGACAGAAGTGCAAGGGATGTGGTAAGCAAGCTTTTGCTGCTGGATGCAGACAAACCGGGCGAAGAAATTAAATTTTATATCAACAGTCCCGGCGGGGTGGTAACAAGCGGCATGGTTATCTATGACACTATGCAACTGATCAAAAGCCCGGTAAGCACTATTTGCATGGGTCTTGCTGCCTCCATGGGCAGCATCCTGCTAAGCGGCGGCGAAAAAGGAAAACGCTTTATTTACCCGCATGGAGAAGTAATGATACACCAACCTTCGCTGGGCGGATATATTCAAGGTGTAAGCACCGATCTGGAAATACAGGCAGAGCAAACCAAAAGGGTAAAAGAGATAGGCGCCGGTATATTGGCCAAGAACTGTGGCAAAACAGTAGCGCAGATAATGAAAGATTTTGACCGGGACTACTGGATGGATGCCAAAGCAGCCATTGAATATGGCATTGCAGATAAGCTGGTTGATAAACTATAACCAACGTGGTGCTATACCGGGCTATCAAAAGAAAAGAGCCCATTTTGTCAATTCAATCCAACAAAGACGGCTTTATAGGTTTGATGGTTAATTAAAAACATAACCATAACAATCCTATAATTTTTATTTTTCAAAAAGCAGAACACTCAGCACAAGAAAGCATGAACGTTTTGTATGGAAAAATACGGGCAGGGAAAAAACGATTTTCGTTTTTTGAGCTATGGGGATGCGGGGGGGTGTTGTGGGGGAAGGAATGATTATACAGTTTTTTAAATTCCCTGTTTAGTATATCTGATTGTTCGACATCAAGTGGTTTGATTTTTTCAAATATTCTATAAAATTTTTCATTATTCTGCAAATCATTCTCACTTGATCCATCAAAAATAAAATTCCAAAAATCTGCCTTCTTTTTATCGGATTTCGTTTTCAAAACTATCAGAACTTCTTCAGGATGTTTAATTACTAAATTCGACAACTCTTCCTGAAAATAATTTATAGCATCTGCATCCCACTTCGCTTCAATGGCGATACCAATTGATTTTTTAACGAGTGGCGTTAAATGCTCTTTTGGCGGATTAAACAAAAATGAGATATGGTCTTTTGCTTCAAAATATAGCGGTTTCTCTCCAGTATTATCATCAAATCCGTAAACTGTAATGATTTCTTTGTACGTATCTGGAAACAACTTAAAGAATGATAGATAATCATCCTCCTTAAATGTCAGTTTCAGTTGCTCAATTCTTGAATCAAAAGTCTTATCTGCATTTTGCACAATACTATCACTATTTCCTTTTTCTTTTGAATTACAAGAAAAAATTAAACAGGAGATTATGATTATAGAAGTTCTCCTCACTATCTTAATAAATTTATTACCCCACCAGCGGCATATCCACCGTAAAAGAGCTGCCCTTTCCTAAGGTGCTTTCGGCTTTTATTTCGCCGTTGTGGGCCTCTACCATTGTTTTTACATAGCTGAGGCCGAGGCCAAAGCCTTTTACATTATGTATGTTGCCGGTATGTGCCCGGTAAAATTTTTCAAATATCCGTTTCAGGCTGTCTTTGTTCATGCCGATACCGTTGTCTTCAATCCTCATTTCAAATTTCTTTCCGTTGGATTGGGTGCTTATCCGGATTACCGGCGGCACATTTTCTTTGGCGTATTTTACCGCATTGTCAACTAAGTTGTTCACTAAGTTGGGGAAATGCACTTCATCCGCCTGCACCATGTCATTGACTGCATGGAGATCCAGTTCCACCCTGCCGTTTTTGTTTTCGAGTTGCAGCACAAAATTATCTGCCACATCTTTTATCACCTCATGCACATGAACCGGTTTCAGGTTCACACTCACTTCCTGTTTTTCCAGTTGGGAGGCTTTTAAAATCGTTTCCACATGCCGGTTCATCCGCTGGTTTTCTTCCTTGATGATGCCGCTGAAATAACCAAGCTTCTGCTTGTCGTTCACCACTTTCTCGTTCCGCATGGCATCCACTGCCAGCGATATGGTGGCAATAGGCGTTTTAAACTCATGCGTCATGTTATTGATAAAATCATTCTTGATCTCCGCCAGCTTTTTTTGCCTGAACATGGTACGAAGCGTAAGATAAAAGGCTGCCAGGATTATCAATGTGAAAATAATAGAGGCTATGATCCGCCAGCGCAGTGATTTAAGAACAAGCCCCTTGATATTGGGAATGGCCACAAATAAAATTTCGTTAATGCTCAGGTTTTCCCCCGCTGTACCGCTCAGGGCTTCCATACCGGTATTGCGGACAAGGTTGTTTACCGGGTCTTCAAACACTTTGATAAAATCAGGCGTTCCTTTCTGCACCACCACAGCGCCCCTGTTATCAAACGAAGCCACGCCAAATTCATACTTTATATTCTTCAGGTTGTTCCTGGCAAAAGCCTTGTCAAATTTTTTCTTTATCTGGTCTATGTCAAACCGCTGGCTGATGGTGATAGGCTTGAAGATATCAAGGGTAAAACTTTCAGAAAGGAAGTTGTTCCGCTGTGTTCCGGCAGGCCCAAAACTTCCTTTATGCTGCACCAGGTCAGAGCCTACCGCATTTACCGTTTCCTGTACGCTATGTGCAATGCGTTCCTGCTGAAGCAATAGCATATTGCGTAGCCAGGACACCTGGATAGCAATAATGCCAATCAGCGATATCGCTATAAGAATGATAATTGTTGTAAAAATCCTTTTCACCCGGTGGCAGAAATTTTCGTGTAAGATAAAGGCTTTTTAGTAACTAACATGATACTGTAAAATTACACTTCCCTGCCTGTGCAAAAATGCCCGCTACAGGGTATGCCTGTATTTTTAACGGTCTTTTAGAATATGAGGGAGATTCTGCCCGATTCTATTATGAAAATAGTTTTTAGTGAGGATTTTTCGCACTAAATTGAAGCATGGTAGAACCGGCCCCCGGCATATTACTTATTGCTGACCCTTTTTTAAAAGACCCCAACTTTCTACGAACGGTGGTTTTTTTATGCGAGCATAAAGAAGAGGGAAGCTTTGGGTTTGTACTCAACAGGCAGTATGAAAATACCCTGGACGAACTGATTACTGACCTTCAGGGCTTTCCGTTACCTGTATATTATGGTGGGCCTGTGCAGCAGGATTCCATACACTTCATTCATCAATATCCCAATAAAATACCGGGGGCGCAGGAAGTGGCCAAAGGGGTGTACTGGGGCGGCGATTTTGAAGTGCTGGTTGACCTGATAAAAAAAGAAGAGGTTGATCCCGGCAAAATACGTTTCTTCATCGGCTATTCCGGTTGGAGCGAAGGACAACTGAAAGAAGAAATGGAAGAAAAAACATGGCTCACAGTCAATGCTAACCGGAGCCTTGTATTCCATGAGAATCATGAAGAGATATGGAAAGACTCCCTGCGCCATCTCGGCGGAGATTACGAAATCATGATCAACTTCCCCATTGACCCGCAATTAAATTAATGAGTTAAAAAACCCACCCCTTCATCTGTTCTGATAATAGAAAATTTTCTATTCCCTCTCCTTAAGGAAAGGGGAGGCAGTGTCGTCAATATTGAAAATTCTTGAGGGGATGAATTCTGAGGCACAACGAAAATTATATCACAAGTCAATCAATTCCCCGGAAACACTTCCGCCTGGTTTTGCAACAGGGTTTCCATACTGTCCCTTTTGCGGATGCAATAAAATCTTCCCCCGGTAAAAAGCGCCTCGGCGGGCCTGAACCTTGCATTATAATTGGAAGCCATTTCAAAACCATAAGCCCCGGCATTGTGAAATAAAAGATAATCCCCTTCCCTGATGGTGCTGATTTTTCTTTCCGAAGCAAAAGTGTCCGTTTCGCAAATATTACCTGTTACGGTATATGTTTGCTCAGACCCTTCGGGGTTTGAGATATTGGTAATATGATGGTAGGCATCATACATCATCGGCCTGATGAGATGGTTAAGCCCTGTATTGACAGAAGCAAACACAGTGGCCCCGTTATCTTTCAGCACCGTTACCTGTGCAATGAGATAACCGGCTTCGCTTACAAGGAACTTGCCCGGTTCAAACCATAATTCAAATTTCCTGTTGGCAGTAACGCTGTGATTATCGAATGCTTCTTTTAACTTATCCGCCACAAGGCGCACATCAATTGCACTTTCGCCCGGCTGATAAGCTACTTTAAAGCCGCCGCCAAGGTCTATTACTTCCAGTTCAGGAAAATGGGGGATAATTTCAAACAAGACTTCAATTCCTTTTACAAATACATCCGCATCTTTAATATCGCTGCCAGTATGAATGTGCAATGTCCGTACATGCAGGTTGGTACTCGCTACCAATGCCTTTATTTGCTCAAGCTGGGTTACGGGAATACCGAACTTGCTCCCTTCATGCCCCGTTGCAATTTTAATATTTCCCCCCGCCATAATGTTGGGACGGATGCGAATACCTACCGGGTAACTATGCCCGTATTTTTTTCCGAATTTTCCCAGGTTTGATAAGCTGTCAATATTAATATGCACTCCCGCCTCAACGGCTTCTTCAATTTCGCTGAAAGCAATGCCGTTGGAAGTATATAAAATCCTTTCCGGCTCAAACCCTGCGTGAAGGGCCAGCTTTACTTCATTGATAGAACTACAGTCAACATTGCAGCCCATCTGCCTGATGTACCGCAGCACATTTATATTGGTCAACGCCTTTGCCGCATAAAAAAAAGTAGTATTTAACCGGGAAAAGGCCCCTGTTAATTTTTCGTACTGTTCTTTGATTTTTTCTGCATGATACACATACAGAGGCGTACCAAATTCGTTTGCGGCCTGTACTAATTGCTCTTTAGAAATAGTCGGGGACATGCCTGCGAAGGTATTGAAGGAAGGGCAGCGTTCAAAGTTTTGCGGTATTGCCGCAGGATTTTTTTTGGACCATGAATGAACCCTGATAAACACAGATGAAAATCTATTTCGCCTCCGGCGAAATAATAGTAGCTGGCCACGGATTGCACGAATTAACACGGATTAAAAAGCGCTGAATCTGTGAAAATCTGTGTAACCCGTGACAAAACCCACTTCGCCGGAGGCGGGATACAATTAGTTCTCTTCAGAAGAATTGCTGTCGCTTACAACGAGTTCGCCATCGTCGCTTACCTCCAGCGGGGCCTGGTCATCACTCCCTGCGCCATTTGATTCGGGTTTACTTTCGTTTTTAGACAGGTCATTTATTACCGTAGGTTCCACTACCTGGCTGGCAAGCACTTCTTTGATTTCGGGAAGGTCCCCGGCGGAATTAATACCGAAGTAGTCCATGAAGCTCTTTGATGTGGAATAGAGCAGCGGCTGCCCCGGCGCTTTTTCATTCCTGCCGCTTATTACTATCAGTTCTTTTTCCAACAACTTTTGTATGGCATAATCGGAACTTACGCCCCGGATAGCTTCTATTTCTCCTTTGGTTACAGGCTGCTTATAGGCAACGATTGACAGGGTTTCCATAGCAGCGGCAGAAAGTTTTTTGAGAAACTTATCCCCGTTTAGCTGGGCCACGGTTTTATGGTATTCTTTACGGGTAAGAAACTGCCATCCGCCGCCACTTTGCTTTACTTCAAAGGGATAAAAATCGGCGCTGTATTTTTCTACGATGGCTTCCAAGGCAGTTTCCACCTGGTCCAGGGAAATTTTATCATCCAGAAAACCAAGTGCATTATTGACCAGGTCCGTTATCTCCAGTGTTGTCAGTGGCTTATCGCTTGCAAAAATCAATGCTTCAATATGCGGTATCAGATTAGAAAGGTCTGTCATGTTGGTCAAATTGGTCAAACAGTCAAATAAAGCAGCAAGTTAACTATCAAGCAGAAATAGCTAAAATGAGGTTATTCACATTTATTCATCATCGCCTTTTTTCCCAATAGATTGGATATAAGCATACATTAAACGAAAATAGCTATCGAATTTTTGTGAAAGCAGTGTAAATTCTTCCGCTGACAACAGGTTTCTTGCTTTGGCTTTTACACTAATTGTCAGAGTTTCCTTAGCAGAGCCACGGCTGTAATAACAAAAATTTTTATTCTCTTTATAATGAAACCGGCCATATCCCTCACTAATATTCAACGCTATTGAATCGACCGCCCCTACATATTGAGAGCCCAATGTTTTCTTAGAAAAATATTCCCATTTGTCAACGATGTTCCACACCAATTCGCCTATCTCCATAGCTACTTTGTACACTTCAAGCTCTTCCAGCCGTAATGACTTTCCCATACTGACCTATTTTTGACCTTTTTGACCACTTTTACCCCTGCAATGCCGCTGCACCGCTTACAATTTCTGTCAACTCGGTAGTAATGGCTGCCTGCCTTGCACGGTTATAGGAAATCTTCAGCGAACGTAATATTTCATTTGCATTCTCGGAAGCCTTGTCCATAGCTGTCATCCTGGCGCCATGCTCGGAAGCATTGGAATCCAGTACGGCTTTATAAAGCTGTGTGTTCAGGATTTTTGGCATCAGTTCGGCAATCAGTTCATCTTTTGAAGGGTCGTATATAAAATCGGCTTTCGTAGCTCCGGGCTTTGCTTCGGCTTTGGCAACGGGCAAAAACCGTTCTGCTTCAAACCGCTGCGTGGCGGCATTCTTGAATTGGCTATATACAATTTCTACGGCATCAAATTCTTTCTCCGCATAGGCTTTCATAGCAGCGGCGGCTGCCTGCTGTATATTTTCAAAAGAAAGGTGCAGGAAAATATCTTTAAAGCGGGCATCCACTTTATAGTTGTTTTTGGAAAAATGCTCAAACCCTTTCTTTCCTATACTCCAGATGGTAACATTACCTTTTTTATATTGGTCAGCATACTTTTCAGCTATTGTAGCTTTGGCCAGCTTGATGATATTGGTATTAAAAGCGCCGGCCAGACCCCTGTCGCTTGTAATGACGATCAGCAACACTTTTTCCACCGGCCGTTCGGTTGCCAGCGCCAATCCGGGACCGGCTTCGCCGTTGCTTACAATATTACTTAGCATTTCCTGCAACTTTTGTGCATAAGGACGCATTTGCAGAATGGCATCCTGTGCCCTGCGCAGCTTGGCTGCACTAACCATCTTCATGGCTTTGGTAATCTGCTGAGAACTCTGAACTGATTTAATGCGATTTCTAACTTCTTTTAACTGGCCTGCCATTGAAATAAGAATTTAAAGTTGATGCGCCCGGGTTTTAAACACCGGGCATTTTCAGGCCGCAAAGGTATGTGCAACAAGGCAAAAATCCATAGCAGGCAAAAAACTAACCACGGAGGCACAACGACACGGGGATTCACAGGGTTAGCTCTGTGTTGCTTTGTGTTCCCGGTGTCTCTGTGGTTCAAAATTTCAAACCCGATAGCTATCGGGTATACCACTACCAAAAAATAAACAACGATAGGAACGACTTTGTAATTTTCCTGTGCAAATCATTATTTATCAGCTATTCATCCTGCAATATAAACTCCCTCCGGAGTGTGTAGGTAATGGTCAGCTTTCCCCTGTCCGGGGCAGAGGGCAGTTCCCATTCCGATTCGCTGGTAAGTTCCAATTGAACCGGCCCGCTTGCAATATTTTGCAAGTCCGCAGCCGGAATCAGTAGCTGACCCCTCCTTAATGTATCTACCTTATTAATACCATCGCCAAATGATGTATCTGTAATAACCACCCGAACCAGCTCGCCATCCTGCCGGCCCAGCAGGTTCAGTACCAGGTCCTGCCGCTTCACGGTTTCAGGTATTTCCGTTTCCACAATCACCGGATCAAAGTAAAATTCATCTTCATACTCATCATCATTGCCTGTAAGCTGAATAATATGCCTGCCCGTAAATGATTCTATTGGCTTATGCATTTCATAATAAGTGCCGGCAAAATCAGAACTGTCGGCGGCAATTTCTTCCCCATCCAGCTTTACCGAAAAAGAGCCGGGAAGGGTAAAAGCCCGGCCACCGCTACTCTCCTGCCGGAAATGCAGCAGTACGGTAAGGTTGTCCATCCCTTCTTCCGCTATAATTCTATAATCAAAGTAAATAGCGCTGGTGTCAGTATCCGCTTCTTTGTCGGCAGTTTTACAAGCCCCTGCAAAGAAGATTAAAAGCAAGGCGGCCCGCCATACTATTGACCTGTACGAATTCTTCGTTATAAGCATGTTGCAATTTAACCAATGATATGCTATTGATTGTGTTTTATAGCTTTTTTGCTTTCTCTTTTAACCTGTTGTATGTATTTACGAGGTCATAGTAGCCTTTATACCCTTTGCGATAACTTGATTCTTTCATTTCTCCGGCAATATCCGGGTCCATTAAAAGCTGTTTTAATTTCTTCTTCGTAAATAATAATACCGGCAATGAACTATCTCCTGCACCATTTCTCTTTAAGAAAAAATGCCGGGAGGTGGAGTTACCAATTCTTGAATAAACAACATAAAGACAGGCATATTCTCCGTCAACCACCCTGTTCATGAAGCACCAGGGCCCTGTTCCTGATTTCCTGGCCCCATCCAGCAACCATCTGTCTTTTTCATTTAGTTTCCGGGACTCAAAGTTTCCGTTGCAAAGCAGGTCTTTACCATGTGTTTTCCGGTAGTAACCTTTCACATCCCCGGCTTTAATAATCCGCAACGAATCGCCGGGAAACAGGACTGCTATTTGTTTATGACCGTCAGTATATTGGCCGGGTCGGGCCAGGCCTGCCTTCCGGGGGTTGGAGGGCAGCGTAACGGTAACAGTATCCCCCGCCCAGGTAACAATATAGCCCTGGGAGAAAGAAGAGATGAAAATCAGGTGAAATGCGATAAGGCTAACCGTTTTCTTCATTTTTCTTTGATTAACATATTAACAATCACTGCCTTTATGCCTATGGGCAATTACATTATCTTTGCCACCCTTCCCCATAAACCGGGAAAACCCTGTCAAATTGGCTCGACACAGGATATAGCACTTTTTTTGACAGCTAAATATGCTTAAAACACTACAAACGGGCAATACCCGCTAATACTGATTTTATGATTGGTTTTATTTCGAAATTATTTGGTGGCAGCAAATCTGAAAAAGACGTAAAGAAAATTGAACCCTACGTAAAAAAAATCACCGACTTCTTTGCAGGCTATCAGTCTATAAGTAATGATGAACTACGGGGCAAAACGCAGGAGTTCCGCCAACGTATCCAAGAACACCTTGCCCCTATTGATGCAGAAATTGCCGATAAAAACAAAAAAGCCGAAGAGATGCCACCCAGTGAGCTTTCTGCAAAAGATGCCATTTACCAGGAAGTGGACAAGCTGAAAAAAGACCGGGATAAAAAGATAGAAGAAATTTTAGAGCAGATACTCCCGGAAGCCTTTGCCGTTGTAAAAGAAACAGCAAGGCGCTTTAAAGAAAACCAGGAAATTGTTTCTACCGCTACAGAGCTGGACCGTGAACTAAGCGTAAAGAAAGGTAACTATATTACCATTAACGGAGATAAATCCGTTTTTAAAAATACATGGACCGCTGCGGGCGGACAGGTAACCTGGAATATGGTGCATTATGATGTGCAATTGATAGGCGGCACTGTGCTGCACCAGGGTAAAATATCAGAAATGGCCACCGGTGAAGGTAAGACCCTGGTTTCTACATTACCGGCCTACCTGAATGCACTACCCGGCGAAGGCGTGCATATCGTAACGGTGAACGACTACTTAGCCCGCCGCGACCAGGAATGGAACGGGCCTGTTTTTGAATGGCTCGGATTGACCGTTGACTGTATTGACAAGCACCAGCCCAACAGCGAAGACAGAAGAAAAGCCTACCTCGCAGATATTACATACGGCACCAACAATGAATTTGGTTTCGACTACCTCCGGGATAACATGGTGCACAACCCCGGTGAAATGGTACAGCGCAAGCACCATTTTGCCATGGTGGACGAGGTGGACTCCGTATTAATTGACGATGCCAGAACACCCCTGATTATCTCCGGCCCTGTGCCAAAAGGAGAAGATCAGCAGTTCCACATACACAAACCCCGCATTCAGCAACTGGTGCAGGAGCAGGAAAGAATAGTACGCAACTGCCTGAATGAAGCAAAGAAACGGTTTGCCGAAGGTGATGACGACCCCAAAGGCGGCGGCCTTTATCTGTTCAGGGCACACCGTGGTTTACCTAAATACGGCCCTGTTATCAAGTTCCTTAGCGAGCCGGGCATTAAAGTAAAAATGCAAAAGGCAGAGAATTACTATTTGCAGGACCAGCAGCGCAATATGCACATAGTAGATGAAGACCTGCTTTTCCATATTGACGAAAAGAACAACTCGGTAGAGCTTACCGACAAGGGCCTGAACCTGATTACAAAAACAGGCGAAGACCCGGAATTTTTCATTCTGCCGGATATAGGCGTTAAACTGGCCGACATTGAAAAAAGCAACCTGGGCGCAGATGAAAAACTGCAGCAAAAAGAAAGCATCCTCAACGATTACGCCCAAAAAGCAGACCGTATCCACACCGTTCAGCAATTATTAAAAGCTTATGCCTTATTTACAAAAGATGTAGAATACGTAGTAATGGATGGCGCCATTAAAATTGTGGACGAGCAAACAGGACGTATTCTTGATGGCAGAAGGTATTCCGACGGGCTCCACCAGGCCATTGAAGCAAAGGAAAATGTAAAGATTGAAGCGGCCACACAAACCTATGCCACTGTTACCCTGCAAAACTATTTCCGCATGTACCACAAGCTGGCCGGTATGACGGGTACTGCCGAAACAGAAGCTGCCGAATTGTGGAGTATTTACAAACTGGATGTTGTTACTATTCCTACCAATGTATCCATGATACGCCAGGACAAGCAAGACCTGGTATATAAAACAAAAAGGGAAAAGTATAAAGCCGTTATTGATGATATAGAAGCGTTGCGCAATGCAGGAAGGCCGGTGCTGGTAGGTACTACTTCTGTTGAAATCAGCGAACTGTTAGGCAGGATGTTGCAGCAGAAAAAGATTCCTCATAATGTATTGAATGCAAAACAACATGCCAAAGAGGCGCAGGTCGTGGCCGAAGCAGGTTTGGCCGGCGCTATTACCATTGCTACCAACATGGCCGGCCGGGGTACGGATATTAAGCTCGGGCCGGGAGTAAAGGAAGCAGGAGGATTAGCTATTATCGGTACGGAGAGGCATGAAAGCCGCCGGGTGGACAGGCAGTTGCGTGGCCGGGCCGGTCGCCAGGGCGATCCGGGTTCTTCACAGTTTTATATATCGCTGGAAGACGACCTGATGCGTATGTTCGGCAGCGAACGCATTGCTTCGCTAATGGACAAGCTGGGCTACAAGGAAGGCGATGTGATACAGCATAGCATGATCAGCAACAGCATTCAACGGGCACAAAGGAAAGTGGAAGAAAACAACTTCGGCATCCGTAAACGCCTGCTGGAATATGATGATGTGATGAACAAGCAGCGGAATGCCGTATATGAAAAAAGAAACCATGCCCTTTTCGGCGAAAGGCTGGCCCTTGATATAGATACGTCATTCTATACAGTAGCCGAAGGCCTTATTGATTCATTCCGTGAGCAGGAAGACTATGAAGGATTTAAAATGGCCTGTATTGTCAACTTCGGGCTTGATACCACTATTGATGAAGAAACCTTCCGTAAAGGCGAAGCCAATACCTTAATCAATACATTGTATAACGAAGCCACCGAAAAATACGGCAGGCACAAAGAAGAATTACAGCAGGAAGCCATCCCGGTATTCAAAAATATCAGGCTTACCCAGGGCAGTCATATTGAAAACGTAGTGGTGCCGTTTACAGACGGCCGCAAAGGATTGAATGTGCTTGCCAACCTGGATAAAACACTTGCCGCCAATGGGGCCGAACTGGGCCATGCGCTGGAAAAAACGATTACACTGGCCGTTATTGACGATGCCTGGAAAGAACATCTACGGGCTATGGACGACCTGAAGCAAAGTGTGCAAACGGCTTACCTGGAACAAAAAGACCCGCTTGTTATTTACAAGGTGGAAGCCTACAACCAGTTCCGCAATATGAATGCCGAGGTAAACAGGAATATCATTTCGTTCCTCTCCCACTCCTCTATCCCCATTCAGCAGAATAATGCCCCTTTAAAAGAAGGAAAACAGGCTAAAACGGACATGAGTAAGATGAGGGCCAATAAAGAAGAAATAGATGCCGCAGGCCAGGATTATGCAGCCAACGAAAGAGACCGCTTTGAACCCGGCGGCCCGGAAACAGCCGTAAAACAAGAGCCTATCAAGGTAGCCCCCAAAGTAGGAAGAAACGAACCCTGCCCTTGCGGAAGCGGTAAAAAGTATAAACACTGCCACGGAAAAGAGGCCTGACAGAAACTGAATTCAGTTATTATATAAAACCTGCTGTATGGCAGGTTTTTTCTTGTAGGGCTGCACCTTATAGTATAAATTTACGAGTTAGTGGCAAGGCTAACAATCTATATTGTATTAAAGTTTACTCGAATTTTTGGGATTGGTTGAACGTTATTTTTACCTGACAGGAATATATGACGACAATACGGTTGAATTAGTTTTAACGGCTGACGAAATTGACATCTCAGTCATACACAACGACCTGACAGAAGAAAACAGCAAACAGATTGAGAATGGAACATACATTTTATTAGACAACTATTGAGACGCTACTATAGGGATTCAAACCTGAGATTAAAAAAGAAACCCCTACACCACCGTTACTTCAATACCCATTCCTTTCAGGGTTTTCAGCATGTGCTCGGAAATACCGCTGTCTGTAATAATCTGTGATACATCTTCCAGTCCGCAGATCCTTCCAAAGCCCCGTTTGCCGAATTTGCTGGAGTCGGCCAGTACTATTGTTTTCTGCGAAGCGGCAATCATTCTCCTGTTGAGCTGGGCTTCCATAACGTTTGTTGTGGTAAGGCCAAACTCCAGGTCAATCCCATCTACACCGAGAAACAGCTTACTGCACGAAAAATCTTCCAGTATTCTTTCTGCATACATACCGGTAGAGGAGGAAGAACTTTTACGCAATACGCCTCCCAGCAATAACACTTCTATTTCCGGGTGCTTGTTAAGCTCTGCCGCCACATTAATAGCAGCCGTAATAACGGTAAGATGATTGACCGGCCTGATATACCTGGCAAGAGACAGGACTGTTGTACCCGAAGCAATTAATATGGAATCATTGGGCACTACCAGTTGCGCCGCCTTTTCGCCAATGCCCATTTTATCCTCGGCCCTGATTTTTTCTTTTTCTATTACCGGGCGGTCCATCGTATAAGGATTGTCCAGCGTACCTCCCCCATGTGTGCGGAATAAAAGGTTTTTATCTTCCAGCATCTTCAGGTCTTTCCGGATGGTTACGGAAGAAACCTTCAGACTCTTGCACAATTCAAGCACATTCACTTTCCCCTCTTTTTTTAACCGGTCCAGGATATACCGATGCCTTTCTGCCAGCGTTCTCATTGTTTGTTGCCTTATCGTATTGCCTTCCAATTTACCCATAGCCTGTTGAATTTCAAAAGATAACCTATTATCAGGTAAAATTATTAAATGAAATAAAACGAAAGCAAAATCAATAAAATTTCTTTCGTAATATTTTTTTAATACTAAAATAATATTTCTTTACTTTCGAATTATTATTTTTACTTTCATATTCTGACAAAACGAAATGCCCGCTGCTTTACAAAATACAGTTCTTCCTTCTTTCAGGGATCAGCATATTAATAATATGCGTTCGCAAAATACCGCCTGGGATATAGTTGTTATCGGGGGAGGCGCCACAGGTCTGGGCATTGCACTTGACGCCGTAACCAGGGGGTACAAAACCCTGTTGCTCGAGCAGTCTGATTTTGCAAAAGGCACTTCCAGCAGAAGCACCAAACTGGTGCATGGAGGCGTACGCTACCTGGCGCAGGGAGATGTAAGGCTGGTGAGAGAGGCCAGCATTGAAAGAGGGCTTTTATACCGGAATGCGCCGCACCTTGTAAAAAACCAAACCTTCATTGTTCCTGTTTATTCACTTTGGGAACGCATCAAATATTCCATCGGCCTTAAAATATACGACCGCATTGCCGGGCGCAGGCTTCGCATGGGCCGTTCTGTTTTTATTTCAAAAAAAGAAACTGCCGAAAGGCTGCCCGGTCTGAATCCCAAAGGGCTAAAGGGAGGAGTGGTGTACCATGACGGGCAATTTGATGACGCAAGGCTGGCCATTAACCTTGTGCAAACGATATGGGAAAACGGCGGTGAAGCTATCAATTATATCAAGGTAACGGGGCTGCAAAAATCAGGCACAGGAAAGATAAGCGGTGTATATGCCATTGATACCGAAACGGGAGAAGAGTTTTTACTGCACACAAAAGTCGTCGTTAACGCCACCGGTGTTTTTGCAGACAGCATATTGCAAATGGATAAGCCGGGTACGGATAAAACAGTGTGTGTAAGCCAGGGTGTGCACCTTGTACTGGATAAAAATTTCTTCCCCTCTGCCAATGCATTGATGATTCCAGAAACCAGCGATGGCCGTGTATTATTTGCAGTACCCTGGCACGATAAAGTTGTTCTTGGCACTACAGACACCCCTGTTGAAGAAGCCCTGCTGGAACCCCGTGCCCTCGAAAAAGAAATAGATTTTATCCTTGAAACCGCCTCTTCCTTCCTGGAAAAAAAACCGCAACGCAAGGATGTACTGAGCGTATTTGCAGGGCAGCGGCCATTGGCAGCGCCCAAAAAAGGTAAACATAAAACAAAAGAAATTTCCCGCAGCCATAAAATACTTGTGTCTTCTTCCGGTTTGTTTACCATGCTTGGCGGTAAATGGACCACTTACCGGAAAATGGGGGAAGATATGGTAAACCGTATCGAGAAAGAAATGAACTGGCCCCATAAAAAAGAAGCCACTTCTGCCTTGCCGCTGCATGGCCATTCTGATAAAAATAACTGGAACGATCCTTTGTATTTCTATGGCGCTGATGCCGATCTCTTAAAAAAACAAATGAATGGCACTGCCAATAACTGGCTGAGCGAAGAATTGAAAATACATCCGTTGCAGGTAGAGTGGGCCGTAACACATGAAATGGCGAGAACGGTGGAAGACGTATTATCCAGGAGAACAAGGGCTTTATTGCTGAATGCAAACGAAAGCCGCCGCATTGCACCGCAAGTAGCCGGGATTATGGCAGTTGCATTGGGAAAAGGTGAAGAATGGCAACAGCAGCAGGTAGCATTTTTTAATGCCCTTGCCGAACAATATGTATTAAAGCACCAGGAAGGTCATATTCAATAAAACGTATATAAAGATCAAAACTTAATAATACGGTAATAAACTATAATGGTTGCCAATATGAAAAATCTATTTTTTTGCCGCACGGTAAACACGGAAGCCGATCTCCATGCAGAGTCGCTCCGCCGGTTGCACGCCTCCTTCTTCAATCAATTACTAAACATCAACAATAATCATTTGCTTATGAGACCGCTAACAATTGCTGTAAACAAAATAGCAAAAGTAAAAAAACCGGCTTTTGTCTGTATGTTTCTGCTGCTTGCTTTCTTTGTAAATGCACAGCAAAAAACCATAACCGGCGTTGTTAAAAATGCCGAAGATGGCGCACCGATAGCTAACGCTACCGTACAGGTAAAAGAGGCCACCGTGGGCACAACCACCGATGCAGCAGGCCTTTATTCTATCAAAGCAAACCCCGGCCAGACATTGGTTATTTCCGCCGTTGGTTTTGTATCTGTTGAAGAAAAAGTGGGTGATAAAAATATCATCAATGCCACTCTTAGCACTTCGGCTACGGAAATGGAAGGCGTTATAGTAACGGCGCTGGGTATTAAACGGGAACAAAAGGCATTAGGCTATGCTACAACAGTAATAAAAAATGAACAGCTTACTGATGCAGTATCTGCCAACTGGACGGATGCCCTTTCGGGGAAAGTCGCCGGTCTGAACCTGATACGGTCCGGAAGCGGCCCTTCAGGGTCTAACAAGATAATATTGCGTGGCGAAAACAATCTTACCGGCGGAAATGAAAACGAAGCCCTAATAGTAGTAGATGGCGTTGTTATCAATTCAGGAAGTGGACGAAGCAGCGCCATTAGCGGCGAATCCGTTTACGGAACAGGCAGCGACAATATGCCCGCCGACTATGGAACGGGATTAAATGACATCAACCCGGAAGACATTGAATCTGTAACCGTACTGAAAGGTCCCGGAGCAGCGGCACTATACGGCCAACGTGGAGCCAATGGCGCCATCATCATCACTACCAAATCCGGTAGCAGCAAAAAGAAAGGATGGGGCGTTACGCTGAACTCTAACTATGGCAGGGAAACAGTAAACCGCTGGCCCGACCTGCAATTTGAATATGGCCAGGGCCTTGATGGTAATTCCTATTATTCATTCGGTGCAGGCCCGGATGGGGCCAGCACCAGCGCTACCAGTTCTGCCTATGGCCCCAGGTTCGACGGGCAAATGTTTTACCAGTTTGATCCTGTAACACAAGCTCAAGGCACTGAACGTACCCCCTGGGTTGCCTATCCCAATAAGCTAAATGATTATTTTCAGGCAAGTAACACCTATACAAACAGTATTAGTATTGATGGTGGTACGGATAAAACATCAGCCCGTTTTTCCTTTACCAACGTAAATAACACATGGATTACCCCCAATACCGGTTATAAAAGAAATACAGTTGCCTTATCTGTAAACTCAAAAGTGAATGACAGGTTACAGATAGCATCGAAAATAAACTATACCAATAAATGGAGTGATAACCTGCCGGGCGCCGGTTATGGCAACCAATCTATCATGTACTGGTGGATCTTCTGGCAGCCGAATGCTGACCTGGATTGGTTGAAAAATTACTGGGCCATCAGGGGTACCAATGGCCAGCCTATTGGCCCCGGCATCCGTATCATGTATCCTTACAGCACTTTTCCTGAAAACCCCTATGCCATCGCTAATGAATTCCTGAACGAATCAAACAGGCATGGTATGACAGGCAATGTTTCCGCTACCTATAATTTTACAAAGGACCTTAGCCTGATGGTAAGAACTTCTCTTGACTTTTCTTACGAACAAAGGGCGCAAAAACGTCCTTACGATGCCGGTTCCAGGTACCCGAAAGGAAGTTACCGTACCCAGAATATCTTTTCACAGGAAGCCACCACAGATTTCCTGCTGAAATACCAAAAGAAAATAAACAGTGATTTTGATTTTTCTGCCACCTTCGGCGGAAGCGCCTTAAGGAACCGCTTCAACAGGGATGAGGTTCGTGCAGACTCCCTGAAAATTCCCGGCCAATACTCGATGGCCAATTCAGCCGGCCCACTGGTTACAATACCCTATAAAAGTGAATTTGCCTTTAATAGCTTTTATGGCTTGCTGACAGGGGCTTATAAAAACATTCTTTTCCTGGACATTACAGCCAGGCAGGACTGGAACAGCGTTTTGGCCACTCCCGAACGTACTGAAAATGCCGGGTTCTTTTATCCGTCTGCCAACCTGAGTTTTATTCTATCAGATGCAGTACAGTTGCCATCAATTTTTAATTATGCTAAGCTCAGGTTTTCTTCCGCCGGTGTAGGAAGCGGCTCAACCAGGCCTTACCTTACAGCTTATTATTTCGAAGCACCATTGGGCGGGTTATACAGCGGCGGGTTGCAGGCCCCGTCCTCACTGGCTAACCCCAACCTGAAATCGTTGCGCACCATATCTCACGAAGCAGGTATTGAAGTAAGAATGCTGAAGAACCGCCTGGGCATTGACCTGGCCGTTTATTCAGGAAACACAAAGGACCAGATTCTTGAACGGATCATTGACCGGGCATCCGGTTATGCAAGAGAAGTAATCAACCTTGGAAGAGTGAACAACAAAGGGTTAGAACTGGCAATAAATGCCACACCTGTAAAAACAAAGTCAGGATTTAGCTGGACATCAACGATTGTCTATTCAACTAACAGAAACGAAATCATGCAACTGGCCGACAGTTCTGTCGTATTACAAACAGGACCTGTGGGCGGTGGTCAGTTAGTAGCCAAAGTGGGAGGCAGCATGGGCGACCTTTACGGAAGAGGTTATGTAAGGGCCCCCGATGGCCAGATTGTGTACGACGCCACTACTGGTTTTGCAAAAATTTCTGAAGACGTTGTTTATATCGGTAACACTATACCGAAAGGAAAGCTCGGGTTTACCAATGCGTTCTCCTTTAAAAATTTCAGGCTGACAACACTGTTTGATGCACAATGGGGCGCTGTTGCCCATTCTTTGATGCACTATAAACTGGCAGAGCAGGGCAAACTTACTTCCACCCTGCCCGGCAGGTATAACGGCATCACCGGTAATGGTGTAGTATGGGATGAGGCGACAAGCAAGTACATTCCCAATACAACAGTTACAACAGATATTGACGAGTATTATCGTTCTCATTGGGGAATTGATAATGCCGAAGGAAGCACTTTTTCAACCGACTTTATCAAGTTCAGGGAAGCAAGGCTGGATTACAGTTTAAAAGCTGCCCTACTGAAAAAACTGGGATTGCAAAAAGCTGTGGTAGGCATTTATGGAAGGAACCTGTTTATCTGGTCGCCCTGGCCGATGTTTGATCCTGAATTCGGAACGCTTAGCGGTACCGATATAGTCCGCGGATTTGAAGTGGCACAATTCCCTTCAACCCGTTCTTTCGGAGTAAACTTAGTTGTAGGATTCTAAAATATGTCAATCATGAGAAAACAATTATTTAGCAAAATATTTATAGCAGTAGCAGCAGTTGCGATGACTGCTTCGTCCTGCACGAAGAACTTTGAGAAAATAAACACAGATCCCAACAGGACGCTGAGTGCAAGACCCGATCAATTGCTGGCGCCGGCGCTGGTCAACACCATGACCTATAACATGCTCCGCAACCGTAATTTTAATAATGAACTGATGCAGGTAACGGTGGATATGAGTGATGCGGAAGGAAAAGTGTTCCGGTACGATTACCGGGCCAATTGGGCCGATTACTTATACAATGGCCTGTACTCCCAGCTTACTAATTTCAAAGAGATAGAAAAAGCAGCCGCTGATTCACTTACGCTTAGTAACAGCTACAGGGCTATTTCCCTCATCTGCCAGTCCTGGTTGTTTTCCATACTTACCGATACCTATGGCGACCTTCCTTACAGCGAAGCCAACAAGGCAAAGCCGGAAGACGGGGGCATTAAGGAACCTGTATTTGACGCACAAAAGGACATTTACACCGGCATTTTTGAACGGTTGGAAGAAGCAAATGATATTTTCGCTGCCGGGGGTCTGCCTGCTATTGATGCACAAAGCGACCCTGTTTATAACGGCAACCTCACCCGGTGGAGAAGATTTGGCAACTCCCTTTACTTACGCCTGTTGTTAAGAGTATCCGGTAAAGCCGAAGTAGCCGCCGCCGCTATTGCAAAGATTAAAGAAATGGTGGAAGACAATCCTGCCAAATATCCTTTGATCAATAACAACGATGAATCGGCCGTTTTAAGATGGACAGGCGTAGCGCCTTATTCTTCCCCGTTGCTTACGGTAAGGGAACAGGATTTCCGTGGCGTGGCCATTGCCTCCTTCTTTATTGACAACCTGGTAATATGGAATGACCCGAGAATTGATATTGGCACCTATGGCAGCGGTACACCCACCAAAACCAATCGTTGGGCTATTGCTCCGGCACAAGGTGTTTTTGAAGGTGTTCCAGGTGGTTATTCACCGGGAGCTAACCCTGACAAAAAATCTTACTTCTATTCCAATACGCATAACAGCGGGAATGGCCCTACCCTGATGAATGAGCCGCTGGCAGGTATGATATTGAACTACGCAGAAGTGAGGTTTATCCTCGCAGAAGCGGCCGCCAAAGGATGGATCAGCACAGGCACAGCAGAAAACTATTACAAACAAGGTGTGCAAAACAGCATTACGCTATGGCTTCCTGCCTGGAATGTTCCCATTGACACTTATTTGTCTGCTGCGGACATAACCTGGAATGATGCAGGCACACTGAATGAAAAAATGGAACAGATCCATTTACAAAAATATTACGCCTTATTCCTTACCGACATGCAGCAGTGGTTTGAGTACCGCCGCACCGGGCATCCCGTATTGCCCCAGGGAGCAGGTCTTAGAAACAATGGCGTTATGCCCGCCCGCATGACGTACCCGGTATATGTGCAATCCACCAACCCAACCAATTACCAGATTGCTGTGGACCGGCAGGGACCTGATGTGATTTCCACACAGGTCTGGTGGCAAAAACCATAATTAAATCATGTACTGATTATTCAAACTAAAGCAACCGTTATGAAGAATAAATTTTTAATACCGCTGTACATCATCGCAACAATACTGTTATTTACAGGGTGTAAAAAAACATACGAAAACTATCCGGGAGGAACCATTAATTCCTATATCTCCCTGTTTGATGTAAGAAGCATTTACAAAGGCAGTGATGTTACCCTCTCCTCCGAGAATATGTTCGGCGCCACGAAAATTGCAGGCGTAGTCGTTTCTGATCATTCCGGGGGCAACATGCCAGCCGGGTTGATGGTCATACAGGACAAACGCCGCCTGGCACAGCTTCGGGGCATTTCCATTGATATCGGAAGCAGCGCTTCAAGCTATCTGCCCGGCGATTCAGTAGAAATAGATGTAACCGGCAGTGTACTGAAAAGGGTAAACGGCATTTTGCAGATTACAGGCGCCAGTGCAGATAAAATAGTAAAAGTATCTTCCGGCAATGCCATTGATATCCCTATTGTAAAAGCCAACAGTATTATAGCCAACCCCGGCAATTTTGAAGGCACACTTCTTTCTATTGCAAAAGTTGGCTTCGATCCTTCTTATCCGACAGGAACAACTTATGCAGGGGATAAAATTATCAACGATGGATTTGGCAATATGATATTGCATACCGAACCCGGCGCTTCCTATGCCAATGAGGTGATTCCATTTATGGCAAACTACACCGGCATTCTTTTCACAGATGCAGATAATAACCCGCAGCTATGGCCCCGAAAAGACGATGACATTGTAATATTAAGCGCCACCCCGCCCAAACTGGCTAATATTATTATTACCGGCTACCTGGTGGACCCTATCGGAACCGATGCCAACTATGAGTATATTCAGCTAATGGCTACAAAGGATATTGATTTTGCAGCAACGCCTTATGCCCTGACTACGACCAACAATGCCGGCGCCTCCACCCCGGGAGGTTTCCCGCTTAACGGATGGGCTACCGGCGACCTAAGAACTTATAAAATAAACCTGGCAACAGGTTCCGTTTCAAAAGGGCAGTACTTTTATGTAGGCGCCAATAAAAATATATGGGGCGCCGGATCTACAGATATAAGTTCCTCATTCTGGATTAGTAAAATGTATGCTTCTGTTCCGGGTGATGATTTTGGAACAGCCACAACCAATTTATTGGCCAATAGCGGTAATGCGGGAGGTATCGCTGTATTCGATGTAACAGATGTAACAAAAGAAACCATTCCTATTGATGTTATATTTTACGGCGGCGGCGGCAGCCTTTATACGGCAGGCCCTCCCGAGGCCGGGTATCGCATCACCAATACAGATTATTACGACCTTACCAACCCGTCTTCTTTGGCAGATCAGCCTTATTTTAATATGGGCTCCAATACCGGTAAACTGGCATTTCCTGCAGCCACTAATTTTGTAAGGCTTGGTGGCACTTACAACCTGATTACCGGCCGCTGGACCTCGGCCAGAACATTGAATCCTGTTGTATTGACTGCCACATCAACCGTAGCAGAAATTGAAGGAGCCACCACCCTCGAAGAATAAACAAAAATGAAAAGAAAAGAATTTTTATCCAATATTGGCTTCTTTACCGGCGGGCTTTGGGTCGCCGGTTGCAAACTCCAGAATATAACAGGAGCAGGGTTAACCGGACTGGTTAAAGGAACGGTTAAAGCCAATGGTATAGGTATTAAAGGAGTTATCATCAGTGATGGTTTTTCTGTAGTGACTACAGACAACAATGGCCGTTACGAATTTGAGTTGGACCCAAAAGCTGTAAGCATTTTTATATCTACGCCGTCCGGCTATGCTTTTCCCGAACAAAACAGTATAGCCAGCCATTATAAACTGGTAAAAAATATAAACCTGAAAGACAATATCGGGTTTGAATTACAGCCTCTTACCAGGAACGATAACGAGCATCAATTCATCATCTGGGCCGACCCACAGGTACAAAATGCAAGTGATGTTTCAAAAATGATGACACAATCGGTAACCGACACTAAAAAAGTAATTGCGGCCGCAGGGTCAGGCGCCCTGTTACATGGCATTACCGTTGGCGACATCGTTTGGGACCGGTTGAACCTGTTTGCCGATTACAAAGAAGCTGTGCAGCAAATGAATATTCCTTTCTTTCAATGCCTGGGCAACCATGACATGGACTATAATATCGGGGATGACGATGAGTCGGACAACAGTTTCCAGGAAACATTCGGGCCAACATATTATTCTTTCAACCGTGGGCAGGTGCATTATGTAGTAATGGACGATGTTCGCTACCTCGGAAAAGACAGGCAATATGATGGCTTTATTGCACAAAAACAACTGGATTGGCTAAAGAAAGACCTTTCTTTTGTATCTGTGGACAAGCTCATCATACTATGTGTGCATATTCCCATCCATAATGGTATCAAGAATAATGAAGCACTCTATCCTATCCTTGAAGGGCGCAAAGTGCATATCATGTCGGGGCACACACACTATCACCGCAATGTGCAGGTCAACAACAATATTTTTGAACATAATCACGGTACAGTGTGCGGCGCCTGGTGGACGGGTGATATTTGCGGTGATGGCACTCCCTGCGGCTATGGCGTTTATACTGCAAAAGGGGCAGAATTAGAATGGCATTATCAAAGTACAGGTCGGGATGCGGATTACCAAATGAGGCTTTTTGTAAATGCTATAAGCGCTTCGGAAAAAGAACTGATCGCCAACATCTGGAACCATGACCCGCAGTGGAAAACAGAATATAGCGTAGATGGCGTAAGTAACGGTTCTCTTGAGCAATTTGAAGGTTTTGATCCGATGGCTTATGAAAATCTCCTGGGCCCCGATAAGCCAAACCCGAGAGGATTTGCTGAGCCGAGGAAAACAACACATTTATTCAAAGCAACGATTCCGGCTTCCGCCCAAAAAATAGAGGTAAAAGCAACTGACCGATTCGGAAAAATTTATTCAGCAACCTATACGCTATGATAATTCGCCGGACCATTGCAATCCTTTTCCTATCATCGCTTGTAGCGGTTGCCCGGGCACAGCAGCAACCCCAATGGGACAGTACCTACCGTCCCGGTAACTACGCTTCGAGAGTAGCTAATTTCCGCAGCTACCCCAATTCGGAAAAAGATATAATCTTTTTAGGCAACAGCATTACCCATTATGCCGAATGGAACGAATTGTTTCCTGATAAACCTGTAAGAAACAGGGGCATTTCCGGCGACATCACATTTGGCATTCTGGAACGCCTTGATGAAGTAACGCAGGGAAAACCAGCAAAAGTGTTTATCCTGATAGGCATTAATGATATTGCAAGAAATATTCCTGATTCAATTATACTGGGCAACTATACAAAAATCATTCAGCAGATAAAAACGGAATCGCCGTACACAAAGGTTTATTTCAACTCACTATTGCCTGTTAACGGCTCTTTTGGCGACAGGGGGCATTTTGGGAAAGATGACCACATTGCCTTTGTAAACAATGGCCTGAAAAAACTGTGTATTGAAGAAAAAATTACGCTTATTGATATACATCCCCATTTTCTGGATGAAGAAAAAAAGCTGGATAAAAAGTTTACGTATGACGGGCTGCACCTGAATGCGGAAGGCTACCGGCAATGGGCTGCTATATTGATGCCGTATATAAAATAAGGTATGGCCGCATACATTGAATATGCGGCTTTCACTTTATATTTATCTGTCTTTAACCAACAAAAAACTAAACGACTGCTATGCCGGATTACATTCTGTCCCTTGACCAGGGAACAACCAGTTCCAGAGCTATTATTTTCAACAGGCAAGGAAATATCGTTGCCACAGCGCAAAAAGAATTTACACAATACTTTCCAAAACCGGGTTGGGTAGAACATGATGCCAATGAGATATGGAGCACCCAATTGGGCGTTGCCACTGAAGCCATCTTAAAAGCAGGGTTAACTGCTGCCGATATTGCAGCCATTGGTATTACCAACCAACGGGAAACAACTGTTGTGTGGGACAGGGATACTTCTCTTCCCATTTGCAATGCTATTGTATGGCAGGACAGGAGAACTGCGGAATATTGCGATAGCCTGAAGAAAGAAGGCTGGGCCGAAAAGATTCAGGCCAAAACGGGGCTTGTTACAGATGCTTATTTCTCCGGCACCAAAGTAAAATGGATATTAGATAACATTGAAGGCGCAAGGGATAAGGCGCAAAAAGGCGAGTTATGCTTTGGCACTGTGGACAGTTGGTTGTTATGGAAACTTACGAATGGTAAAGTACATGCCACAGATGTTTCCAATGCGTCAAGAACATTGCTCTATAACATACATGAACTGAAATGGGATGAAGAACTGCTTTCCCTTTTTGGCATTCCTGAAAGCATGTTGCCACAGGTAAAATCAAGCAGTGAAGTGTATGGCTACACACAAAATACCTTAGCCGCAAAAGAAATCCCTGTAAGCGGCATTGCCGGCGACCAGCAATCGGCATTGTTCGGGCAAATGTGCACCCAACCCGGCATGGTGAAAAACACATACGGCACCGGCTGCTTTATGCTAATGAATACAGGCAATAAACCTGTAACTTCTAAAAACAACCTGCTTACTACCATTGCATGGAAGGTAAATGGTGAAGTACAATATGCCCTGGAAGGAAGTGTATTCATCGGCGGTGCAGTAGTACAATGGCTGCGGGATGGATTAAAGATCATTCAGCAATCAGGTGATGTGGAAGCGCTGGCTTCCAAAGCAGAAGATAATGGTGGCGTTTACCTTGTTCCGGCCTTTACCGGCTTAGGCGCCCCTTACTGGAACCAGCATGCAAGAGGCGCTATCGTTGGCATTACAAGAGGAAGTACCGATGCCCACATTGCAAGGGCAGCCGTAGAGAGTATCGCATTTCAATCAATGGACCTGATGCAATCTATGGAAGCGGATGCAGGTTTACCTATAAAAGAAGTAAGGGTGGATGGCGGAGCAACAGTAAACAACCAATTGATGCAGTTTCAGGCAGATATTATCAATGCTGATGTGGTGCGGCCGAAAATAACGGAAACAACTGCATTGGGGGCAGCCTACCTTGCCGGATTGGCAGTAGGTTTCTGGAAAAGCATTGAGGAATTGCAGCAGTATTGGCAAAAGGATAAAGCCTTTACCCCGTCAATGACAGGCGAAAAAAGAAATGACCTGCAAAAGCACTGGAAAAAAGCAGTGAAAGCCGCACAGGCATGGACAGAGTAACCGGAAATTTTGAGTCAATAACTATCATCTGTAAATTATAATCTATCAACTATGTCAGTATTTATCGCAGAAATGATCGGAACAGCTTTGCTTTTCATCCTCGGTGGCGGTGTGGTTGCCAACGTGGTATTGGATAAAACAAAAGGCAACAGCAGCGGATGGATCGTTATCACTTTCGGTTGGGCCATGGCCGTTTTTATCGGCGTATATGCTTCTTCTGCCCTGGGCAGCGGCGGCCACATTAACTCTGCTGTTACAATTGCCCTGATTGCCATCGGGAAAACCGGCAGCGAATTACTTGTGCCTTATATCGGTGGGCAGTTTACCGGCGCCTTTATCGGCGCCATAGTGGTTTGGCTTGCATACAAGCAGCATTTTGACGCAAGCAATGATGCCAACCTGAAGTTAGCTGTGTTCAGCACAGCGCCTGCCATCCGCAACCCGCTGTATAATGTTATAACAGAAGCCGTCGGTACATTTGTGCTGATGTTTGGCGGACTGGCGATTATGCCTTCGGCTTCTTCGCTGGGTGCATTGGATGCACTGCCGGTTGCCTTATTGGTATTAGGTATCGGCTTATCATTGGGTGGGCCTACGGGATATGCCATCAATCCTGCGAGAGATTTGGCGCCACGTATTGCTCATTCTATTTTGCCCATCAAAGGGAAAAGAGATAGCGACTGGAGTTATAGCTGGGTGCCTGTTGTTGGGCCCATCATCGGGGCAGTGTTGGGGGCAGTGCTTTATAACCAACTCATTTTATAAAATCATTAAACCCGATTAAAAGAAAGAGCACCCTTTAAGGGTGCTCTTTCTTTTATATACGAAAAAAATTTGCGGGGATAATTATGCCAGGAATACAACCACGACTATTGCCACATATAAAGCCCATCCTATCCATGCCCATTTAACCCTGTTACGCTTATAATCATCTTTAATTAAATAGGCAATCAATACCCCAATTAACCCAAGGAGAGCACCTAAAGCAAAACCTCCAATATGAAACCCGGTTTCACCGGCTCTTTGCTTTGCAAAGAATTTTGTAACCTTCTTATCATTGATTGTGCCATCATTATTTATACTCTGGCGCAATTTATTCTGGGCTGCCTTAAAAGCAAGCCTGTCGGCAAACTTCATTTTTTGTCCGGTGTATTCCTGAACTTCTTTAATATTTATTACCGATAGATCCAGTAAGGAAATTTTCTCCCCTCCCGGCCCGATTGGTATTAAAATCTCATTTGCCTTCAACCGAGGTTTATTTACAGGAGGCGTATTAACAGCAAAGACGAGGTTTACGACAAAAAGTGCGGAAACAAGAAAAAAGAATTTTAATCGCATAATACAGGTTTTTGGTTTGAAGAATCGAAGTTTCTCCAAGATATAATAAAAAATATACCTGCCAAAATTTAAAGATTTTTCTCAAAAAAAGCTATCGTCCTTTCCCATGCCAGCTTTGCTGCTGCTTCGTCATACCGTGATGAAGACGTATCATTATGGAAAGCATGGTTTACGCCTTCATACATATATAACTCGTAAGAGATATGGTTTGCCTTCAGCGCTTCTTCATAAGCTGCAATCCCTGCATTCACCCTTTCATCAAGGCTTGCATAATGCAATTGTACCGCCGCCTTAATAGAAGGAACATCTTCCGCCTTAGGCTGCCGCCCGTAAAATGCCACCGATGCTTTCAGCTCCGGCACCTTAATAGCAAGCGTACCGGCCATAGCGCCGCCCCAGCAAAACCCTACACATCCGAAAGACCCGTTGGCATCCTTCCGTGTTTTCAGATACTCAAACACATTCACAAAATTTGTTACTGTGTCATCTCCATTTAATGTAGTAAACAAAGTGCGGGCCTCATCTTCATTGGCCGGCGTACCTCCTAATGGAGCCAGCGCATTGGG
The DNA here is from genome assembly GCA_964560445.1 of uncultured Chitinophaga sp. Taxonomy (GTDB): domain Bacteria; phylum Bacteroidota; class Bacteroidia; order Chitinophagales; family Chitinophagaceae; genus JJ008. Next base: position 131,262 of record CAZLLT010000003.1, on the reverse strand, counting down.
CGCAATAGCCAGAAAGCCTGCTTGTGCCGCCCTCCTTGCCACATCTTCAATATGGTTGTTCAGTCCTCGGTTCTCATGAATTACAACCACAGCAGCATAGGGCTTTTCTTCTTTTGGTCTTGCTACATAGGCTTTCATTTCTCCTTTCACAGCCGGGTAGGTTACATACTCGGTAAACAGTTCATTATCAGAAACCGTAGCGGCCTGCACATAATTGTTCTCAAGAACGGGCAAAAGGGCCAATGCGGCAGCAGTGCCTCCCGCTAATAATGCAAGCCTCCGTATAAATTCCTGGCGGGAAAGAGGTTGATGCGTGTACTCATCATATAAACGAATAATTTGCTGGTCCATGACAAATAATTTTAGGATAAAAGTACGATTTATTTTTCCTGCATCTCTACAATGCCTGTTTTCCCAATGGACTGGACAATACGTTCCATGAAGAACTGAACCGTACTATCGGAAGGATTGGCAGCCGCAATCTTAAGGAATAATTCGTTTGCCTTGTTAAAAGATTGCTCAGTATAATGAGCAATTGCTTCATTAAACAAAGACAATGTATTATTCTTGCCTTCAATCGATTTGTCTGAGTTACCACTAAAACATTCATAAATACCAGTCGGCTCTGCCTTTCCTTTCAACTGCACAAGCCCCAAACTCCGAAGGTGAAATGAAGACGTATCAATTATCTGCTCAATGCTGGTGTCGCTAAGAATAATATCTGCATTATAATATTTAGTAAGCCCTTCGATACGTGAAGCTGTATTCACCGCATCAGAGATAGTACAGGCATCCATTCTTTCTTTATCCCCTGTTATGCCCATTATCAGCCTCCCGGTATGCATGCCTATACCAATTCTTATACGGGGCTGATTATTCTGTCGGCGGGTTTCATTAAATTCTTCCACCTCTTTTTGTATTTCAATAGCGGCTGCCAATGCATCTGCTGCATTTCCAGGGAAAATGGCCATGATGGAATCTCCCAGATATTGATTTACAAACCCGTTGTACTTACGAATGAACGGCCCTACCCGTTCATTGAATGAACAAACAAAGCTAAAATTCTCGGCCGGGGTCATTTGTTCTGCAATACTTGTGTACTCTCTGATATCAGAAAAAAGCACTGTTACCACCTTCTCTACCTGGTCTCCCAGGCGGACATCGGTTATTACTTTATGCCCCAACGACCGGATAAATTCAAAGGGAACAAATTTGGAAGTAGCCTCGTACACTCTCCGTAAAGCCTCTTCCCTTTCAAGTGCTTCCGCAATATTTTTCTCATATAATAAGGCGCTCTCGATAGCGGCAGAGGATTGCAGGGCCAGGGTAGTAAGCAACTTAAGATCTGCAGCCGCATACTGCACTTCATCATTACTGGCCAGTATTACCGCTCCCATTACCCGCTGGTTCACTTTCAGAGCCGAATAAATAAGTGATTTTGTCTCTGGCATTACAATACCGGCATTAATCAACGAAGAGGTATCAGTAATAATCTCTGACAGTCCGTTGGATATGATATTTTTCAGAAAAGGAAACTCTGTAAGAAGCATCTCTTCATTAAAGAAACGTTTGCCGGAAGATGCCATTACATGCAATTTCCCTTTCCTATAATCCCATAGAAGGATGACACCTCCGTTGGAACGGATTACCCGCCCGGCTTCCAGCAATGTAGTTGCTGCAATATCTTTCGCATCAATTGTATGTGCCAGCTTATCAGAAAAATCAAATATCAGGTTTACTTCCTGGTACAAATGAAGCACTTCCCCTCCTAATTTCTTCTTTTCCGCTTCTTTGTTCAGAAAAAGCAAACTAACCTCTGCAAGAATAGCAGCTTGTGCATCGCCTTTTATAAAACCAACTGTTTCATCTTCTATTATTAACGGGATAACTGATTCAGGCTCCTCCTGTGCACTTCCCCACACTATTTTTCCATTTTCGTCTTCTATACAGGCATTAATACCCATCCTGGTTGCCAGCGAAGTCAACACAGAAACGATTTCTTTCTTTCTGCCTATGCTGCTCTTTAAGTTGATCCTTGCCATGATACGGGATAATAATAATTCAGTCTGTTAACGCCAGCACTTCTTTGGCTTTAATAAGTAACGCTTCGGGGTCAAATGGCTTGGTCATATATACATCCGCACCAACTTCCTGTCCTTTTTGCCTGTCCAGTTCCTGGCCCTTTGCCGTAAGTAATATGATAAACACTTCACTCAACTTTAACTCCTGTTTTACCTGGCGGCATACCTCCATCCCGTTCATCTTCGGCATCATTACGTCCAAAAACACCAGTTGCGGCTTTTCGGCTTTAATAATTTCCAGCGCCTGTTCCCCGTTTTCTGCTGTTAAAAAGTTTACGCCTTCATCTTCGAGGTCTTCCAGCGTTTGTTCAATCAGCATCCGGATATGCGCCTCATCATCCACTATAAGTAATTTCTTTCCCATGAGTTTGTTGGTTTGTTTTGATTCTTATTATTGATATATCAGGAATAATACATTCTCCAGGCCGTTTTCAAAGCGGATAGTCTGCACAATTTCCTGCTTATCCGAAAGAACCGAGTTGAGAATAATAATGTCAGGTTGTGTGGCAATGGCTTTTGCCAGCAGTTCCTTTCCGTCTGATTCCATCACCTGGTATCCTTTTGCCTGCAACACATCGGCCAGTGTTTTTACAGCTTCCGTATCTTCATCCACCACCAGCACTTTTTTTCTTGACTTGCCCTGCTCGAGCAATGAACCAACCTCCGTGAACAGCAGGTTGGTGTCAATCGGCTTAGTCAGGTACCGGTCCACGCCGATGCGGAAGCCCCTTGCTTTATCCTGTACGATAGACAACACAATGATGGGGATATCCATTGTCTGCGGATCGTTCTTGAGTACCGCAGCAACATCAAAACCGTTCATCTCCGGCATCATCACATCGAGTATGATGAGATCGGGTTTGCTTCTCCGCACAGCTTCCAATGCTTCTTTTCCATTGGTTGCCTGTTCGATTAAATAACCCGCATCACTGAGTTCCTGCTGCAGCAGAGAACGGATAGAATCATCATCATCTACAACGAGGATAGTGGCATTACTACCATTTGTCAGCAAAGGCGACTGCGCCACCTGTGCTTTCAACTGGCTGACCAATGCATCAAGATGCAGCGGTTTGTTGCTTTGCGAAGCGGTGATGGGCAGGGCAAAAGAGAATGTGCTGCCTTTACCCGGTTCACTTTCGAGCCAGATGCGGCCACCATGATGTTCAACGATCTCTTTGCAGATAGGCAACCCCAATCCTGTTCCTTTCGGTTTGTCAGTAAGCGTATCACCACCCACCTGTTTGAATTGTTCAAATACTGCTGCATGATCTTCGGGGGCAATACCGATACCGGTATCGCTGATGCTGACGATCACTTCATTTTTATCATTGTACAAACGGCAGGTAACGGAGCCTTCATCGGTGAACTTAACGGAATTGGAAATAAGATTGATAATCACCTGTATCAGCTTATCCCTGTCGCCGGATATGGCAGGAATATCCGTTTCGATTTCCCTGATGAGTTTGAGGTTCTTCTGGTCAAATAAAGAAGAGGTAGCGGCAATGGCCCTTTCGGCCACTTCGGTCATAGAAACATTCTCCACGTTCCATTCCATCTTGCCGGCTTCGATCTTGGCGAGGTCAAGCACATCATTGATGAGATGGGTGAGCCGTTCGCCTTCGGAGATCACCACCTTCAGGTTCTCATTGATCTGCCGGATGGTCTTTTCCGTTTTTATCTCTGTTTTTTCAACGATAGGAAATATTTTTTCATCTAAGCGTTTGCGGATAATCTTGGCGAAACCGAGTACCGAAGTGAGCGGCGTTCTCAGTTCATGGCTCACAGTGGAAAGAAAGGCGCTCTTGGCAGCGTTGGCCTGCTCAGCGGCTTTAGTGGCAGCTTCGGCTTCCATTTTGGATTGCTGCACTTCTTCAAACAATCTGGCATTGCGCAGGGCTACGCCTACTGATGCAGCGATGGTTGATAACAAACGCTGGTCGCTTTCATTAAATCGGTTTTGCTGCTCGGTACTTTGCACACTCAGCACACCGATGAATTGTCCACCCACTGGTATTGGTACACCAAGATACGAGGCGGCCGGAATTCCCACCACACTGGCGCCTATTTGCTGACCCAGTTCCACCACATCCTTATTGATCAGTAAAGGCTGCCCTGTCATAATGATCTTTGAAGTAAGTCCTTCGCCCAATTTCATCGGCTGCATGTTATCTCCGTACTGGTAAGGGAAACTGATAATATTGGTTTGCTGGTCGAGCAAAGCGAGGTAAACAATATTTGCTTTAAAAAGGTCCCGCAACTGGTCGCCTACAAGTTCGATCAATTCCTGCGGATCGAGCAATGATGCCAGCGCCTTGCTGATACTGTTAACTGTTGTTAGTTCTGAAGCCCTTTGTTTTGCTTCGCCCAGCAAATGAGTGGTTTCGTCAAATAGCCGTGCATTTTCAAGCGCCACACTCATACTATTGGTGAGGGTAGTAAGCAATCGCATATCCGCATCGCCGAAGGCGTTTTCTTTTTCCACATTCTGAAGGCTCACAGAGCCCCTTACTACTTCACCGACCACCATAGGAACAAAAACTGCTGATTTTGGCGGTAAGCCTTTCGTAACACCTGTTCCGCCGTATTGCTTCGCCGTTTCAGTATAATTATCATTAATGAGCAGCGGTTGTTTTGTTTTTATCAATAACTGGTTGGCCCAGTTAAAGGACCGGGGTTTACTGTAAACCCGTTCACCCTTTTCAATCGCAAACTGCCATTCTTCATTCCCTGATTTATGATCAAAGGTTCTGATGATGACCGTTTGGGTGTCAAATAATTCACAGATCCGGTTACCTACCAGGTCATAAATGGCCCTCATATCCATTTCACGGACCAACCCTTCCTGCACACTGTTGATCACCGCCAGTTCTGCTTTGTGCTGCTCCGTTTCTTTAAGCAGGTGAGTGGTTTCATCAAAGAGCCTCGCATTTTCCAGGGCCACACTCATACTATTGGTGATGGTGGTCAAGAGGCGAACATCTGCTTCACTGAAAGCATTTTCCTTGTCCACGTTTTGCAGGCTGATGGAGCCCTTTACCATATCACCCACAATCATTGGTACAAAGACAGCCGATTTTGGCGGTTCTCCTTTTGTTACTCCCGTTCCTCCATACTTCATCGATATCTCTACATAATTCTCATTGATGAGCAGGGATTGTTTGGTTTTTATCAATAACTGATCGGCCCAGATAAATGGCCGCGACGGCACCTCCATCCTTATCCCTTTTTCAATGGCATACTGAAAATGTTCTGTCCCCGTTTTATGATCAAAGGTCCGGATCACCAGCGTTTGGGTATCAGGAAACAGGTCGCACAAGCGGTCGCCGACAAGATTATAAATGGCCTGTATATCCAATTCTTTGGCCAGCCCTTCCTGTACACTGTTGATAACGGCTAATTCGGCCGTACGCTGTTCGGTTTCTTTCAGCAGCCGTGTGGTTTCATCAAATAATCTTGCATTCTCCAGCGCTACGCTCATGCTGTTGGCTAATGTTTCCAGCAGCCGGATATCAGAATCGTTAAACGCCTGATCCCTATCCACATTCTGTAAACTGATATAACTGGTGATCTTGTCGCCGATAATTAAGGGAACAAATGCACCGGATTGCATGGGTTTTGTACCAGGCAATGCTTTATTACCAAACCACACAAAAGCTTCTCCCGAATTATTGATAACAACTTTCTGTTTTGTCTGAACAAGGTGTTTCCTGAGTTTATCAAACGGCCGCGGCTCAAGATAGTACCGTTCTCCGTCTTCAACGGTGTATTTGAATATTTCCTGTTTGGTTTCAAGGTCGAGATTGGCAATGATGACAGCCTGCGCATCAAAGATGTTGCGGATTCGTTCTCCTACCAGATCGTAAATGGCCTGCATATCCAACTCACGGGCCAGCCCTTCCTGCACACTGTTGATAACAGCCAGTTCAGCCGTTCTTTGTTCGGTTTCTTTTAATAAACGGTTCGTTTCATCAAAAAGCCTGGCATTTTCCAGCGCCACACTCATGCTGTTGGCTAATGTTTCCAGCAGCCGGACATCGGAGTCGCTGAAGGCATTTTCATGGTCCACGTTCTGAAGGCTCACATAGCTGGTGATCTTATCACCGATGATCAGGGGTACATATAAGGCTGACTGGGGCAATTCGGTGCCCGGCGCCACTTTCATTCCAAAATTGGCAAACGCCTCTTCAAAATTTTTGTTGATGACAATTTTCTGTTTTGTCCTGATCAGGTGTTGCCTTAATTTATCCAGCGGTCGGGGATTGAGATAAAACCGCTTCTCATTCTCCATCGCATATTTAAAATGCTCCTCTCCTTTTTCCTGGTCAAGAGTGGCGATAATAACACCCTGCGCATTAAAAAGATCACGGATGCGATCACCTACCAAATCATAGATAGATTGAATGTCCAATTCCTTGGCCAGTCCTTCCTGCACACTGTTGATAACAGCTAATTCAGCCGTTCTTTGTTCGGTTTCTTTTAATAAACGGCTTGTTTCGTTAAAGAGTCTTGCATTTTGCAGCGCCACGGTCATACTGTTCACTAAGGTGGACAACAGGCTGATGTCCGCATCAGAGAAAGCATGTTCCTCATCGAGGTTTTGAAGACTTATAATACCTTTCACCTGATTACCCGCCATCATGGGCGCATATACCTGTGATTTGGGCGTTTCCCCTATCAGCACTTCGTTGCCGAATTCCCTCATAGCCTTCTCCACATTCTCATTATGCAGCAGTAACCGGCCGGACTTGATGACATGTTTCCTGAAGCCTTTGGGTTCTCTGGGCCCCAGCATGGTCCTGTCGCCTTTTTCAAAGGCATACTGATCTTCAATAAGGTTTTTTTGCGGATCGTAGGTAACAATATCAATTACCTGGGCATTGAATATCTCCCGCATTTTTTCACCTACTAACTCATAAATGGCTTGTATGTCCAACTCTTTCGCCAGCCCTTCCTGTACACTGTTGATAACGGCAAGCTCCGCTGTCCGTTGCTCCGTTTCTTTTAGCAGCCGTGTGGTTTCATCAAATAATCTTGCATTCTCCAGGGCCACTGTCATACTATTGACCAAAGTGGAAAGAAGACTTATGTCAGATTCAGAAAAAGCATGCTCCATGTCCAGGTTTTGCAGGCTGACGATGCCTTTTACCTGGTTGCCTGCCATCATGGGCGCATATACATGGGATTTGGGCATTTCTCCTATCAGCACCTCATTACCAAATTCCCGCATGGCCATCTCCACATTTTCATTATGAACTAATAGTCGGCCCGTTTTAATAATATGCTGCCTGAAACCTCTGGGCTCCCTGGGTCCCAGCACGGTCCTGTCTCCTTTTTCGTAGGAATACCGGTCTTCAATAAGATTTTTTTGGGCATCATAGGTAACAATATCAATTACCTGGGCATTGAATATTTCCCGCATCTTTTCACCAACTAATTCATAGATGGCCTGAATATCCAATTCTTTGGCCAGTCCGTCCTGCACACTATTAATAACGGCTAATTCAGCATTACGCTGTTCCGTTTCATTCAATAGGCGGGCAGTTTCATCAAAGAGCCTTGCATTTTCCAGACCTACACTCATACTATTAGCAAGCGTAGTCAGCAGACTGATATCAGCATCAGAAAAGGCATTCTCAATATCCAGGTTTTGCAGGCTTATCATGCCTTTAATGTCATCACTGATAAGAAGGGGCACAAAAACAGCCGATTTAGGCTGCTCCCCATGAAGCACTTTACTATTGAACCGGGCGGATATTTCATCAAGGTTTTCATTCGCCAGGAAAACCTGCTTTGTATCAATAACATGTTGTCTTAAACCGGCCGGTTTCCATGTGCCTACCAGGGTCCTGTCGCCTTTTTCATATGCGTACCTGTCCCTGAGCAGGTTGGTAACGGAGTCATAGGTAACGATGTCTATGATCTGCGCATTGAACATTTCCCTGATCCTTTCTCCCACCATTTCATAAATACTCTCAATGTCCATTTTTTTGGACAGCCCTTCCTGAACACTGTTGATAACAGCCAATTCTTTTGTACGTCGGTTCAGTTCATCGGTTTTAACGGAAAGCTCATCTTCTAGATTAGCGGTTCGGGAATTACTAAGTGCCATATATGGGTAATTACTGAAAACAAAACTGAAGTTTTCAAGGCAGAATTTTAAAATAACTGTTTTTAATAATATCCTGAGGGTGAAGGACTGGATGACAAGATACTAAATATAAAGCAACCAAAAAGAACCAGCAATATCCTGGCTAAAAAAATGCCATTTAACGGGGCAAATACGGATAGTCGATATTGCTACTTAAGATAATATTTTCAAAGTTTCAGAGTTATCGTTCATTGATGATTTCACAAGCCTTTTTTATTTCCTCCTCAGTAATTGTTAATGGCGGGGAAATCCGCAAACATTGAGGGGCAAATAAAAACCAATCGGTCAGCGCCCCTTTTTTGATACAGGCATCTATTACTTTCTTGTTGGTTTCAAATGAGTCAAACTCTACGGCTAACCACAAACCGAACGAACGGACCGCTTTTATTTTTCTATGCTGCAATAAAGAACGAAATAATTCTTCTTTTTGCTTAACCTTTTCCGTAAACTTTTCCTCCAATAAAACCTTCATTGCAGCCAGACCTGCCGCACAACTAACAGGATGCCCGCCAAAAGTGGTAATATGGCCGAGTACCGGGTTTTCTGTAAATACATCCATCCGTTTTTTATCAGCAATGAATGCCCCTAACGGCATGCCGCCACCCAATGCTTTTCCAAACAATAATACATCCGGCACAATGCCAAAATATTCAAAACCCCATAGCTTTCCGGTTCTGCCAAACCCGGCCTGAATCTCATCAAGTATCAGCAATGCGCCGGTTTGGTCACATTTTTCCCGTAATGCCTGCATCCACTCTTTTACGGGGGCATTCACGCCGGCCTCCCCCTGCACTGTCTCGGCAATTACGCAAGCCGTTGCTTCCGTTATTTCATCAATCGCTTCAAACGAGTTATAATCCAGGTGCCGCACATCCGGCAGCAATGGCCTGAAAGCATTTCGCCAATATTCATCGCCGATAATGCTCAAAGCGCCTTGCGTAGAGCCATGATAGGCATTCTTAAAAGCAACGACCTGCGTACGGTTGGTAGCCCGTTTTGCCAGCTTCATGGCCCCTTCCACCGCTTCAGCGCCGGAATTGGTGAAATAAACAGAGTTTAGAGAAGAAGGTAAGTGTTGGGTAAGCAATTTTGCATACTGCACCTGCGGTGTTTCTACAAATTCTCCATAAACCATTATGTGTAAATAAGCATCCAGTTGTTTTTTTATGGCCTTAACCACTTCAGGATGGCGATGGCCTGTATTGGCAACGCTGATACCTCCTATCAGGTCAATATATTCTTTGCCTGCCGCATCATAAAGCATACAGCCTTCGGCTTTCACAATCTCCAGGGCCAATGGCGAAGGGGAAGTTTGTGCTATATGCCGTAAAAAAAGTTCCCGTTGGTTCATTTCACGCAAAGAACGCAAAGGCGGCGCAAAGACGCAAAGAAATTCTCTAATTTGCAACAAACTGTAAATTAAAATGCCTGTAATACTTCCCGTAGAAAACAAACTACCCCAATTTGGAAACAATTGCTTTATTGCTCCCAATGCCACCCTTGTTGGTGATGTGATAGCAGGTGATGATTGCAGCTTCTGGTTCAATACCGTTGTACGGGGCGATGTCAATTTTATTAAAATGGGCAATAAAGTGAATGTGCAGGATGGCGTCTGTATTCATTGCACTTATCAGAAATACGGAACTACTATTGGCAATAATGTTTCTATCGGGCATCATGCCATTGTGCATGGCTGCACTGTGCATGACAATGTGCTGATCGGCATGGGCGCTATTGTGATGGACAATGCCGTCATACACAGCAATACTATTATTGCAGCAGGTGCAGTTGTATTGGAAAATACCGTCTGCGAAGCGGGCAGCATCTATGCAGGGGTGCCCGCCAAAAAGGTAAAAGATATTTCGCAGGAACTGATAAACGGAGAGATCAACCGCATTGCCAATAACTATGTACAGTACGCCAATTGGTTCCGCTAATTTCTCTGCCTATTACCAATCCAATCGCATTTTTGCGAACGATTGAGTTTCAAAGTCATGGGGATTTATTAACAAAATAAAAGGAGGCTCCCGTACTTTTACTATAGTAAAAGCAATTTATTCTGTATAGTTTCGTTCACATAATATCTATGTCATCTATGAAAAATCTACGAATTGTTGCATTCCTGTTCAGCGCCATGATCCTGTTTTCTTCCTGCGGGCTTTGGAACAGCATTTTTAAACCGAAAACAGGCTGTCCTACCAATGGCAAGAATGTAGGAGCGGAAAAAATCCTGAGCGGCGACCCGGATGCGGCAAAAGCCACCAAAAAGGCAAAAAAGTTCAGAAGTTAACAAGCTGCTCATGCAGCTATTTTATACCGTACCGGGTCTTATTTGTACTACGAAGATTCACTACGTACAAATAAACCTTAAAAGATTGACATATGAGTCTTACCCTGCGAACAACTCTCGGATGTGTAGAAGCCGTCATTTCAGATAACGGCGGTTTAAAACAATTCTACCATATCGCTGATATGCTCAGCGATGATTTTAAAGTAAAATTCTCCGGTAAAGAAGATGATTTCGACAGCATTGACTGGGAGTTTCGCTTCAAAGGCCGGGATATGACGCTGCATTACAGCATTTACAACGGTATTTCCCTTTTTCCTACCAAAACAAAGGATGCCCTGCACAAGGACAACAAAGCTGTAGTGGAACTGGCCAATACAATAGAAAGCAGGCTTTTTAACATCCCGGAAAGAAATATAGCCTGACCTCAATAATTTCTGTCTTCCAGGGAATCAAGTATGTTAGCATAGCTAACGTACCTGTCTTCGTTAATCTCAGCATTTATTACCGCTTCTTTTATGGCGCAGCCCGGTTCATTTATGTGCTGGCAGTTATTGAATTGACAATTATTTAATCTATCCCTCATTTCGGGAAAATAATGCGACAACTCCTGCCTGCTTATATCCACCAGGCCAAACTCTCTCATGCCCGGCGTGTCAATAAGCCGACCGCCCTCCGGCATATCAAACATCTCAGCAAAGGTGGTGGTATGCATTCCCTTGCCGCTCCATCCGCTTACATCCTGGGTTTTCAGCCGGAGGTCGGGCAGTAAGATATTGAGCAAGGAAGACTTGCCCACTCCGCTATGTCCGCTGATCAGCGTAGTCTTCCCTTTCAGCAATTCTTTTAATTCCCCCAGTCCCGTTTCATTTGCAGCGCTTACCAGCAATGTTTTATAGCCAATAGCGCCATACATAGCAGCCCAGCGATTGTACTGTTCCGTTTCCTTTGGCTTATGCAAATCGGCTTTATTAAAAACCAGCAGCGATGGAACATGATACATTTCTGATGCAACCAAAAACCTGTCAATAAACCCTTGTGATGTACGGGGCTCCCTGAGCGTTACTACTAAGGCAGACTGGTCAAGATTGGCCGCTACAATATGATGCTGCCGCTTATGCCGGGGCGACTGCCTGTTGATATAATTTTTCCGGGGAAATATTTCTGTAATAACGACTGAAGATGCTGAAGATTCTTCTGCTTTCAGTTCTACTTCATCTCCAACAGAAACCGGGTTGGTACTTGTAATATCATCATCTATCTTAAAAATGCCTTTTATCCTGGCATTATAAAAACGTCCATCACTTCCCTTTACGGTGTACCAGCTTCCGGTAGATTTATAAACAATTCCCTTCATAATTGCGAATTTCAATAATAGATGTGGAATATAACGAGATAGGCTCAGGGAAATTTCCGGAAAACGGTAAATCGTAACGTCAATTCAAGAAATAAAAAAACCAGGGCTGCCAGAACAAGAGAAATAAACCTTTCCTCTACCCTCTTATATGATGTAATCTCAATCTTTGATTTTTCCAGCTTATCAATCTGCTGGTAAATAAGTTGCAACCCATCTCTGTCCCTCGCCCTGTAGTACTTACCGCCAGTTTCGCCGGCAATCTTTTGCAGAAGCGCCTCATCCAGGAAATCGGGCAATGCCCTGTGCCCGTCTTTTCGTTCTGTATTTTCCTGTACGGAGGATGGCCCGGCGCTCATCCCGATAGTATATACCTTTACCTGTTTGGATTTCGCTATCTCCAATGCAGTGATCGGGTCAATCAATCTTGTTTCCGGGGGGTCTTCTTTACCATCGGTAAGGAGAATAATCACTTTGCTTTTGCCTTTACTTTCAGAAAGCCTGTCAACCGCTGTAGCAAGCCCTTCGCCGATTACCGTGCCATCTGCAAGGTATTTCCTGCTTTCCAGCACCCGTATCTGGCTTATGAGAGTGTTTTTATCCGTTGTAACAGGACATTGGGTAAAGCTTTCCCCGGAAAAAATAACCAGGCCAATCCTGTCAATGGGCCTGCTTCTTACAAATTCTTCCGCCATTTCTTTAGCTGCCTCCATGCGGGAGGGGGCAATATCCCTTGAGCCCATGCTGCCGCTTACGTCCATGCAGAGTACAATATCAATTCCTTCTCCTTCGGTTTGTTTTTCATCATTCCTTTTTTGCGGTCTTGCCAACGCAAGGATTAAGCAACTTAATGCTAACAATCGAAGAATAAAGGGCAAATGCCGTAACCCGGCTTTCCAGGATTTTACTTTAAATGGATGAACGGAGGATACTTTTACCGAAGCCTGTAACCGGTTGTACCGTTTTACATACCACCAAATGAGCAAAGGCAGCAAAGCAAACAAACCCAGCAGAAAAGGGTAAGCAAATTCAATATGTTTCAGCCATTCATATACCATCAGTTGTTTTTTCTATTGCTTCAATACTGTTTTTTATTGTTATAAATACAGAACGGTCGTCTTCCTGCGATGGGGAATACCTGGCAAACTTTACAAAGTCGCTAAGCTGAAGGGAACGGGACAATTGTTCCATCTTTTCCCTGGGCAACCCGATACCTTTCAATTGGGCCACCAGGTCATCCGTTGTTTTCTGTAAAGAAAGAATACCTTTCTTCCTGAAAACATATAAACGAAAAATATCCGTTAGCCGGGAATGAAATTCCTTTGCTTCCGGTTTTCCCTGCTCCAGCGCTGCTAATGCTTTTATGGCCTCATCATAAGCGTTTACTGCTGCTACCGGCTTTTCTTCAACCGGTTTTTTCTTTCTTAAGAACCATAAGATGATAAACAGAGCCAGTATCAATAGCCCACCTGCTATGTACCACCACGTTTTACTTTCTTTTTTGGAGGGTGGCGCCTCCAGAATATCTTTTATATCGTGATAGTCCTGACCGGGGTCAAAATCCGGGGTAAACATTATGTCAACAGGAATAGTATCTGTAGCTGCTTTGCCCAGCCGGTAAGAAGGTATTACCCAATGGCCCGAATCAAAACTGGTGATGGTATAAACACCTCTTATCACTGTTTCGCTTCCGGAATATATTGTATCAGTCCGATCAGAAAGTATTTCAAAATGAGCTATGGAATCTACTTCTACAAAGCGAATGGGGGCGTTTCCTGCAATACTCGCTTCTATTATAAGTGTCGCCTGCTCCCCTATCAGCAACTGCCGCTTATCCAGAGTGGCGTTGAGTGTAACAGCATCCTGCGCCATAATCGCTACAGCATTCAAAAAAAATAAGAGCAGAAAAAAACTATTCTTTATGTGGCTCATCATATTTATTTCATAGGACCCGTTCAGCGGTTCCTGCTCAAAAAGAAACGCTGCAACACCCGTACATAATCATCCCCTGTTTTTACATGCAGCAGGTCGCACCCGGCCTTTTTAAATGTTTGCGTGGCATAGGCCGTTACCCTGAAAAATTCCTGCTCGTAACTATACCTCACAAAAGGGCTTCCCGTATCCACCCAATTCGTTTTTCCCGACTCAAGATCTTTCACCTGCACCAACCCCGCATCCGGCAGGTTCCTGTCCATTTTATCATACAATTTAACACCAATAACATCATGCTTTTTACCAGCAATACGCAATGCGTCCTCATAATCGGCATCCAGGAAATCACTCAGAATAAATGCAATGCTTTTTTGCCGGATGGCATTATTGAAATACCGCAAGGCTGCGCCGGTACGGGTGCCTTTTCCCTTTGGCTCCTTGCTCAACAATTCCCTTACAATATACAAGGCATGTTGTTTTCCTTTTTTGGGCGGAATAAACGCTTCCACTTTATCGCTGTAAAAGATTACCCCGATTTTATCCGCATTATTGACTGCTGAAAAACCAAGCACCGCCCCGATTTCTGTTACAATATCCCTTTTCCGGGCATGGCTTGTACCAAACAGGGAACTGTTGCTGATATCTACCAGCAGCATTACCGTGAGCTCCCTTTCTTCTTCAAATACTTTGCTGAACGGGTGCCCGAACCGGGCGGAAACATTCCAATCAATAAAACGAATATCATCTCCCGCTGCATATTCCCTTACTTCTTTAAATGACATACCCTTTCCTTTAAAAGCGCTGTGGTATTCTCCCGTAAACAGGTCGGTTGTCAGCTTTTTGCTTTTAATCTCCAGTTCCCTTACTTTTTTCAGTATTTCAGTGGTCGTAAGCATCAGGGCACATTGACTTGTTTCAGAATATCTTCTATCACATCTTCCACCACCACATTTTCCGCCTCCGCTTCGTAAGTAAGGCCGATACGGTGGCGCAATACATCTTTGGAAATGCTGCGCACATCTTCAGGTATTACAAATCCCCTTTTATTTAAAAAAGCCTGTGCCTTAGCAGCAAGGCCGAGATTGATGCTTCCCCTGGGAGATGCGCCGTAAGAAATAAGCGGCTTCAGCTTTTCCAACTTGTATGTTTCGGGGGTTCTTGTGGCAAAAACTATATCGAGTATATATTTTTCAATTTTTTCATCCATGTATATCTGCCGGGTTAGATCCTTTGCGTTTACCACCTCTTGTATGGATACAACCTGGCTAACGGATGGAAATGCTTTCCCCTGTATATTCTGGCGAATAATGAGTTGTTCCTCCTCCCGGGTGGGATAACCGACTATTACTTTCATAATGAACCGGTCAACCTGCGCCTCCGGTAAAGGATAGGTTCCTTCCTGTTCCAAAGGATTTTGCGTAGCCAGTACTAAAAATGGCTCTTCTAATTTGTACGTAGAATCGCCGATAGTAACCTGCCGTTCCTGCATGGCTTCCAGCAATGCGCTTTGCACTTTTGCCGGCGCCCTGTTAATTTCATCCGCCAGGATAAAGTTGGCGAAGATGGGGCCTTTTCTTACCACAAACTCATTCCGCTGCTGGTTGTAGATGAGGGTGCCTATTACATCGGCAGGCAACAGGTCTGGTGTAAACTGAATACGGCTGAATTGGGCATGAATGGCCTGCGAAAGTGATTTTATCGTCAGCGTTTTAGCAAGCCCGGGCACCCCTTCCAACAATACATGGCCATTGCTTAACAACCCGATAAGGAGACGGTCAAGCATTTGGCCCTGACCGATAATAACATGAGCTATTTCTTCTCTCAGCTTGTCTGTAAACTGTCCGGCATAAGAGATGCGTTCATTCAGTTGGCGGATATCGTCTGCGGTTTTCAGCATATTTCGATATTAAATTTAAAAGTACAACCTGCATTAGCAAATTATTTGCCGAAAGGATGAACGGAAGAAAATATAGCAATATTTCAGGTATTTTCCCGTTTTTATTACGGCAGCCTTTTCTTATTTTGTACACAAATCCCTGCTATGAAACACTCTTTGTTATTTCTTCTCAGTCTCACCGCTTTTGTCGTTTTGCCCGGATGCAGCAAAGACAGTGACGGACCCGCAACAAAAACCAAAACAGAACTTCTTGCCGAATCTTCCTGGAAATTTGACAAAGCAGTAGCCGATGCACCTTATGGTGATGTATCTGCCTACATAGAAGCCTGCTACAAAGACAATATCCTGACCTTTTTGGCAAATAATACCGGCACTTTGGATGAAGGGGCCACCGAATGTAGCCCTTCTTCAGCAGGCACTTTTGAATGGTCATTTCAATCCAACGAAACAATCCTCAGAATCCTGGCTACCATTTTTCCGGGCAGCACCAGCGATTTTAATCTTGTTTCTTTAACGGCTACCCAGCTTGTAATTTCCCAGAATGTAACATTGCCGCCGCCTGTATCTGTTTCAACCAATGTAACATTCACATTGAAGCATTAAAATCAGGAGAGGTATTTACCTACTATCGGCACTCTTCTGCCTACGCCAAATGCTTTGGGCGATACACGGATGATGGGGCAAAACTGGTTTCTTTTGTACTCATTGATATTTACCATCCGTAATACCCGGTCTGTTAAAGCAGCATCAAAACCCAGGGCTTTTATCTCTTTAGGCCCCTGCCTTTTTTCTATGTATTGATATAATATCCTGTCGAGGATGGCATAGTCAGGCAGAGAATCAGCATCTTTCTGGCCCGGCCTCAGCTCTGCACTCGGCGGCTTTGTGATAATGTTAACCGGTATCACCTCTCCTTCCCTGTTGATATATTCAGCCAGTGCATACACCTGCATCTTATAACAATCTCCCAATACACCAAGACCACCGGCCATATCTCCGTACAATGTGCCATAACCTGTGGCCAGTTCGCTTTTATTGGATGTGTTCAGTAATATATAACCGAACTTATTGGCAATAGCCATCAGCAGGTTGCCCCTTGTGCGGCTCTGTATATTTTCTTCTGCAATGCTGAATGGCAGGTCGTTGAAAACAGGCTTCAGTTCGTTGAGAAAAGCGTCATAAATATTTTTGATGGAAATAATATCGTAAGGATTGCCTACGTTTTTGCTCAATTGTTCCGCATCGCTTACAGAATGGCCGGAGGAATAGTGCGAAGGCATCAATACAGCCCTTACATTTTCGCTGCTCAATGCTTTGCAGGCAAGCGCCAGGGTAACGGCGCTGTCAATACCGCCGCTGCTGCCGATGATGGCTTTGCTGAAACCCATCTTGGCAAAATAATCCCGGATGCCCATCACAAGGGCATCATGTATGGCCGCAATGGATAAATTATAATCCAGTTCTCCTGGGTTCAGTTCTTCATCCGGCAGTTCAGCCGGTGTGGCAAGGGTTGTCGTTGTAAAACTGCCGTCTTCTTTCAATTCAAAGACTTCATACGCCTCTTTGAACAAAGGCAGTTGCCCCACAAGGTTACATTCTTTATCCATTACCAGCGAGCCACCATCGAAAACAATTTCCGTCTGGCTGCCAACGCAATTGCAATACAGCATCGGCAGCCTGTATTTGCCAACATTCATCTTCAACACAGCTTTCCTGTCTTCTACATGTGTATAGTCGAATGGGGAAGCGGAAATATTCAGCATGATGTCCGGCTGTTGCTTCATCAGTTCGTCCATAGGACAAACCCGGTACAAAGGGTTATCGCCAATATTCCAGATGTCTTCGCAAATGGTGATGGCCAGTTTCTTTCCTTTGAATTCTACCACATTCCAGAGATAGGCCGGTTCAAAATAGCGGTATTCATCAAACACATCATAATTAGGCAGGCAGGTTTTATGCGCCACGCCTTTTATTTCCTTCTCATAAAGAAAAAAAGCGGCGTTAAAAAGGTCTTTCCCTTCCCTGATGGGGTTGCGGTCCGGCGAACCAATCAGTACGCCAATGGTATCTGCATGTTCTTTAATGTTGTCAACGGCAGCATAGCATTTATTGATAAAATCATCAAACTCCAGGAAATCCCGTGGCGGATAACCGCACACACATAATTCCGGGAACATGACCAGGTCGGCCCCCTGCTGTTTTGCCCATTTGATCCCCTCAATAATCTTACGGGTATTTTCTTCAAAATTGCCGATATGATAATTCTGCTGCGCTAAAGCGATCTTCATACTGCAAATTTATGTTAAGAGAATACGTTCCGGCGCTATTTTTTAATCCGGTAAATTTGCAGCCATGCTATTTTTGCCAATCAATGTTTCATCCGCTATGAAAAAAATATTTGCCCTTTTCTCCGTTTGCCTTATCCTTTTTTCCTGCAAAGACAACAAAAATGTCCCCGATGTGTCCGGCATTGATGTAAACCTGAGAGTGGAACGGTTTGATAAAGATTTTTTTGCCATTGACAGCAATCATGTGGCAGCGGGGCTGGAAGGCCTGTATGCAAAATACCCGATGCTTACCGGCATTTTCCTGAAAAATATCCTGGGATTGGAAGAAGCCTACACCCTTGAAGGGGTAAAACGCTTTCTGACTTTAAGTGAAAATCTAAAGGACACCATCAATGCCGTATTTAAAAATACATCCGGCCTGGAAAGCAATTTTAAGAGGGCTTTTCAATTTGTAAAATACTATTTTCCCGATTACCCGCTTCCCCGCATTGCCACTGTGGCCGGACCGCTTGATGCGATGGCAGAATCCGAATCAGGGCCAACGCCTAATTTTCTTGGGCCCGATCTCATGGGCATCAGCCTGCAGTTTTACCTGGGGCGGAACTTTTCGATGTATAGCGACCCTTTTTTCGTGGAGAATGTAGCGCCGGGTTACCGAAGCCGCCGTTTCAGCAAAGAATACATTATCGCAGATGCCATGCAATTGATAGTAACCGACCTGTTTCCCGACAGCAGCGCCAAAAAAAACCTTGTTGAGCAAATGATAGAAAAAGGAAAGCAATGGTACCTGCTGGATAAACTCTTACCTGAAGCGCCAGACTCCATCAAAACCGGTTATACGCAGCAGCAGCTTGACTGGTGCACAACAAACGAGGGCCTGATATGGAGCTATATCATCAAAACGGAAGACCTGCATACGCTGAATCCTGTGGTGATACAAACCTATATCGGCGAGGGACCATTTACACAGGGGTTTTCGCAGGAGCTTTCTCCCGGCAACCTGGGCCAGTGGATAGGCTGGCGGATTGTAAAAAAATATGCGGATAAAAATCCATCCCTTCATCCCGGGGAAATAATGAACACTGAGGCAAAGAAAATACTGGATGAAGCGAAGTATAAGCCGAAGTGATTGGCAAAATGGGCTTTTCTATCTATCGTATCACCATTACTGTTCCCTTTCTTAACTGTGCAGGCTCATCCTTAAACATATACCTGCAAACCCAGGTAAATATATTGCCGTCCTGCGGTTTGTCCCCAAGTGTGCCATCCCATCCTTTGTCAGCATCGGTAGAATGAAATACCCGCTGCCCCCACCGGTTATAAATACTGAACTCATAACTCTCCAATATTCCCGATATAATCGGTTTAAAAATATCATTCCTTCCGTCATTATTGGGCGTAAAAGCGCTGGGGATATAAAAGTATTGCCTGCAATCCTTTTCAATAACCACTATTGTATCGCTTATGGAAGCATTACAGGCATCGCTAACAACAACATGGTAAATACCTGCTTCCGTAACAGCAAAGTTGCTGCCTGCCGAATTATCCTGCCAATGATAAAAAGAAAAGCCTGTTGGTGCGGAAAGGTGCAGTGTTCCGGGCAGGCATATTGCCGTATCGGCGCCCAATGAAAAAGGTGCAATCTTTTTATGAAGAACGATAGTATCAGTAAACAACTCGCCGCAACTGTTGGAAGCCTGAACAAAATAGGCCCCCGGCCCTGTGGCCATAAACTGTCCGCCAGTTGAGCCATCCTGCCACAGGTAAGATGAAAGATGATTACCGGCCTGCAAAGTATAAGGGAAACGGACACAGCTATCATTGCCTAAAAACAAGCCGCTTTGCCTGGGGGCAAACCATATTGTATCAGAAAAAACATTTCCGCAATAGTCTGTTGCCGTAACATGATATTCCCCTTCGCCGGTAACATCAAACTGCCGGGCGGTTGAGCCATCCTGCCATAGATACTCTAAAAAATCCGGGCCTGCATCCAACGTAACAACGCCACAAAATATAGCATCTTCACCCAAATCTACCGGGGCAGGTGGGGGAACAATTTTTATATACAATGAGTCAGACAATTCAGTACATGAAGTACTGAAAGCATATAAATACCCTTCCCAGGCATGATCAAACTCAACAGAAACAGTGGTATCATCTATAACCTGCATGGAACGTATAACAGAAGGGTCTATTTTCCATTGGGGCGACTTCCGGCAACCATCGTTCCGGAAAACGGAAAACAGTTGCGTGGGGCTGTTAAGGCAAACCGTATCCGGGCCTATAATTTTGAGAGAATCGCAGATGCTTACGCTGCTGCAAACCTCCTCCCTTGTAAATGAAAAATCAGTAAACGCATAATTCGTATTTGATGGCACAGGTGTTCCGGTATAAACAGCTTCCCAGGTATGCGTAATGGGTGAAAGGGTATGCGGCTGGGAGGTTACAAAGTTGGTATCCCTTCCTATGCAGTCTGTCATTTCATTGCTATTGCCCTTTACTTCGCTGATTTTAATATGGTCTTGCCCGTTAATGGTCAGTTTTGTAAAAAACAGAAAATTATCCGGGCTTTTAAAAACAGGGCGGCCTACAAAGTCAGCCGCTTTTCTTTGCATTTTTACATTGCCGTCAGGGGACAGAATAGCATATAAATAATCCGGGCCATTCCGTTCTTTTGTAACTAATATAGCTTCACCAAACTGGTTCGTGATAACAGAACCTTCCATAACTGAGTTTGGCACTGCATAGTCAAAAAAATACGCCTGCAGGTTTAAAAAATCAGGATCAGCAAGAATCGTAAACGATAGATGATGGCCACATATATAAATTTCATCAGAAATAATAATCCTCCCGTCATCTAAGACCTGTACTGAATTTCTGCGATTATCTGCTACCGATCCCAGTGCACATAAAGAAAAATTCAAACAATAATTTCTTGATAAGATAACGCTGCCGTTATTTTCAGCCAACTGTATCAGCCCAATGGACTTTCGATTAGTTGCATTGCAGTAAACGCCGCCGGAGGATGCATATTGCTGCGTGGCCACCAGCACCTTTCCGTTCACTTCCTTTATGGCATTGATATGCACATTGCCCGCCTCGTTATCCTCCAATGTTGTTTTCCATATAACATTCCCGGCCGCATCTATCTTATAGACATGATAATACCCTGAAAAAAAAATATCCTCGTCAATGAATGTTCCAATATTATCCGTAACACCAAAGAAGATATTGTTATCCTCGTTTTCGGCAATGGCCGTCCATCTCAAGGCAAGGTATTCTCCCGACAATAAACTTGTTGCAGGCAGTTGTTTTTGCCATACAATATTCCCGGCCAGGTTAATCCTGATGATATAGGGTATTTGAAATATTGCCCCGCCGGGGTTATGCCGGGAAACGGCGGTTAAAATAATATCGCCGTTATTACATTGTATAATCTGTCGGGGGGCAGCATCAAGCCCTTCTATTTTTTTGGTAAAAACTATATTATTGAATTTATCAAGCCGTATAAGGAATATCAGGGGCCTGTCCTGAAGGTCGTCTCTGATGGTGCCAGAGATAAGAATACCGCTATCAGCAAGTGGAATACTCTCATAAGTAGTAAGAAGCGAGCTTCCTGCATTCAGTAAAAAAACCCGGCTGCTGTCCACACAGGCTGTCTGGGCAAAGGTTTTTCCCAAGGCAAAGAACAGGAATACCAATATAGCCGGACGAAGAGCCATAGAGGGATAAGATTTTGTTGCTAAAGATAAAAAAGAAAGCCGGAGAATCTTATACTTTAATAAAAACAATATCCTGTTCAATAAATAGCAGGCTTTTTATTTACAAGGAAAGGGATTAACCCGGTAAAGGATAACTTCAAAAATCTTCAACAACTCAATTCATCTTAAACGGCGGGAACATTTCAAATGCAGGTATGTGTACGGTAAACAGTTTTTTACTGTGCAGGTTTTCCATCTGGTAAGAGCCGTACATGCGGCCCATCTCTGTACGCAGGTTGCAGCCGCTTACATACTGATAGCTTTCGCCAGACTGCAATGTAGGCTGCACTCCCACCACTCCTTCCCCTTCCACTTCCCGGTGGCTGCCATTGCTGTCAAAGATATACCAGTGGCGCCGGTGAAGCTTTACCGGAAAGCCATTATGATTTTCGAGGGTAATCCGGTAGGCAAACATAAACTCGGATTGCAGCGGGTTGCTGTAATCCGACTGGTAAAAAGTCTCCACGCTTACTTTCACCCCTTCCGAGAGCATACTGGTCATACAGTAAATGTAAATAAAATGCAGCAGACTTAACTTCCTGAAACATTTAATGCCGGAAATAAGCTACGGGGCTTAATTTTGCCCCGCATATAAATCAATATTCCTGAATATGAAGATAGCAGTAGCCAAAGGCGATGGCATAGGCCCCGAAATAATGGATGCCGTTCTGAAAATTTTTGCCGGAAACAACGTCCCGCTCGAATATGAATTCGTTGATATGGGTAAATGGGTGTTCGACAAAGGATATAATAATGGGATGACACCTGACGCCAAAAAAATCATTGAAGAAACAGGGCTTTTGTTCAAAGGCCCGATGGAAACACCGAAAGGAAAAGGCGTAAAAAGTATTAATGTTACCGCCCGTAAAACATGGAATACGTTTGCCAACAAAAGAACATTTCAGACCCTGCACGGCGTGGACACTGTATTCAGCAAAGCGAGCATCCCCATAGATATTACTGTGGTTCGGGAAAATATTGAAGACACTTACGGCGGCATTGAACACATGCTGACACATGACGTGGCGCTTAGCCGCCGCTTCATCACCCGCCCGGGCAGCCTCCAGGTGATCCGCTACGCCTTTGAAATGGCAAGGCAAAAAAAAGCGAAACGCATTACCTGCGGCCACAAGGCCAACATCATGAAAATTACGGACGGTCTTTTCCTGGAATGTTTTTATGAAGTGGCCAAAGAATACCCGGAACTGAAAGCAGACGATGTAATCGTGGATGACCTCTGCATGAAGCTCGTTACAAGACCAGACCTGTTTGATGTAGTGGTGCTGACCAATCTGCAGGGCGATATTGTATCCGACCTCTGTGCAGGGCTGGTAGGCGGATTGGGCTTTGCCCCTTCTGCCAATATCGGCGACCATATTTCCATCTTCGAAGCCGTACACGGCACAGCGCCGGACATTGCAGGTAAAAATATAGCTAACCCTACAGCGCTTTTATTAAGCGGTTTGGCTATGCTGCGCCACCTCGGCCTTACGGAAAACGCCGCTGTAATAGAAAATGCATTGCTTTATACCCTGGAATCAGGCGTACATACCGGGGATTTCGGGAATAAAGCAATACCACCGGTCAACACTACCGGGTTTGCCGATGCCATCATCAATAATCTTGGCAAACAACCGCAGGTAGGCGCCAGGGAAATCATTCCCAACAAACCCGGCACGCCTGCGCCGCTGAAACTTGAACTGAACCCAATGATGGTATCCATAGAAAAAGGGAATGAAACTATTGTTGGCGTTGACCTTTTTATTGAAAGCAATGAACAGCCTGCCGCCATTGCAGAAAAATGCAAGCGCCATGCCGGGGTAAAATTCAACCTGATCAATATCAGCAACCGCGGCACCCAGGTATGGCCTACCGGTTCGGTGTACACCAACTTAGTAAACCAGTACAACGTAAGGTTTGAAAGCATCAATGATGAACCGCTCAACCAGCAGGATGTGATTGGCCTTTATGTAAGCATGAGCGGCAATTTCAAGATTTGTTCTTTCGAACTGTTGAATAGGTGGGGGGATAAAAAGGCGTATTCGCTGGCGCAGGGACAGTAAAGGAAATCAGAGAAATCAATAACGACACTCCATTCAGCAGATACCCTGCAAAACCACCGGGTTCGTTGTTACTGACAGTTTTTTTGTAATTTACATCATGCCAAAAGAAACATTCCGCTATACCAACGCCGAAGTAACTGTCGTGTGGAAACCCAAAGCCTGCATTCACTCCACGCTTTGCTGGAAAGGGCTGATTGAAGTCTTTAATCCAAAAGAAAAGCCCTGGATAAAAATGAACGGATCTTCGACTGAAAAAATTATTGAACAGGTACGCAAATGCCCCAGCGGGGCATTAAGCTATTTCTTAAATGATAAGAAAGACCTTGCAGGAGAAGATACAGTTGTATCTGAATCGGCTACTATTCTAAAAATACAGGTTACTCCAAATGGGCCTTATATCATTAAGACGGAATGCCTTATTATACACAGCGACGGGCGGGAAGAAACAAAAACCGGCACGGTGGCCCTATGCCGCTGCGGGGCTTCTTCCAATAAGCCTTATTGTGACGGGCAGCATAGGAGAATTGGTTTTATAGAATAAAATATCCTAATCAACCAACCCAAGGTTCTTTGCCGTCCCAAGCCCGATTAGCACCACCCCGGCAAGCATAACAAGTACAGGAAACAGTATTTTTTTATTTTCTTCAAAGGCATTCTGCTGAAAAAGAAATACACCGCCCAGGCAAAAAACAACGCCTGCTATTATCAATATCCAGGATGTGGCCATTATACTTTTTTTGTAGCTGTATATCCTTTTTGCAACAGCCATTGCAGCGCTTTATCCCGCTGGTCGCCCTGCACGATAATTTCACCGTCTTTGGCCGAACCCCCGGTGCCGCAAAATGATTTTAATTTTTTACCGAGTTCTGCCAGGTGTTCTGCGCTGCCAGCAAAACCCGTTACCAATGTAACAGCCTTCCCGGCCCGATGCTTTGTATCTAACCGTATTCTAAGCTTCTGTTGCGCGGCAGGTAGTGTTTCAACACTATCCGCTTCTTCTTCAAACTTAAAACCCGGATCAGTGCTGTACACAAAACCGCTCTTATCTGCTTTGTTCTTTTTACTCATAACGATTCTAACAATTGTAGGGTTTCAAAGTCCCCCTCCATGAGGGGGATTTAGGGGGGCCGCCTTCAAACTCAAGTCCAAACTCCTCGCCTGGTGTATTAAAGCACCGACACTTACAAAATCCACCCCCGCCTTTGCATATTCTTCTATATTCTGCAGGTTAATGCCCCCGCTTGCTTCTGTTTCAAAATCATCTCCTATAAGGGCAACTGCATTTTTTACCTGCTCCGGTGTAAAATTATCAAGCATAATCCTGGATACTTTATCCTTTGCCACTGCAATAACCCTCTTTACATCATCCAGCGTTCTTGTTTCCACCTCAATTTTTAATCCCGGTTTTTTCCTTTGTACATAATCAGCCGCTTTTTCAATGGCTTTTTCAATACCACCGCAATAATCAATATGGTTATCTTTCAGCATAATCATATCGTATAGCCCAAACCGGTGATTGAAACCACCTCCTATCTTCACCGCTTCTTTTTCCAGCAAGCGGAAATTAGGCGTGGTTTTTCTTGTATCCAGTAACCTTGTTTTATATCCTTTCAGTTTGTCAGCATATTGACGGGTAAGCGTGGCAATACCACTCATACGTTGCAGGATATTCAGTACCAATCTTTCGCATTGCAGAATAGTATGAATCTCTGCTTCTACTTCAAATGCTTTATCACCCGGCTTCATTTCATCACCATCCTTCAAAAAAGGAAAAAACCGGTTGCTTTGGTCTTTATAATCAAAAATAGTTTTGGCTACTTCGAGCCCCGCCAGTACACCAGCCTGTTTAACTTTCAGCACTGCCTTACCTCTTACTCCAGGGTCGATAACAGCAAGGGTTGAATGGTCGCCATCACCAATATCTTCTCTCAGGGCTTCTTCTACAAGATGCCGCAATTGCTCTTTATAGCTCATACCACAAAAATATAAACCCCGGCCGTAAAAGCCGGGGTTTAAAAAATAAATGCTGTTCTACTTTAATCAATAGATTGAAAACGTATCTCCCGTACCACTTCTTTTCCGTTCTTAATCCGCATGAATACATTCGTCCTGAAATTACCTGCCCCGGTTTTCAATGTTCCGATGCAGAAAGGGGCGCCCTGGGCATCTCCTCCCTTATGTTTCAGGTCAAATCCCTTTATCCCGTTATTGGAAAAGAAATCTTTTACAATCAACTGGGCCTGCGCCTTGCTGTAACTGTCGCTTTTGTCCGGCAATGTCAATTCTACCTTATCATCAAAGTAGTCGGAAAGCTGCGAGGAATTCCCCGAACGCAAAGCGCTGATTACAGCGTCAATGGAACTGTTTTGTGCCACAAAGGAGGAAAACAGCGCCAGGGAGCCAGCTAATAAAAAAGTAAAAATCGGTTTCATAATTTAATGTTTTCAAGGGTATATTACTCTAAAAATATGCCATTTTTTTAATGGCAGGACACGATGACTAAAGTACTAAAAACCAACCTCTTTCCACGATTTCCAGGAACTATTCTGTTTTTAAAATGTAGTTTTACAGGGTTGGATGTCCTTTTGGCCACCAGGATACAGTATTTGTACTATACTTAAATCATTGATAAATAATGGCTCAAAAAAAATCAATATTGATAATCATGGACGGATGGGGACTCGGAAAGGTTGCCTCCTCCGATGCTATTCAACATGCAAACGTACCGTTCACAAGGTCTTTATATACTCAATATCCCAACAGCACTTTAACTACCTGTGGCGAACTGGTAGGCTTGCCGGACGGGCAAATGGGCAATTCCGAAGTAGGACACCTGAACCTTGGCGCCGGCAGAATTGTGTACCAGGAATTGCAGCGGATAAATGTAGCAGTACGTACCGGCGATTTTGACAAAAACCCCGTTTTACTTCAATCCATCAGGTATGCGAAAGAAAACAACAAGCCGCTGCACCTGATCGGCCTGGTAAGCAATGGCGGCGTACATTCTCATATCAATCATTTAAAAGCTATTCTATCACTTTGCGTGAAAGAAGGGTTATTTCATGTTTACATTCATGCTTTCACTGATGGCCGCGACTGCGATCCTAAAAGCGGTTTGGGGTTTATTACAACGTTGCAGGAACATTGCGCTGCAACAACAGGAAAGATAGCCAGCATCAGCGGCCGTTATTTTGCCATGGACAGGGACAAACGATGGGAAAGAATCAAACTGGCCTATGATGCACTGGTGAATGGTATTGGGGAAAAAGCAGTAAACCCGGTACAAGCCGTAGAAAACGCTTATGCCAATGATATTACGGATGAATTCATCAAGCCAACCGTTATTGTAAACGAATTACAGGAACCTGTTGCAACAATCAAAAACGGCGATACCGTCCTTTGTTTTAACTTCCGTACTGACCGCTGCCGGGAAATTACACAGGTACTCACCCAAACAGATTTCCCGGAATTCGGAATGAAAAAACTGTCCCTCCACTATACCACCCTGACGGAGTACGACAAAAGTTTCGACAAGGTACATGTGGTTTTTGAAACAGATAACCTTCACAATACTATCGGGGAAATAATAGAGCTAAACGGGCTAAAGCAAATACGAATTGCCGAAACAGAAAAATACCCGCATGTAACATTCTTTTTCAGCGGGGGCAGGGAAGCCCCTTTTGAAGGGGAAAAAAGAATATTAATTCCTTCTCCCAAAGTGGCTACTTACGACCTGCAACCGGAAATGAGCGCCGATGAAGTAACAGATGCCCTTATTCCGGAAATACAAAACCGAACGGCAGACTTCATTTGCCTGAACTATGCCAATGCAGACATGGTAGGCCATACCGGCGTTTGGCAAGCGGCTATTAAAGCTGCTGAAACAGTTGACCGCTGTGTGGAAAAAGTTGTTACCGCCGCCCTGGAAAATGATTACATCGTTTTCCTTACAGCCGATCATGGTAACTCCGATTATATGATCAACGAAGATGGCTCGCCCAATACAGCCCATACGCTTAATCCTGTTCCTTTTTTCATAATTGACAAAAACTGGCAAGGCGCTATCCGTCCCGGTAAGTTAGCTGATATGGCCCCAACCATACTTACTTTCATGCAAATTCCCATTCCAAAGGAAATGACAGGCAATGTCCTGGTATAGACAAAAAGACAGTTCTGGACCGGGTATCCAACATTCTGCTTTAAAAGAAGAAGCCAGGCTCGCTTCCGCTGTAAAGAAAGCCGGAAATCATAACGGATTTTTACGGTCGAAGCAGCATTTGTAAGGGAAAAATGTCTAATTTACAGGCAACCTGAATTAGTTATGACGGAAGAAGCCCTCATTCAAGGTTGTTTGAGCAATGATGCGTCAGCGCAAAGGGAGCTATACAACAGGTATAGCGCTAAAATGCTGGCTGTATGTTATCGTTTTGCCCAAAACCGTGAGGATGCCGAAGATATGTTGCAGGATGCCTTTATCAAGGTCTTTTTGCAGGTACATACTTTCGGCAACAGGGGTTCTTTTGAAGGATGGATACGGAGGATAGTGATACATACCTGCATTAATATCCTGAAGAAGAACAAGAAGTTCAATGAAAGTGTGGATATAATCCATGCAGCGGGAATACAGGTAAAGGAAGACAATATACCGGCCATCGTACAGGCAAAGCAGATAATAGAATGTATCCGTTTATTGCCGGTAGGTTACCGAACAGTGCTGAACCTGTATGCCATTGAGGGATATACGCACCGTGAAATTGCAGGCTTACTGGATGTGGAAGAGAGTACGAGCAGAAGTCAATATACCAGGGCCAAAGCAATGCTGGAGGATATTTTAATAAGAAGGAACATATTACAAAAATCAAAAAAACAAACAGACTGGCTTGCCGCCGTTGGTCAACAATAAATCAGGTGCTGACTGGTTATGGAAAAAAAGTTTGACGATAACGAATTTGAACATTTCCTGAAAGAAAACTCCGATTCCTTCCGGATGGTTCCCTCCGAAAGGGTTTGGAACGGGATAATGAACGCTTTGCATGGCAGAAGGAGATGGTACGGAGTCGGCCTTATCCTGCTATTGCTTACTGCAGGTTTGGTTACCTGGGTAATGCTGCTGAACCCCGCTGCCGAAACGAAACAACAAATCAGTTCCACCCAGCCTGATTCGAACAATACACCGGGGGTAATACAAGAAAATACTTTAGCTGCAATTGAAGAACCCCAAATCCTGGTTTTGCAAGAACCTGCTGTAAGCACGGATGTTCCCCGCCGACAAACTGCCTTTTATACTTCATCTTCTGCTGTCAATATGCTAACAAGCCCTTCAGGTTCGGAAGAACCCGCTGTGCTTGCCAATGAAGATGAAACAGTGCCTGCCAAAGAAGCCATTCCTGTTAATTTACCAGCGCCTGCTGTAAACAATAAAACTATAAACAACAGCATTGCCGCATCACCGGACAAGAAGCCCGAAGCGGTATATTCCGGGCACAACATAACCGGCCATGCAACTGTATCTGCCTTAAATGAAGAAGAAAAGGAAACCAGCAATGTTGCTGTTCCAACTAACAGGTTCAACAATAACGAAGATTATCCACTTACAATAGAAAGCGTCATCAATTCCTACACACATAAAAAGTATAAAGCAAGGATGACCTGGCAGGCGTATGTAGTGCCCACCATAAGCTACAGGAAGCTACAGGAAAATATGACCTTTTTCAGGGCGGCCCGTTCTAACGGCACCATAGACCCTGGCGTATTGCCGCCCGACATCAACAGTGCCGTTACACATAAGCCAGACTTTGGATTTGAACTGGGCGTTGGCGGACGGCTGCAACTGTCCAAAAATTTCAGCGTTCTCGCAGGCTTGCAGTTCAACGTAAGCAAATATGATATCCGGGCCTATGATTACCAGACAGAAATTGCTTCTGTTATTCTTAGCACGGGAACAGGTATGCGTTCCGTATATACTACTTCCCAATACCGGAATTTCGGAAACAGTAATGATGCCAACTGGCTTAAAAACCTGTACCTCTCTGCTTCCGCTCCTATAGGATTTGAAATTCAGCTTGACAGCCGTAAAAAGACTTATGGCGGGTTTGCCGCTACCTTGCAGCCAACTTATGTGCTACGCAACGAAACTTATATGCTCAGCGCTGATTTCAAAAATTACGTGGAAATGCCATCTCTAAACCGCCAATGGAACCTCAATACAGGCTTTGAAGTATTTGTAGGTCATTCGGGTAAAAAAGCTGATTTCCGCGTAGGACCGCAGGTACGCTACCAAACCCTCTCCAGTTTTACCGACAAATACCCGATCAAAGAAAATTTATTTGATTTTGGACTGAAGTTGGGTGTGGTGTTGAAGTAATAAGAATCAATACCTGAGTTTTATTGAATCTTCAGAATATCGCCGAGTCGGGCCGCCAAAATCATTTTGCTTGTAATTTCTGCTGGCCAAGACATCGGCCCGGAAGAGTTTGTGAGGGAAGAAAAATTTATCAACAACAGAAACGCCGTTGCAAAGTAGCCAGATTGATTTAAAAATATTAAAAGAAAAATAATGGGGTATAAGAAAATTATGATTCTATTGTTGACATTCGTTGGGCTATCTTTTCTTATGTTTTCATGTAGCGATAATAAGCAAGTCAAATTTGATAAGAATAAATGGAATGAGAGGGCCGACCCAGCTTTTCCGCCACCATATCGCAGCAAGATGATCCAAGATTTAACGACAAATCATAAATTAGTAGGGCTAAAATATTCTCAGCTAATAGAACTTTTAGGGGAGCCAAATTTTAATGATAGTACTTCTTTGGTTTATACTATAATTGTTGATTATGGGCATGATATTGACCCTGTATATACAAAGAATTTAGATTTTACTTTTTCGAAAGATTCTATACTAACATCGTTCAAAGTTGATGAATGGAAAAAGTGATAAAACTAAATATGTACCCGTTGTACTGAGTGTTCACTTCTTTGATAAATAGTAAAATTATAGGATTGTTATGCTTCTTTCCCCGAAATCCTGCGGCAAGGGTACAAAAAGCATCGCCATACCTCTTTCCCTGTACCATCAAAATTCCTTTCATTAATTTTACAGGATGAAGCAACTCATTTTACTACTTAGCGCCGCAGTAACCATTTTTTCCTGTAAAAACGGCGAAAAAGAAGATCCGAAAAACTATATCTCCATCCACTCACTGATAGAAGAACAGATAGCCCATGTGGATACCTCCCTGTATATGATTATGCGGATAGAATCGAGGGACAGCCTGAATGATACCAGCTACATCCACCGGGAAAATTTCAGGGAAGTTTCTAAAGAATTTCTGGCAATACCCGACCTAAGCAACAGCAAAGTGGCCAAACGATATAAAGAAGAGGCTGCACAATATGATGAACTGCTGAACCGGGTGATTATTACCTACAGCGCCATAGACCCTAAAAAAGAAGAATACATAAAGCAAGAACTGACTGTAACCCCCAGTATCGCCACAGGCGACAAAGTAAACACGGTGCTGATCAACCGGGTAATCAATACCCGGGACAGTTTTATGCAAAAAAATATGCTCTGGCGCATAGACAAAAGTTTCCTGATCACCACTTTTCTGCAGAAACCCGGAGAGCCGGAAAAAGTATCTACCGTAAGAGTAACCTGGAACGAGGATAACGACTGATGAACCCCAATGAATTCCGCCATATAGCGCCTTCGATACCCACCCAGCCCGGCATTTACAAATATTATGATGCGGCAGGCGCCTTGCTCTATGTAGGAAAAGCCAAGCACCTGCGGAAAAGAGTAAGTTCCTATTTTTCCAAAACACTCACCAGCTACAAAACCCATGAACTGGTACACCGGATTGCCCGGATAGAGTACACCATTGTTAATTCGGAACAGGATGCCTTCCTGCTGGAGAACAGCCTTATAAAAGAATACCAGCCCCGCTTTAATATTAACCTGAAAGATGATAAGACCTACCCTTTCATTATTATCAAGAATGAGCCTTTTCCCCGTGTTTTCCTGACCCGGAAAAAAACGGATGACGGCTCGGAATACCTGGGGCCTTTTACTTCCGTAAAAAAAGTAAGAGAACTGATCGATTTTATTAAACAAACGATACAGCTCCGTACCTGCTCGCTCAACCTGACTGATAACAATATTAAAAAAGGGAAGTTCAAAGTATGCCTGGAATACCATCTGGGCAACTGCAAAGGCCCCTGCGAAGGATGGCAAACTGCCGGAGATTATAAAGAAAACCTGACGCAATTAAAGAACCTCCTGAAAGGCAACCTGTCGCCGGTAATCCGCCATTTTAAAGATGAAATGAAGCAGGAAGCCTCCGGTCTTGCTTTTGAAAAAGCGGCCCTTACGAAAAAAAAAATTGAGTTCCTGGAAAACTACCAGGCCCGTTCGGTAGTGGCCAATACCAAAACACATAGCCTTGATGTGTTTTCCATTGTAAAAGAAGGCGCCGTAGCTTTTGTAAACTTCCTGATGGTGCGCAACGGGGCCATTATTCAAACGCATACCAACCGTGTGGAGGCACAGTTGGATGAAGGCATTGAAGAAATGCTCAGCTTCTCTATTGCCCAAATGAGAAATACATTTCAAAGCGATGCCGGTGAAATTGTAGTACCCTTTGCAATTGAGCACCCGGAGGAAGGTGTGGCTGTTGCTGTGCCGAAAGGGGGTGATAAGAAGAAACTACTGGAGCTTTCTGAAAAAAATGTTCTTCACTTCATAGAGGAATACAAAAGCCGGGAGCGGCTGCAACTTGATAAGAAAAGCATTGAGAAAGCGCAATTACTTTCCCAACTCCAGGCCGACCTGCATTTGCCGGAACCGCCTGTACATATTGAATGTTTCGACAACTCAAATTTTCAGGGAAGTTATCCTGTTTCGGCAATGGTTTGTTTTAAGAACGGGCAACCCAGCAAAAAGGATTACCGGCATTTCAATATTAAAACCGTACAGGGTATCAACGATTTTGCTTCCATGAAAGAGGCCGTTCACAGGCGTTATAAAAGGCTTTTGAAAGAAAACCAGGCTTTTCCGCAGCTAATTATTATAGACGGCGGTAAAGGGCAGCTAAATGCCGCACTGGAAGCTATAAAAGAACTGAACGCCGAAGGAAAAAGCACATTGGTCGGACTGGCCAAGAACGAAGAAGAATTGTTCTTTGCAGGCGATTCCGCCTCCTTGAAATTACCTTATAACGGCAGCAGCCTGCAACTGGTACGCAGAATAAGGGATGAAGTGCACCGTTTCGGTATTACTTTTCACCGGCAAAAAAGGAGCAAAGGCACTTTTAAAAACGAGCTGGAAGAAATAAAAGGCATTGGAAAAGCCACAGCAGATTTGTTGCTAAAAGAGTTTAAATCAGTAAAAAGGATTAAAGAAGCCTCCGAAGAAGATATTGCGAAACTGGTTGGAAATGCGAAAGCAAAGATCCTCATCAGCCACTTAGGCCAGGTAAAGTAAGAAACAAACAGAGGAACCAAGAACCCTTCTTTGGAGGGTAGGGTAGCTAAAAAAATGGGGCCCGGATAGAAATCCAGCCCCGTTTTTAAAATCCAATATCCTATGAAAAACCGAAACGAAAATACAACAATTCTTTTATTTTCCTATAGAAGTTTTACGATTTCCCAAAGTTTTTTATGCTTTTATAATGAATAGGTTATATAAGAAAAAACCCCGCCTAAGGCGGGGTTAAATGATGTTTGAACGATGATCTTCGGTAGTGCTTAATATGACCAAAGGTCTTGTTCAAAATTAAATATCTTTTCCTTGATGTTATCGCCTTCCAGCAATCTCAGGATCGGGTCGCTGATATAGTTCCTGATCATTTTATTGCTGGCGTTATCAATTGTTGATTTTACAATATAGCTGCTAAACATGCGGCTCTCGAAAAGCTCTTCCCAGGTCATGCGGCTTTGGCCCATATTCTTCGGGTTATATACCTCTGCCTTTACCAACATGGGGCGCAGGTCAGGATAATATACCCAGAAAAGATTAGAAGTACCTCTTTCTTTCGGAGGGTCAGTATTAGGAATATACTCTGTCTTTAACAACCCTATTCCGAGAATACGTACAAACATGCGGCTCGATTCCCTGTCAAAAACCCATTCCTCTTTCAAACGGATTTTGGTTACAGATTTGGGGTCGAAACTTGCCCTTGTTACACTCCAGCCCACGATTTTATCAAGGTCTTTAAGGTCATAGATGGCTACTGTATCCACCCTGCCGGCCGTCAGTTGCTGAACATCTGATACCTGCATGGGTGTAGTAAACCTGTCATCAGAAAAAGCCGTTACCTGGCCGCTTGTTACAGCATTCATGATCATATCTACAAATATCTGGCTGCCGTTGTCATCCTGGGCTTCGTACATGAAGGTTTTGTTCATTTTCTCACGAAGGTCCAGTTCCCGCCATACTTTTTCTGCATATAAGGCGTCATCCCAGCGAAGGTGCTCATAATCCAGCGGCGTTCTTTGATTAATACCGGTTTTATCAAAAGCATTATCATTTCTCAATGATTTCTTTATTGAATTGTCAGTGCCTGCAGTATCATACTGAATAGGCAACCCGGCATACGGGTCGTAACCGGAGGGCTGCTGGTTATTATTATTCTGCTGCTGCTGGTTCTGCTCAGCGGGATTTGTATTCTGTTGTTGATTGTTTCTGCGGCTGGGAGTCCTTTGGGCAGCCACATCCATTACCAGGAGCCCGGCAACAGCCACACAAATACCTATTTTAAATACCTTGATTTTCATACACACTATGTTATTTGATATAATAAACGAGTGAAGGGGCCTTTGTAGTACGTCCGTCAGGTCCTTTTACACGGATATCGTCAATAGTTACCATTCTGCCGGCCTTAACATGCTGATTGATAGCATTTCTTACCGTTCCTGAAAAAGCAGCGCCTTGTACGGGAAGGGAAACGATATCATCGTCCGTATCACATGTAAAGGTGTAGCTCACCACATCATACTCCAGTTCGAAAGGGAAGTTCTTGATACCGGCGCCTACACCACCCTGGGCCTTAAACTGGCCTGCAGGTATGTTTTCACCGCTGGCTTTACCACCCACATAGGCCTGCGCCTCTGGTATGGTACGAACACGGAATTTAAATTGAGAAGGCTTACCATCGACATTAACGGTAATGGTACAATCGTCTGTAACGCTGCTTACCCGTGCTATAAATCTGCCATTTCCACCGTTAGGGTTCAATACGCCGCCGCCGCCAGAAATAGAAACTTTTGTTTTATCCCATCCGGTACTTGATGCAATGGTAACGGGATTATCTACTCCAACATAGAGCACATTCATTTTATCTAAGCCTACAGAAGCGCCACCGGGAGTTCCTACGGTATATTCAACATTTCTTTTTACTTCTTCCTGTTTTCCGGTAGTTTGATTGAAATAAGAGATCGTTACCGGCACAGTGTAAGTTCCTGGGCCTCCTGCTGTAATTTCTTTAGTTGCAAATCCCTCGTCTCCCAAAGAAACACTGGTATTCCCAATTGATATCGTGGGTTGAGCCGCCTTGCTATAAGCGCCAACACCGGCATTAACAGTTAACGTTTGCCCGGGCATTACATAATTTGAGCTTGTACCAACTATTGCGGCATAAGAGTCAAATACAATCTTTACCTCTCCCACTTTCTTATGGCAGTAGGCAATTACATTGTTCTCGGAAGTTCTTATATCGTTTTGAAACTTACTCAAAATACTTAAGGCGCCCACGGTTGGGGACATATAAAAATAGGCTTCTTCCCATGTTTTCTTCTTGGAAGCCTGCGCTTTGGGGGCAGTAAGGTCAACCTGGAAGTTATCCGCAAACTCAGTTGCAATCGAAGAATCAATCCCTAATACATTCTTTTTATAATCAGAAAGAACCTGCAATAATTGCTTCCCCTTTCCTTCTTTTACTAAAATCCTGGTAGTAGAGTTTTGATCATCTTCTTTCAATTGTCCACCGGAAGTAGATGCAGCAATTAATTCTTTTCTCAGGTTGTCGATAAAGTCATACGCCTTTTTAGCTTCCTGGCTTACTTGTTCAGCTTTAGGGTGCCATATAGCGGCCCTTTCTGCTGTTGATGCCTCATTTTTTTTCTCTAACAGGGATTTCAATATTTGTGCAGATGATGCATTTACTGCCGTATTAGTTTTTATCAAACTCTCATCTATCGTCTTAAAGGCATTCAGTATTTCGGCCGAGATATTGATTGCCAGCATGGCAGTGAGCACCAGATACATGATATTAATCATCTTCTGCCTCGGCTCCTTAGGTAAAGACATAGCTTAATTATTTATTGGATTATAAATGATGACGCTTGTATATAACGCTTTTGTCATTATTAATTGCGCCCCTGCATGGCAGAAAGCATGTTACCATAAATGCTGTTCAGGCGGCCCAGGTTATTGGCAAGATCGCCGATCTGCGATTGCACTTTTTTGGCATCGTCGGCGCTGCTCAACAATGATTCAGAAGTCTGGGCCAGCTTGCCATAGAAGCTGTTCAACGCTTTCAGGTGGTTATTGCTTTCCTGCAGTTCCAATTCATAAATTGTATTAAGCGATGACAGGTTTTTCGTCAATACCTGGATCTGGTCGTGGAATACTTTTGCTCCTTCCGTAGCTGTATTGAAAGCGCCTACGGAATTGGCTGCCGTTGTGTAAGCATCTTTCACTTTATCCAACTGGCCGGTTACTTCTTTCGTTTTGGCGCTGAAATCACCGGTAGCGGCAATGGTATCAGAAATATTATTCAGGCCGGATACAGTTGTATTCAGTTGCTTAAACCCTTCGCCTAACTTTTTCATGGTATCAGGATTAATATCGGCTTCAGCCAGCATTTTATCCATAGAACCGAAAGCGGCCCTTGTTTGAGCCCCTACTACGGAAAACTGCTCCTCGTCATGAGAGCTATCCTTTACGGGAGGATATACGGCATAAAGGATACCATATATAAGAAATATAACGGCTTCTGTTGTTAACCCGATCCACAACCATGTGTCTGCATCAGGCTGGTGGGTGATTTTCCGGAGGGCGCCCCAGATTACTAATGCTGCACCAAGAGAAACGCCTACGTCTACCCATTTACTTACTTTGGAAGGAATAGCTGCTGCCATAAAATTGGATTTTTTTTGTTTAGTGGTTTGAAAGTTATACGTGAAAATCAGAGAGGACAGTTCTTACTGTACCGTCCTCTCTATTTGTTATCTAATCAGTTGGTTAGTTTGTGGTGATGAATTTTATTAACGGCGTCCTTTAGGAGGCGCTGCCGGTAAATCAATTACACAGCGGAACCCGATATACGATTTGGTAGAATCCTGGTACTCATAAGTGCTTGTACCGGTTTGAAGATAGTACCCAACGTCTTTCCAGCTTCCACCGCGGATAATCTTACGTTTCATCAGCGGAGGGTCGTCATCTTTTGCATTCCAGCGAATATCCGGGTTCATATCATGCTGGAATGTGTTGCGGCCTTCATAATAAATAGAAGATGTCCATTCTGCCACATTACCTGCCATACAATATAAACCATAATCATTTGGCCAGTACGCATCGGCACGAACCGTGTAAAAACCTCCATCTTCAGGATAGTTGCCACGGCCCGGTTTGAAGTTGGCCATCAAACATCCTTTCTTGTTTCTGAGGTAATAGTTACCCCAGGGGAACATGGATTGAGAACGGCCGCCACGGGCTGCATATTCCCACTGAGCCTCTGTAGGCAAGCGGAAATCTGATTCCTGCGTTCTTTTCTTTGACTCAAGAAAAGCGTTCATAAAATGTGTACGCCACTCACAAAAGGCATTTGCCTGCTTCCAGTTAACCCCCACTACAGGGTAGTTACCGAAAGCGGGGTGTGAGAAATATCTTTTTGTCATTGGCTCATTATAGGAATAAGCGAAGTCGCGGATCCAGGCCAATGTATCAGGATAGATAGGGGTATCTTTCTTAATAATAAATGCAGAACGGGGTTTTCCGGCATTTTCCCTTTTTGCATTCTCTTTCAGGTCATGCACTTCTGAATGAAAGACAATCTTGCTGGGATCAATCTCTTTTTTGCCGAAAATCCGGTCATCCGGAGGGAGGATAATATCTGTAGAGGCCAATTGCTCCAGTACTTTGGGGTCATCCCATTTCATGGTTTTCATCTTGGCCCAGTCCACATACTCAATGCCATCGGAACCGGCTTTTACATAGCCCAACTTACGGGCCACAACAGAATCACGAACCCAGTACACAAACTGGCGGTACTCGTTGTTAGTAATCTCCGTAGCATCCATCCAGAACCCGCTGATGGAAACATTCCTGTTGCGGGCGCTGAAAGCATAAGCCGGGTCCTCATCGCTGGGGCCCATGTGGAATGTACCTTGAGGGATATAAACCATTCCGGGAGGTTTGGGAAGCACATACTTATTGCCGGGCGCTATTCCATGCACCTGGCCGTCATTGGGCAAACTTCCTCCCTTGTTTTTCTTTCCGCCAAGTATTCCGCACCCTGTCATTATACTCATAAGGACGGCTGCTAAAATAGGGTAATAAAGGTTTCTCATTTTCATACACTTAAAGGGTATTGGGCAAATATAATATTTTGGGCTTTTGTCTGGCACAAGGTTAATATTTATTTTTTTCTGTTCAAAACGATTTTTACGGAGTAAATTTTCAAACGCTGGCCAAGACGTATTTATTGCATTCGTTAAAAATTATTTATTATTCCTTCCCCTTGTTTATCAGCAACATAAGCTCTTCTACGGAAAATACCGGTTGCAGGCAAGTGTAATTACGGCATAGGTAAATCGTAGTATTCCCGATCAGGGTTTTCCCCACCAGTATCGGATAGCGAATGTCAGCGCCTGAAGAGTGTACTATAATGCTGCAAGGAATGTACTTTGCGATAGCGGCTGAAAGCGCCTGCCCCCTGCCCTCCTGCTCCAGAATCACAATTTCATGAGTTCCCGGCACCAACTCCTGAAGGAGGCAGGCCCAATTGCCAAACGAAGAGGGATATGTAATCACAGCCTTGCTTAATGACCGAAGAATAGCAACGGCCCTCTCCTTCCATTCCGGCTTTGAAAAAATAATGGACAAATGCAGCAGGTTCCGGGCCATTACCGAATTGCCGGAGGGGACAGCCCCGTCATACACTTCTTTTTTCCGGAAAATCACATCCTGTTGCCCGGCCGGAGTGTAAAAGAAAAAGCCGGTTCCCTCTTCGCTGAAATCCCGGACAACATATCCGGTGAGTTGATTTGCCTTCTCCAGCCAATCAGCATTTCCGGTTATCCTGTAAATGTTCAGCAATGCCTCTATAAGGAAAGCATAATCATCCAAAAAAGCCGGGTATTTGCCCTGGCCATTTTTCCATGTATGCCAATAGGCTCCATTCTCATCCATAGAAAACTGTTCCAAAAGAAAGCTCATGTTCCTGATGGCAAGCTCTTTATAGGTTTCATTGCCTGTAGCGGCAAAAGCATGGCTGCAGGCGCTGTTCATCAGCGCATTCCAACCGAGGATAATCTTATCGTCCAGCAAGGGCCGTATCCGCTTACCCCTTATCTCAAGTAGTTTTTTTCTGCATTGGCTTAATTCCCTGTGCAAAGCTTCTACATGCCTTTCTTTTT
Organism: uncultured Chitinophaga sp.; assembly: GCA_964560445.1. Taxonomy (GTDB): domain Bacteria; phylum Bacteroidota; class Bacteroidia; order Chitinophagales; family Chitinophagaceae; genus JJ008. Next base: position 91,815 of record CAZLLT010000003.1, on the reverse strand, counting down.
CAACAGCAAAAATTCCTAATGGCTTTTTTACCCGAAGAATATTTACACCTTCCCAGTTTCCTTCTTTGGTTACATCATAATACTCACAAAACAAATCACCGGTATTTCCCAGCGCCTTCCTGATTTCTTCTTCTGTCCACACATAATATTTACCTTCCACCCCTTCGCTGTCCGCATCCAAGGCGGCATAAAACCCATCCGATTCATGAAGCATTTCCCGTTGTATGAACTCCAGGGTTTCCTCAATAACTTCCTTATATCTCAAATTACCTGTTAATTGATATGCCTCGCTTATTACAGAAATGAGAAGGGCATTATCATACAGCATCTTTTCAAAATGGGGTGCCAGCCACTCAGTATCTGTGGCATACCGGGCAAAGCCGCCCCCGATTTGGTCATAAATACCGCCTTCTATCATTTTATCAAGGCTAAGAAGCGCCTGCTTCAGCGCATCGCTGCTGCCTGTAAAATGGTAGTGCCGCAGCAAATACCTTATAGAAAAGGTCTGTGGAAATTTTGGCGCTTTACCAAACCCGCCCCACTCTGTATCGGCCTGCTTCATCAATTGTTCAAAAACGGTTGCCAGGTTTTCATCAGAAAAAAGCTGATCTTTTGTATCAGAAAAGCCAAAGGAGTTTGCTTTTGAAAGGTGTTTGGTAAGGTAGTCTGCCTGTTCTTCAATTTCATTCCGCTTTTCCCGAAAGGCATGGCTAACGCTTTTAAGCACTTCCTGCCAGGAGGCCCTGCCATACGCATTTTTCGGGGGGAAATAGGTGCCGCCATAAAACGGTTTTCTGCCCGGTGTTAGAAATACATTCAATGGCCAGCCGCCGCTTCCCGTCATCGCCTGCACTGCATCCATATAAATGTGGTCGAGGTCGGGCCGTTCCTCCCGGTCAATTTTAATATTGATGAAATGCTCATTCATCAGCTTTGCAGTGCCCGCATCTTCAAAACTTTCTTTTTCCATTACATGACACCAATGGCAGGCTGCATAACCAATGCTTACCAGGATGGGTTTATCTTCTTCTATTGCCCTTTTAAGCGCTTCTTCACCCCAGGGATGCCAGTCCACAGGGTTATGGGCATGTTGAAGCAGATAGGGACTTGTTTCGTTAACAAGGCGATTTGTGTACTGCATATTGATTTAGTAAAGTTCGACTTTCCGTACAGTATATAAAACAAGAAAGACGTCATTCCGGACGCCTCTCTTCAATTCTGTTTGCCTGTGAATTTTAACTGCTATTTTTTACCAGTGAAAGCAGAAAGGTATTGATCCAATGCCGCTACCATGCTGGGCGCCTTGGGTTGGGGGGCTTTTATTTCCAAACTCAACCCCGCCTCTTCAATAGCCCTTGAAGTATTACTGCCGAAAGCGCCTAAAACCGTTCCATTCTGCTTATATTTTGGCACACTATCAAAAAGGCTTTTTACACCGCTGGGCGTAAAAAAACAAATTACATCATACTCCGTATCCGCCAGAATTTCTTTTACTTCTTCGCAACTGCTTGTTCTGTACATAAAAGCAAGGGTAAAATCACATTCGTTGGTCTTCAGCCAGTTTACAATATCATTATCCTGCTGGTTTTCTGAACATACATAAAGGAATTTTTCATTGCCTTTATGTTTATTTATCACATCGAACAGGCTTTTATTGGTACCATCGGCGCCATAAAAAACTTTTCTCTTCCTGTAAAGAATAAATTTCTGCAGGTAAAGGGCCACAGCCTCTGTAATGCAGAAATATTTGGTATCCTGGGAAACACTGATTTTCGTTTCCTCGCAGGTGCGGAAAAAATGATCAATAGCATTGCGGCTGGTGAAAATTACCCCGGTATAATTAGCTATTTCTATCTTTTGCTTACGAAACTCTTTGGCAGGTATGCCTTCGAGGCGTATGAAAGGGTAAAAATCCAACCGTACACTATACTTCCTTTCAAGCTCATAGTACGGCGACTTTTCACTCTCAGGTCTGGGTTGGGTAATTAAAATCTTCTGAACCGTTTTGGCCTGTGCACCGGCCTTGTTAACCCCGTTTTTAGTCATCTTCTTCGGCTAAAGTTGGCTGCAAAGTTAAGCATTTATGCCGAAAACCACTAATAAAGCCTTGTATAGCAATAGCAAAGGGGCTATTTCAAAGGCACAGAAATATAAAAAGAAATGAAACGGGTTGAGACTGACCTGATTACGTACTGCCGCATAGGTAAGTATGAACCGGTAAGCAAGCATCCCTCCTATTAAAAATAACGATAACGTAAAACCAACTGTGTATACTCCGTTTACAGTAAAGGCAAGCAATACCAGGAATGGAAGCAGCAATATCCCGGTCATCTTATTAATAACAAAAACAATAAATATATACGAGTCCGCCGCTTCTTTTACATTGAACACCCACCCCGATATTCTAAGCCCAAGATATTTAAGAAAATAAATAACGGCTAATCCTGTGATGCAATACAGAAGCAGTGCCCAGAAACTGTCAAAAGGGTTCATCTTATAATGGTCAACCACAAAACTGATATAAAAACCGGCGCTTATTACAAAAAAGCCATTCAGCAGTATGGATGGCAGTGGGGTTTGCATCAACTGCTCACTGATCTGCCGCTGCTTGAGCGTTGTTCGGAAAAAAAGCCGGAAAAGATCGGAGAAGTATTTTGCAAAAAACTGCTTCAGTAAGGCAAATACAATCAGCAAAGCTATAAGTGAATAAAACAGCCCTTCCTTGCCATTCACTTTTCTTGGCTCAGCCCCCTCATAAACTGAAGGTTCGGCGGAAAAACCAAAATACGGATGCTGCTGCAATATCTTCCAGGTCAGTTCTTGTGAAGTAATGGGGTCCGTTGGATCCAATGCGCTATTCAATGTATCCGCCGGTTTCCTGTAAATCAAATCCGTTACCGATTGCGCCTTCAGGCCATCAGCCATGTAAAAAGTAAAAAGGAGAAAAAGAAGGATACGATTCAATGATAAGAAATTAGGTTACAAAAGTATTATAACTATCCGGGAGAAAAAGCATTCTACCTATCTAAAAATAATTTACAAACCCAAAATGCACTTTTGACTGGCGCAGGTTCAGCTCTGTATCGTTTCTTTTGCCGATAGCCCAGGCCAGGTTAAATACCCCTGCTTTGGTTTCAAAAGCCAGGCCAAGTCCGGTACCGAAATAAGTATAATTCACTTTATTTACAGATGCGCTGTTCCTGCCCCAGCCGCCATCTGCCAATACGTAGAAATAAGAATTCTGCCCTACAAGGTACCGGTATTCAACAGTAGCAATGGCAAAATGAGAAAGATACTGGCTTTCTTCATCAAAGCCACGCAGCAGCTTATACCCGCCTATCTGGAATAGCTCATTCCGGAAAATATTCCCGCTTTGAAACAAACCTCCGTTCAATGCGGTTTTTACAGTACTTCTTTGCCCCGGCAATGGAAAATATTTCGCGGCAATAACCCTTGTTCTGAACTGGTATGTTTTGAGCTTTAACGTATCATATAGCGACTCAAAATCAAAATCCGGGTCGCCGGGGTCTTTTAACTCCAGTATTTCATTATTTTTTTTCAATGTTTTAGCGCCAATGGCAGTTATGATCCTGAATTCATTTCCTTTTCTTGGGTTGAGACGGTAATCTGTAGTGTTCAGCTCATAATCTATCCCAACATTAAAAGAGCTTACATCGGCTACATCAGGCAGCCTCTTTGTTTGCAGTATGGATGCGGTATTAATCCCTCCCTGGCTAAGGATCGTCTGAAACCGTTGTATAAAAATTTTACCGGATTGATGCGTACCCAAAGCATATTGGGCGCCTAATTGAAAGTTGATATTTAAAAAAGTACTGTCTTTGCGGAACATATCAAACGAAAAATCAAACCCCACAGATGTCTGAAAAAGATAAGGGTGCTGGTACAGGAAATTAAGCCTCGGCGATTTTACCTGTATCTGCTGCCAGTTCAGGCCAAGCGTTTCACCCGCCCCCAATGCATTCTTCAATAAAATATTCGCCTCCCCGGTAACCAACAGCTTTTTTGAAGAAAGCTGGTCGTTATTGGGCAAAAAACCAACCAGCAGGTTAATCTGGCTGCTCTTCTTCTGCTTCAGGTACATATTCAGCACAGAACCTGTACCGAGCATGGTAAGCGAAGCCGGTTGTTCTTCTTCAATATAGGTAAGCTCCCGTATTTTACCGGTTATGCGTAATAGCTTCTCCTTGCTGTAAAGGCTGCCCGCCGGCATGTCAAGGTACCTTTGCAAATATTGATTGGAAATTTTTGCATTGCCATAGATACGGATGCTGTCAATCTTATACGCCGGCCCTTTGTTGACCTTTAAAGCAGCAAATACTTTTTCTCCTTCTATCCGGAAGCTGTCCAAAAATACTTTGGCAAAAGGATGCCCATTGTTTTCGAGGTGGTTCAGCAGCCGTTCCTGCCAGGTTGTAATAAGGGAATAATCCATCGGCCTGTTGGAAAAAACCCGCCCCCGCCAACCCACTGCCTCAAGCAACGAAGGCTCTATCCCGGAAACATCCAGGTCGGCCCATATATATTTCTGGCCAAGGTAGATTTCCAGCGACGCAAAAGAACTATCATACCTGATCTGATCAATAGAAGCTGTGATATACCCTGCTGATTGCAGCGATACAGGGAGCTTCTCAATGTATTCCCTGCACAAATGGCGGGAATCAAATACCGTTCGTAAACCGCTGTTAGAAACGATAAAAGCCGAATCATTATCAACCCCTTTTACATGCAGCAGGTATTTTTCCTGGGCACCGGCCGGTAAACAGAAGAATAAAAAAACAGCAGCAGATATTTTCAGGTGTAATTTTGCCATTCGGTTTTTCGCAAGGAACGCCGGTTGCGGAGTAAAAATATTCATAATATCCCAATTTCATTTGGCTGGCATTTATCTACATATCCCTTTTTGCAGGCAAGCCTGCCATTATTGCAATTTTCATTTTGCCACCTCGCTCCGTTATAAGAACGAAATGCAGGACGCTTTATTGAAGGAAATACCCTTACGCAGCGCCTATTTACAAGACGAAACTGTTGAAACCATTTATTTTGGCGGCGGCACGCCTTCTTTATTAGATGCGGATGCTATTCAGCAACTGATAGACCAGCTCCGGGAAACATTCACAATAGCCCATCATGCCGAAATAACCCTTGAAGCCAACCCCGATGATATTACAGAAGAAAAAATAGCCGCCTGGAAAAAGGCGGGGGTTAACCGGCTCAGCCTCGGCATCCAAAGTTTTTTTGAAGAAGACCTGCAATGGATGAACCGTGCCCATAATGCGGCGCAGGCGGTAGCTGCCATAGAACTGGCAATAAAACATTTTGACAATATTACCGCCGACCTCATATACGGAACGCCGCAGCTTACAAACGAAAAATGGCAATATAATGTTGAAAAAATAATATCGCTGGGCATCCCGCATATTTCCTGTTATGCCCTTACAGTAGAGCCTAAAACGCCTTTGGAAAAGCTGATCCGGTTGCAAAAGTCAGAGAATGTAAACCCGGATAAGCAATCTGACCAGTTTCTGCTGTTGATGACATGGTTGAAAAATGCCGGTTATGAGCATTACGAAATCTCCAATTTTGCAAAACCGGGCCGACGCAGCCGTCATAACAGCTCTTACTGGCAGGGAAAGAAATATGCAGGCATCGGCCCTTCTGCCCACTCCTTTAATGGCAAAAGCAGGCAATGGAATATTGCTAACAACCAGGCTTATATTAATTCTATTGAAAAAGGATTAATCCCTTCAGAAGAAGAATTGCTTTCCGAAACAGAGCAGTTAAACGAATATATTATGACTTCCCTGCGTACAATGGAAGGTCTTGATATTTCCCTGCTATCTTCCCGGTTTGACACCTCTCCCGATACAATTTTGCAAAAGGCCGAAAAGCATATCAACCGGCAACTACTGAAAAAAGAAAACGATTTTCTTATTCTTACGGATAACGGGAAATTGTTTGCAGACGGAATTGCCGCTGACTTTTTCTTTTAACCTTTCCTGATCAATGCAATAAGCACATTTATTACACAGCCGATGGCCACTAACGAGGTAAGAATAAACTGAAACCACTTGATGGGATAGGGCTTTACACTTCCTTCCTTCCTGCTTTCCTGCCATTTGTTGAAGTCAATAACATTCAGCACAATCAATACAATACCTGCAATGAGAAAAATTACCTGGAAAAACTGCATGCGATTTGTGGTTTTACAGCATGAAGTTAAAATTTTTGCTGATACCGTTTCCAATGATCATATAATTGTTTTGCTAAAAAACAAACCAGTATAATCAGGAAAGCGGCAGGGCCAAATCCGTGGTATGCTATTGGCATGGGAAAAAGTTTATTTAAACAGATTAATGAGCTTCTGCCTTGTCAGACCAACACCTGCTCTATCTGTTTAAACCCGTAAACTGGTTTAACATTTTCCCATAATATGCTATAGACTGTTTCCGCTATAGGGATGACAGCACCTATCGGCTTATTAAGGTGATGGATGCAACGGGATGCGTGGTACCCTTCGGCCACCATATTTAATTCCAGCCGGGCGGCTGCTATGGAAAACCCCTTGCCTATCATTGTACCGAACGACCGGTTGCGGCTATGGGGAGAGTAGCAGGTAACCAGCAGATCGCCAAGATATACGGAAGCGGCATAATTAGGTGTTTTGCGATGGGTAACAGGGTCTTCTCCGTCATGTTCCCCTACGGTAATATGCTTTATGCCGTATTGCCTCAGGAAACCAGCCATTTCATCGGCGGCATTGGCAATATAAACACTTAAAAAATTATCGCCATAGCCCAACCCATGTGCTATACCTGCCCCTAAGGCATAAATATTTTTCAGCACAGCAGCATATTGCACCCCAAGTATATCATGGTTTATAATCGTATTGATATAATGTGTAGAAAAACAAGAAGCAATCTCAGACGCAGCCGGTATATCAACCCCTGAAAAAGTAAGATAGGATAACTTCTCCTGCGCTACTTCCTCCGCATGACAGGGGCCCAGAATGGCAAAATAATTTTCAAGGGGCAGGCCAAATTCTTCCTGTAAATAGGCATTGAGCAATACATTTTTATCCGGCAACAGCCCCTTGATGGCAGACAGCACTTTTTTATCTTCAACATCTTCCTTTGACAAACCGGAAAAGCTGCTTTCTGCATACGCAGAGGGAATAGCCACAACAAGTACATCCGAAGCCGCAATCACTTCTTTAAGATTATCAGATAAAGCAAGCAGTGAGGTATCAAAAACCACCGGGCTCAGGTATTGCGGATTATGCTTCCTGGTACGGATATGCTCTATAATGGCAGCACTTCTTATCCACCAGTTAATAGCATGGCCGTTACCTGTTACTATTTTCGCCAGGGCCGTGGCCCAGCTTCCGCCTCCGATAATCCCGAATTTCATACCTGGTTCTCCCGGAAAAATTTATTGGTTAGTTCGAACCTGAGATAATTTTTATTTTCGATCCGTCTTTCAATAGCTTACTGATTGCATTGTAGGGGCCTGTTACCACCTCATCTCCTTCCTTTATACCTTCTGTAATTTCTATATAACGGATATCACGGATACCCGTTTTTACCGGCGCCATCTTCACAGTTCCATCCTGTTGCACAACAAAAACCGCTTCCCGCACAGCATCTGTCTTCGATAGCTGCTCTTTGCTATCTGTATTATCCGCACCTGCCAACCCTTCCCTGGCCGTTACCGCTATTGCAGGCACTGTTAATACATGCTCCGCCGTTTTTGTTCTGATGCCTGCCCTGACGTTCATCCCCGGCCTGAAAGGAAGTATTTTAGTCGCCAAATCACTGTAAGAGGAACTGTCTAATCGTATCCTTACTTCATAAGCAGTAATCTCATTAACAGAAGCTATACCGGCCGGGGCCTTTGTGCTGACTGCAATACGGGTAACCACCCCGCGAAACGTCCGGTTGTTATAGGCTTCTGTAGTCAATTCAGCAGAATCACCTGTATTGACCCTTATAATATCACTCTCACCCACATCCACCCTTGCTTCCAGCGCCGACATATCAGCTATGGTCATTAACTCAGTTCCTGCGGTAAAGCTGTTCCAGCTTACACTCTGCCCTTCTTTTACCCGAAGGGAAAGAACAACACCGTTAATAGGGGCTTTTACAATCACCCCGTTTATTCTTGCCAACTCCTGCCCTTTTTTTACCACATCCCCTTCAGCCACCTTAAGCATTGTAACCTTCCCGGAGTTTTCTGCACTTACCATTATTTCTGTTTCGGGAAAAATCTTGCCTCCCGCTTCCACTGTCTCTGTAACCGTCCGCAAAGCTGCTTTTTCTGTCATCACCCTTTCAGGCTTAGAAGATTTACCCCGGAGATTTAAAATAATAAAAACGGCAATGGCCGCCGGAAGAAGCAGTAAAAAGGCTTTCGTAAACTTATTCATTATCAAAAATTACAATCACACAAAATTAGCTGAATAGATCTTTATAAGCAGGGGATTATATAAGTTCCAGTCAGTTTTTTCAGTCAACTGCCCTGCTATTCAAAAACAGCCTTTTTGAAGAAATAAAGAAAGGTTCTATCTTTATCCTCTACTATCCCATTATATTCTATGACTCTGAAAACGCTACTTACCCCGTTTTTTCTTTTTATTTATTTATCCGGTCTCTGCCAGCAAGAGCCGGAGGATTCATTGAAAACACTTGATGAAGTTACCATCAGGGCTTTTGAGCAGAACAGGAAACTTTCCGGCTCTGTTACCAATGTGAAAATAATTGATAACAGCAATGGCGACAGGAACAACAAAACCTCTCTTGTAAACGGGTTCAATACGGTTGCCGGCGTACGGATGGAGGAAAGATCGCCGGGCAGCTACCGGCTGAACATCAGGGGAAGTTCTCTGCGTTCACCTTTTGGTGTCCGCAATGTAAAAATGTACTGGAACGATATTCCCGTTACCGACCCCGGGGGCAACACTTATCTGAACCAGCTTGCCTGGAATAATTTTTCCCATATAGAAGTATTCAAAGGCCCCGCTGGAAGTTTGTACGGCGCCGGCACCGGCGGCCTTATCCTGGCACATAGTCTAGCATCCTGGCAACCGGGCATTTCGTTAGAATATATTACGGGTAGCTATAACCTGCATAATATTTTTGCTTCTGCCCGTTTTGGAAAAGATGAAAATAAAAGCCAGGTATCATTCGCCCATAACCAAAGCGATGGTTACAGGGCCAACAGCGCTATGCGGCGTGATAACTTTTCGTGGGTATCAAAGTTGAAGATATCCGAGAAGCAGCAAGCGGATTTCTCATTACTTGTTACTGACCTGCATTACCAAACACCCGGCGCACTCACCGCTACGGAATTTGCCAATAATCCCAAAAGTGCAAGACCCGCAGCAGGCGCTTTTCCTTCAGCAGAAGGTGCAAAAGCCGCTATACGGCAAATAAACTTTCTTGCCGGTTTCAATCATTTATATAAAATAACACCGCACTTTAAGAACCAAACCGTTTTTTACGGCGCTTATGCTGATATTAAAAACCCCACTTTCCGTAATTACGAAAGAAGAAGGGAGCCTTCATTTGGAGGAAGAACCGTTTTCAGCTATGAGAAAAAGAACGATAACATACAATGGCAACTGGTTGGCGGCAGTGAATTCCAACATGGCTTTTTCAATACTTCTGTTTTTAAAAACAGTAGCGGCAACCCTGATACACTTCAGACAGATGACGATATTGTATATACCGCTATTTCCTATTTTTTGCAGGGAGATATTGCCCTGGAAAACAACTGGTTTTTTAATGCAGGAATCAGCATGAACAGGAATACAGTAAAGTTTTCAAGGCTCAGCGAATATCCCATTATAACGCAAAGCCGCACTTACCGGAATGAAATGGCGCCAAGATTATCTGTAAAGAAAAACATATCAGAAACCTTTTCTGCCAAAGCAACAATATCCCGCGGCTTCTCGCCCCCCACTGTTGCCGAATTGTTGCCCTCCACAGGTGTTATAAGCACCGACCTTGAAGCGGAATACGGGTGGAACTATGAATTGACGGCTGCCGTTCATTTGTTAAAAAGAAAGCTACAACTTGAAGCCACCGGGTTCTACTTCATGCTCAATAATGCGCTGGTACAAAGAAGGGATTTATCCGGCGCCGATTATTTTGTAAATGCAGGAGGCGTGAAGCAAAGAGGCATCGAGCTTTCGGGCAATTATTTTACTTATTTTAAAAGGGCCGCTATTGTTGAGCATTTGCAGGTTAATACGGCTTTTACCTATAACCATTTCCGTTACGGGAGTTTTGTAAAAGGAAATGATGATTTCTCCGGCAAAACGGTTCCTTCCGTACCGGCCAATATATTTTCTGCGCTGGTTGATATACAGTTCCGGAAAGGGATTTACACCAACCTCACTTATTATTCGGCATCCCGGATATATCTTAATGATGCCAATACTGCTTTTGCCGAGCCTTATTATCTTTTAGGCACCCGTATTGGCTGGAAAAAAACGGTTCAGAAAAAGCTGCGGTTGAATTTTTATGCCGGTGCAGACAACCTGCTCGATGAAACCTATAGCCTGGGAAATGATATCAATGCTGCTGCAAACCGGTTTTTTAATGCCGCCCCCCGGCGAAATTATTATTTTGGCATTTCCTTTCAGTGGATCAGGAGGCCGGACTGAAAAAGATTGCCGATTCTGTTTAATTTTGCCAAATGAATTTATTGAGCCTCAGCCTTAACCACCTGGTAACGGTTACTTTCACCCTTTTTGCGGTAATTGATATTATCGGATCTGTGCCTATATTAATATCCCTGAAGCAAAAAATCGGGGGCATTAATGAATTCAGGGCTACATTGATTTCCGGCGCCCTGATGATCCTTTTTATGTTCCTGGGAGAGTCGTTTTTAAAAATATTAGGGCTGGATGTACGGTCTTTTGCCGTAGGCGGCTCCATTGTGATATTTATCCTGGGGCTTGAAATGGTGTTGGGCCTTGAATTTTTCAAAGCAGAAAAGGATGTGAAAGCTGCTACAATGGTGCCTATTGCTTTTCCGCTGATAGCAGGTTCCGGTACATTAACAACAATCATGTCCCTTCGCGGCGCTGATTATGGCGAAACCACGCTGCTGATTGCCATCCTGATAAACCTGATTATCATCTATGTCGTCTTAAAATCGCTTGACCCCATTTCAAAGTTGCTGGGCCCTGCCGGATTAATAGCGGTAAGAAAATTTTTTGGCGTAATTTTGCTGGCCATTGCCGTAAAGATATTTGCGACCAATGCACCGGGATTGATTAAATGATTTGTGGTTTTAGATTTCGGACTTATGGAAGTTTTCTCCAATCTAAAACCCTGAATTATCTTGGCCTCGTAGTACAATGGATAGTATAAGAGTTTCCGAAGCTCCAGATACAGGTTCGATTCCTGTCGAGGCTACATAATCCACCGAAGTTCCCGAACCGGCTCTTTTTGTCCGGTTCAATCCGGTACGTTTACTCTCACCTCTACCCGGTCCTTAACTGCATTTATATTGAAAATATGAACTTATAAACAAAGGGTGATAAGTCCGGACCGTAACCAGATTTGTATAGCAAAACAAATTGAAATGACAGGATCTGCCTATTATAAAATCTTTACCTCTGAGCAAGGCGTAATTGAAGGGTTATTATTTATTCCTGATATTATGTGGGGTTGCTGAATAGCTTATTTAACCGTCCGGGGGCTACTAAATTTTCCATTTATTCATAATAACCGTCCTTACCGGGTAAGGTATATCAATACCTTCTTCCCTGAATTTTTTATGTATGGCTTTAATAAGTTCCGATACTATCAGGAACTGGTTGGCATACTCCCGTACAGAAAAAGATACTTTTACATCAATGCCCGACTCCCCAAACGCCGAATAGCGCACAATCGGCTTTATTTCTTTTACACCACCGGCAACATTCTCCAGCACCTGTGCCGTTACCTGAATAATGACCTGCTCTGCTTTGGCGAGGTCTGTTTCATATCCTACCCGGAGGGGCAGTGTAACGGATAATTTCTTATCATCGAGAAAGAAATTCTCTACCACAGAATCTGCCAGCTTGCTGTTTGGAACCACAACGATATTGTTTTGCCCTGTTTCGATTGTGGTATTCCTCCAGGTTATATCCCTGATAAACCCACGCTGACCTCCTTCCAACTGGATAAAATCGCCGATATTGATTTTACCGGAAGCTATCAGTTGCAAGCCGGAAAACAAGTTAGATAATGTAGGCTGCAAAGCCAGCGCCACCGCAATACCACCCACGCCTAAGGCTGCCAGTAACGGAGCAATCGCCACCCCAAAGGTCTGAAGGATAAGAATAAAACCGATACAATAGATAATACCCCTTACGATGTTGGCAAGAATAGAAGAAGAAACGATTACACCATTTTCCCTGTGCGACCGTATATGCAAAAGGCCGCCCACCACACGGGCCGCTACCCAGGTAAGCGAAAAAATGTACAGGACACCGATAATATGCTGTATCAGCGACTCCTTGCGCTTGATGTAAGGGAAATGACCGGAAAATACCGGCAATACATAAATAAGCGCTGCAAGCAGGAACCAGGTAATAACCCATTTACTGATGCTTTCAACAAGGAGGTCATCGCCTTCCCATTTTGTTCTTTTGGATATCTTAAAAAAAACAGGTAGCAAAAACCGTTTGATCAACCAACCCAGCAGGATGCTTCCTCCAATAGCTATGCTTATTTCAATAAGTTCACTCTCTGAAAATCGTTCCATCCGGTCGTTATTAGTTAGTGATTATGCTTGTTCTGCAACCCGCTGCAAAGTTATATGGCTTTGGCTGTATTTCCGAAAGCTGCGTAAAAACATCAGCAGGCGTAAAAAAATTTGGTTTATCTTTCTGTAACTAAACACCTGCTCAAATGGCTACCTCACAAAAACCTTCACAATTTCTTCTTTTTCCCTGGGGATTGCTTTCTATTGTTTTGGTCCTTGGACTCAATCTTGTTCTTAACACTGGATGGTTTAGCCAGAACTGGAGTTGGATTGCCCTGGTACTTATTATACCCGCTGCTATTCTTGAAAATTTTAAGGTAGGCTATTCCACTATGAACATCATGTTCAGAAAAGTGGTGTATTCGCTGCTGTCCTTCCTGCTGGTGGGTATGGCGTTCGGTTCCGCATTAACGGGCTGGCACATAGAAAAATTTCAGAAAACCGCCGACGTAAAAACAATCAGCCTGCCCTGGTATGTATTGCTGGCCCTTTTTGTTTTGCTATTGATACAGATAGCCCAGCTATTCAGCATGTTGAAAGCAGTAAAAAGAGAGTTTATGCAGATGAGTCCCGACGAATAACTATCCTCTGCAATGCCATTCTCTTAATACCTGCTTATCTTTTGCTTCAGCAGTTTCCGGGCAAAATGTATCCTGCTTTTGATAGTTCCCAGCGGTTCATTAAGAGCATAAGCAATTTCGTTGTACTTGTAGCCATCAAAGTACAAGAGAAATGGTGTTTTAAAAATCTCGGGTAGCTGGTGCATTGCTTCGTTGATCTCTTTCATTTGCAGATTGGCAATAGCCGAGTTATTAACGGTTCCCTGCTTATTATTAATGAGAAATTCATTAGGCGTATTGTCAAAAATGGTTTTTTGCTTAGCCTTTCTGCGATAATTATTAATGAATATATTCCGCATGATGGTGTATAACCATGCTTTTATATTCGTCCCGGTATTGTACTTTTCCTTATTGGCAAGGGCTTTATATAAGGTCTCCTGGTAAAGATCATTCGCAGCTTCATTATCCTTTGTAAGGTTAACAGCAAAAGGTTTTAAAAATTCCGCATTGTCCAGCAAAAGCGTATTAAATTCTTGTTTTGCCATAGTATTTTGTTTAATCTTGTTACGGTAAAGTTAAACAAATTATTGTTAATCAAAACAAAAATGCTTTATCTGTTTAAAATCAGGCTCTCAGGGTTAATCAAAAAATTACACATTTATTTAATTATCTGATACACAATCAATTACTTCGTTTATGTGTGCCTTCCACTCAACCTCTACCGGCAGGTTTACCTGGTAACTTTCAGGCAGTCTTCCTGAAACGATCAGTTTCCCGGAGGTTTTTATTTTTGTTTTCAGCGTGCCAAAAAGGTTTTTCAGGCTTGCTGAAGTGTGTGGCTTTATAAGATGCGTTATGATTATATCCGGCTCCTTGAACTTTAGTATTTCTTCCACATCCCCCAGGGGTGTATTAGCTCCTATGTATATAGTTTGTGCACCTCTGTTTTTCACAAGGAAGCAGCTAAGTAGCAGGCCGAGCTCATTATACTCTCCTTCCGGTTGAAAAAATAAAACTTTCTTCCCGGAAACCGAAGGAGGAATTGTTGTTGCAATAGCAGCAATCATTTTCTGGCTAAAAAAAGAAGAGATAAGATGCTCATGGGCCGGATGTATAGCTCCTTCTGCTGAAAATAAGCCCACTCTTTCCAGAAAGGGAATCAGCAGTCTTAGTACAGTTTCTTCCAGCCCGGCAGACTCTACCTGCTTTTTCCATAATTCGTTTAACTGTTCCATATCCATAGCTGTCATGGCAAATATCAATTCGTTTATGTCTCTTTCTTCAACAGCTTCTCCTTCATCCAGCAGTGATACAGACCTGTCAATCTCCTCTTGTGTCATAACGCTGAGATGTGATATTTTATACCCGTATTTATTCAGGAGAGAAACAGTAAGTAATTTTTTCAGCTCGTCGTTACAATAATACCGGATATTGGTTGTGGTTCGCTGCGGTTTTAAAAAATTATACCGCTGCTCCCATACACGGATGGTATGGGCCTTTACGCCTGACAATTGTTCCAGTTCTTTTATAGTGTAAGTACACATGCCTTATAAGCTACAAATGAACAACTAAAAAGTTTATGACGCACCTGCTACAAACCTTCATTAAGAATAGTAACGGACCCGACCAGCCTTTTTACCTGTTCGGAAAGGGATGTATTAACCAGCAATGATAAATGACGGGAATTGTGCAGGTCTGTCCCTATAAGGTTATAATATCCCTTCTTAACCAGGTATTGTGCAAGTTCCTGCACCGTTTTGCCATAATGCCCGGCAAGCGAAAGTGTATTAAGCTGAAAGAGGCAGCCAATTTCTTTCAACTCATCATAGAAACCTTTGTTTCTTTCCAGGTACACATATCTTTCTGGGTGCGCCACAACCGGCTGATAGCCCTGCATCTGCATTTCAAAGTATATTTCTTTTATACCCTGCTGCGGAAAGGCCAAAGAAAACTCGGTAAGCACCATGTTTCCGCTGATGGTTAACAGCGGTTCTTTCTTCTTTAACAGCTCCTCTACATGATTGTCAAGGAAATACTCTGCCGCAGCGCTAACTGACACATCTATTCCATTGGCCTTTAGCATCCCCCTCAATTCATCCTGCTTTTTCAATATACTATCCCTTGTATTCGGGTACATTTCCCACAGGACATGGGGAGTGGTTATAAACTTATTATATCCCAGTTCCATCATCCCTTTAATAAGTTGCAACGATGTTTCCATATCAGGGGATCCATCATCAATACCAGGCAGAAGATGGGAGTGCATATCTGTTTTCAATATGCTGAAATCAGCCTTGCTTTTACCTGATTTAGAAAACAGTTTGAACATCGGAGCAAAATTAACTAATTGACCTGCTTCGCTAACCCGAAAATTAAAATTGCCTTTTGGGCAAAGAAGGGAATACTTTGTACACCAACCTGCTATGGGGAAAGAAAACATACCATCCCGTGAGAAATATGATCATCACATCCGTATAAAAAGATAAATTCTCCCTGTACCACAATTCCAAAGCCCCCTTATACTGGAATATTTGCCTATATATTTCCTCTATATCGCTACTCTCAGAAATAATTTTTTCTTCGTCCCTGAAGATAACCGACCCAATACCGGTAATACCGGGGCGATTATTATAAATAACCTGCTGTACTTCTTCCGGGTATAATTCAAAACTCTTCAACACCAAAGGCCTGGGACCCACAAGGCTCATATCTCCTTTCAATACATTTATGATCTGCGGCAGTTCATTGATTTTCGTTTTGCGAAGAACCCGCCCCATTTTCGTAACCCTGGGGTCATTACGCAAAGTGATTATACCGGCGCCCATATTCGGACTATTCTTCAACATGGTGGCAAATTTCCAGATGTCAAAGTCTTTATTCTTATACCCAATTCTTTTTTGAAAATAAAACACCTCCTTCTCCCCGGTAAGTTTCAGGATGATAATAACGGGTATCAAAAAAGGGGATAAAACAATCAGGGCAATAAAAGAAATGACAATATCAATAACCCTTTTTACAAATAAATACATAGCCTATTCATTAAAAAAACCCCTCAAAGATGAGGGGTTTTAACCAAAATTATATACAAACGGGTTAGTAAATGGATTTTATCTTTTCTACCACCCCTGCCAACTCTTCATCGGTTATATTGGTAGAACAGGGAATACTCAGGCAACGTCGGTAAATATAATCCGACCGGTCGTTCTTTGCATAGTAAACATCCTCTTTAAACATTCTCAGTTGATTCATGGGCACCCAAAAAGGCCTCGACTGCATCTGGCTGTCATTAAGAACTTTTAGCACTTCTTTTTGTTTTTCTGTTCTAAAAGTGAAAAGCCACATATTACAGTTTACTTCCGGTTTTATTTCCTGAAAAGTAATATCTCCTATTCCACTCAGTCCGTGGCGGTAAAAATCGTTTACTTCTTTTTTTCTCCCGATAAAAGAAGGAAGAAGTTCCATCTGCCCCACTCCCATTGCAGCCAATACATTCACAAGGCGATAATTATAACCGACTTCATCATGTATATATTCAAATGGGTCGCTTTTTGCCTGCGTAGTCAGGTGTTTTGCTTTTTTTGCCAACTCCTCGTCATCTGTAACAATAACGCCGCCGCCTCCTGTAGTAATAATCTTATTTCCATTGAAACTAAAACAACCCATCAATCCAAACCCGCCTGTATGCCTGCCTTTATAATAGCTCCCAAGCGACTCTGTAGCATCTTCTACAACCGGCAGGTTATATTTTGAAGCCAATAGCATCAACCTGTCCATATCACACATATTCCCCAGTACATGTACGGGCATGATGCAGCGAACAGTCCTGCCGTCTTTTATATAAAACAACTCCCCGTTTTTCTGGTCTGTTTCATTTTCCAGAAATTCCTCCAGCAGGTCCAAATCCATTTGCCATGTTTCCGGATCAACATCCATCAGTATCGGGTCAGCCCCGGTATATTTGATGGAATTGATGCTGGCAATAAAGGTTACATTAGGTGCAATCACATAATCACCTTGTTTCACCCCTGCCAGCATCAGGGAAATATGTAAGGCGGTGGTGCCGCTACTGGTAGCAACCCCGTATTTACAACCTGCAAATTCTGCTACCATGTTCTCAAACTTAGTAACATAAGATCCTACAGAAGATACCCAGCCTGTATCAAGGCATTCCTTAACATATTTCCATTCATTACCAGCTATATTGGGACCAGACAGAAGTAACATTTGTATTGATTAAATATTCCTGAACTTTTGTGAATGTGCATCTATAATCATACCGCTTTGCATTAACCTGGTTATTTCACGAATACCATCAGGTACTTTTTTAGTAATAGTAAACCCAAGTTCTTTTTTTATTTTGTCGCAATTCACCCTGTAGTCGCGGGGATCCTCCGTTTTCTCTACATAGATGGCCTTTGCTGCCGGTATCTGCTTCTGTATCTCTTCCATCAACATCCGTTTAGAATAGTTCTCGCTTGTTTCGCCTACATTAAATACGTTAGCCCTTACTTTTTCTTCAGGCGACTCCAATGCCAACACTACTGCCCTTGCCAGGTCATCCACATGACAGTAAGGGCGGTTAAATTGCGGCCCCCAGATTTCCTGCTCACCTGTTAGGCAGACATTCCGGGTAAATTCATTCACAGTGAGGTCAAAGCGGATACGGGGAGAAAATCCATAGACGGTGGAAAACCGGAGCGCCGTGGCACAAATCCGGGCATCTTTTTTATCATTTAAAAGATAATTTTCAAACTTTACTTTCAACTCAGCATACAACGAAACAGGTCTTAATTCCGAGTTCTCATCAACATAAGAATCAGGGTCAGCCATTTTACCATAATTGCTGCAGGTAGAGGCGAAAACGAACCGATTAACACCGATTTTTTCCGCCTTTTCAAACAAATTAACCGATCCTGTCCAGTTCACTTCCCTTGCTTCATCTGAAAACTTAGAGCAGGCGGGATCTCCAACGATAGCTGCCAAATGGGCTACAGCATCTACTCCTTCCAGGGCTTTCTCAACTTCTACATCATTACGAATATCGCCTTTTACAAATTCAAAAGCCGGATGCTGGGCAACATCGTATAAGGCATCCCCTCCGAATTTTAATGAATCAAGCACCCTGACAGTGTACCCTTTTGCCAATAGTATGCGAACCAATACCGATCCGATGTAACCGGCGCCACCCGTTACCAATACTCTTTTATTCATCTGCATTTTTTATATTTTGTAAATAATAGTCAACTACCCTTTTCTCTGCCTGTTTCGGGAAGGAACTCAGCTTATCAATATGATAAAAAACAAACTCATCAGCTAAAGAAGGTTTTTTTAATGCCTCGTATTCTGCAAACTGCGTCATCCAGATATCATAATGATTAATTATATCCAAAACTTCCTCTTCTATTTCAGATGGCACAACGGAAATATTATTAATAATGTGGTTGTATATTTTTTGATTGGACAGCCGGATGCAAATCGCATGGAGGTAAATTCTTTGCTGCATATATTTTGCGTATGCTTTCCGGGACAACTGCATTAAAAGGTAAAGCGTCCTTATGTATTTTCTTATTTCTTCAGGCAGATTTACCATATGTGTTGCTTACAAAGTTAAGTGCTTATTGATTACTAAATAAGATTCCTTTCAACCGCTTCTTCATAAGGCATATCCAGTCCATTTATCCGGACAGTAGCCCACACCCTGTTCCCGTAAGTGGTTGCTCTTAGCCTTCGTTTAATCTCCTTTCTATCCATCCCGGGGTCAACTATGCATAGCTCATTTAATTGCTTTCTTGTATATGGTTTCCGTGTCCAGTGTTCATCGCTTTGAGGAAAAGATTTCCCTGAAATCAGGCCACTCATCACCTCAATAAACAGCCGATAAATAATCTCATAGCAATGTTGAGTCAATGTATATACCGTATCCTCCGGAAGGATCGGAAACCTGCTGACCCTAATTATTTCGCCTGTATCTACCTGTGCTTTCATATAATGGCAGGTAACCCCAAAAACTTTTTCTCCATTATAAATGGCAAAATTGGTACAGCCGATACCGGGATACTCCGGTGGGCCCGGGTGAAAATTAATGGCCGCAACAGCAGCCTTGTCAAGAAGCAACTGCGGGATTATCCATTGAGACAGGTAGGATATAATAATATCGCCGTTCCACTCCAATAACTCTTCCGGGAAAGTATCTGTACGCCGGGAAAAAACAACCTGTGTATCCGGAAAGCCTGCTTCTAAAAAAGAAGCTGCCTGTTTTGAATATTCGTCATCCCTTTTCCCAATGAAAAGTATCCTGTAGTTGTTCCGCAATGACTGCATACCCGCCAATCTAAGTCCTCTTTTAAAGTGAAGAATTTTGCCGCAAAAATACAGGCTGTAAAGCAGAAATAAAAAACATGTACCGGGGGTGGTACATGTTTTCAATATTTAATTGTGAGCAATTGATCAGGCTGCAAGCAATTTAGAGGCCTTTTCTTTAGTAAGCACCCTTTGTGGGTTGCCTACTACTGTGGTATTATCAGGAACATCTTTTACCACCACTGTTCCTGCACCTATCATTACATTTTTGCCGATAGTAATTCCCTGGCGTATCACTGCATTGGCCCCCACGAAAGTGCTTTTACCAACTTTTACATTGCCGCAGAGTACGGCGCCGGGGCCTATATGTGCAAAATCCTCAATAATACATTCATGATCAATGCTGCTGGACGTATTGCAAATCACCCCTCTTCCTATCTCCGCCATGGGATTAATAGTGGCATTAGCAGCGACCATTACCCCATCCCCCATTTTTACTGATGATGAAATAACGGAATTAGGGTGTATGGCATTAATGGGGCTGCCAACCAATTCACTCATTTGTAAATGTATTTTTTCCCGGATACCATTGTGCCCCACACAGGCAAACACATCGTAATCTTTCAGCAGGCAGATAGCCTCCGATTCTTTTCCAAGATACTGAAGGTGGTAGGGATTCTTCTCTTTCTCTGCTGCATCACAGTAAGCTGTTACCAGCCGGCCTGCGCTTAGCAAAATATCTATGATAACGTAGGCGTGGCCGGAATAGCCGATAATGGCCACGGGTTTTTTCAATGTGGTTTTCATTGATCTGGATTTTGGATAGCCTAAAATAGACCGGAAAGCGAAGACCCCAAAATAACCAGATTGCCATATCAGAAAATCGAGTACTACTACAGAAATCAATCTCGTAGATTTACGATAGTACCTTACGCCACCACTTTATCCAGCAACTCCTGGTACCTCTTCTCTAACAAACCATGCACCTGGGACTGATCAAAATATTCCTCTATTTTGCTCCGCAACGCCTTTGCATACTGTTGCAGGGCAGCGGAATTGAACAGTGCTTTTTGCATAGCCGCAAGCAGGGAATCAGCATGTTTTGCTTCAAACAGCAGGCCTGTCTGCTCATCATCCACGATGTCAATATTGCCTTCGATACGGGAGCAAATAACAGGGCAAAACATAGCACCGGCCTGCAACAGCACATTGGGGAACCCCTCCCGGTACGAAGGATGGACCAGCGCAAAAGAAAGGTGCATGAAATACTCTACATCATCATTCCACCCTGCAAGGATGATACCGGGATGGGTTTTTAATATATTCCTTACTTCGTCACTTATCGGATCTAAATCATCTTCAAATGACCCGACAAGTATCAGTCTTACATTACTATTCTGCCGGTACAGCTTTTCAAATGCAGCAGCCAATTCACTTATGCCTTTGTCTTTTACAATCCGGCCCACACAAAGAAAGTAAGTCAATGTATCATCGTAGGCAATAATTTCTTTAACCCCCTGTAATTTATCCGGATCAAGGCTGTTTGCAGAAAAACGCTGCAGATTTATTCCGTTGGTAGAACCAAAGCCTATTACTTCTGTTTTTCTTTCGCTTACCAGTTTATTATTCCTGACATAAGCAAGAAGAGAGTTGCTATTAACCCAGACATGTGTGGCCCATTTACCGGTTAGCTTTTCCATCAATTGAAGAATCTTCCGGGTAATCCCTTCTGAAGTCATAAACCGGAGGCCCGCTATCGTATGCACCCTTATTTTGACACCCGCTAACTTTGAGGCCAGCATGGCCAGCATGCCTGCTTTGGGTGTATGAGAATGTACAATATCCGGTTTTTGTTTTCTGAAAAAAAGGTATAAACGCCACAATGATACCAGATCAGCAAAAGGTGTGATTTTTCTTGTCATCGGAATGATATAATGATCACATTCTTCATATTGCATCACATCCTCCCTTTCTTTTCCATCTGCGCTGACCATGATAACATCAAGGCCTTCGTTCTTCATATGCTTCATTTGCCCACGCAGCAGCACCTTCAGCGCCATGGGCACAGTGGTAACACGGATTAGCTTAGGCACTCTCATTTTACTCCTTTTACCCGATTATACAAATACTGCCATATCGTAGGATGATACCACAATCTTGATTTGCCAGCCGGAACTGCTTGAAAAGAATACTGATCTGTACCTATTATTGCTGGGACCACTTTTTTGAGAAGACTTATTGCTTTATCAAACTGGAGATATGGGTACGTCGTAAAATTATCTTCTTTTGTCGGGTCAATAATGCCCTGAGCCAGAATATTCCCTGTGTCAATTCCTTTATCAACCACATGAATTGTTACTCCGCAATGCTCCCTGTCATTATTGGCCAATGCCCAATATGCTCCATGAACCCCCCGATACAACGGCGTAATTCCTACATGCACATTAATAGCCGGGCATTTGATCTGATCCAAGGTTGCCTGCGAAATAATGCGGGTGCCATTAACAATTATAAGAGAAGGATTAATCTCCCCGATCGCTTTGACGAATGCATCGCCGTTAACAGTTTGAAGACGTATCATTTTCTCCTCTGGCATTGGGCCGGTGTATAATCCGTTTTCAGTAATGAACTGAGTAATTCGCTTCTTTGATAATTTACGTAAAATGGGAATACAGAAGACCTGAAAAACAAGCTGGCCAAACGTAGTCCAAAAACCCAATCTCTTAATCCTGCGCCGGATCAGTGTCTTCCTGCTTACAGGTAATTCGGTAATAATATGAGAAACGGGAATACTTTCCTTGATCCCATGATACAGGATGCGGGTATTTGTACAATCAGTACAGACCAACACTATTGAAGCATCATGAATGACTTTCATAAATCTCCTTCATATTCTTTGATTCCATTCCATATTTTTCCGAAAGTTTATCAAAGTGATCCAATATTTCAATAAGGTTATTAAAATTCTCTTTCATATTCTGCCCGAAATTATGGGGGTGCCACCATAAATGATAACATCTCCCTTGTTTTGCAGCCGCTGTCATTTCCTTTTTGATCCTATATATCTTCATTGGCTCAAGCCATGAAAGCCGTTTATTATATGGTCTCAAAAAACAACTCCCAGGGATGTTTAGAACACCCTTGTAAAGCATCGGCTCTATTAGGCGATAACCTGTTACAGGCAGGTATGAATCCGTGATACGAAATATTCTTTTTAGAAGACTTTCCGATGATTTTGCTTCCGCTTTATACACCCATGATGAAAGATTTCCCCTAAAAGCTTGCAGGCCCGCTTCCTTGCATTTTTGAATGTACGGTTCGCTAAATTGGTTCCTGGGAAAAACAATACTTACCGGATGTACTCCTTCAAGTTTTGCAACAGCAAAAGCTGCTGAAATATCCTGATAGAACTGCTCCGGCGTCTGGCCTTTTTCAAGGCAATAATAGTGTGAGAATGTATGCGTAGCCAATTCCTGGCCAGGGGTACTGATTATTTTTCGGATGAGTGTATGAGCATAATGAAAAGGATCCTCCTCTTCATTATTTCCAACATTCCCTGCCACAATATAATTTGACAAAGCAGGATTATCATATAAAGGTCTGTCCCGTTCTGCAACAAAAGATACTAACTCATTTCTATCCTTGCAAAAAAGCATCCCAACCGTAGCCCATGTAGCGTGAATATTCCTCTGCTCAAACACTCCCAGCAATCTCCGGACAACTTCAGGGGTATTTTTTAGGTTCTCAAAATAGCTTCCCACTGTTCTATGATCACTTACCCCCCAATGCAATTCAAAATCAAGTGAAATAATAAAAGCAGGCTTCATTACCTCTGGTTATTTCTTTTATATACTTTTCGATACCAAACCTCAAGCGTAAAAAGAAGCCATATCATTTTGGCTCTCTTCTCTGATGCTACCTTTATCTTATTGTCAAGCAGGCCTTTAACAAAATCCCTCTTGATAAAAGAAGGATACAAAACATTATTGGAAACAAGGTAATCTCCTATCAATTCACGAAGTTCATGGTTCACCCATTGTTGTAGCGGCGGTTCAAATCCTCTCTTAGGCTGATATATGAGCTGCGAAGGAAGGTATTTCTCTCCAAGTTTTCTCAACAGGAACTTTGTTGTTGTTCCTTTTATTTTCAGTTTATCAGGCAGGGATGGGACGTATTCAAGCAATCCTTTGCTTAAAAAAGGACTCCTTCCTTCAAGAGAATGCACCATTGTTGCAATATCCATTTTTACAAGCAAGAGCGAAGGAAGAATGTTATTAAAATCAAGAAGCATGATTTTCTGTAGTCCTGAAAGTGAAGAATTCAAAATATCTGCAAACTCCCTGGAAATATCATTACCCGGTTCCCATTTATTTTTAAAAACATCCTTCTCAAGTCCTTCAAAAATATCGGTTGTAGCGCTGAAATAAGTGTCAATGCCGGAACGGCTACCAAAAAAAAGTAACCTTTTGATATAGGCCGTTTTACTCATTTTGTTTCTCGTTGGGGGAACCAAACTATAAAGCATCTTAAATAAACGCTGTCTTACCGGAGTATCCCTAAAGAAATCCATTTTTGAAAAGGGAACATACCGCCTGTAACCGCCAAATAACTCGTCTCCCCCATCCCCATTCAGGATAACCGTAAGGTGTTTTTTCGCTTCACGGCTCACATAATAGCTTGGAATGGCAGAATCGTCATAATGTGGTTCACCATAATTCATCAGAATCTTTTCCGCCTCATCCTTCAGGTCCTTGAAATCAATCCTTATCTCATGATGATTCGTTTCATACTTTGCTGCTACCAATCTCGCTAAAGAAGACTCATCATATTGCCCCTGGAACGAAACAGTAAATGTCTTCAATGATGAATTATACTGCTTGCCGATAGCGGTAACCAATCCGCTATCAATTCCCCCGCTTAAAAAAGAACCGACTTCCAGATCAGAAGATTCAACCCTGTTCTTTATTGCCTGATGCAATATTTCATCAACTCTGTAAAGCGCCATCTCAAAGTCATCTTTGCAGGGCTTTTCGTAATACCTGGATATATCCCACCAACTTGTCAGTTTAGAATTGAGATTTTCTAAAGAAATAGTCATGTAACTGCCGGTCGGCAGCTCTTTTACATTTTTGTAGGGAGTAGCTTCCTTATAGAAATATCCCATCCTCATATATCGCCCTATATTTTCCTCGTCTAACTGCTGAGGCAACTGGCTATATAAAGCATTTAACTCACTAGCAAAAATAAATTTTGCCCCATCCGAAAAGTAATACAGCGGCTTTTTGCCTGCCCTGTCCCTTGCGAGGAAAACTTCCTGTTTTTCACTGTCGTAAATCGCCAGCGCAAACATGCCGTCAAACTCATTCAGACACACTGGGCCTTTCCTGTGATAGGCTGCCAGTATAGTTTCTGTATCTGAGTTCGTCTTACAAACCAATCCATATTTAGAACGTACATCAAGATGATTGTATATTTCTCCGTTAAATATGATAGTTAGATGGCCCGATTGCATCGGCTGCTTTCCTCCGGCAATGTCCAGAATAGAAAGACGATGATGATGCAATTGCAGGTTCTTCTCACTGAAAGTACTTTGTTCATCCGGCCCGCGGTGCCAAAGATCTTTCGTAAGAACTGGAATATTTAAGGGGAAATTAATAGAACCGGCTATGCCGCACATGCTAATAAAATTAACTTCTTAAAATCTGATCCTTTTTCTTATCCAGCCTGGCAGGGGAGTATGGGAAAGATGCAGCACCAGGATTAACATCAACAGAAAAAAAGGCATGGCGGGTATCTTATACCTGGCCAGGGTGCCGAAATTGGCCGTACTTAAACCTACAGCTATTCCAAAAAAAAGCGAAAACAAAAAACAAAAAAAAGTAAACGGATTAAAAAAGATAATTCTGAAAAAACGCAATACTCCTACTTTTACAAAAACATAGATTGTAAACAATAGCAATAAAAAAGCCTCCAGCGCACTCAGCAACATCACTGGGTTATCCACCTCAAACAAAAAAGGACGATAATAGGTAGCTATAAAGGCTAGGGGGAATTGTAAAGCTGGTTGTTCCGAACCAAGTGAAAAAAAAGATCCTCCTTTTGAAGATTCGTATAATTCATACACCCCTCTCTGTTTTTCAATCTGTTCCAGTATTTTCTCCGAGCCAAACTGCTCTAATCCACTATCCGAGGTAAAATAATTGTAAAACAAAAACCCCATCGCAGCCCCCATTCCCAGCATCAGTACAAACATCAGACGGCGTAGATATAAAGAATGAAAATTTATACTCCACCGGGTGAAAATAAAAACAATTAAAGCCGGGAAAAAAGCAACTAATATGTAGGGTTTAATGATATATATAATATAAAAGGAAATTATACCTATCAAAATAGAAACCAGGATTCTTTTCTTCTGAGTAAAAATATCATAGCAGGCGCCCATCAACAGACCCATGGCGCCAAAACTTAAGGGGTCCTTCATTAAACCCGAAGACCAGAAGCATACACCGGGAATCAGAAAGCAGGCAATCCCGACCTGCCCGCTTATAGCAGGAAAACTAAAGGAAAAAATCCTGTAAAGTTGGTGAGACCCTAGAAGGGCAATAAAGCTAAACACCATCCCCATAGAAAGATAGCTGTTAAAACACAAAAAGCCAAGGGGCAAGGCTAAACGCGGGACAGAATAGTTGGAAACAGTCTGCATATAATACTGATTGCCGGCCAATTCATCCATATAAAAATAACTAGATAAGGGATTGTTTAGTGTTGCCTTCTCACTAAAAAAAACTTCACCGAAAGTTACACCGCCATCTGCAATAGCTTTCCGCATATCCAACATAGAAACATAATAACGATAACTGTCCCCTCCTCCATAATAGAACTGCATAAGCAGGGTAAACAGCAACAATACCACTACCCTAAACCAGAAAGTTTTCAAGAAAAGGGAACGGGTTAATATATCTTTCTGATGAACGATTCGCCGACTGATAAAATAAAGAAGCAGCACAACAAAAGGAAATACAAAAAAATCAGACCCACTAAATAAGGTTGTTTTTAATAAAAGCAAGCTAAATAGATTGATTATAACACAAACAGAAGAATTATCAATACCAATGATTGAAGGAGCCTATACGAAATAAGCATTAGCTAGTTCTTTTTCAACCAAACTATCAGTTGAAGGCCCCTATTGGTAAACTTAATAAGTTGCCGGAGAGGTGGGTGTAATATTTTGGGGAAATTAAAAATAGTTCCAATCATATACTCCTTATGAATAATACTATAATCAAGTTTTGAAGACAGTTTTTCAAAAGAGTTTAGATGAAATTCATACAAATGAAAAGGAACATGCATTGGGCTAAGGTGTGTCGTATAATTGGTACCCCTTGACCTATAATATACATCAATAAAAGAAGCCAGTAAATGCCGGGAATTTGGCACTTCAATATGAATAATACCCCCCTTTTTCAACCAACCCATCGCCTTTTCCAAAGCCTTGCGTGGATGATACAAATGTTCAAACACCGCCCCGAAACTGATAAAATCAAAAGTTTCCGGCTCGTATTCTATATTCTCCATTTGTCCTAATTTCAACTTATCCGGCGACAACCCCATGATAGATATTGCTCTTTCATAAAAAGCTTGTGAGGGTTCAAAACCATAAGTATCAAAACCAGCCTGCCCCATGGACTTCATACATTTACCTATCCCAGCTCCAATGTCTAAAAATTTCATTCCCGGATAAAAATGGGTAAGACGTTTAAAAGTTTCCAATTGCTTACTGAAAGTTTGCTCCCAAATAAAATAAGAAGGATGCCAATATGACTCAGGAGGGATATTATAATGATCGGCAATATCGAAAGGGACAGGCATAGGGTTTGAATAAATCAATCCGCAATTTCTACATCTCTGAACAGTAACAGAAATCCCTTTTTTTGATTTTGGCTGCAACCCCTGAGAACTATTAAGACGTTGCCCTACAATTTTATGTTTTTCGACAGGGTCATCACACATTTCGCAATTAGTAACAGTTTCAAATTTATACCGTAACATATTGATTGTTTAAAAAATATCAATGTTATTGCATGTCCGAATTTTAACTACTTCGAAATCACATCTGACGTTTTCAATTACTTAAAACTAAACAATTTATTAATAATTGAGAGGTAGGTTTCTTTGTTTGCATTGACAGAAAATTTTTCTTCAACAATCCGGCGGCCTTCCATTCCGATATGTTTCCTGAGTTCCCTATCTGCCATCAGTTTTTCAAGATAATGCAACCATTCATCTTCATTGGAAGCCAAATACCCGTTTACCTCATTCTCAATAATTCTGAAATTAGTCCCAATTGCAGTAGCAATTACAGGCACACCAACTGCCATATACTGCAACGCTTTTAAGCCGCTTTTACCATATACCCACGGTTCATCCGGCAAAGGGTACAAACCAATATCAAACCGTTTAATAACATCTACTTCATAGCTTTCTTTCCAGGATAGCGCCTCCGTTTCTATGTCCTCCATCCTGAAAGTTTCATCCCCCATCACCAACAGCCTGAAGTAATGGCCTCTATCTTTTAGCTTCTTCAAAACAGGTTCAAGTGTACGAAAATGCTTGATAGTACTAACACTGCCGCTCCATCCAAGAATCAGTTGGTCTTTAATGGAATAATCTGTTTTGGGCTGATACGTATCCGTATTTATGGTAGAAGATATGTCTGTAGTTGACGAATTATATTTTCTTGCCACTTCGTCAAGATATGGAGTGCAGGTAATTACATGATGAGCATTCCGCATCAGGAACAAAGGTTTCGTTTTTCCTTTCAATCCCGAAATTATCGGATTTACATCACTCCTGACACCGGGCAGATATACCAGGTCATCAATATCGTAAACAATCCTTTTCCCTAATTTATAATACAGCCATTCAAAAAAAGGGGGGCCTAAGGGTGTAACCCATAAATGAATATATACTACATGATATTTCCTGAGCCTGAAAACATCACTGATCCGGCGGGCATAACCTGCTAATGTATACCCTATCTTCTTTAAATAGTTGCCCTTTTTGTAAACAATCTTCCAGAATGATGTGCTGATAAAAGGGCTGACTGTTACGTCAAAACCATTCTCTCTGAAATAAGAATAATACTGCTCAAATTTCAGTCTTTGACTGGGTGCAACTCCTTCCGGGTAGGGACAAATTATCAGAATCTTTCTTCTCTTCATATCGTTACCACTTACTTTTCTATTATGCAACTACCTAAATATAATTTAGGTAGCTTTTCTTTAGTTATCAGGATGAAGAAAATAATTATTTTAAAGCAAGATTTTTATAACGACAACAGACATCAAATATCATACTAAGCTTCATTCAACATCTTTTTAGGAAAATCACTTGATGATTATGGTAACATAATAATAAATCCGGCCAAAGGGCATAATTGCATAAGCCTGCGATAAATTCTAAGATAACTACTGCATCCTTTCTGTAAATCAAAATAGCCGACCGAAAAATTTCTTAAGTCCTCTCCTGAAACATTCACATTGAGTATTTTATCTATTGCCGTAGCCATTGCGTTTTCATTGTCCATATTTTCTACCAGAACTCCCCCGGCAGAGTAGGTATCTATCAGATACTCCATATCCCCAATTCCTTTTACTGATAATACCTTTAATCCACAGGCCCAATATTCCCCTAACTTGGTAGGGCTTCGTCCGATTACGGAAAAGCCATCGCTATACATAACAACCCCGATATCCCCCACCATTAAATACTGATGCACATCTTTATATTCAGCATGCGCCGTCCTGAATTTACTTTTGGCAATTCCGCTTTTCTCAATTTCCTTTTCAACCAAAGAAGAAGAACTATGCGTTACAAACAGGAAAAGAGCATCTGAACGTTTTGCCAAAAGATGTTTAAATGCCTGCAACACTATATCAGTTCTATAATTTCCCCCAAGCGATCCTGAATATACCATTACCGATACATCAGGAGGTATATCTAACTGTAAACGGGAGTTATCTCTGATTTGCTGCTGAAAAGGGGGAAATAGTTCAAAATTAACACAGGTGGGTATTACTTCAACATCATGAGATGATTTGAGTTTTTTCTCAACAATATACCTTTTTCCGGCATTGGTCAGGGAAACAGCACAATCACAATTTTTAAAGAAGCTTTTCTCTTTCCGTTTAAAATAATTGTACACAGGGCGAAAAAAGAATGAGGCCCAGTCGCCTGCCTCTTTTTTCTCGTCAGCCCACCACCCACGCATATCAAAAATAAACCGGCACCCGGTCTTTCTTTTCAGCCATTCGCCGATAAGAGAAGTAATATAACCCCTGCAATGAACGATATCAAAATGATGAAAGTCAAGCAGCTCTTTGATTTTTCGTTTTGTTTTTTGAAGATTATATATAGTGGATAGTACCGGCGGGGTGTTTTTATATGGCAGAGGGTGCCATTGAATATCATAACCCCTTAAAAGGTCTTCAATATAGTCTTTTGACTTTTCATACCTATCCTTTTTCTCAAAACTTATAATATGAAAAGAAAATTCACTTCCGGACAATACCCTGATATAAGATAGTACCTGCGACTGTCCCAAAGGATCGGTAAGCCCATCATAGGTTAAATAAAGAACCTTTTTTTTCATAGAAACATATTCAGACATTATCCGGAAACAGAAAATGTCTTCCAATAATTATATTATTATTCCTGATAAATAAACGGGTTCAGTGAAGTATAATCCGGAATATTCAATAAACGAAAACCGGGATGACCCATTACCAACGACCAGGTTTTGCCCTTATAGTGGTTCGGCACAGGAATCCTGTAAATCTTGTCTTCCAATTTTTCAGGGTCTATTCTTTTCCCGTCCGGATCCAGCCAATATCCTTTCCGGTTAATTCCGGGCCCATAATTATCCCTGTAAATAATTTCGTCAATATCAGAAGGCACATATACATACTGAATCGGGTATCCATTATTATCATAGGAACGACGGCCGGGTGCCAGAAAAGCTATATCAACCGGAAAACGCATCCGGGAAAAAAAATAATTCTCTCCAAACAGCAATACGTAGTAGCCACTGGAAAGATTTAATCTTATTTGTTGAAATCCCTCCTTGGAGGCATAAATCTCCTCCTGCCACAAAAGGCTGTCATGCTTGTTCAGCACCCGAACTACAGTGGAGGCTGAAGCACCTGCTTCAAAGAGAAGTTCTTTCTTACCGGAAAGAAAAAACTCGTACCTGAGTGGCCCGTTGATTTTAAGCGCCCCGGCCTGCTTTCCTGAAACTGCATCGGATTTCACTTTTGTAATATCAAATTCAAGGGCAGAAGTTTTATAGCGCTTATTCTTATTTATGCCGGAGTTCTCTACTAAGGAATTAATATCCTGATATCGTTTTTGATCGGATTGCTTTTGAAATGAAGGATCAGGTGATACCACCAACGATTTATCAGATTCCGGCTTTTTAATATAAGATTTCTCCAGGGCTGTAGTCTGTATCAATCCCAGTGGATGTATCCGGTACATATAATCCAGAAGCTCTTTATAATTTGCAGTAGTAGGCGACTCCTGATATTTATAATACAAAGCAATATAATATACGTAGGCTTTTAACTCGGTAATCCTGTCCAAAACTTGCCGGTTACTGGTCTTTCTGGCGGCCTCTTCAAGGTCAGACAGGCTTAGCGCTGGTTCCATCTGTTCCTGGTAATTTTTGCTCCACCGGTCATACATTCTTTTTATATCTTCTTTTGCCGGGCCAAAGCAATCCCCTAAAAAGGCATTGTACAAACTATCAAAAGACAGTCCTGTATTCCACATCATTTGCGAGGCCAGCCATAAGGCATGGCCCATCGGCCCTTTGGACGTGGTAGACTCAATATTGATATGCGTAACGTTATATTGCTTCCACAATTTCAATTTCTGTTGGATGTTGTAAATATTAAACTGCGGTAGCCCTATACTCCATTGGCTGATATTCCAGTAATCGTACATTCCCATTGGCCTGCCCTCCAATCTCTGGCTCCATCTACGGATAAACTCCTGAGAAGTTGTAACCCTCTGAAAAGCATAAGGTATAATAACAGGGAAAACATTCTTGTGCAGCTTGAACTCTGGCACATCCGCATGAGAAGCATAAGCATAAAGCTGTACCATGGTTTTATCGTCATCCTGCTTTAATCTCTCCGCCACCTGGTTAGCCAACCAGAAATACTTATCCGACCAGGTTTTTATCAAAGAATTCTGCGTAGAGAGGCAGTCATCTTTCCCTCCGCTTCCGTCTGCAGGATCCACCCCGATAACCGGAAAATAATCGCCGGGCTTCACCTGATTTATCGCCCATTGTACATACAACTGTATAGCATCCCGATTATCAATATTAATTCTTCCGTA
The DNA here is from genome assembly GCA_964560445.1 of uncultured Chitinophaga sp. GTDB lineage: Bacteria > Bacteroidota > Bacteroidia > Chitinophagales > Chitinophagaceae > JJ008. The sequence continues at coordinate 59,776 of CAZLLT010000003.1, read as the reverse complement.
CCGGTTAACTTTCGCATCACAGAAATACCCTGGATTTTTATCCAGAACAGTTTTATTAGCCAGATAAAACTGTTCACCTGAATGTCCTTTCCCCTGGTAATCAACGGAAAACCTATTTCTTCGGTTCCAAAGAGAAAAATCACTTCTCACCTTATTTTTTTCATCCAATCCAGGAATTGAATGCATTCCTCCACTTCCGGAATAGAACCTGTCTCTGAAATCAGGAACATATAACTTATCTACATAAAGGTCAGGAAGTTTGTTTGGAACAATAGTCCAGGTATCGCCTGGCATGTACCAACGAAATCCTAGTTCATGCAATAATGTATAAATGCCATTAATGAAAGAATTTTTCCTTTTGCCAATAATAGTAATATGACGGAGTCCTTTTGCTGATAGGTAAAAGGATTGTCCAGACGACTCTATTTCCTTTTGTATAGTAGATGCAATTTCTGATTCGTTCGCTTTCCGAAAGAAGATATAGTGTGTTTGTTCTCCACCGCTCGGATTCACCAATACATTCACTCCAGCTTTCCGAAGCCAATATACCATATCCTCAATGGCCTCTGATACCTCTTTCTCCATCCCCAGAGGAACATATATCCCCATACGCTCCGGCTGACCTGTACCCTGCGCCACCAACCTAGGCCGACAGGAGGTGAATGTAAAAAATAACCAAAAAAAAATTACAAGAAGTTTTAAAAAAAAGTATCTGGTTTTCAAAACAAAAAATATTTTAATCATAAAATATATGCTCTACCCTTATTCGACAACAGGAGCCATACCCGAATTATAAAATCCTATAGGTGACTATTATATAAATTCCCTAACCTGATAAGGTAATTTTCTTTATTCCCAATTTTCTTTGCGTAGGCAAGATTATACTCTGCATACCTATTTAAATCAACTTTTCCTTCGGCGATATCAGTAATCTTATTCACAAACTCTTTTGAGTTGCTCAAGCTAAAATACAACGAAAAATCACCGGTTGCTTCCCTTAAAACTGGTATATCTGATATAATCACTGGCATCCCTAACGCCATAGCTTCAAGTAATGCGATTGGATGTCCTTCTGCTATCGAACTCATAACATAAAGGTCATACTCTTTAATCTTTGCTTCCATATGCGTGCCTATTCCACGAAGACGAACGTTATTAATTCCATATAAGTCGATCGTCTGTTCTAACTCAGAACGAAGAGGGCCATCGCCAAATATATCAAGCGTAATACTTTCTGACAAATACTTAAAAGCTTGAAGAAGAAAATCATAATTTTTCTGTGGCTTTAAACTCCCAACAGCAATCATTTTTAACCCGTTCCTGGCATCAGTTTTTTGATAGGTTTCTGCAAAAAATTTATCGCCCACGAAATTATTCAACACTTCTGCTTTACCTTTAACTCCGATATGCCTCTGATAATCCTTTAATACATGCTTAGAAACAGCTATTAAATGATGCCTGCTCCTATAAGTACATTTCTCAACTACTCTTTGCCATGAGAATCTATCAGAAAAGTGCGTCTCCCCAATCAAGCTGTGCAGAGAATTAAAGACTTTTATATTCCTAGGAGAGGCTAACCTGGCAATAACATTTGCCATAACAAGATGCGAATGAACGATCTCAATTCTATTCTCATTAATATACCTTCTGATCTTTTTAACACATCTAAAAATGTCCTTTTTTGACTTAAACCCTAATTTAAGCACTTTACACTCATTGTTAATTTCACCCTCAAGATCATTTTTGTCAGACAAGCTTATAATATGGTGTTCGAATCCATTCATGCTATTAACTACTTCAACTAATAACTTCTCGGCCCCTCCAATTGTCAGGCTATCAATAACATGCAATACTCTTCTCATAAACTGCTATTCATTTAACTTTCCAGATATAACTTAACCATCCTATAAAACCCAGGAATTTTGTAGAATATTCTTGGTACATTACAGATTTTTTCAAGTTTTCTTTCGTCCTCTATATCCAACACACCTTGTTCTTTCACCTGAGCAACAAACACATTTATCTTACCCATTCCTTTAAAATTATTCAAAGCATTATCAAAAGTAAAATCAAGAAAGTTTTTCTTTACTCCTGTCTGAAGATGCGGTATATATGCAACTGGTAGAAGATCATTAAATAATTTTTTATACAAATAAATACTAGAATCAATTTTCTTTCCCAATAAATCAAGGTCTCGTTGATGTCTGTTATAAGGACGAAACCGGTAGAACCAGTCAGGTTTCCCATTACTATCAATAAAATATCTCTGTCCGGAATGCAACAATGCTCGTATATGCAATTCGACATCCTGCAATCTTTGCAAATTCTCATCAAATCCTTTCAAATCGATAATAAATGATCGCCTCCACATAACTGAACCAGTTATCCAAGGAATCCGCATTTGAAGAAAGTCAATCAATTTATCTCCATCATGTTCTAAAGCACCTATATGTTCAGAAACAATATTATTCTTAACATACCACACCTTGAAAACCCAGAAATCAAATAAGGGGTTAGTATTTGTTGCCCTCATTCTGTCTTCCAAACAGGTACTATCTAACCAATCATCAGAATCAAAAAAGATAATATAATCTCCTTTACTTTTTTCAAGTCCGATATTGCGACAAGTGTTTGCATTCTTTGGCTCCCTATCCCGATGAAATAATTTTATTCTGATATCCTTACTACAATAACTCTCGGCAATAACTAATGTTTGATCCGTTGACCCATCGTCAACCAATATACACTCCCAATCCCGCCATGTCTGTGCCAGGATGCTATCAAGCGTTAATGGTAACGTCTTTTCCTTGTTAAAGACAGGAACAATAACAGACACCATATTAAAGATCACTTAAAATTACAAAGTTGTCAAAAACTTCCAACCTGGAGAACAAATCAGTAAATGTTGCTTAAGCCCTTCATAAATTTTTGACCGATAGGATATCCCATGCATCGTAAGCAATTCATACAGCTCGCAATAGTTTGCTTTTCTCCAGGTCGGTTATACCCATCCATAATAATGTAAAAATTCTGAGAAAGATATTCTTGAACACACCTATTGATAAAATTATTAAGGTAAAATGTTCTATTAGAACATTCACAATCAGGAGTTGTCATTCTTTGCAAATCTGTTTAATTAACTCCTTTTACTTTAGTCAGTTCAGAAGAAGTTATTTTCCATTTAAGGAACCGGTCAAGTCCGTCACGAAAATCAGTAACCGGATTATAATGCAACAACCTTCTCGCTTTATCAATAGAAGCATAAGTTATATCCACATCACCGGGCTGTTTTCCCATCTTATTAATTTCAAATTTTTTACCGGCCACCTGCTCAATAGACCGTATCATTTCATTCAAAGAAACGGGTTGGTTATTACCAAGGTTAATGGTCTCAAAAACTCTTTCATGGGAAAGTATATATTCTAACGCCATAATAAGCCCTGCCACTGTATCGGCAACATAAGTATAATCCCTTGCCGTTTCCCCGTCTCCATATACATCTATCGGCTGTTTATTGAAAAGCCGGTTGATGAACTTATGGATGGCCAGATCGGGCCTTTGCCTTGGACCATATACGGTAAAAAACCGAAGGTTGATAATATCCAGCCCAAACAGGTGGTGATAGTTATAATTCAACATTTCACCGGACAGCTTTGTAAATGCATAGGGAGATACCGGTTCATTCTGAACTGTATCTTCTGAAAAAGGGATCTGTTTGGAATTACCATACACAGATGAAGAAGAAGCAAATAGCATTTTCTTGCAACCGTTTTCCTTCATCCATTCCAGTATACTCAATGTACCTCCAATATTTGTTTCAATATATCCGGCAGGATCTTTCAAGGAAGGCAACACTCCGGCCTTAGCTGCGAGGTGAAAAACTGCATCAACATGGCCAATTTCGTTTGCATGCTTAGAAATGTTCCTGATATCATCTTCAATAAGAGTAAAAAATTGGCTTCCAAGCGCCTCTGCAATATTGGCCTGTTTTACAGATTTCTCATAAAACGGATCAAAATTATCAAGACCAATAACTGTATGACCAGCACCTAATAAAGATTCCGTTAAATGAGATCCGATAAATCCTGCACAACCTGTAACTAAAATTCTCATTTTATACCTGAAATAAATCTGTTAATTGTATACATTAAAAATATTACCTGCCCGGTTCCTGATTTCGTATATCATGAACCAGTTGAATAGCACTTTTTGCTTCTTCCAATCTAACACCTTTCCCACTTAACACCTGCTGATAGGAGAGAGTATGCAAATGCTCAAATCCTTTACTAAACTCTATCTCCTCCCCATCAATAGTAAGAGAACGCCATGTTTGCTGATTGGCAGACTGTATTTTTTTAGGAAGATCTTTTGCATCAACACTTAAAAACCATTTAACTTCAGCTTTATCAAGAGAAAGTGATCCGGACAGTTTGTCTTTTGATTGTACTTCGACATTCAAGTTCTGCACATTCCCAAACAGCCATATGAGCATATCAAAAAAATGGAGGCCGATATTGGTAGCAATACCCCCGCTTTTATCAATATTGCCTTTCCAGCTATGGTGATACCAATTACCCCTTGCTGTGATGTAATTCAACTCAACCTCATACTTCTTAGTAGCCTTACCATCTGCTATTTTTTCTTTCAATGCGAGTAGTTCCGGATGATGCCTCAACTGCAAAACGGGATATACCTTTTGCCCGGTTTCTTTTTCCATTTCGCAAAGAGCATCTACATTCCAGGGGTTTAGCACTACCGGTTTTTCACAGATTACATCGGCACCCAGCCGCAGCCCAAAACGAATATGTGCATCATGCAGGTAATTGGGGCTGCAAACACTCAGGTAGTCAATACGGGTTCCGCTACGTTGTAGCTTGTCGCAAAACCTGTCGAACCGTTCAAACTCAGTAAAAAAATTACAGAAAGGAAAATAGTGATCCAGAACACCCACCGAATCATGCGGGTCCAATGCAGCTATAAGATTATTACCTGTTGCTTTAATGGCCTGCATATGCCGTGGCGCTATATATCCTGCAGCGCCTATGAGGATGAAATTCTTCAACTGTATTGTTTGCAGTGTTAATTCTCCTTCTTAACCACACCGTTTATTAACGAATAAATATCCCCTGAAGGGCAAACTGCTTTTCCTGTTTCAAATTTCAGCGTGTACCCCTTTTCACTTTTCCACCCCGTTTGCCTGGCGGGATTTCCCACCGCCAAAGCATAAGCCGGAATATTTTTGGTAACAACCGCCCCGGCTCCTATAAAAGCATACTCTCCTATTTCAATGCCGCAAACGATGGTAGCGTTGGCTCCGATAGTAGCGCCTTTATGAATAAGCGTCTTTTGAAACTCTTCCTTTCGAGATATAGCGCTGCGGGGATTGACAATATTTGTAAAAACGGCTGAAGGGCCTATAAATACATCATCTTCGCAAATCACACCATCATATAAAGAAACATTGTTCTGCACTTTCACATTATCTCCCAGCACCACATTATCTGCAATAAAAACATTCTGTCCTATAACACAATGTCCGCCTATTATGGCTTTGCTCATAATATGGGAAAAATGCCAGATGCGGGTATCCTTTCCTATCCGGCAACCTTCATCCACTATGGCCGTAGGATGGATATAAAAATCCATTCGGAGAGATTAGATGTTGAAGTATTATTTTGAAGTGAAAGACAAAACAGGTTTACTCCATTCTTCCCTGGACAACGATTTGAAGTAATCGTAAGTTACAGCCAGTCCCTCTTTACGGGATATTTTCGGCTCCCAACCCAGGAGTTGTTTTGCTTTTGAAATATCAGGCTGCCGCTGTTTTGGGTCATCAACCGGCAAAGGCTTGTATATAATTTTCTGGTTTGTACCTGTAAGCTGAATGATTTCTTCAGCAAAATCTTTAAGGCTTATTTCATCCGGGTTGCCAATATTAACGGGATAGGCGTAATCGCTCAACAGCAGACGGTAAATACCTTCTACCAGGTCTGAAACAAAACAAAAACTACGGGTTTGACTTCCATCGCCAAAAACGGTAAGGTCTTCCCCTCTCAATGCCTGACCAATAAAAGCCGGTAATGCCCTGCCATCGTTTAACCGCATACGGGGGCCATAGGTATTGAATATCCGGACAATCCTAGTTTCTAATCCATGATAAGTATGATACGCCATTGTCATAGCTTCCTGAAATCGTTTGGCTTCGTCATATACCCCGCGGGGGCCTACCGGGTTTACATTTCCCCAATATTCTTCCGATTGAGGGTGTACCATCGGGTCTCCGTACACTTCGCTAGTACTGGCTACGAGAATCCTTGCTTTCTTGCTCAACGCAAGCCCAAGGCAATTATGTGTGCCCAATGAACCCACCTTTAATGTCTGAATCGGTATTTTCAGGTAATCAATGGGACTTGCAGGTGAAGCAAAATGAAGAATATAATCCAAATGACCCGGCACATGAATAAACTTGCTTACATCATGATGATAAAAACTGAATTCTTTTAACGGAAACAGATGCTCTATATTCTTCAGGCTACCGGTAATCAGGTTATCCATTCCCACTACTTCATATCCTTCCTTAATGAACCTGTCGCATAGATGCGAGCCGAGAAAACCTGCTGCACCTGTAATTAAAACTCTTTTCATGTGTCGGATATTATTAAAATAAGGAAATTTATGACGCTTATTAATTGACCAGCGCCTTTCTTCGGCCAATGCTTTCGTAATAGAACCCAAGAGCCTCCATACCGGAAATATCATACAGATTCCGCCCATCGAATATCACTTTCTTCTTAAGACTTGTCGCTATTTTATCAAACTCTGGAATTCTGAACTCGTTCCATTCCGTGCAAATAATAAGGGCATCGGCGCCGGCCAGGGCTTCATACTGGCTGGAAGAAAATTCAATTTTACCCTGATAAATCTGTTTTACATTTCCCATCGCCTCGGGGTCAAATGCAGCTACGGATGCCCCTTGCTCCAACAAGTAATCAATCACCTCCAATGCAGGCGCTTCACGTATATCATCGGTATTGGGCTTGAACGCTAAACCCCAAAGGGCAAACTTCTTCCCTTTTAAATCACCATTATAATAAGCGCTGATCTTAGAAATGAAAAATTGCTTCTGTAGTTCATTTACACGCATTACTGCATTCAATATCTTAAAATCATACGCAGCCTCTTTAGAAGATTTCGCAAGGGCCTGCACATCTTTAGGAAAACAACTTCCTCCATATCCCAACCCGGGATACAAAAAATGTTTGCCAATTCTGAAGTCAGTTCCTATACCTCGCCGAACCATATCCACATCTGCTCCGAGCTTTTCACACAATACGGCAATTTCGTTCATGAATGAAATTTTAGCCGCCAGGAAGCTATTGGCTGCGTACTTGGTTAATTCAGCGCTTTTTTCGTCCATAAAAATAATCGGATTTCCCTGGCGTACATAAGGTTCATAAAGACGTTGCATTATTTTCCTCGCCTCTTCAGATACTGTACCCACTACCACCCTGTCGGGTTTCATAAAATCTTCTACGGCGGCGCCTTCTCTTAAAAATTCCGGATTGCTAACTACATCAAATGCATCTTTAATATCAGTTGTGCTATGGTCCAATACTGTTTGTCGCACTTTTGCTGCTGTGCCTACGGGTACGGTGCTTTTATCTACAATTACTTTATAGTCGCCGGGCTGTATAAGCTTACCCAGGTCTCCTGCCACTTTCAGGATATACTTCAAATCAGCACTTCCATCTTCGCCAGGAGGCGTAGGCAATGCCAGGAAAATAATCTCCGCTCCTTTTATTCCTTCTTCCAAAGAAGTAGTAAAATGCAAACGGCCATCCCGAAGGTTACGGGCAAATATCTTTTCCAGGCCGGGTTCATAAATGGTAATTTCGCCGCTTTTAAGTTTATTTACTTTTTTTTCATCAATATCAACACAGGTAACATGGTTCCCGGTTTCGGCAAAACAAGTGCCGCTAACCAATCCTACATAGCCTGTGCCTACAACTGTAATTTTCATTTGTACGTAGATTTATTTGCTTTGAATTAATTGCTTAAGGTAAGCGCCATAACCGCTTTTTATCAACTGGTCTGCAAGAACAGATAACTGATGCATTGTAATAAAACCAAGACGATAAGCAACTTCTTCGATGCACCCAATTTTGGTGCCCTGTCTTTTTTCAATCACCCTGACAAATTCGCTGGCATCACTAAGCGAGTCGAAGGTTCCGGTATCCAACCATGCGGTACCCCGGTCCAAAACGGAAACCTTTAGCTTCTTATTATTCAGGTAAACTTTATTAATATCCGTTATTTCGTATTCTCCCCGCTCAGAAGGTTGTAAATCCTTAGCAATTTGCACCACTTCGTTATCATAGAAATAAAGCCCCGGTACCGCATAGTTTGATTTAGGAAAAACCGGCTTCTCTTCAATTGAAACCACCTGGTTCTTTTCATCAAACTCAACCACCCCATACCGTTCCGGATCGCTTACATGATAAGCAAAGACATATCCGCCATCCACATCTGCCAACCCCTGTAAGCGGGTGCCTAGTCCGGCTCCGTAAAAAATATTATCACCCAGTACCAGCGCTACTTTATCTTTTCCGATAAAAGACTCGCCTATCACAAAAGCCTGCGCCAACCCGTTAGGGATTTCCTGAACAGCATATTCAAAACGACAACCCAGTTGAGAACCATCGGCAAGTAATCTTTTAAAAGCAAGATTATCTTCCGGGGTAGTGATGATGAGAATCTCATTAATGCCCGCCATCATCAATGTTGACAAAGGGTAATAGATCATTGGCTTATCATAGATCGGCATCAGTTGCTTGCTGATGGCTTTGGTTATTGGATATAACCTTGTGCCTGATCCACCTGCCAATATAATTCCTTTCATATACTTAACGCTTGAAAAGAAGCTTATTAATAATTAAAGCTGATATCTCATTTACTGTATTGGGCTTTATAATACTGTTGATATTCGCCACTCGTCACATTCTTCAACCATTCCGTATTCTTTAAATACCAGTCAATAGTTTGAGACAAGCCTTCTTCAAATGTCACACTTGGTTTCCAACCTAATTCCTGATTAATCTTTGCTGCATCAATAGCATAGCGCCTGTCGTGCCCGGGCCGGTCTTTTACATAAGTAATCAACTCATCACTTGTACCAGGCGGGTTACCCAACTTTTCATCCATCAGCCTGCACAATAATTTCACCAGATCTATATTCTTCCACTCATTAAATCCGCCAATATTATAGGTATCGCCGTTTTTCCCCTGATGAAAAACCAGGTCAATAGCAGCAGCATGGTCTTTTACAAACAACCAGTCCCTGGTATATAAACCATCGCCATAAACCGGCAGCGGCTTTTTGTTGATAATATTATTAATGAATAACGGTATCAATTTCTCCGGAAAATGATTGGGGCCATAATTATTGGAACAGTTGGTAATGACTACCGGCATACCGTAGGTGTCATGGTATGCTTTTACAAAATGGTCACTTGCTGCTTTCGAGGCGCTATAAGGGGAATGAGGGTCATACCGGGTTTCCTCCGTAAAAAAACCTGTTTCACCCAGAGCGCCAAACACTTCATCTGTAGATACATGATGGAATACAGGTGAGTGGGGAGTAGCAAGTGGGGAGTGGGAATCAAGTAACCAGTATCTTTTCGCTGTGTTCAAAAGGTTAACTGTGCCAATTACATTTGTATAAACAAAATCTAATGGAGATAAAATAGAACGGTCCACATGGCTTTCAGCAGCTAAATGAATAACACCGTCAGGCTTATAAGTTGAGAAAACCCTGTTCAACTCAGCCACATCCAAAATATTTACTTTCTCAAAAAAATAGTTAGGGGATTGTTCAACATCCTTTAAATTCTCAAGGTTACCTGCATAAGTTAATGCATCCAGGTTAATTATTTTATACTCCGGATATTGATTGACAAACAACCTGACAACATGCGAGCCGATAAATCCGGCGCCACCTGTAATTATTATAGTCCTTGACATAAAATCAACTATTGTTATCCCTGTACCACCTGAACGTCTGCCTTAAGCCTTCTTCTACTGAAATAAGTGGATTATATCCCAGCAACTCTTTTGCTTTGGATATATCAGCGAGGCTATGCTTTACATCACCTTTTCGTTCCGGGCCATATACCGGCTGCAGTGAACTTCCGGCTTCTTTTTTTAGAAAGAAAGAAAGTTCATTCAAACTTGTCTGATGACCGCAGGCAATATTATATACCTGGTTCACCGCTTCGCTGTTTGTTGTAAACAGGGAAAGGATATTTGCCTGCACAGCGTTGGTTACAAAAGTAAAATCTCTGCTATGCTCCCCATCTCCATTAATGGTGGGAGCAATATTTTTTATAACCGCTTCGGCAAAAAGGGGGATAACGGCCGCATAAGGCCCCTTCGGGTTTTGTTTAGGCCCAAAAATATTAAAATACCGGAGCCCTATAAACTCCATGCCATAAAGAGAAGCATATACTTGGGCATATAACTCATTTACATACTTGGTAACAGCATAAGGAGAAAGAGGGTTACCGATTTTGTCTTCTACCTTAGGTAATCCGGGATAATCGCCATAGGTGGAAGAACTGGCTGCATATACAACCCGTTTGATGCTCTTCTCTTTCGCTGCAGTAAAAATGTTCAGCGTGCCGGTAATGTTAACATTATTGGTTGTCAGCGGGTCGTTAACAGACCTGGGTACGGAACCCAAAGCCGCCTGATGGGTTATCACATCAATACCATCACAAGCATTGAGGCAGGTTTCATAATCCCGGATATCGCCTTCAATAAATCTAAAACCCGGATGAGAGATAAATGCTTGTATATTTCTGAGAGAGCCGGTTGCAAGATTATCCAGCACTACAACTGCTTGCACTCTTTTATCCTGAAGCAACGCTTCAACAATATTTGATCCAATGAACCCGGCGCCGCCGGTAACTAAAACTTTCATTTATTTTCTACTTAGCGGCTCTTCCTGTTAAATGGGTTAAGATACCCTAATTGATTCATCAATTTTCCCCAAAAACCGCTGGGCGGGGTTTCTTCTTCATAATAACTACCGTTCTTACCACCATAGCCATACCCGTAGCCATATCTTCCGTAGCCATAATACCCATAGCCCGCTTTGAGCTTAACATCATTAACAATAATAGACAGTTTCGGGAGCTTATTCGATTTGTAAAATTCATCAATCAGCGTAACCTGCTTTTTGAAAGTATGTCCTTGCCTTACAAGGTATAAGGTACAATCTGCAAACTTGCTTAAGGACATAGCATCACTTACCATTCCAACAGGGGCTGTATCTACAAGTATAATATCAAAATTATTTTTTAACCAAGCAAACATTTCATCCAGCTTGGTGTCCAACAACAATTCCGCAGGGTTAGGAGGGATGGGGCCGCACCCAAGTACAAATAAGTTTTCATACTCAGGAACCGGCTTAATCAAACTATTCAATGTTTCATTTCCTACCAGGTAATTGGTAATTCCCTGACCACGCTGTATTTTAAGTCCCGACAGGATTTTGGGCTTGCGAATATCAAACTCCAGTATAACGGTTTTTTTTCCCGCTAGGGCAAGCACCGCACCCATATTGGTAGAAACGTAGGATTTGCCTTCCCCGCTAAAAGAGGAAGAAACCAGGATTGTTGCCTTCTCTTTCTTATTCAGTACATACTGAAGGTTAGACCGGATGATCCGAAACTGCTCTGCCACCATGCTGCGTGTTGTTTTGCTTACAACCAGCGTATTTTCCGAATACGAATGGCCTATTTCTCCAAGTATCGGGGCATTAGTGATTCTTTCGATATCAAAACGGGTGGATACTTTATCGTTCAATACTTCTGCAATAAAAATAAACAGGGCCGGTAGTCCAAGCCCTACCAATACTGCAATAATCTGGATCGTTCTTCTATTAGGCTTTACCGGTACGTCTGAAGGCATTGCCATATCAATTACCTCCGAACCGGAAATAGTAGAGGCCCTTGTGAGGGATGTTTCTTCTTTCTTTTCCTGAAGAAAGCGGTACAGGTTTTGCACTGCCTCCACCTCTCTTCTTATTTCGGTAAGTTCTTTTACTTTCACCGGCATTGCCCTTAGCTGCTGCTCACTCACCCCGGTCCTTTGCCGGTAAGTGGCAACAACATTCCCTGAGGCCTGCCTGATATTTCTAAGGTTCTCTCTAATACTAGTTCTTAGTTTTTCAATTTCGTTTGCCGCCTCAACAACTACGGGGTTATTCAAAGGGATATTTGCATCGAGGAGTTGCTGGCGTTCTATCTGCTTTGCGTTATATGCAGACACCAGGGCATTGAGTGTAGGGTCCTGCAGGTTCAATGTGGAAGGCACCACTACTTTGGAAAAATTATTTTGTTTATCGGCAAGGTATGTATCAATCATGCCGGCAACATTCCCTTTTATCATTTCTTCGCTTGTTGCCTTATCTGCCAAAGTGATATTTTCAAAATAGCCGGCAGACTGCATTTGCTCATCAATCAGGTTATTCCGCACCTGGTAATCAAGGTACATCCGCTGAACACTATCTAACTTCAGGCCAGACTCGGCCAATCTTCCATCAATAAAGTTTAATACCTGATCGGATGAAAGCTGTTTTTGTTCAACATTATACTGGCTGTATTGCTGCATCAGCGTATTAACAATATCAGCCCCCATTTGAGAGTTAGAAGAGAGTATTTTTACATTTAGGATGCCTGTACCCACTACTTTTGGCATTATAGATAAGGCCCCGGCATATTCAGCCGCCCTGGAGATACCTCGTCTCCAGGTAACATTGAATTCTGATGAAGGAGTTATAGGCGATTTCTTTACCAGCATAAAACTGCCTTCTTTCAAATTGAACGGCTTGTTAAAACCTGTTTCAAACGCATCATTAACCCTTACCCGGTTTGAATCAATGCCCTTTATATTTATAGAAATACTCCTTCCTGAATCTACAATACTTAATGCTACTACCCGGAACGGCGCTTGCTTATATACATTGACCGTCTTTATCTTTCCTTTTGCATAATAAGTGTATTGAAGGCCCAGGCTATCCACCACCCTTTTCATCAGTGGTTTTGATTTCAGGATTTCAATTTCACTTTGGATATTCTGAACCGGGTTTACATCAAAAAGCTGCTCCAACTTGTCGCTGCTGCGTGTCGGCTGTCCGCTTTTAATCAGCATGGAACCGGTAGCACTGTAAACAGGAACTGCATACCGTAAATACAAGAAAGCAGCCAATAAGGCCAATGCTACCGAGATAATAAATACCGGCAGGAACCGGACATACTTGTAAAAGAGATCCCGAAACGTAAGGTTTCCAGATTCGTTTCTTTCCGATTTAATTATATCCTTTCCGGTATCTTCCATTATGCAATAAAGGAAATTATCGTATAAAAATGTTTGCCAATGTAGCAGCCACTGTAACAAGCGTTAGGGCTGTTGATATTTTTCGCATCGTTACCAATTGCTCGGCATCTTTAAGTTTTTTGTCGTTTTCACCCACAATAACCATGTCATTCTGCATTAGATGGTAATAAGCTGACTCAAAGATGTCCTTTGAAGATAGATCCAAAACGCCTATGCTTCTTTTTCCATCAACTTCTCTTACTACCTTTATATCATTCTTTCTACCATAGTCAGCTACTCCTCCTGCCAAACCGATCGCTTCAAGCACAGTAACTCTTTCCCGAGGTATCTGGATAACACCTTCCTGTTTTACATCTCCTAATACGGTAACACTGAAATTCTGAAATCGTATGGCAACGGTTGGATTGGCAAGCAACTCCACCGGCTCGGTCAGTCTCTTTTTTATCTCTGCCGCTAATTGTCTTTTGGTAAGCCCTTCTGCTTTAAAAGTACCCAACCGATGGTGCTCAATGTTCCCGTCCTCATCTACCAAATAACCAGAGACTACTCCTGCATTGGCCACCCCCGGCGCCACCTGGTTATATAAAATATCTGATTTCTCAGGCAAAGTGCTTAAACTGGATATCTGAATTGACAATAAATCTCCCTTCTGAATACGCAATTCGGGTACGACTACTTCCTTTTTTACATTCGTATCATTTACGTTCTCAAGATAGCCTGGTATTTTTTGTACCGGCTTGCAGGAAAAGAAACAAAAGGGAATTACCAAAAATAAAAACAGCCAGCTATTTTTCATTTAAAAATTAGTATATGGCAGGTGAGTAGTATAAAAAAAATATCCTCTATAATTGCGCCGAAGTTAGTTTAGTTCTTTCAATATAAGCAACAAGCATATACCCCAAACTATCAATCACTACCTTGGCCGTTTTACGGCGCACATCCAGCACTTTTCCTTCTTGTCCCATAAAAGTACCTTTTGTAACAAGTACCCGTTGATCTACTTTCAGGTCTATCAGCAACCGGGCTTCCACATGTTCATATTCATCGAGAAAATTCCTGATGGCATTAATCTCCTTTTCTTTGATAATAGCCGGTTTCCCATTCCAATACACAAAATTGATAATGCCATTGGTCATTCTCACATTTGTACGGTCCGATTCGTCCACTTTCACAAAAACATAGGATTTAAACAGGGGTTCTTCGATGGTTTTTACCCTATCACTCCATTTCCGCTTCACCTTATTGAGAGGGCAATAGCTTTCAAATCCCTTGTCTTTCAACAACCGGTCAACTTTCTTTTCCCACCTTGGCCGTGTGTACACGGCTAACCATTTTGCACTCAATTATTCCCTCCTTTATGGAATGGCTTCGCCACTTCAGTTACATAAAAATAATGTAAGCAACTGATTATCAAACAGTAATGCCAAATTCAGGTACTTATTAAAAAAGTTTACCCTATGCGGCTACAAATATAAAGTATGATGTAACTGAGAAAACAATAAAATGCACAGATTTTGAGGGATTTACCCCCACAGGTTGATAAGTATTTCGTAAAATTACGATAAGCAATACACGCTGCAGACCTTATATTACCTTTTGTCAATACGTTTGCAGGCTAACCCTTACAAAAACTGTTTCAACTATTTCTTTCAGGATACTCCGTTATATTTATTGAAATTTTGAACCTCTTTGTTTTGAAACAACGCTTTTACTCTCTTGACGTTTTCCGGGGCGCCACTGTTTGCCTGATGATACTGGTAAATAACCCCGGCTCCTGGTCGCATATCTATGATCCGTTGGAACATGCTTCCTGGCACGGCCTTACGCCTACCGACCTGGTATTTCCCTTTTTCTTATTTGCAGTCGGGAATGCTTTAGCTTTCGTAATGCCCAGGATGGAAGCTGCCGGTGAAGCCGCTTTCTGGAAAAAAGTGATAAAAAGGTCGTTGCTCATTTTCTTAATAGGTTTATTTTTAAACTGGTGGCCCTTTTTTCGCTGGCAGGAAGGGGAATTAGCCTTTCGCCATTGGGTAGATTCCAATAAACCGGAAAGCGGCGTAAGAATTTTTGGTGTGCTGCAACGCATAGCTCTCTGTTATTTTTTTGCAGCTATTATTGCCTACTATCTCAAACCCCGTAAGACCTTTTATACTGGACTAATATTCCTTTTACTGTACTGGCTGATATGCTACTTAGGCAATCCGGCCGACCCTTACAGCCTGAAAGGCTGGTTTGGAACCGATATAGACAAAAAAATCTTAGGTGTTGCACATATCTATAAAGGAGAAGGCATCCCTTTTGATCCGGAAGGTCTGATGAGCACCTTACCGGCCATCGTACAGGTATTGTTTGGCTACATTGTGGGAAATTATATTCAATCCAAGGGTAAGAACTTTGAAATGGTTACGGGTTTGTTTGTAGCCGGTACCGTGATGCTGGCTACGGGCTATTGTTGGGATATGGTATTCCCCATCAATAAAAAAATATGGACCAGTTCTTATGTTGTTTATACAACCGGCCTGGCCATTGTTACCATTGCTACAATGATTTACCTGATTGAATTCAAAAATGTGAAGGGTGGATTGGCCAGGTTTTTTGATGTGTTTGGCAAGAATGCTCTTTTTGTATTTGCATTAAGCGCCTTTTTGCCAAAAGGATTGAATTTGATACGGTTAGGGAATGGGGTAACCCCCTGGAACTGGCTGTACAAAAAGGTGCTGATACATGTTCCCGGCGCCCCGGAAAATGGCTCATTGCTTTATGCCCTCTGTGTTATTACTTTTATGTGGGCTATCTGTTATTGGATGGATAAGAAGAAAATTTATGTAAAAGTCTGATTCCTATTAATAACTGATAACAGGCAATAAGCAAACCCTGTTACAAAAGAATTGCTTATTACCTGTTGCATATCGTCGATCGCTTATTCTCCCAATACATCCCCCTTGCCTTTCTTTCCCCGTATCCGATGCTTCGCCCCATCCATCTTCACGATTTTAGGAGTGAACCGGCCCACTACATTCACAAGGGATTTCTGCGATTGCATCACCACTTCAATATCCTTGTAAGCAAAAGGCGATTCATCAAGGCCACCGCCAAACAGCTTCACGCCAAACTTGTTCAATTCATCCCTGAACTGTTTATCGGTTACAGAAGCGATAGCTCTTGAGCGGCTCATCTTTCTTCCGGCGCCATGTGCAGCGGAACTGATGGAAGCAACTTCACCTTTCCCTTTCACAATAAAACCATCTGCAGTCATTGAACCCGGAATAATGCCTAACACATTCTTCCCGGCGGGTGTTGCTCCTTTGCGGTGTACAATCACTTCTTTGCCTTCAAGCATTTCTTTCCATGCAAAATTGTGATGGTTCTCTACCATTGTTATTGATTTTCTTCCCAATTGTTTTGCCACTTTCGCATGAATGATATGATGACAGGCAGAAGCATAATCTCCCGCAAGATTCATGGCGTTCCAATATTCAATGCCTTCTTCTTCGTCCAAAGAAAGCCATGCAAGGTTTTTTGCTTCCTGCGGCAAACGCCTTTTGCTGATAGCCAATTTGGTGTAATGATTGGCAATGTTTGCGCCCAACCCCCTTGAACCGGAATGTGATAACAAGCCTACATATTTACCGGCTTCTATACCCAGCGCTTCATCCTTTTCGGGAATATCAATAATGCCAAACTCTACAAAGTGATTGCCCGAACCCGAAGACCCTAATTGTTTCCATGCCCGTCCATGCAGAGTTTTCAATAATGGTAATTGAAAAAATAATTCATTTTCCATTACCGCATGATTGCTTGCCTGCTGAAATTGTGCGCCGCTGCCAAACAAAGTAGCTTCGCCCAGTTCACGAATAAAAAACGCTTCGCGGTTTTTTAAATCTTTCGGGTCAATATCAAATATTGATAAACACATACGGCAACCGATATCTACGCCTACGCCATAAGGAATAACGGCATTTTCGGTTGCCAATACGCCGCCAATAGGCAAACCGTATCCGCTATGAGCATCGGGCATTAATGCCCCTGCAACAGCAACAGGCAGTTTGGCGGCTGTGTACATTTGGTGCATTGCGCCCTCTTCAATATGCTCCTGCCCGAAGATATTGAAAGCAATGCCTGAATTGTTTAGCGATATTTCACTTCCTTCTGCTGAAGTTTTAGGTAAAAATTGCTTTGCAATCAACCCCAACACTTCATCGCTTGCATAATCCTGTGGCGATTGCAGTATTTCTTTCAATATATCCAATGCCTGCTCTTTTGAATGATGTTTGAAATGTTTTTCCATCACATTCATGGCAATGCTTATTACAGGGCTTTCGGGATAGCCGATGTTTCTTATTTCTTTTCCTGTTAATTTTAATTTGCTCATAAAATTTGTTTTAAAAACAACCGATGCAGCAATACCGTATCGGTTGTTATGTTGTTTAATTCATTAAGGCTTCTTGTTTTCTGAAACCAATTACTTCTATTCTTTTTACTTCATAAGCTCTATCATTTTGATTAGCTATTTCAGCAATCGTCATAGGTTGATTGATGACAGTATTAAAACCAAAATGATTTGACAATACTTGAGATTTCTCGGCACTTAATTTTCCAAATTCATATCTTGCTATCAGCCTTCCTTTACGCATCAATGCGGAATCTATCAGGTTTAGCGAACTGTTGAAAGTGCATATAATTTGTACACTTAAACAATCGCTTAATAATCCGTCACTCAAATTCAACAAATTAGAAACCGAAGACTCGCTGTTATGTTTTCTGTCCATCATAATATTTTCGGTATCTTCAATTACCAATATGGAATTAGGATTGTCTATTAACAAGTCTATGAAATCCGGGTTCATCAGATTGCCGGCAACAGACGGTGAGACAAAAAGCACTTTCTTTTTGAGTGTCCCGATTAAATGACGCAGGTAAGTTGTTTTTCCTGTACCTGGTAACCCGTGCAGTAATACAATACCTTTGTCGTTTTGTTGATTCAACCTATTTTTAATCGCATTGTCCACTTCTTTAAAATCATCATTGTAATATAAATCTACATCCAATGTAGTAGGCTTAATGTCAATGCTTTTAAGGTCAAGGCAATTGTTAGAGAAAGTGATGATGTTGATTTCAAAATCCTCCTTCTTTTCCGGTAATTTGAATCCGCTTAATGCTTTTACTAATTTATCAGTAAAGTCAAAGCCATTTTTTTGATACAAAACTCTTGCATATTCGCCTGATAATTCAATTACCACATCATTGTCTAATACAAATAATGTTTTGCCAAATTCTTGCACTTCTTTTTCCTGATTGTAAGAACAAGATTGATAAATGGCATCTACTTTATTTGCATAAGTGTCTTGAACGTAATCAAAAGCTTTTGAAATATCAATGTCGTCTATAAATGTAGTGTTGGGAATAGCTCCGAACTTATACATATAAAACGGCTTGCTTTCAATGTAATTATGTTCAAATATGGCAGGCGTATTGTATCCGCCCAATAATTGTTTCAATAATCTGAATAATGGTTTTAAAATTAGTATAACTATCCATGTTGCCATTATTATTAAAAATATGTTCATATCGTTTTGTTTAAATCTTAGTGTACTATTTTATCTGCACAACTTGAGCTTGCAAAAGCCTCCGGCTTTGCTTTGAACACAAATCCCATTCCCCTGATGTAACCCATTGCTTCTTTCAAAGCATCGTTGCTTTTGAAGTTGGGATTGGTGTTGATATCGGCATGCACTTCCATATCCACGCTGAACCGTGAAAAAATGTTGCACAGTTCGTAAGCTGTTTCCACACTTTTACCTGCTTCCATCAGCATCCGTTGTTTAATGCTCATCCGTTGGCGGCTGGATTCGCTGCGTATGTACATGAACCCGCCTTTCCCTTTGCGGATAAAAGCGATAACGGTGGCAAATTCAGTTATCTTTCCTTTCACCTGGCTGTCTGTACCGATACATACTTTTATGTCATATCCTGCGGCTCTTTCACCTATCAGCACATGACTTACTTCTTCTACAATGGGAATTTTGATCCGTTCTCCATTTAGTCTTCTCCATTGATGTTGTAGCTGCTCCATCAGTCGTTATTTTAAATTTGCACAGGGCACAAGAATCGAACTTGTACCTGCGGTGTTGGAGACCGCAATGCTGCCAATTACACCAGCCCTGTGTTTGTGGCGTCCAAAGGATTCGAACCTTCTTTACCGGATTTTCAGTCCGGTGCATAGACCATCTCTGCCAAAACGCCAATAGCGGAGAGTAAAGGGTTCGAACCTTTGTACCGGTACTACCGATAGCCCAAGCTTAGCAGGCTGACACATTACCGCTCTGTCAACTCTCCAATATTTTGCGGAGAGAAATCCCGAATGCTTTCGGGGGAACTCTTGATCCGCTTTTGACGGACTACTGTTTTCAAGACAGCTTCCTCGACCAACCGGATTCTCTCCGTTTGTGTGAGTGATAGGATTCGAACCTATTAAGCCCGAAGGCACACGGGTTACAGCCGTACCCAACCCTCCAACGTTGACGCACTCACATTTTTGAGTTGTGCGAAGGACTTGAACCTTCATCTTTCGATTTGCAGCCGAACGCATTGAGCCATCTCTGCCAGCACAACATTTTTTGATCCGGAAGCCGGCATCGAACCGACACAACCTGATTACAAGTCAGGGATTCTGCCAATTAAATCATCCCGGAATATGCCTGCGGAAACAGAATGATTCGAACATTCATCTGATGGTTAACAACCAACCGTTCTACCATTGAACTATACTTCCATTGTTGGCCCGGTGGGACTCGAACCCACAACCTCCCGGTTAAAAGCCGGGAACATCTACCAATTGAGCTACGAACCAATCTTTGTTGCGGCTACAGGATTCGAACCTGTAACTTCTGCTATGTAAGAACAGATTTCTTCCATTGAATTAAACCGCAATGTTGTGATGACTGATAGATTCGAACTATCAACTTCTATCGTATCAGGATAGTACTCTGCCATTGAGTTAAGCCATCATTGTTGCGGCTTTCAGATTTGAACTGAAATCTTCCACCTTATGAGAGTGGTGTGTTGCCAATTACACCAAACCGCATTTTTTGTTGACTTGAACAGATTCGAACTGTTAACCTTTTGCGTATAAGGCAACTGCTCTTACCATTGAGCTACAAGTCGATTATATTTCGTAGATGAAGAAAGGATCGAACTTTCAGTCTTCCTGTTAGAAGCAGGATATTTTTCCATTAAACTATTCATCTCTTTGCTGGTTTAGAAAGATTCGAACTTTCATCTCTGCGTTCGTAGCGCAGTATCCTTCCATTGAACGATAAACCATCATCGGTTGACTCCGGGACTCGAACCCTGTTCTCCACATCCACACTGTGGCACTTTACCGGTTAAGCTAAAGCCAACATTTGCAGTTGAGAATAGATTCGAACTATTATCATCAGTGTCAAAGACTGATATGCTTTACCATTGCACCACTCAACTTTTTTGTGCAGCATGAGTGATTCGTCCCGCCATCGGCGGGATGGAAGACCGGCACGCCTCCATCAACGCTTATACTGCATTTACTTAGCAGTTCGTACGGGAATCGAACCCGTGGCAACAGATCGACAATCTGTTATGTTAGCCATTACACCAACGAACTTTGTAATCTGTACGGGATTCGAACCCGCATCATCAGGTAGAAAGCCCAATATCCTAAACCATTAGACGAACAGATTGATTTGTGGACAGCAAGGGAATCGAACCCTTCTCAGAAACATTGCAAGTGTTTCTCGCCATGCCTTGGAACATGGCCGCCCAACATTTTGTACAGCTGACAGTACTCGAACCTGCCTACCGGCAGGCAGACCTGTAACCTCTTCATTCCAAGTGAAGCATCCGGCTTCCCGATAGCTATCGGGACGGAATACTGCTATATTTTTTTCAAAGAACTTTTTAATAAGCGGCGGCGACAATACACCGCCGCTTTAACATGCATCGCTAAAAAAAGAACTATCGTTATTCATACTTCAACAGGAACTTGTTACTGATGGCCTTGAAAGAAACCAATGTTTTCGTTTCTTTTATTCTTATTATCAATCCTTCTGCCATTGCTCCGGCATTAATCATAGAGCTTATCTCTGCCATTGATAATAAGTTGCTGATATCATTGTCAAGTTTGTAATCCTCGTTTACCACTGGTACAGTTGCCAATTCTAATATCTTACTAAAGGTTTCTTCCCATTCATCATATTCCGCATATTGGTATTCATCTATCCAAAAAAGATTGAAGAAAAAAACATGCTGCCCTTTTATTTTCAACTTGTTCCCCTGAATACCTTCGCCCATTAACTCCCCTTGTATAGCCACATTTCTGTTTAAATTTTTCAATCTTGTTTCTATATTTAATGCTTTAGCTACTTTCCAATATATATTATCATTGCTTTCTTCAAGTTCCATGTTTCTGCTGCATACACCAAAGGCATTATCCTTTACATAATACGTTACGGATGCTCCATCTAATTTTTCGGTTATATAGCAAGATGCACCTTTGTATTTATCCAACACTTTCTGCATTACCTGCACTCTCGTTTCATCAGTTTTTGGAATGAAAGACGGAAAATTTCCTTTCATCACACCCGCCATATTTGCCGGTATAAGGGGTTCGTATTTTATAACTCCCAACACATCTGTTACATCTGCATCTTCTTCTACGGCTACATCATTGGGAAGAATGTTGAGCGGAAAACAAATCCCCTGAGATATTTGCCCCCGCAGCCTGATGGTTCTGACACGAAAATTTTTATTTCGCAAAAATTCAAATTCAGGCTTTTCCGGCAAGATGCTGTCTATCTCTACATACACACATAAATCGCCTGTGGCAAACTCACCTTTTTTTACTACCAACTGCCATCCCAATACAGTAGTCTTTACAATACTGTCGGCATTATCAATGGCTTCAATTTGTTTTATGCGTTGTATGCTTGCTAACTTTCTCATATTTCAATTTATTCTTGTTTTAAAAGCGTCTCCGGTGCATCTCCCGGAGAACGCTTTACCTCCTCTGCACATAATATTTTTATCCATCGTTAAAGTAGCCGCAAGCTTGCTTTATACTTTCTTGCTTTTTTATTGATACGCCGCCTGCGTGCCATATTGAGCATCTTGATTGTTTTGGCTTCGCCAAAGCAGTGTATCAATGCTTTAATTAAAAAATTGTTGTTTATCATTTGTCCCTCCTTTGTTTTTGAGCACAAAAAAACCGGTCGTTTGTTGCGACCGGTTTTTCTGTTTACACAAGCATATTACTTATGTATGGATACAATCCGGTCGCATGCTGTTATTATCCACCTCATTGCCTATGGTTGCAATACTCCCTTTGGGCTTCGCATACCAATAGCACCTGAGCGATAGTAACATATCGGTCAGTGTCGGTTTCGTAAATCGTGTATGTCGTTTTTGTTTCAGCACTTTATTTGTTTTACAATGCCCAAGATTCATTTTCCTTTATTATTTCATATTCAAATTCGCCTTTTTACTCCAAAAATTATTTCGAAGCGTTAGCCTCCCCTTGCGGGAGAGGTTGAAGGGGCATAAAAAAACCCGCAATTTCTTGCAGGGCATGTATTATTTGAAAATCGTTATTAAACTTATTCAACAGCATAACATGCCCTAAAAACCGTATAGTCCATTGGACTAAACCATTTTGCCGAATCAATATGATTTCTTTTGCGGTGCATGTTTTTGTTTAGCGAATGCAAAGATGAAATTATTTTTTTGATACTACCAAATTTTATTAAGGAATTTTTTAGAAAATAATTTATGCAGGCAACTTTGGCCTTGCATCCGCATACTGTATAAAATCAAGAAATATGACAAAAACAGTATTCACTATTCTTACAGCAACAATGCTGATGGCGTTCAGCATCAATCAAAAAGAGAATCTCCAAGCCAGTTTTTATAACACAAAATGGGCGCTGACCAAACTTCACACGGCAGAGGGGATGAAGGAAGTAATCGTGAAAAAAGCTTTCATCCGGTTTGACGAGGAGAAAAAAAGCGCCGGGGGCAACGGAAGCTGCAATTCGTTTGGCGGTTCCGTTACTGTGAAAGGCGACAGCCTTAAATTCGGCAATCTATTTTCTACCAAAATGTTTTGTGCTGATGTACAGGGAACAGAAGACAGTTTCTTTATCGCCCTGCAAAAAGTAACCCGGTTTGAGATAAAAGACAATTCACTGTTACTACTGAATGGACAAGATGTATTGCTGGAGTTTGAATCAGAATAATCTTCCCTGCTCTCCCGGTCGCCTGAACAGGGACCGGTTCAGGCTCCACTCTTCTGCATTCATACCGTAAAGCTTGCCATATTTTTTATACTGTTGTGCCACCATCAGGGCAATGGGGCCTTCACCCCGCATCCGTAAACCCCAACGACTATCATTTACTTTTCCATCGTGGCTGCTTTCGATATTATGCCATACCCGGTCGGCCCGGTCAGGGAAATTTTTGTAAAGCCAGTCGTGAAATAAAAATTTGATGGCTCCATTTAGCCGGATAAATGTATACGCCGTAAAACTTGCCCCATTATCCCTTGCCGCTTTCATGATGCGCTGCATTTCATGTTCATTCAGACCTGGTATCATCGGCCCCATCATAATACCCATGCGAACACCGGCAGCACTGAGCTCATTGATTACTTTCAGCTTTTGCTTTGCTGTGGTGGTTCTCGGTTCCATTACCCTTCGCAGGTTTTCATTGAAAGACGTAATGGATACCATCGCCGAAACAATTTTCTTTTTAGCCATTTCCTGCAACACATCTTTGTCTTTGAGAATCCAGGAATTTTTGGTCAGTATGCCAACCGGTTGGTTGAATTCATTACACACTTCCAGTAGCCCTCTTGTGAGCCGGTAAGTTTGTTCCGCCGGTTGATAACAATCTGTATTCCCGCTAAGCATAATCGGCGTGGTATCCCATTTTTTGTTCATCAGGAATTTCCGCAACAGTTGCGGTGCATTCTTCTTTACAATAATTTTTCTTTCAAAATCCAGCCCGGCGCTGTAACCCCAGTATTCATGTACATTTCTGGCGTAGCAATAGATACAACCATGTTCGCAACCTGCATAAGGGTTCATGCTGTATCCCATTCCCACATCGGGGCTTTCCACTTTGTTTACAATGGTCTTTGATTCCTGCTCCAAATACTGAGTGGACACATTTGCCTCATCCCAATCATCAATACCTTCAATATGCTCTTTGGTACGCTCATCTTTCAGGAAACGGTTTTTTGTATTGAACTGGGCGCCCCTCCCCGCCAGGTATTGTTCCTGTTCTTCCTTATTTGCAACAGACACTTTAAAATGATCCTGCTTTAATGGCCCTGACATATACTATCCTGTTTTGGTTGTTATAAAATAAAAAAGGAGAACAAAGAGTGTCCCTCCTGTTCCTACTCACATATCCTTACTCTTTATTCTCCTTTCACCGCACATTACCCATCCGCACTATTAACTAATTTCAATACAATTATTACTATTCTGAAACACAAAAACACCAAGGCACGAAGACACAAAGAATGTTTTTATGCGGACAAAACACCTTGGTGTCCTGGTGTCTCAGTGCCTCCGCGTTTCACAACTCTCATAGCACCATTCTTTTAATTCCTTCCTTCATCAATGGAACATGAAAGTTTAAAACAAACCCCCAACCTGTTATTGATTAGCTTCAAATAGCTCAGTAACTGGGCCTCCCAAACCGGATGATAGTACTCTTGTGCTTTTAGCTCCACTACCAACAGCCCGTCCACAAGTATGTCAATCCGAAGCCCCTCATCAATGACCATATTATCATATCGTAAACGAACTGTTTTTTGCCTTTCGAAGGGAATATTCCTTTTCACTAACTCGTAACAAAAGCATTTCTCATATATGCTTTCCAATAAACCGGGCCCTAGTGATTGATGAATGCAGATAGGAATATCTGCTATCTGTGCAGCCAACCAGTTTTCTCTTGCAGTTAACGGCTTGAACATATCTTCATTTTTAGAACAACTCACCCTGTTTTGTTGTAACCGGCATGTTCTGAAACTCAAACCGCCGCAGCAACTGGTATTTTAACTCCCCTTCAGGTCTTCTTAATAAAATCATGCTGGCTGCAATAAACCGGCCTGTAAAATGTTTGTTGCTGTATTCCAGCCATCCTTTTTCATATTGCCAGGGTTTCAGTTTTCTGGAAATTGTCAGATGAGGCTCCATCATAAAATGTGGTTTTATTTTTTCATTTACTCCGGTAGCTATCGGGGTCATCAACCGCTGCGTGTCGTGCCGGATAGCTTTCACCAGGCTCTGCACCGGTAGCCTGGAAGTGATATTTATATATATGGTATGGGAAGGAAAGCTTCCAAAATCTTTCAACTCTACTTTTATGGCAGGTTGCCCCATCGCCACCACATGAAGGCGGTTGATCAATCTTTCTTCCATCATGGCATATTGTACAAAATGTACCAGGGTAATATGCGGCAAGCCCCCGGCAAATTCTGCCTGAAACTTTTTTTTGAACTCCTGTTTTACATCCATAACCCGATCCCACAATTCTTTATGCGGGTTCAGCGCCAGCAAATACTCATATACCCGGTAGCCGGGAATAGTGTTGACGATTGTTTTCATAACCCATCCATTGATAATAAAAAAAAATAACCCATTTTCTTAGCACTAATTTACTAAATTATTTAGTTTTATCAAAATTATTTTTATGGACGGGGAAGAATTTTTCGGAACGGCCTATAAAGGCTCGAAGCAATACACACAGCAGGAAGTAAAAACTGCGAATGCCACCGGCTTTGGCGCCGCAGCAGATGATTATATGGAAAGGGGGATTGACCTGAACGAGCAACTTATCCGTAACAAGCCGGCCACTTTCTTTTTCCGGATGAAAGGAGATGCCATGCAGGAAGCCGGGATATTTGACGGAGATATATTAATAGTGGACAGGTCGCTGAAACTGGTAAATGGAAAAATAATCGTTGCTATTCTAAATGGAGAGTTATTGGTACGCCGGTTTCATAAAAATTTTTCATCCGCCTTTTTAATTGCCGAAAACAGTCGTTATAAAAATATCAACCTGGCAGAGTTTACTAATTTTTCAGTATGGGGAGTGGTTACCTATACCATCCATCCGGTATGAAATGAAGGCAATTATTGATTGTAACAATTTCTATTGTTCCTGTGAAAGGCTGTTCAAGCCGCATCTCGACGGGAAGCCGGTTGTTGTGTTAAGCAACAATGACGGCTGCATTGTATCCAGAAGTGATGAAGCAAAAAAGCTGGGCATCCCAATGGCCGGGCCATATTTTATGTCGAAGCCATTGATAGAAAAACATAAAATCGCCGTCTTTTCATCCAATTATAACTTATATGGCGACCTGAGTTGGCGGGTGATGGAAACTTTGCGGATGCTATTGGGGAAAAACAAGGTAGAAGTGTACTCGGTGGATGAAGCGTTTGTTGACCTGAACGGCCTCTTACCGGAAGATATTCCCGCCGTGGCAACGGAAATTAAGGAAACAATAGAAACATGGACCGGCATCAAGGTATCCGTAGGCGTGGCTCCGACAAAAGTACTGGCCAAACTGGCCAACCGCCTGGCCAAGAAAAACAAAGAACAGACAAACTGTATAAGCATCCTTAATGCAGATGATAAAATAATTGATTCCTTGCGTATAACTCCTGTCGAAGATATTTGGGGTGTTGGTTTCCGCTATGCAAAGAAATTAAAAGAACAGTGGGGCCTATTTGATGCCCTGCAATTAAGAAATGTAACCGAAGAGTTTGCCCGTACACATCTCGGAGGAGTAACGGGTGTACGGTTAATAAGAGAACTAAAGGGTATTGCCTCAAAAGAAATGGAGGAAGAGTTAATCAATAAAAAGATGATTGCCACTACACGAATGTTCGGAAACCCGGTAGGAGATGTCGCCTCAATAAAAGAGGCTGTTGCCACTTATACTTCAAGGGCCGCAGAAAAACTAAGAAGGCAGCACAGCGCCGCAAAAGTTATAAGTGTATTTGTGGTGGCCAAAGGAGAAAACCACAGTGTAAACTACAGGGAAGCTATGCAAGGCGACTTTGTCAGCCTGCCTGCAGCTACTTCCTTCACCAACGAGCTGATCAAGCCTGCTGTTGAACTGGTGGACAAACTTTATAAAAAAGGTACATTGTACAAAAAAGCAGGCGTAATGCTAAGTGGCATTGTGCCGGATGCATCCATACAGGGAAATTTATTCTTACCCGAAGCCAGAAACTGCGAACGGAAACTGATGGATATGATAGACAATATCAACTTCAGCCAGCGGGACGATGTATTGAAGTTTGCCGCCAGCGGCACTACCCGCAATTGGAAAATGCAACAGAATTTTATCAGTAACCGCTATACTACCCGGTGGGAAGAATTATATGAAGTAAGTTAGCTAAACAAGCTCTTTTGCTCAACTCCTCTGTCAAGAAACTTTGGCTTTATCAAATTCAGTCCGCATTCTTTATTCATCTTATCAACCAAATAAACTGTCAATTCCGGCGATGTGGCTTCATCATGCATGTGCATAAAGAAATACAATTCCTGCAAGCCATTAGCCAGCCAGTATTTTATCCTTTCAACCCACACATCCGTTCTTGTATAGTCTGAAGGATGCAGGCTGTTGCCCACATACCGGATGAATGCTTTGGGAATAGTCAGGTGCATGTGGGCACAATCCCGCCTGCCGGCAGTATCGGTTATTACTGCCCCCATATTATTATTGCGAAGGAAGCTGAACATGTCTTCCCTCTCCTTTTCTTTCACAAACCAGTCGGGATGGCGAACTTCTAAAAAGAATTGCAGGTCTTTGGGCAAAGAAGCCAGGTAATCAAACAATTCGTTTTTTCTTTTTGGGGAAAAGCTATCACTTACCTGCACAAATACAGGACCCAGCTTATCCTCAAAAGCCCTAATGCCACGAAAAAATTCATTGGTAATAAAATCTTTCCCTTTAAGTGAACCCCGGTGTGTTACTCCCTGGTACATCTTGGGGCAAAACAAAAAATCCTTTCCTCTCGCTTTTTCCGCCCATTTGCGAATGCCCGCTTCACCGTATATTTTATAATGCGTTGCATTTAACTCAATAGAATTATAATGCTCCACATAATGTTGCAGAAAATCTTTTTCTTTTGTTTTGGGAGGATATAGTTTGCTTACCCATTCTGTTCTGCCCCATTTGGCGCAGCCGAGATATACTTTGATTTTTTTTGCCGGTTTGCCTTTCAACACCTTTTTGTTGAAAGACGGCTCATCAGGCAACCTGAACTCAACCAACCCTAATTCACTTTCCGGAACACGGCCAAATTCCATAACATCTTCTTTAGTTCTCAAAGCTACATGAAATCATCCCTCATTCTCCCCGTTCACCCTTCCCCCTTCGCCATATTCACTGATCAGTTCAGCCACCAGCGCCGTCCAGCCTGTTTGATGACTGGCCCCCAATCCTCTTCCGGTATCTCCATGAAAATATTCATAAAAAGAAACCAGGCGCCGGTTCTCCGGTAGTTGATAAAACCAATTGTAAGGCCCGTATAAAGACCTGCCCCCATTCCTGTTTCTGTCGAATAAACTGATAACCCTTCCGGTGAGCTCTTTGGCTACCTGCAAGAGGTTCATCTTTACCCCGGAGCCTTTAGGATATTCCACCAGCAGAGAATCACCGTAAAACTCCCCGTATCTTCTGATTGACTGAATAATCAGGAAATTGATCGGCATCCATACCGGCCCCCGCCAATTGGAATTACCGCCAAACATATCGGAAGTGGAATCGCCGGGATCGTAACGAATCGTATATATATTACCATCCATCGTTACAGAATAAGGATGCTTATCATGGTATTTCGACAAAGCCCTTATGCCTCCGGGAGAAAGAAAACCATCTTCATCTAACAGGTGGTCAAGCAAATCCACAAGCCTGTCTTTAGGCACTAAAGAAAGCAATAACTCCCCATCATTACTTCTTTCTTCATTCGGCCAGAACTTATTATTTTTTTTCCGGTAATTCTCAAACCAGGTAATACGTTTTTTAAAATCGGTCAGCTTCTCCAATACCGATTGGCTGATGGTAGATACCGCATACAATGGAGAAATACCCACAACCGACTGAATTTTTAATGGCACCGGCGCAGCGCCCCTTACACATAATACATCATAAAAGAAACGGTCTTCTTCATTCCACAGGCCATGTTCATTCAACGCTTCTGCAATCAGAACAAAGTGCTCAAAAAATTTGGTGGCTGTATCTTCAAACGATGGATCATGAATTGAAATCTCCAATGCTATATCCATCATATCCAGTGCATAAGTACCTATCCAGCTCGTACCATCCGCCTGTTCCAATTGTATTTCTCCCGGAAAATGAAAGCTGCGGTTAAATACCCCGATATTATCCAGGCCCAAAAACCCGCCTTCAAAAATGTTATTTCCCTCAATATCCTTACGGTTAATCCACCAGGTGAAGTTGATCAGCAGTTTATGAAAAACCTTTTTAAGAAAATTAATGTCACCCTTTCCGGTTTGCCTTTTTTCGATATGATATACCTGCATGGCAGCCCATGCCTGTACGGGAGGGTTTACATCGCTAAAATTCCATTCGTACGATGGCAACTGGCCATCCGGCTTCATATACCATTCCCGCATAACGAGCAATAACTGGTGCTTGGCAAATGTAGGGTCGGCAACGGCCATTGAAATACATTGAAAAGCCAGGTCCCATGCCGCATACCAGGGATATTCCCATTTATCAGGCATCATAATAATATCCTGGTTCTTCAAATGCGTCCATTCATGGTTACGTCCGGTAAGCTTTGATGGAGAGGCTTCTGTAATGCCATCACCGGTAGTAAGCCATTCTTCTACATCAAAATGATAGTATTGCTTGCTCCACAACATACCTGCCAGCGCCTGCCGTTGTATTAACGCCATCTCCCCGCTCATATCCTTTGGCAGAATAGCTGCATAATAATCATCGGCTTCCCGTTTGCGTAAAGTAAAAATATCCGCAAACCCTGCAATGAAAGGGTTATTGACTTCCTTGTTCGTCAGGCGGCAATAAATTGTTTGGGTAGCGCCGGCCGCTACATTCATTTTATATACGGGGGAAAATTTGGTGCCGCTTTTCTTTTGAGAAACGTCTTTCAGGTTTTCGCCTGTAATAATAGCCCTGTGAAACGCATCTTTCACAAACGAGTTTTCATTAGGAACACCTGTAACTATTTCAGTGTTTGTTTCATTCTCCGTAAAAAAGGTTTTTTGTGCGGACTGGAAGTAAAAGAAATAACTGCCCAGCCTTTCATGGTCGGCCCGTACGGCATTTTTATCAAACAGAGTGATAACAGGTTTTTCTTTTAAGCTGCCATCCGCCCAACGGTTATAAAACCACAAAGTGGGCAATACGGTTATATCTGCCGCTTTTGTATAACGGTTTATAATATCAATTTTAATAAAAATATCTTCCGCACTTTGCTTTGCATAGGTAACCAGCACATCAAAATACTCGTTGTTATCAAAAATGCCGGTATCTAATATTTCATACTCCGGATCGTCCATCCCCAGCTTACGGTTTTCTTCCCTTAGCTGCTCATAGGGAAAAGCCTGTTGCGGGTACTTGTATAAATATTCCATGTAATAATGCGTAGGAATATTATCAAGATGGTAATACAATTCCTTTACATCTTCCCCATGATTGCCCTGGGGATTGCTTAATCCAAATAATCTTTCCTTAAGAATCGGGTCGTTACCATTCCATAAAGCAATGCCAAAGCAAAGATTTCCGAAGAAATCAGAAATGCCTGCCAGGCCGTCTTCGCCCCATTTATAGGCCCTGCAATGGGCATGATCGAAAGGGAAATAATGCCAGGCATCTCCATTGCCGCTGTAATCTTCCCGCACAGTTCCCCATTGCCTTTCACTCAGATAGGGGCCCCATTGGGCCAAAGGAATTGCTTTTGTTGCATTTACGGCCAGTCGTTGGTGTTCTGCGGTCATTGGTTCCGGTCTTCTTTCAGAATAGTTGTATTTGTTACAAACCCATCCGGGGATTAAATTAAAAGAGGCCGGGCATTTCATCTTTCAATAACATGCCGGCCTGAATACATGAAGATACAATTATAAGTTCACATACCGGTTTATCCGCCGGAAGAAATACGTTTATAAATATTTCTTGGAGAGATCAAATAATATTTTTTTATGCTGCTCTGTAATCGTTACAGTGGTATCTGCCGGAACAAAATGAATTTTAAACGATTGAATGGCGGCCTCAGGTTTTTTAATATCATAGCCGATGATACGCAATGCCTGTAACGCATCAAAACCTCCCGGCAATTTCACATTAGTTGTATCATACCAATAGCCATACCCTTGCTGTGCCAGTTGCTGCCAGGGAAAATTTCTGTTCGGGTCCACTTTTCTGCCCGGCGCCACATCTGCATGCCCTACAAAATTGGCGGCAGGAATGCTGTATGCCTTTTTCAACCTGCCCAAAAGAGTAAGCAAACTGTTGATTTGTTCATCAGTAAATTTTTCGTATCCATTATTATCTATCTCTATCCCGATGCTGCTGCTGTTAAGGTCCGTGGCATTGCCCCACTTGCTGACCCCGGCGTGATGTGCCCGCAACAGGTCATTCAGCATGTGATGCACTGTTCCGTCTTTACAAATTACATAATGGGAACTCACTTCCCTTGAGCCGGCAACCGTAAAGGTTTTTATTGTTTGCTCACAACTATTCTGCGCCGTATGATGAATGACAACAAAATTGGGCCGGCGCAAAGTAAAGTTGGTAGTGCCTGCCCAATCAGCAGCATAAGAAAGGCCCGCAGAATCCTGTAAAGGATATTCGGCCAACTGCTTTGCATATCCTTTTACCTTTGACTTGTATATTTTATTACTTGCGGCATATTTACTTTGCGAGCAACTGTAAAAAACAATAGCCACTGCGAGAAGAATAATAACAAAACGGTTTGTCATAATCATTTCAGTTGAAATAAATGATATATCACCTGCCTTTCGGCTTTCCCCTGTAAAATCTTTTGTTTGGCCTCTTGCTCCCTCCCCTGTTTCCTGAGCGGGGGTTATAGGCAGGTCCTTCGCCCAATCCTTCAGGCAATGCCGCCTTCTCCACTGCTTTTCCGAGCAGGTTCTCAATAGCTGCAAATTTATTCTGCTCTTTCTCACCTATCAATGTATAGGCTGCCCCATCTGCTTCCGCCCTTGCCGTACGGCCTATCCGGTGTACGTAATCTTCCCCGTCGCCGGGCACATCATAATTGATAACAAGATCAATGGTATCAATATCAATTCCGCGGCTAAGGATGTCTGTAGCTACGAGCAAGGGAACTCTTCCTCCTGCAAAAGAGCTTAAGACATTCTCCCGCTGCGCCTGTTCAAGGTCGCTGTGTATCTCTTCTACAGAAAATCCGTTTTGCTTCAGCGTTCTTGCAAGCTGCTTTACATTTTGTTTACGGCTGCAAAAGATCAACGCATTCTTATACGGTGTTTGTTTCAGCAATGTTTTAATCAAGGGCAGTTTTTGCATTTCATATACCACAAAAGCCTTCTGGATGATTTTATCCGGTGGCCGGGAAATAGCAATATTGACCTCTGCCGGGTCTTTCAATATCCGCCTTGCCAACTGGCGTATCTTATCCGGCATAGTGGCGGAGAATAACAGTGTCTGCCTGTTCTCCGAAAGCGATTTGATTATTTTCTGAATATCTTCCTGGAAACCCATATCAAGCATACGGTCAGCCTCATCGAGTACCAGGAATTGCAAGCCTTTCATATTGACATAACCCATGTTCAGGTGGGCTATCATGCGGCCGGGAGTGCAAACAATAATATCGGCGCCTAACTGCAATGCCTTTTTTTCGTTAGCAAAATTCTGCCCGTCATTTCCGCCGTAGATGGCAATAGAGCTTAAATGGGTGAAATAGGAAAGCCCTTCAATATGCTGCGCTATTTGTATGGCCAGTTCCCGGGTAGGCACAATTATTAAAGCCCCTACCTGCCCGTCTTTATGATTCTGCAAAAGGCGGTTCATTACAGGCAATAAAAAAGCAGCCGTTTTTCCCGTACCGGTTTGCGCTGAAGCAATAATATCCCTGCCTGCCATAATGGGCGGGATTACCTGTTCCTGTACCGGCGTAGCCGTTTCGTAGTTGGATGCCTCAATTCCTTCTAAAAGATCGGGGTGAAAATTAAAGTCAGTAAACTGCATTGTCTGAATTAAAGAAAGGTGCGAAGGTAACAGAAATTCAGCAGTCCTGCATGAAGGAATTACAGGGCCTGCTTGCTTTCCTGAAAATACCGGCTTACTCCAATATCTGCTCTACCCTCGTTAACCGGCCATCCTGTGTCATTCCTTCGATGATGACACGAAAAGCCTTTGTAACATCATTATTATAAAAGGTAAATGTTGCTTTGTTTTCTTTCGAAGTGGTAACCACCTGCGGGTTCCAGTACAAAGTTGTTCTCAGGTCTTTCATTTCATTGGCCTGGTTAAAAGAACTGTAATTGGGCGAATAAAACTGCCTGATTACCGAGTAGCCATTAATAGTGCTGCTCGACAAGCCTTTTCCGGGTTCACGTTGTATATCGCCGCCCTTTCTTGTATAAACAGCTATTGCCCCGGCGCTACCGCCAGGGCCGCCGTAAAAAGGAGGGCGAAATACCTTTATGTATGCTACATCATTGATGTTGATGTTTTGCATAAAGTCTGTCTGAGCAGGCACTTCATCGAGGTAAAGTAACGGCTGGCCGCCCCTCCATTGCATAGAAACATCAGTGCCTACAACGGTAATGTTAAGCCCCGGCACTTTGCTTTGCAAGTAGGTAAAAATATTAGGCGTACCGGAAGCAAACTTATCGTTAACCAGGTCAAACTGGTAGCCATCGCCGCTTGAAAACATTCCGGACGTATATTTTTCATCCAGAATCTCCACCGGCGTTTTGGTCTTTGATTTCAGGGTAACATTTTCCAGCAGTTTTCCTTCAAACTGGTCTATCAGCCTTGCCATTTCATCTGCCAACTGAAAATGCCGTGAATTACCTGTTGTATCCCCTACCTGGTTATAAAAAAGCCCCCTTGCAATGCTTTTATACTTTGAAACAGCAAGGCGGTCTTCCATAAATTTCACCACTGCATTCTTTACCGTTTTGGGAAACTGGTAATAAACATTTGCCGTATCAAAGAAAACAAGCGATTGGTCTGCAAACCGGCCATCCGGTTCTATGGGTGCAAATATCATTTTATTGTCTTCTCCTGCCGATTTCTGGCTCAACACAAGGATAAGCACCTGGTTTCTTACCTGGTCAGGCGTAACGCCGTAAATTTTACCGGATAAAGTAAGATAAGCGGTGTCTTTAGGAAAACTGATTTTCGGCAAAGCGCCTTTCGCTACATCCTCCCATTTAAACTTTCTCCAGCCGTTTGTGAGCATGACCAGGTCGAGATGTGCCGCCGTTTTCTCATCATTGCTCTTAAAATAATAAGAAGGATTATACACAAGGCCTTTGATTTCACTGGTCAGCAAAAGATGGGAAATAATGGTATTGCTGCTGTCGCTGTCAATGCCTGCATCCGTTACTGCAACCGAGAAATTGGCAAGCAGGCTGTCGGGCACTATTATCTCAACCTCATTTCTTGCCCTCTTATTCAGTCCCCAATGCGCTACATTTATTTCTGCATTAAACTTATATTCTTCATTATTAACAAAGGTAATCCGTTCGGCAAGCGGTTTCCACTGGCTGTCAAACACCGTTATGGTTAATATACCGGAAGGAAGGTCTTGTACGGGAACAGTGCCTTGCGTACTGTCGGAAGAAATGTCTTTTGTAACCTTAAATGCCTGGTGCTGGTTCATGGTTCCGATGATATGCACCTTATTCAGCATTGCACCATATTCCGGCGTTGTATGCACTGCAAAATTTCTTCTTGTGCCCGCCGTTACCACCTGAAGCGAAACAGCTTCATCAACAACCTGGGGCAGTGGTGTAGTATATTCTTTTCCTTTTTCATCTTTCCATTGGGCATTATAGCTCTCACCGGCTGCGGGAAGAAGAAAAAAGAAACCCATTCCATCATGAATAACTTTTAAGCTGTCTATCGTTTTCCCGGCGCTGTTTTTTATAACCCCTTTTACCTTAACCGGGCGGCCCCACTGATCTGTTGCTTTGAATGCAATCTTGTTCATAACACCGGCCGCCAATGCACCACCTTCGGGAAAGAACCCGATTTCAGGCGGCAGCGCCTTAACAGGGCTGCTTGTTTGCACCGGCTGTAATATGCGTATATCTTTCTCGTAAATAAAGGCAGAATCAAAATTGAGCATCCACCGGGTGTAGGCTTTTATATGGATAAAGCTGCCTTTGTAATCCGCAGGTATATCATATTGCCCGTTGGTGGTAGATGCCTGTACCGGCGCTACTGTGCTATACAGCAGGTTACCCTTATCATCTGTCCATTCCACATAAAAATTTTTGCTGCCGATAGCAGGATAAATACCTTCCATCAAATACGCTTTGAACCAGATGGTCTCTCCCGGTGCATAACTGGATTTGTCGTAATGAAGGTAGGTACGCTCCTGGGCATAATCAGTTGCATACTTATTAATAGTGGCATCTATATCTTGTGAAAAAGCAATACCTGCCGGGAGAAAGTATAAAACAAATGCAGCTAATTTCCTGTTCATTGCAGCCTTTTTAGGGAACCTGCAAATTAAGGCATAATGAAAAGGCGGCAAAGTCGTTAACAGTTCTCCAACAATTAAGAAAAAACAACATGTTCTGTTTCCGGCGCTTACATATTTCTTCGATACTGACCGCCCACTTCGTACAGTGCATGGGTTATCTGCCCAAGCGAGCAATATTTCACCGTTTCCATCAGTTCGGCAAAAAGGTTACCATTATCAATAGCAACTGATTGCAGCCTTTTCAGCATTTCGGCTGCTTTATTTTCATTACGCTTCCAGAAAGCCTGCAGGTTGGTTATCTGTTGTTCCTTTTCTTCCGCAGTACTCCTGATTACTTCGCCAGGAATAATGGTTGGACTACCTTTCTTATTCAAAAATGTATTTACTCCTATCAATGGCAACTCCCCGGTATGCTTCTGGTGTTCGTAGTAAAGGCTTTCTTCCTGTATCTTATTGCGCTGGTACATCCTTTCCATAGCGCCGAGCACACCTCCCCTTTCTGTAAGGCGGTCAAATTCTGCCAGCACGGCTTCCTCCACCAGGTCGGTCAATTCTTCAATAGCAAATGAGCCTTGAATAAAATTTTCCGTTTTACCTGTTCCTA
The DNA here is from genome assembly GCA_964560445.1 of uncultured Chitinophaga sp. Classification (GTDB taxonomy): domain Bacteria; phylum Bacteroidota; class Bacteroidia; order Chitinophagales; family Chitinophagaceae; genus JJ008. The sequence goes on along the minus strand of CAZLLT010000003.1, from coordinate 23,035 downwards.
ATTCCCGGTTAATGATCAGTTGTATCGCCATGGCCCTCCTCACACTTTCTTCTGTTGGCGTTGTTATCGCTTCGTCATACGCATTGGTGTGAAGGGAATTGCAGTTGTCATAAATAGCATACAATGCCTGTAAGGTTGTTCTTATATCATTAAAATCTATTTCCTGTGCATGCAGGCTTCTGCCGGATGTTTGTATATGGTATTTCAGCATCTGGCTGCGCTTATTGGCATTGTATTTATATTTCATCGCTTTGGCCCAGATACGCCTCGCCACCCGGCCTATCACACTATACTCCGGGTCCATGCCATTGCTGAAAAAGAAAGAAAGGTTGGGCGCAAAATCATCAATACTCATCCCCCGGCTCAGGTAATACTCCACGTAGGTAAATCCATTGGACAGCGTAAACGCCAATTGTGTAATGGGATTGGCCCCCGCTTCTGCAATATGATACCCGCTGATGGAAACGGAATAAAAGTTCCTCACCTTTTCATGTATAAAAAATTCCTGCACATCGCCCATCAGTTTCAATGCAAACTCGGTTGAAAATATGCAGGTATTCTGCGCCTGGTCTTCTTTTAAAATATCGGCCTGCACCGTTCCCCGTACCTGTTGTACAGCCGCAATCCGGCATTGTTCATACGCATCAGCAGGCAATACTTCGTTGCCGCTTAACCCCAATAATTTTAGACCAAGCCCGTTATTCCCCTCCGGCAAAGAACCAGGAAAAGACGGATTGTTATATGCCGGAGTTTTACCGGCAGGATATTTTCTCTTCAAAGCATCTTCAACCAAACTCCATTTCCCGTTTGCCTCCAGCCACTTCTCACATTGCTGATCAATTGCTGCATTCATAAAAAAAGCAAGGATGATCGGCGCCGGGCCGTTGATGGTCATTGAAACAGAAGTCTTCGGGTCGCAAAGGTCAAAACCGCTGTATAGTTTTTTGGCATCATCAACCGTAGCAATGCTGACACCACTGTTGCCCACTTTACCATAAATATCCGGGCGATGATCCGGGTCTTCTCCATAAAGCGTTACTGAATCAAAAGCAGTAGATAACCTTTTTGCAGGCTGGTCAACGCTTACGTAATGAAACCGCTTGTTGGTCCTTTCCGGTCCGCCTTCCCCGGCAAACATCCGGGTAGGGTCTTCTCCTTCTCTTTTTAAAGGAAACACGCCGGCCGTAAAAGGAAAATGACCGGGTACATTTTCCTGCGCCTGCCATTTTAAAATGTCGCCCCAGTCTTTGTATTTAGGTAATATTACTTTGGGAATTCTTGTACCGCTCAGGCTTGTTGTGGTCATTGCCTGCTTTATCACTTTATCCCGCACCGTATATTCATAAAAATCCTTCTGGTACTCTTTTACTTTTTCTTCCCAATGAGTGATGAGCTTGCGGCTGACGGGAGTTAGCTGTTCTGTATAAAAAACAATCTGCTCTTCAACCACTTTCAGTAAAGAAGCATCAGCTTTGTTTTTCAACATTCCTTTTGCGCCTTGCAACTGGTATAATTTAGTAGCAATGGCAGCCTGTTCATTCACCAGCTTATCATAATTGCGGTTGCTATCTGCTATTTCCGATAAGTATCTTGTGCGATTGGATGGAATAACCGCCTGCGAAATTTTGGCAGTGCTATTGAAAGCCGGTGCAAACTCACCGAAGCTGACCTTTGTTTTCTCTTCGATTTTTTTCAGCAGCAGTTCAAACAAATGGTTCACCCCTTCATCATTGAACTTACTGGCCATAGTACCCACAACAGGCAGGTCTTCATCTTTGGCCGTAAACAACTGGTGGTTCCTTTTATATTGTTTTTTTACTTCAGCTAACGCATCTAAAGCGCCGGCTTTGTCAAATTTGTTGACGCAGATAAGGTCGGCGTAGTCCAGCATATTTATTTTTTCCAACTGGGAAGCAGCCCCGTATTCCGGTGTCATCACATAAAGGCTTACATCACAAAAGTCAAGGATGGAGGCATCGCTTTGCCCCACTCCGGCGCTTTCGAGGATGATAAAATCAAACCCCGCCTGTTTACAAATGCCGATTGCTTCTTTTACGGCGCCGCTCAGGGCAATATTATCATCCCTTGTGGCCAGGCTACGCATATAAGCTCTCGGATGATTGATAGAATTCATCCGAATCCTGTCGCCCAGCAGGGCGCCGCCTGTTTTTTTCCTGGACGGGTCCACTGAAATAACAGCGATTGTTTTATCCGTAAACTGTTGCAGGAAACGGCGAACAATCTCGTCCGTAACCGATGACTTACCGGCGCCGCCAGTACCGGTAATGCCCAATACTGCTCCTCCACTCCCCGAAGGGGGGATTTTGGAAGAGTCGTTTAATTGGATGATTTCTTTTAGTATCGAAGAGTAATCACTGTTACTCTCTGCTAATGTTATTGCCCTTGCTATACGTCTTACATCTTTTACTTCATCAAGAGGCAATTTACCATTCCAATTAGAGGGCTCTGCGCCCCCCCTCTCCGTAGGGAGAGGGGGTTGGGGGGTGAGGGTTATCACATCCTCAATCATTCCTTCCAACCCCATTTTTCTGCCATCATCAGGAGAATAAATCCGGGTGATGCCGTATTGGTGCAGTTCCTCTATTTCTTCCGGCAAAATGGTGCCGCCGCCGCCACCGAATATTTTGATATGGCCGCAGCCGTTTTCATCCAGCAGGTCTTTCATGTATTTGAAAAATTCAACGTGCCCGCCCTGGTAGCTGGTAATGGCAATAGCCTGTGCATCCTCTTCAATGGCTGTTTCCACAATTTCCTTTACCGAACGGTTGTGCCCGAGGTGAATGATCTCGGCGCCCTTGCTCTGCATAATGCGGCGCATAACATTGATGGCGGCATCATGGCCATCAAAAAGCGAAGCAGCAGTTACAATCCGAACCCTGTTTATAGCAGCATTACTCATAAAAATCACTATATCGGCAAATTTAGCTTAAAAAGCTAATGCCTGTTAGTACTATGACTTCAGAATTGAAAGGCGTTTAATTACTTTTGCCGGATGCAGCAGCTTACAGAATCTATCTCCTTATTGTACAAAAAATGGAAAGGCGAAGCCCCTGTATCCGTTGACCTGTTGCCGCAAAGCGGCAGCGAAAGGCGCTATTTCCGGCTTTATGGAAAGGGTTATTCCGTAATCGGCACTTACGGGGCCAACATAAAAGAAAATGAAACCTTCTTTTATTTCTCCCGCCACTTTAAAAAGAAAAACCTGGCCGTGCCCGAAATACTGGCCGTAAGTGATGACAGACAATTTTACTTACAACAGGATTTTGGGGACAGGTCCCTGCTGAACTGCCTCGAAGAAAAAGGGTTCTGTGATGAAGTGTACGGGCTGTTCAAACAAAGCCTTACTGTTTTGGCCGAATTGCAGATAAAAGGCGATGCCGGACTGGATTACAACCAATGTCTTACCAACAAGGAGTTTGGCAAGCAGGCCATCATGGCGGACCTGCTTTATTTTAAATACTATTTTCTGGATGCCCTGCGTAAACCTTACGACAAGCAAAAACTGATAGACGATTTTGAGGCATTGAGCAATTATCTTACTCATACCGAGTATAAATATTTTATGTTCCGGGATTTTCAGAGCCGAAATATAATGGTGGCCAATGAGGTTCGTGAAGACACGAACCACAACATTCACTTTATAGACTACCAGGGCGGTATGAAGGGCGCCCCGCAATACGATGTGGCGTCCATGCTCTGGCAGGCAAGGGCCAACCTGCCTGATGAATGGAAGCAAAGCTTGTTGGGTGATTATATCAATAGTTTTGAAACCATCATCGGCCACCCGATAGATAAAAATATTTTCCGCAGCCAGTACAACGGGTATGTATTGATACGGTTGCTGCAGGTGTTGGGCGCTTATGGTTTCCGGGGATTGTTTGAAAGAAAGGCCCAGTTCCTTACCAGTATTCCGATGGCGCTGAAAAATCTCAGGGAATTTTTCAGCAACCAAAGCCTCGGCATCTCAGTACCTGAATTTGGAAAAGTACTCGACATGTGTGTGGCAGATGAAATTATTCAGCAGTTTACACCCACACAGGCCACCGAACAAACACCGCTGCTCGTGAAAGTCAGCAGCTTTTCTTACCGGAAACAAATACCTGCCGATAACAGCGGTAACGGAGGCGGCTTTGTATTCGATTGCCGCGGCATTCTGAACCCTGGCCGCATTGACAGCATGAAAACAAAAACAGGCAGGGATAAAGAAGTAAAAGATTTTTTAGAGCAACAGACCAAAATGCCCGAATTCCTGAACAGCGTATTTGATGTGGTGGATATTACGGTAGAAGAATACATCAAAAGAGGTTTTGAAAACCTGATGATCAATTTCGGCTGCACCGGGGGCCAGCACCGCAGCGTATATGCCGCTGATGCAATGGCAAGGCATTTAAGAAATAAATTCAAAGTGAAGATTGAACTGAAACATCTTGTGCAGGATGAAAAAAATTGGATAAATACCCCCAGCCCCTAAGCTATAAATGGTTCATTAATGCATATATTCCCTGTAATGCACAACAGCATGGTCAAACGGCTTTTGAATAGCTTCTTCTTCCACTACCACAACATCTAATGTTTTACCCCTGTTATCAAAGAATTCAAGACAATAACCCTTTTTCCCGTTCTTTGCTGTTATCACATCAACAACGGTTGCCACATCCCCTTTTATAAAACCCAATTCAGGAAGGTCTTTGGCGAGCTGCACTTCAGTATATTTTTCAAACTTATTCATACCGGGTATAAAGTTACAAAACGAAACCTATTATTGTCAACCTCTTCTATCCAAATAGTAATTATTAGCATAGCTTTAAGTTGGCCCTCAATCTTATACAAATTACCAAAAAGATTTGTTCTTGTAAGCACCGCCTAATGTGTTGTGGCAATAACTATTATTTCCGCTATTAATTCTTTGTAATTGTCTTTCGTAAACCCCAGGCGGGCTAGAAATTCTGATTTATCATTTTTATCCTTCTTTACCAGTAGATAACCAAGTACCTTTTCTTCAGGGATTATCAGTTGTTCCGGTTTTATTAACATAGTCCTAAAATGACAAAAATAAAACAGAGCGTAATTAACGTATTTTTGAACTGATGGCTACAAGAGCAATGATTTTTTCAGCCGGTCTCGGCACAAGATTCAAACCCTGGACCGATTCACACCCCAAAGCATTGGCCCTCGTTAACGGCAAATCTTTGCTGCAACGTAATATTGAGTACCTGCAGAAATACGGGATCAGGGATGTAATTGTAAATGTGCACCATTTTGCAGGACAGATAGAAGATGCCATTGAAAAAAATAACGGATGGGGAAGCAATGTTATTTTAAGTGATGAAAGGGAATCTTTGCTCGAAACAGGCGGCGGCCTGCTGAAAGCAAAACACCTTTTCGCCCCCGGCGAAAGATTCATTACCTGCAATGCGGATTTCCTTACCGATCTTGATATCCGCAAGCTGGTTGATTTTCATGCCTCGTATAAAGCATTGATCTCTTTCGGTGTTACGCAACGCCAATCGTCCCGCTACCTTTTATTTGATGACAACGACAGGCTTTGTGGCTGGCGCAATACAAATGACGGAAAAGAAAGAATCGCCGTTCAAAAAGAAAGCTATACTGAAAAAGCGTATAGCTGTGTTGTTGTGTTTGAATACGATATTTTCCGGCTGATGGAAGAAGAAGGCTTCAGCGGCAAATTTTCCATCATTGACGTTTATCTTCAACTTGCCCCCAACCATCTCATCCTGGGCTACGACCATACCGGCGACAGGCTGGTAGATGTAGGCAAACCGGAAAGTGTGGCCCTGGCAGAAGCCCTTTTTCCATAAAGTACTGTGAATACCTTTTAAACGGTAGGCATTGCTGCAACCATTTATATTATCTTTCCATTTTTAAATAAACAGGCATTATGAAAAAAACAGTGCAGGGATTGTTTGCCTTGTTATTATCCGTTATAACATTTGCACAATCCAACTATGACCACAAAGAAGCATTTAACCCCCAGTTTTATCCCTATCCCGGCAATGATTACCGCAGCGCCAGTGGCGAACCGGGGCCTAAATACTGGCAAAACCGGGCCGATTATGTTATCCATTGTTCACTTGACACCGGCCAGCATAAAGTAACCGGCACCGTGGAGATTACTTATACCAACAACAGCCCCGATAATTTAAAATTTCTCTGGCTGCAATTAGACCAGAATATTTATAAAAAAGATTCCCGCGGATCGGCTACTACCACGCAAACAGGAGGAAGGTGGGCCAACAGCAAATTTACAGACGGTTATTCCATACAATCTGTATCTGTTGTAAACAACGAGAAAAAATATACCCCTTCTTATTCCGTATCTGATACCCGTATGCAGGTGTGGTTGCAGGAATCACTTAAAACAGGCGGCAATAAAATAAAACTTTCTGTTGCTTTTGAATTTATTGTTCCGGAATATGGTACAGACAGGATGGGCCGGCTCTCTACCAAAAATGGCATTGTATATGAGATAGCCCAATGGTTTCCCCGCCTCGCTGTTTATGATGATATACAGGGATGGAATACGCTGCCTTATGTTGGCGCCGGTGAGTTTTATCTTGAATATGGTGATATTGAGTTTACCGTAACAGCCCCGGCCAACCTGATTGTAACCGGTTCCGGGGAATTATTAAACCCTGAAGAATGCTATACCGCAGAACAATTAAAAAAATGGGAAGCTGCCAAAAAAAGCGACAAAACGGTGCTTATCCGCAGCGACCAGGAAATAAAAGACCCCAATTCAAGACCTAAAAAAGCTACTTGTACCTGGAAATTTAAAATCAGCAATACAAGAGATGCCGCATGGGCTGCTTCAAAAGCCTTTGTACAGGATGCGGCCAAAATCAACCTGCCAAGTGGCAGGCAGTGTCTCGCTGTCAGCGTGTATCCCGTAGAAAGCATTGTAAAAAACGGGTGGCAGCGTTCCACAGAATTTACCAAAGCCTCTATCGAACATTACTCTGCCAAATGGTATGAATATCCCTACCCTGCCGCTATTAATGTGGCGGGCATTGTAGGCGGCATGGAATATCCCGGCATTGTTTTTTGCAGCTACAGCAGTTCGGGCAGTGGTTTATGGGGCGTTACCGATCATGAGTTCGGGCACACCTGGTTCCCGATGATTGTTGGCAGCAATGAAAGGAAATATGCCTGGATGGATGAGGGCCTTAATACATTCATTAACGGACTTTCCACCGAAGCTTTTAATAACGGCGAATTTAATGAAGCAAGTTTCTTCGGAGATCCCAATTCTTCTTATATGGTCAAATATACGTTTGGCGACAAGATGGATGGGTTATACAATACACCCGACGTAATACAACAGGCTAATCTTGGCGTTGCAGCCTATCTGAAACCGGCGCAAATGCTGGACGCATTGCGGAATGTAGTGCTGGGCCCCGAACGCTTCGATGCAGCATTCAGGGAATACATCAGCCGCTGGGCTTATAAACACCCGACGCCCTGGGATTTTTTTCACACTATGGAAAATGTGGCCGGTGAGGACCTTAGCTGGTTCTGGAGAGCATGGGTGATGAATACCTGGAAACTGGACCAGGCGGTAAAAGATATTAAATACATAGATGACAAGCCCGCCAACGGTTCCAGCATTACAATAGAAAACAGAGAAAAAATGCCGATGCCCGTAACCGTACTGGTGAAAGAAAGTAACGGCAAAGAACACAAGTTGAACCTGCCCGTAGAAGTTTGGCAGCGTGGCAAGGAGTGGACTTTTAATGTGGCCACTACCAGCGAAATAAACGAAGTGATTCTTGACCCTGACAAGCAGCTTCCCGATTGGGACAGGAGTAATAATTCCCTGAAGAAAAAAGGATTCTGACCTGAAAGCCCCTCAACAAAAGAGGGGCTTTTACATATAGAACTCACCTTAAAGGTATTGGTTCCCGCTAAGCCGCTAAGCACACAAAGAAACTTTAATTGATTAGTGCCGCCTTGTGTTCTCTGTGCCCCTGCCTACCGGCAGGCAAGTTCGTGGGATATATAAACCCTGGTTTTTGAGATAGGCTGTAATCATATAGCAGCAAACATCAATCAATCGTTTCGGCAAGTTTTTCCAATGAAATTTCTTCCAGCACCTGTCGCTGCGAAGCATTTTCTTTCTTTGTCCATTTAACGAGCCGCATCATGCCGTTTTCAATTTCAATGCCGGTAATATCCCCATCGCTGAAACAGCAGCAGCCGGTATTGAAATAGCAGGGTTTCATGTTCATATAATCCATAGCAACGGCTGTAAATTCCTTTTCCCTTTTCTTTATCTCGTTCAGCAAATCTTCCAGTTGTATTTTGTCGTTATCCTTTTCTGCCAATTGAAATTTTTTATACAGCCTTTCGAGGTGCGTTAGCGATGCAAACACCGGCTGGTGTGTATGCCCCGTTACAAGTACAATCCCTTCCTGTGCGGCAGCCCATTCATACATGATGGAATTGTGCAGCGTTTTCTTTTCATTATCATACGCTGCGGTATTGGGGTTGATGCGTAAAAAAGCCTGCAACGGCGCCCATATCCTTGCTACAAAAAATTTGCTGAACCAGTTGCCATCGCTGCTGGCATCTCCCTGGTGGCCATGTGTGCAAAAAATATAGAGTGTTTTATCTCCCGCCAGCACAGGCAGAATAACCCCTTCGTATATTTCTACTTTCTGCTTAAATATATTTTTAAGCTGCCACCAGGCTAATGGGTCATTATCCCAGAAAAGATCATGGTTGCCAAATATTTTTACATACAGTCCCTTGTCAACAAATTTTTTCTCCGCCTCAAAATTGGCCTGGTTATGTTTTTTTACCTGGAAAAGAAGGTTTTCCCAAAGTTCTTCGCTATCCCCGATGTTAATGAAAGTAAAGTCGTCCTGGCAATAATATTCCAGAGCCGCCAGGTAGTTAGGTTCGGCATGGGTAAAGTCATCCGCCCCGTTGCGGGCCCCTTTGTGCTGGTCTGAAAAGAGCACAAATTTTCCTGCATGATGTTCAAAAGGGATAACCAATCCCTTTTTTCCCGGATCATTTTTTATCGCATCAAAAAGAGTGGTAAGCGCTTCAAAAATCCTTTTCCTGTCGGGCTTTGAAGAAAATTTTGCAACGCCCCACATCACAGGCTTCAGCAGTAAAAACCGAAATAGCTTTCTCATTAATAAAATTGCTACAAAGCGGCAACCACACTTATTTCCACATTTACAAACTTGGGCAGCGCCGCCACCTGCACCGTTTCCCTTGCAGGATAATCCGTTTTAAAATAGCTGCCATATACTTCGTTTATCTCTGCAAACCGCTTCATGTCTGTAATAAAAATGGTTGATTTAATTACATTCTCAAACCCGGCCCCGGCTTCTTTCAATATGGCTTCAACGTTCTTCATTACCTGGCCTGTTTCTTCTTTTATACTTCCGTTCTTTAAGTCCCCGGTTGCGGGGTCAATACATATCTGGCCCGAAACAAAAAGCAGGTTACCGGTTTGCACGGCCTGGTTATACGGGCCAATTGGCGCAGGGGCATTGCCCGTATTGATGATCTTTTTACTCATTACAGGTTTATTTTTTATACGGACGAATTTAGTTTTATACGTTTTCTTTGCAAAAAATGATTCATGAAACTGGCAGTAGCGGCAACAAAAGAACAAAAAGAAGGATTATCCGGTAATGCTTTGCCGGCAGGCCATGAAATCATCTGGCTGGATAAGTTGACTGTTATAAAAGAGGCAGATTGCTATCTTGACCTTTTGTACAATGACAATTCTGTTCTTCCGGAAACAAAGGCCCCTGTCATTGTAAATAGTGTAACGGCTACCTGCAACGAGTTGCCTGGTAATGTTATCCGCATCAATGCATGGCCCACCTTTTTGGAAAAACCGTTGCTGGAAGCCGCCACATTGAACGAAGAAGGAAAAAATATTGCAGAAAATGTATTACAGCTATTGGGCAAAACGCTGCAATGGGTACCCGACCAACCGGGCTTTGTTACGGCCCGTGTTATCAGCATGATCATCAATGAAGCCTACCTGGCGCTGGAAGAAGGGGTAAGCAGCAAAGAAGCGATTGATACGGCCATGAAGCTGGGTACTAATTATCCCTACGGGCCTTTTGAATGGGCCGAAAAAATAGGCAAAAAAACCATCTGCTCCCTGTTGAATACACTTGCTGTGAAAAAAGACAGCTACAGACCTGCCCTCTTATTGGAAAATGAAGCCGCCGAAGAATGAGCCTGATATTAAATATTGATACCGCCATAGACCAGGCATCGGTTTCTATATCCAGCAACGGGAAAGTAATTGCTTCGGCAGTTAACCCGGAGCAAAAAGACCATGCGGCATGGATGCACAATGCCATCAATGAATTGATAAAAAAAACAACTGTTAGCTTTTCAAAGTTATCCGCAGTAGCCGTCAGCAATGGGCCAGGCTCCTATACCGGGCTACGAATTGGCCTCGCTGCTGCAAAAGGTCTCTGTTTTGCCCTTAATATCCCTTTGATAACAATTGGCACCCTTGAAATTATGGCTGTCGGCCTCCTGGCGAATCCTCTTGAAAAAATACCTCCCACCTCTTTGCTATGCCCCATGATTGACGCAAGAAGAATGGAAGTCTATTTTGCATTGTATAATAACAGTTTAGAACAAATTCAACCCACGCAGGCTGCCCTCCTTGACGCTAACACCTTTGCAGAACTACTCAGCAAAAAAGAAATTATTTTTTTTGGAAACGGGAGTAAAAAATTAAAGCCTTTGTTGAACCAACCCCGGGCTATATTTGTTGACATACCCGTACCAATGGTGGATAGTATGGCTAGCTTGTCCTATAAATACTGCAAAAACAAGCAATTTGCAGACCTTGCTTATTCCGAGCCCCAATATATTAAAGAATTTTATTCCACCTTGCGAAGGTAATTACAGATAATTGCGTCTTACTACCGGCTGAGATTCATTTATAAATTTTGCTGCTTTTTGCAGGACACTCTTAATTAATTGGTTAAGCTATGAATAATCACTCAATCGTTCTTAATGACCCTTTGGAGGGTAGCATTTCCGGTCTTAAAATCGACCTGTTAAACGTAAAAAAGGCAGCTTTGGTGCTGAGGGCCTTAAATCATAAATTAAGGCAACAGATATTGAAGCAAATTGACGAGCATGGCCGCATTACGGTAACAGAATTGTATGTAAAACTCCGCCTGGAACAATCAGTTGCCTCACAACATCTTGCTATTCTGCGTAAAGCCGGTTTTGTGAATACAACCAGAGAAGGAAAATTCATTTATTACTCGGTAAACACCGACCGCATCAAAGACCTTAACAAGTTTGTGGCCCAATTGCTGATACTTAACTAACAGCGCCTGATGCACATCAGGCCGGTTTTTGGCTATTTAAGGTATTTTTACACTTGTTCCCGGTAAACCCAAAAATCACCAGGTTATGTATATTAAGCAATTATACACCGGCTGTTTAAGCGAAGCAGCCTATTATATTGAAAGCGATGGACAGGCCGCCATTATAGACCCGCTACGGGATATAGATGAATACCTGCAGCTTGCCAATGAAAGAAAGGCCACTATCAAATACATTTTTGAAACCCATTTTCACGCAGACTTCGTAAGCGGCCATATTGATTTAGGAAAAGCCACCAACGCCCCTATTGTATATGGCCCGGACACAGAAGCCGGATTCCCGGTTTATGTAGCCAAAGACGGCGAAGAGTTTGCTTTGGGAAAAGTAAAGATCAAAGTACTGCACACCCCCGGGCATACCCTTGAGTCCACCTGTTACCTGCTGATAGATGAAAACGGTAAAGATTATTGCTTATTTACCGGCGACACTTTGTTTGTTGGCGATGTGGGCCGCCCCGACCTGGCACAAAAAGGAACGGAAATAACAACCGAAGACCTGGCAGGTATGTTGTATGACAGTATTCATGCAAAACTCTTTCCGCTGGCAGATGATGTACTTGTTTATCCTGCCCATGGCCCTGGCAGTGCTTGTGGCAAAAACCTGGGTCCCAGCACACACAGCACAATTGGTGATGAAAAGCAAACCAACTATGCTATGAAGGCCGCTACAAGAGAAGATTTCATAAAAGAAGTTACCACCGGCATCACAGCCCCTCCACAATATTTTCCCGTAAATGCTAAAATAAACAAGCAGGGCTACGACAGCCTTGATAAAGTGCTGCAAAAAGCACTGAATGCATTGAGCGCTGAAGAATTCAAAAAAGCCATTTCGGAAACGGAAGATGCAATTATTCTTGATACCCGGCCTGCTGCTGTATTTACACAGGGTTTTGTTCCCGGCTCTGTCAGCATCGGGCTGGAAGGCCGTTTTGCAGAATGGGCAGGAAGCTTGTTGCCTTTCGACATACCACTTTTGCTTGTTACGGAAAAAGGAAAGGAAAAAGAATCTGCTGTTCGCCTGGCAAGGGTGGGCTTTGATAAAATGATCGGCTACCTTGATGGCGGCTATGAAGCCTGGGCACAGGCAGGTTTGCCAATAGATATGATTATAGACGTGGAAGCCGATGAAATGATGATGGACATTCCACATGATAAAAACCTGACGATACTGGATGTAAGGCGCCCCGGCGAATTTGGCGACGGGCATCTGAAAGACGCTATAAATATGCCGCTGAATGATATGACCGACCCCGGTATCATTGCCGGACTTGAAGAAAGCCAGAACCTGTATGTTCACTGCGCCGGGGGTTACCGAAGTGTTATTGCCGCTTCGCTTTTAAAAAAACAGGGCTTTCATAACCTGCGCAATGTTTTAGGTGGATGGGGTAAAATAAAAGAACAGGAAAAGGCAGAGATAGTGAAAGAAGGAGCGGTATTGAATTGAATGTAGAAAGGCCAGTTTAAATGCACTCCGACAAAAATTGGATAAAAAATATAGATGAATCCTTGCATTATGATTTATCCTATCTAACGAACAAGTCAGAAAAACATTCCCTTACTGCGCCAGTGATACCCTTACCTGCAAACCGCCTCTTGTATTGGTAGTGGGAAAAGCATTGCTTATTTTAGGAAGTGTGCGGTTCTGCTCAAAGTACAGCTTCATGCTTACCCTGTTATTAACGATATAGTCAATAGAAGGCGCTATGCGTATTACTTTCTGGCCGGCCGTACCGAAGGAAGTACCCTGGTCCAGTTTGCTGTTGGCCGTAGCATCATCACGCAAACTGAAATCTAAGCGGAAGGTAATATCATTGTCCAGCGGCATCTTGAACAGCTTTTTAATAAGCGGCACGCCTTTCTTTCTCCAGTTGAAACCGAAAGTAACCTCTGTAGAACGGTTTTCTGCCAACTGGTAATCAATCAGGCTTAAGCTGAGCTGACGGCTCTTTCTGTATTCAAAACGGGTACTCAACTGGTTGGTGAATGTCATATCCACTTCAATCAGCGGGTCAAATGATTCCTGTATGGTAATATTCGGCACCAGGAAGTAAGGAATATAGTTGCCTGTCAGCGTATCTACAAAACTTGGATAACCTACCCGGCTTGGGTCAAGGAACAACAGCGCTGTATTAAAACTGTTCATACTGAAAGTGCTGTGGTAACCATGCCGCAGGGAAAAATTGGTAAATATCTTATCCAGACCTGCAATCCTTGACAAGCCGTTATAAGTAATCGTCCAGTTGGGTTTGGGCAATATGCCTGAGAAAGGATTGGATCGAAGGTTCGGGTTACTGTTTTTTGTCAGGTTTACACTTAACGGGTCCTTATTGGTATACGCTGCAATAAAGGCGGGTATCACCACATCCTGTGCGTAGCGGCCATACCCCTCCACATAACCATCCGCCCCGGTCGGGTTACTAACTGCATACGGGTTTAAATCTTTCAATCTTTGGGATAGCACCATCCTGTTTGCTTCAAACTGCTTGAATGTTTCGGACACTACGTTAGGGTCAAACTTTGTAAATAATGTCTGGTAAGAGATATAGCTCACACTGAAACTTCCAATTGCATAAGGACTCAACCGGGTGAGGCCGACATTATCAAACTTGCTGGTGTCCTTATACAGTTCGGAATATTGCTTATCAAAAGTTTTATCAAGGTTAATATCAATATTAAAATCACGGAACGGGCTTACCTGCGCTGATATATTCAGCCGCTGGTTGTATCGTTGCTGTATCATAGCCGATACCAGGGTATCCATAGACAACAATCCCCTGCTGCCAAACCGGTTGATCCAACTGGTATCGGGCTGGTAGCCTAAGATGAAATCAAAACCGGGCTCCCTGCTCTTGGGATTATACCCCATTATACGGGTGCTGTCCATATAGCCGGGCAAAGTGGTCCCCATATCTTCGGTGTATTGCACACTTACCCGTTTTACGGCTGTAAGAACACCTACGGCCAGTTTGGTAGCCTTATTCAGTTCCGGCATAGCCTTCTGCGCTTTTACCCTTTTCGCCTTTATCTTTTTAAGACGAACAATCTTTCCTTTTTTATTACGTATCGTATCAATGCGGATAATCCTTCTTTTACCTTTCCCGATATGCTCTTCGTCCCCGTCTTTCTTTTCATTGGCCTGGTTGTTTTTGTTCTGTTGAGGCGCAGGCATATTGCTGTTGGCAGCCCGTAAAAAACGCCACTTATTGTACAGCTCTTCAAATCTCAATTCACCAAACACTGTTTTTGTTTGTGTATTGCCCAGTGTATTTCCCAGGTTCACACTGTCGTTCCTTGTAAGCAGCGAACCGGCCAGCCAGTTGTATTTTGTATTATAGCTTAAGCGGGCCGAAGTCCAGTCAAGAAGCGGTATTTTTTGCAAAGGCAGGTTATACGATACGGTAACTTCCTGTTTGTAGCTGGTATTTCTTCCCCCTTTGAGCAGGTTACGGCGAACGGAATCTTTCTTTTCTTTGCTATCTATACGCCCATAAGGCTCGTCAATACGGGCATTATTAATGGCATTGAAATCAATAGCAAGGGATTTGCTGAGGTTCCATTGCATAATATAATACCTGTCGAACGTAAAATACTTGTTGTATGTTTCCGGTATTTTGAAAGCTCCGCCGCCTACATTTCTTGGCCTTGTAGCGCCAAACTGCCTCAGCACATCGGCCCTTACGGATATTTGCGAAGGCACATAGTTAAAGTTGACATCTTTAATAATCGTCAGCCATTTTGATTTTGACTTAATCAATTTCTTAAACGGTTCAACTATCTTTTCCTGCGGCGCATACGAATAGCCGATAGCCCCGCGGGTACGCCTTAATTCATCGCTTTCTATCAGCGGGTTATGCGTAAGTGTTTGTGTGTAGGAATAATTAAAATCAAAATTGCTTACGCTCCAGAACTTTGGCTTTTTACCATCAGTTTTTACTTTTCTTACGTTGGTAAGGTTTACCGTTTTGATGGTTGTTATATCCTGTGCATCATTGCGGATAGAATCCTTCTCATCGCTGTTAGCAGCATTGAGTTTATCTTTTAAGGTAATATCAAGGTCGTAAGGATCGTATTTGGGGTTTATAACCGTTTTGCTGATACCGGCATATAAGGGTATCTGTAAACCGAGGTTTTTCGGCAATAACTTGCCTGCTTCAATGGTTGCGGACAGATCCATTGTGTAAATATCTTCCCGGCTGCGTTCATTTACTTTCTGCTCAATGGAACCAAACCCTATGGTGCGGGCCGTACCGGCCAATGAAATGGTTCCGAGATCGGCCAGCTTAATATCCGCTCTTCCGATAGCGGCCCATCCGCCATCTTCATTTATCTGTGAAAGCCTGAGTTCATTGAACCAGACTTCCGTACACATGGTTTCCTGTGCTTTATTCTCTACCGCCAGCAGCATACCTCTTACTTCCCCAAGACTGGGGTTACCTATAATAGCGTAGCTACGGCCACTGGGCAGTGTTTCCCTATAATACTGTGAATGTAAAATGCCTTGCTGGTTTCTTCTTTTCTTCAATTCTACAAGTTCCTGTATCTGGAAATCAAGATTATTGGCTTCCGGCCAGATACGCAAACTGTCTGTTTCCCCGAAATTGGTCATGGCCAACGGTATCCGCACTTCATAATAGTTGCCTGCAAAATCGTTACCAATACGTACCACCGCTTCCATCTCGCCATCATTAATGATGTCCCTTCCCGGAACTGATTCTGCATGGATGAACATGGACAACCTTCCGTATTGGGTAATATCCAGGTTCAGTGTTTTAAATACCCCTCTTGCTTCCCGCATGGGTAAATCACAAATCTGCATACTCAACGATTGCTCGTTCAGGAACAAAGGCACATTATTATTGCTCAGTTGCTGCTGCCTTTCTATTCCCGGCGGAATGCGGTACGGGATAGGTTCCCGCTGGTCGTTTTCTTCAATATTAACGGCCAGTGTATTGACTGATGCAAAATCAGGGTTGGGCAGGTTGGTGTACAAGCCTGTCGTGTCAATCCTGCTGGTGAACTTTCTCCATTGGTTACGCACCAGTTCCAGTTTACCGAAACGCATCACCACTGAATCGGCAAAGCCGGTAACAAACATTCTTATAAAACGAATGGATTTAAAATCGGGAATATTGCCCACCTTTTGCTGATATTCATGAATAGGTATCCTGAACAGGTACCATCTTTCGGTTCTTGTTGTTCCGTTTGCCAGTGTTACAACCGGCAGCCGCACATCCGTAATATAGTTTTCGCCCGCCACCATATTCGGCTTGATGTCTACTTTATACTGAAAGTATTCTTCCACCTCATTCATGGTATTGTCCCGGTTCAGTTCTTCCGCATCGGGGTATTGGGTAAAGGCGCTTACAAATTGTGCATTATCCTCCGACACCGGTGAGTTGCCATGCGGGTTATTGATTCTTTTATACCGCTGCAATATGCCTGAAACCGGTGGCTGGTTGAATGATTCGTCCCTGTAGGCTTTGAAATTATCGTTAGAAGGGTCTGCCAGGGCCTGCTGGTAAATAGGCGAGCTTGCTCCGAAAGTGGACTCAAGTGTATTAAGGTACGGCGTGAATTTTCTTACTTCCCCTGTATCCGTAAGCCCGTCAAAGCCCACATCCTGGAATTGCCTGTCTTCGGGTATGGTGCTGAAGGCGTTGGTTACCTGTAGCGGAAGAAGCGGTACCTGCCCCCATACGGTGCTTTCATCCACCCTTGCATTGTTGGTTGGGGTAGGTAAGCCATTCTCATACTGCCTTTTCCCGTCTCTCAATACATCTTCCGATATATTTCCCAGGTTAAAATAAAGCTGCCCCCCATCCGGGTTGGCTGTATTATCTATAAAAGGATCCTGCAACCAGAATTCTATGTATTCAATATTGGCTGTTTCGAGGTCGGTCTGGTCAATATTACGCATCAAACCGCCCCATGCCCTTTTGGGATCTAATAGTTTGCCGTTTGCATTTACACGGGATGTGCTTGTTTCAAAATTGTAAGGGCCTTTGTCTTTGGGATAAAAAGCGATGTCAAATGTATTCAGAAGGCCTTCGCCGTATTGCGTACTTCTTTTCGGGAAAATTTCTTTCAGGAATACCTGCCTTGTTTCAGGTCTTGACAGTTCTTCAAGGTCGCTTTGCAGCGGGTTATTGGAATTTCTTCTTTCCTGTAATACAGCTTCGATATTGTACCAGGCAATTTGTGCACGGTTATATCCGCTGGCCAGATCATTAACCAATGCCGCTTCGGGAAATAACCCGTTTCCCTGCGGAATGGAAGCAAGCGTCCAACTGATAAGCGGAAAACGAAGGTCAAGAGAGGACCGGGTTCCTTCAAAATCATCAATATATACCTGCCCTTGTTCTTTTTTCCCAATCTGTTTGGCATGGCCGGGGTCCAGGTAAGCGGCTTCTGCATAAGCCGTAATGGATGACGGTGCATTGGAAGAATAGAATGGCAGTTTGTTCAGCCATTTCGTTAATCTCGGCAACTCATTGCGATAATCTACATCAAATCCGTAAATAGTGTTTCTTATCGGGTCTTCACCGTATCCCTGCTTGATGAAGAAGGGCCTTTCTCCCAATCTCACCATCGTAGCCCCTAAAGTAAGTTTCTTGCTGGCCAGGTAATCGAGCCTGACACCCATAAAATTCTTCTGCTGAAAAGCAAAAGCCTGGTTATTCTCGTACTGGATACTTACAGGGATCCCTGAATTGAGAACGGCCTGGTTGGTTACCCGCAGCGTACCCAGGTCATAATTAATTTCATAATCAATATTTTCCTGCAGCATCTGGCCATTGGCCATAACGGTTACGGAACCTCTTGGAATATTATAACCCAATTGGTATTCCCCGGAGGCATTGCCAAACCCGGAATTATTACCAAAACCCTGGTTGCTGCCACCATAACCGGAAGATTTGGACCGGCCCACTAATTTAAACCTGTTGAGATTAGCATAGGTTTGTGCGATGGCTTTGATGGTATCATACAAAGGGTAATACAGGTACTTGTCCCGGTCAGGCTGGTTGGCATATACATAATCCAGGTCATGGCCGAAAGGTTCCAGTACGGGAAAGATAATGCGGCTTTGACTGGAAATGACGGTTACACCTTCCACATAGTCAAACACCCCGTCTGGTTGCGGGTCGTTCTGGTTATTCAGCTTATCAAGGTTAACAAGCGAAATAAGCGGCTGCCCCTGGTATGCTTCAATTACATCCGTA
The DNA here is from genome assembly GCA_964560445.1 of uncultured Chitinophaga sp. Classification (GTDB taxonomy): domain Bacteria; phylum Bacteroidota; class Bacteroidia; order Chitinophagales; family Chitinophagaceae; genus JJ008. The sequence goes on along the minus strand of CAZLLT010000003.1, from coordinate 4,389 downwards.
GGAGGTAAATATCTTTTTACACCTGTGCTGGGTTCTTCGTAAACAACGTCAAGCTTGAAGTCCTGCCTTTCCAACTGGCCATAGCCTACCGAATACACATTCTTCATCATCAGGTCCCAGATAGGAAGATTGGTACGCTGCGAAGTAGCTTTCAATAATTTCAGGAATAATATCCTTTGAAGTGAACCGGTGGTATCGGGTGGCACATCCTGCGAAAACTCTCCCACCTGGTACACCTGCCCGTTGTAGGTATATTGAAAAGCCACACCCAGCACTTCATCCGGCTGCAAAGGCTGGTTAAGGGAAAGAAAGCCTACCTGCGGATTATAATAATAATCCGAAGGTTGTAGTTTTCTTGCAAATGTTTTTTCAAAATCCTGCACGGCAGAAAGCCCTAAAGCACTCAGTTGGTTTTGCACCAATGTAGAGTTCCTGTAATTAGGATCAGCAGTAATGATGCTGTAAAGGTTGTTGGCGCCATTCCTTGGCAGTTCGTTGCCCGATCCGGTGAGTATTGACGATTGGTAAGGCTCTCTTTCACCAAGGTCCATAAATCCTATTACATCCCTTGTATCGGTAGTAATACCTGTATTGCGATTGGTAACCCAAACTTCCAATCTCAGGATTTGCACCCTTGAATCAATTAACGGCAGGTTTCTCAGCGCCTTGTTATAATTATTCCGGAAGTATTGGGAGATAAGAAAGTGCCTGTTCTCATCGTATTCATCCGCCCTTACATTAAAGCTTTGGGCAGCAGAGCCTCCCTGCAAATCCTGTGTTTGCCTTTGCGACCGCTGATTGGCCAATACCGTAGTAACAAATAATTTACCGAACTGGAGCTGCGCTTTAACGCCAAACAGCGCCTGGGCGCCGGGTATCAATGTCCCTTTTGATTCAAAAGTGGTGTTACCCGCCTGGAATTGCTTTACAATATCGTCATCCTTGCCGCGGAAATCCAGTTTAAGCTGGTTTTCAAAATCAAAATTGGCCAGTGTATTGTAATTGATGGGCAGTTTTAATTTTTCACCAATCTTAGCATCTACCTGGAACTGGGAGTTCATGTTAAAATCAAATCCCCCGTTCCTTCTTGCCCTTTCAGGCAATGTGGGGTTATTGATATTTTGCCCCTGGTAACCGGCCAGCAGGTCCACATAGCCTGATGGTTTGATGTCAATCTTTACTTTTCCATCCGGGCCCACACCCATAATGCGGTTAAACCAGTCGTTTGACACTTTGAACTTGGGCTTAAACAACCGCCTGTTCATATTAGCCAGCAACTGCGACCTTTTTTTGAAATAATCATTTTCATCAACCTGGCCCTGTAAGCGTACAAACTCATCCATGGTGAATGAAGTGGGGGTGCGATAGTACTTGTCCCCTATCTTTTCGGTAATGTAGTATTGCCTTGTTACGGGGTCGTATTCAATATTTCTTTTGATAAAAGCAGTATCCCGAAGGTCGAACCCGTTGCGGTTGGGATTTGTATAGGGGTCGCCGTACCGGTCATATAGCGGAAAGCGGGATGTATCTGCAATAGCAGGGACAAAAGGATAGCCTGACCGTGCATTTGCCTGCAAATAAGTGGTAAGCAGAATGGCAGCCGACAGGAGGGTACGGAAAATATGAGCAGTTTTAAGGTTCAAGATTTTTCTCCATCAATTAGTTGCCAAATAAGCGCTTCAAAGGGTACGAAGTGCTTTTTTAATCAGTTCTTCAACAGATAAGCCCGGATCGGATGTAATTGCCTTTTCAAGGGCATTGGCAGCTGCCTGCCGGTTGATGCCCAATGCAGTCAGAGCATTTAACGCATCCTGCTGCAAAGTATTGTTTTTCATAGGAGAAATATTTAAATCGGCGGGCTGTTTCGACAGCTTGTCTTTGAGCTCCAGCACCATTCTTTCTGCGGTTTTTTTACCGATGCCTTTTACACTTTCAAGGGTTTTCAGGTCGCCCTGGATGATGGCTTTTGCCAATTCGTCAGGTTTCATGTAAGACAACATAACCCTTGCCGTTGAAGCGCCTATACCGGAAACGCCAATCAGCAACTGAAATATCTCCTTTTCGGCCAGGTCAAAAAAGCCATAGAGCAAATGTGCATCCTCCCTTATCAGAAGGCAGGTATGCAGCAGCCCTTTGTCGAGGTCCCTGATCTTAGAATAGGTATTAAGGCTTACCTGTACCTCATAACCAATACCATTGACCTCTATTTGCACTACCGCAGGGCTTTTCTGTACAAAATTTCCTTTCAGGTAAGCGATCATGGCTGCGAAAATAAGGTAAAAAACAACTGAAGTTCCCGGCGCTGCTTTACCATGTCGTTTTATTCATCCGGCAGCCTTAAAAGTATTCACTTTATTGTTCCTGCATCTTGGCTTAAATTTGCCCACTCTTTTAAAACGCCCATTCCGTATGAGTAATAAAATAACGGCCGCCATCACCGCCGTAGCCGGATATGTTCCGGAAGACAGGCTTACCAATTTTGACCTGGAAAAAATGGTGGAAACCAATGATGAATGGATCCGCACCCGTACCGGCATTTCTGAAAGAAGAATATTAAAGGGAGAAGATAAAGGAACGTCTGAAATGGTAATACCCGCCGTATTATCATTATGCAGGAAAAGGGGCATTGACCCGGCCGAGATTGATTGCCTTATTGTAGGTACTGTTACCCCCGACATGGTATTTCCTTCCACCGCCAATATAGTGTGTGATAAAATAGGCGCCGTTAATGCCTGGGGATTTGATGTAAGCGCCGCCTGTTCCGGCTTTCTTTATTCGCTTACCCAGGGCGCTACCCTTATTGAAAGCGGACGGTATAAAAAGGTAGTAGTTTGCGGGGCTGATAAAATGAGCGCCATTGTTGACTATACAGACCGGGCCACCTGCATCATTTTCGGCGATGGCGCCGGCGCTGTTTTGCTGGAACCCAATGAAGAAGGTTTTGGCATACAGGATTCTATCTTAAGAAGCGATGGCAGCGGGGCCCAGTTCCTGCACATGAAGGCCGGTGGCTCCAGAAGACCCGCCACCATGGAAACGGTAACGGCACGGGAGCATTATGCCTACCAGGAAGGGCAGGCTGTTTTCAAGTTTGCCGTAAAAGGAATGGCGGATGTAAGCGCCGAACTGCTTGAAAGAAATAACCTGACCGGCGAAGATGTTACCTGGCTGGTACCGCACCAGGCCAACCTCCGGATTATTGATGCTACGGCCAGCCGGATCGGGCTTCCAAAAGAAAAAGTGATGGTCAATATCCAGAAATACGGCAATACCACCGGCGGCACCATTCCGCTGTGCCTGTGGGAGTGGGAGACCCAACTGAAAAAAGGCGATATCCTGGTGCTTGCTGCTTTCGGTGGTGGCTTTACCTGGGGGGCTACACTTATCAAATGGGCTTATTGATCTTCTGCTGCGGGTAAACGGCATTTTCTTTCTTAAAGGCAACATTGCCGGGTTAATGGTTCTGGTACAAAATGTAGTTGATTATCAATTAAAAACTGTACCAGGAGTAGCGTATATTTGGGTGTAGGACTGAAATGGCCGCCTGGAAAGTCATTTAAACCGTTGGTTTTAGCCAGCGGCGGCCACGGAAACCCGTCCTCCTTTGTCGGACTTTGGTTTCCTTAATTCAGTCCTACGATTCGGGCATGACACCGGGTAATATTCCTGAATTGGCGGCACACTCTCAGCCTACACAAGGTTTGCCGCAATTCCAGGACGGTTGCAACGGTGTCAACCTTGTTTCAGCGCTTTATTCGCCTTCGTTCCTCAGGCGAACCGCCCTGAAACTGCGGCAAGCCCGAATCGTTGGCTGTAATTTCCATTTCACAGGGGTGGAAATTAGTTTCAGACCCAATTAAGGGACAAAAGTATAAAAATCAAATTCATCAATTACCAACCTCATTTTTTAAGTTAGTCAGAGTTAAAACTAAACTAATGGATGACCATAACTATTTTGTAACCTCATTTACTGTAAAAGATTTTTTAGAAAGTCTACATTATGCAAACGCTATCAATGAAAAATTGATAAATAATAAACTTATCGAGTATTTTGGAATACAAGAAGTTCAAATAAAGCAAAAGGATAGTACCGGTTTCGTCTATTTCTATGTCGTAAAGAGAGGCGAAATTTTTTTTAATGGAATTAGTGAGTTTCCTGAAACAGTAATCAAAAGAATAGATTGTTTAAAAACAATGCAATTAATCCTCAAGCTAATTGATGACTTTTCAATCTTTTATACGCATTTAAACTCATCAACTGATATTGAACTCACAGAAAAAATTAAAAAGTATGTTAACCATAGAAGAAATGATGAAGAAAAGTATTGGAAAGAATGAGGTGGCTCGAATTACACGGACACAAAATTCTCTTGGGTTAAACAATAATAA
>CAZLLT010000002.1:0-296047 GCA_964560445.1 uncultured Chitinophaga sp. | reverse complement strand
TGTTACATTTGAAAACTCTAACTGATACTGGCACTAAAAAAGGGGGAGCTTACAATATACTTATACTCTGATACATAACTATAGAAACCACTTGGTTTATCAGGCCCACCAGGGTCTAACAGATTTTCTATAAATGTCAAAAATTGAACCTCATCATCAACTTTTAGTATGTATTGAGTTGCGTTTGCAGTGATAAGACCTAAAGTAAAAAGTGATAAATCCCTTACCATGCCATCGTGGTACATTTGTGCAAAACCATGAATATCGTTAGGAGTAAACACTGAATTACCCCCTTGGAAGTGAGTGTGCCAAAAACCATCGATTCCAGATGTAATAACCAAATCGATATTATGATCCCAAGGATCACCGTGTACTTCATCGGCACTATCTAATGAAATATGTCCTTGTTCATCTTGCTTATATAAAAAACCATGTTCAGAGCTATCATTTGTATAGGTTTGCATGGCTGCCATGGCACCTGAAACATTTGAACTATCCAATAAAGTTTGCAATGTTGCACAAGGGTCTTCTACTGGTTGCCAAGGCTCCTCACAATTCAACTCACAAGGGTTAGAAGGTATGGAAGGGCCTCCTCCCCCAATTTCGCTACCTCCTCCGCCGCCGGGCAGGGGGCCGGGGTTCTCACCTCCTCCTGTCCATACCAGCACGCAGGTGTAGCTGGTATTACACACTCTTTCCGCTACCGGCCCGGTACGTTCAAGAAAGGGTAACGCTGTTATACAAACAGTATGGGGAGTGCATTGCAGTTCAAATGTTTCAGATTGGGGCGATTCTGATTCTGTGGCAATCAGCCTGTTCCCTTGTGGAAGGTCGAATATGCGTCCGTCATTTATCCGGTGTTTGGTATGGCCAAATACCGATTTATCTAAAATAGCGAAAATGGCAAAGATATCCCTGGCAGACCAGCTTGTATCTGAAGGCTGAAATCCATATTCACTGTATTGCCAGTTGCATAGTACCCGGTAGGCGGTATCTCTTGGCGTCATCCGTACAACTATTGTTGCATTTACAAAGTTCTGCGAATCTCTCACAAAGGGGATATAGGCAACTGTTGCATCTTCTCCGCCAAAATCAGATTTAGTCCTAATTGTTGCAGGAGCAGTTGAGAATACCAATGCTTTATTCCACCGGGGCATTCCTGCACGACTCATAAATGTTCCGGTAAAATGATATTGCCTATCTTTTTCCTGAAGAAAATGCTGTGCAGCCTGGATAGCAGGATGGGATGAAGCATAGGCTGTGAAAAACCTGTTTTCGCTTAGTCCGGCTTGCTGTTCCGGCTTATCCGGAGTAAAATGATCCGCTTTTCTGCAAGAAACCACAAATAATATCATTATAACTAAGACAACGGGGAGATGGCTAAAAGTTGCAATCAGCCTTGGGTGGGCCTTTCTCATAGTACAATTTGGTTTGATGGTAGCCCAAGTTATGTCTTTTTATAATAACAAAAAGAAAATTTTAAATAGGTATTGGGAAATACCGCTACTCTACCCTCACCCTCGGATCGGCAACACCGTATAAAATATCAGCGAGGATATTGACTAAAATGAAGAAACTGGCGGAAATCAATACAGAGCCCATTACCACAGGATAGTCTAATTTTTCCAGTGCATCTACCGTAACCTTTCCTATCCCCTGCCATCCGAAAATATATTCTACGAAGAATGCGCCTGCCAGCAATTCGGCAAACCAACCTGTAATAGCAGTAATAACAGGATTAAGTGCATTCCGGAGGCCATGTTTCCATACCACTGTTTTCTTGCTGAGGCCTTTGGCATAGGCAGTGCGGATATAATCCTGGTCCAGCACATCGAGCATGGCGCTGCGGGTAAGCTGGGTGATGATGGCCAGCGGGCGGATGCCGAGTGTTACGGCCGGCAGGATGAGGTTTTGCAACGTAAGCCTTTTATTTCCTTCTTCGTCAATAGCAAACCAACTGCCTGCAATTTGCAACCCTGTCCAGTCACTCAGCATAAACCCGAAAATATACATCAGGATAATGCCCATGAAAAATGAAGGGGCCGATATGCCTACAATGCTCGAAAAAACAGCCGATGTGTCCAGCCAGGTATTTTGCTTTACGGCAGCCAAAACCCCCAAGGGAATACCGATGGCTACGGCAATCAGCATAGCGGAAATGGCAAGCAGTAAAGTGCCCGGAAGGGCCTGGACTAATATGCTCCATACATCCCGCTTGCTCTGGTAGGATTTGCGGAGGTATGGAATTTTCAGCCCGACCCGATAGCTGTCGGGTTTATTTTTTCCGCCAATAAAAATACCTTTCAGGTTTTTATTCTTAATATCTTCTCTGCTATGAAAACAAAGGGGTGAAACATCATTCAGGTACAAGACAAACTGTTTCCATTTGGGTTGGTCCAGGTACATCTCCTTGCGGATATTGGCCTGTGTGGCGGAATCGCCGGTTTGCCCCATTACCAACCTTGAAGGGTCGCCAAAGCCCTGGAACAGAAAAAAGACAACAACTACAACGCCTGCCAGCACCAAAAGGCCATACAATAGTTTTTTGGTAATAAACCTGATCATGGTTCTGTAGATGCTGTGCTATCGGTTAAAACAGGTTCAGGTAAAACGATTGGCGCTTCCTGGGCGGGCAGCGCTGCTACCTTCTTTTTTATTCCCCCAATACATTTATAGCTTTCTTTCCCAATCACTGTTCCCTGCTGAAGAAGATAAAGGGTGGAATTTACCCTTGCAGCCGTTAAGATGGTTTTGTAATCGCATTTGAATACCTGTATGTCCGCAAAAGCCGTTCCGATGGCAACCTGTGCCGCTTCATCCGGCTGCGATGTGATGATGAAAGCAGGAATATTTTTTTGTTTTGCGGCGGTATAAATTTCTTCAAAATCATTTTTCCATCCTGATAAAGTGGAAAAATTTTCCGCAAAAAGAAGCAGTGCATACGGCTGGTCAAGCACATACCCGGTAGAGTCGGTATTTGTTTGTCCCGTTAACGAAAATCCCTGTATCGGCGGCACATTGTTGCTTCCTGTTCTAACCACCCTGTCGTAGCGGCGTACCAGTTTGTAATCCGTACCGTTAAAATCATCGGGGAACTTATCGGCGGTAAATTCTATTTCTTTTCCTCCTTTTTCATACACGAAAGTAATAACCGTGCTGTCGGGTATGGCATTGGCAGGCATCTTCATTTTTTCCGGAATGTTGTTGCCTTTTTTGAAAGGCAGGCAGTCCACTACCGGCAAATACCGCAGGGCATACCATTGCAACGCAAAGGAAAAAACAGTTGCAAGCAGCATTACCAGCAGGCCGGGCCATTTTGGGAACAATGGTTTTACCAGGTTTTTTTTCCAGACAATGGCTAAGATGAGCACCAAAAGCACAATATCTTTTAAGAAAGAAGTTTTGGAACTTATCGGCAGGCAATCGCCAAAGCAACCGCAATTTTTGGGCTGCCCGGTAAAATAGGTGTACCCGGTAAGGAAAGTGAAAAAGACGATCAGCAATAACAGCAACCAGCCAAACAATTTTATCCGCCAGCCGATGAGCAGGGCCACTCCTGCAATGATCTCAAATGCGTTTGTCAGTACGGCCATGGGCAATGTAAACGAGTTGAGGCCATGGATGCCCCATACTTCAAAAAACTCCTGCATTTTATAGCTTAACCCCAAGGGATCGTTTGCTTTTACCAGCCCGGAGAAGATGAACAGCAGCCCTACTATAATCCGGATGACAGTAATTAATATTTTCATCTTAAATAAGTATTAATGCAAAAACTGCATAGTTTATTATGTCGTAATAGTTGGCATCTATTCCCTCGCTGATAATGGTTTTGCCATCGTTGTACAGGATTTGCCGGATGCGCTGGAGTTTCATCAGTATCAAATCCGTAAAGCTTTCCTGGCTCATACTGCGCCATGCCTCACCGTAATCGTGGTTTTTGTCATCCATCAGCCTTTTGGCATTCCGGATATATTTATCGTATAAGACGGTAGCTTCTTCAACGGTCATTTCTTCCGGCATTTCGCTGCCGGCTTCCAATTGTATCAGCCCGATTACGGCATAGTTGATAATGCCTTTAAATTCTCCTGCTATATCATCTATTACTTTTTGCTCGCCTTTTTGCTGTATGGTGCGGATGCGCTGGGCTTTGATATAAATCTGGTCAACAACTGAAATGGTCCGCAGCACCCGCCAGGCTGTTCCGTAATCAAGCCCTTTCTTTAAAAAGATAGCCCTGCAGGAACGGGTTACTTCGTCATATTGTGTGTTGGTATCTGTCATATTCGTTGAGTCGGCCAATTGGGTCATTATTGCATATATTATCCACTACCCTAACTTAGCTTCAAAAATAACAAACAAAGTCTAATGTTTACCCTGAATTGTAAAGACCGTTTATTGGTGATTGATAAGCCGGTAGTGATGGGGATTATTAATATAACGCCGGATTCTTTTTACGCAGGCAGCCGTTTTAAAGGGCAGGATGCTGTATTGCGGCAAGCCGAAAAGATGATACAGGAAGGAGCCACTATCCTTGATATAGGCGGGCAAAGCACAAGGCCAGGAAGCGAACCGGTAGGCGCTGAAGAAGAATTGAAAAGAATTATTGAACCGGTAAGAAGTATTAGTGAATATTTTCCGGATACTTTTATCTCGGTTGACACTTTTCATGCAAAAGTGGCTGTGGAAGCGGTGCATAACGGGGCCTGCATTATTAACGACATCAGCGCCGGAACGATGGATAAAGCGCTGTTGCCTGCTATTTCATCTTTAGGGGTGCCTTATGTGCTGATGCACATGAAAGACACTCCGGCAACCATGCAGCAGCAACCGCAATATGAAAATGTTGTAAGCGAAGTGCTTGATTTCTTCATACGGCAAACTGCTGAACTGGAGAAAGCAGGAATAACGGATATACTGATTGACCCCGGTTTCGGGTTTGGAAAAACGATAGCCCATAATTTCGATTTGCTGAAAAATCTTGCGGTCTTTACAATGCTTCAAAAGCCAATACTGGCAGGGATATCCCGGAAATCTACTATTTATAAAACGCTTGGGGTAACTGCTGCTGAAGCATTGAACGGTACATCGGTGCTTAATACGATAGCCCTGCTAAACGGGGCTTCTGTATTGCGGGTGCATGATGTAAAGGAAGCCGCCGAAGCCATTACCTTATTTGTTGAAGTATATAAATAAGTAAAACCCGGATGGCCGGGTTTTACTGGTATCCCTTTTCAGAGAAAAATAGATTTAATGTGTTTTCATATTTCCGGAAAGGTTAAACCAAAAGATGAATGGACTAAAAACGGGACCTTTCGCAAGAAGAATTACAAAGTTGTGGTTTTATTTAATACAAACCATATCAATTTTGCTGAATGGCATTCCTTTCGTTAATTGGCGGCCTTTTTCCTGGCAGCGCCGGGAGAAGTGTCGCTTACATCCAGCAATTCAATATCAAAAATCAGGTGTTCAAACGGTTTTATGTTAGGTGAGTTCGGGTTGCCGCCGTAGCCGAGCATGGAGGGGATAAATACTTTGGCCTTTGCCCCTTTCTTTAAGAAAAGCATCGCTTCATCAAAGCCTTTGATCATCTTTCCGGCAGCCGTTTTAAACACCAGTGGTTCTGTATGGTGGAATGAAGTGTCCGTATTACTGTCAAATACAGTTCCTGAAAAACTTGTTCCTGTATAATTCACCGACACAAATTTTCCCGAATCAACCAGGTCGCCTGTTCCGGGGTTAAAGATCTGGACAAAAGCCCCTGAAGGAGTTTTTTGGGCGGTAATATTATTTTCCTTTAAATAATTTTCCAGGAAAGCAACTTCTTTTTCAAGAGCCGCTTTTGTTTCCAGTTCACTATCCAGCCTTGCCAGGGAATCGCTTGCAAAAATATCATGTACCTTGATAAAAGTCATTATCCTGTCTCCTTTCTTAAACTGTACAGGGACACCGGTGGGGTTCCGTTTGATAAACGTATCCATCATCTGGGTAGCCACTATGCTATCCCCCTTTTTCAGCAGCATCCAGAGTTCGGAAAGATCGTAGGTAGCATGGGGCGTTGATACCGGAACAAACTCAAATGATTTTCCTTCGGTGGTATAAATAATACTGTCGTTTATTTTTTGCACCAGGCTTAATTTAAGGATATTGCCTGGCCATGCCTTTTGGGTATCTTTTGATGCGTAAAGCATGTAAGGCATGCCCCCCGGTGTTTTACGGTACGATGATTTTTTGCAAGCGTTAATGGTTAGTATCACTATGAAAAGAATAAGTAAGCGGAAAGTCAGTTTCATGTTCCTTGTTTTATTGTAATAAAGATTCGTTTTCTTTAATGGCTTCCCTGAAGCGTTTTACGGTAACGGCAAGCGTATCGCTGCTTCTTCCCCCGGCGGCATTAAAATGGCCACCTCCTTCAAAATATTTCCGGGCAAAGCTGTTGCAATCAAAATCCCCTTTGCTGCGAAAACTCCATTTTCTTTCTTCATCCCTGTCTATCACCAGCCCGACTAATTTAATGCCCTGTATGCTCTGCGGATAATTGACCAGGCCTTCGGTATCGCCTGTTTTTATGTTGAACTTAAGAAGATCGCTTTTTGGAATGGCGATCAAAGCGGTATTATACTCATAGAAAACCTCCATGCGGTGCAGCAACACATGGCCGATAAAGCGGAGCCGGTTTTCCAGGAAATTATCGTACAACTGCTCATGTACAAGACCATGCTTCAACCCTTTTTCCTTTAACACGGCTACAATTTTATGTACGCCTGCATGGGCAGAAGGAAAACGGAAAGAGCCGGTATCTCCTATTAGCCCTGCATATAAACATTCGGCCACCTGCTCATTGATTTTATCTTCATTGCCTGATTGAATAATAAAATCATAGATCATCTCGCAGGTGGAACTTTTGGAAGTATCGCTTATTCCATATTGGAATGAATTGACATCCGGTTCCTGGTGATGGTCTATCAGTATTTTTGTGCAGGTAAGGGCGGCCAGTTTGTCCGTCATCGTTTTTGTGCGGTGAAAGATGTTGAAGTCAAGGCAAAAAAGCCATTCGGCTTCATCCAATAGTTTGTTTGCCTTCTCCTTGTCTTGCTCATAATTGATTACATCTTTTGTCCCCGGCATCCAGTTTACCCACCCGGCCCAGTTGGTGGGTGAAATAACGGTAACGGTATGCCCCAGTTGCACCAATACGTTTTGCAAAGCCAGCGAAGAACCCATTGCATCTGCATCAGGTTTCTGATGCGGGGTTATGACTACAGTATGCGGCCGGGATAGTAACGGGTATATTTCGCTGACAGCTTTCATAAAACGGCTGCGAAGATAGGGAGTTTATCGAATTGGCCGGGGCGGGATATTCTCCTGCTTTACCATTTGCTTCAGTAGATATTATTCTTTAAAAGCCAAAGTTTTGGCTTAACTTTGCGGCCGAAAAAAAGAATCATGGGAAACAGAACTTTTACGATGATCAAACCGGATGCGTTCAAGAACGGACATGCCGGGGCCATACTCGACCGTATTTTGCAGGAAGGTTACAATATCAGGGCACTGAAAATGACAAAACTCACCCCTGAAAAAGCCTCAGAATTTTATGCTATTCACAAGGAAAGGCCGTTTTTTAAAGAACTGGTGAGCTTTATGTGCGAAGGGCCGATTATTGCCGCTATTCTGGAAAAGGAGAATGCAGTGGAAGACTTTCGCAAGCTGATCGGGGCTACCGACCCTGCCAAAGCCGAAGAAAATACAATCCGCCGGTTGTATGCAGCTTCTGTAGGCGAAAATGCCATTCATGGAAGCGACAGCGATGAAAATGCCAAGGTTGAAGGCGATTTCATGTTCTCTGTGCTGGAGCAGTTTTAATTAACCGGCTAAATAATTAAAACAAAATCCCGGTCATCATTGATGCCGGGATTTTGTTTTAAAGAGAAAATGAATAGAATAGTTATTTCATAATTCTATTATGGCGCCCCTAGTAACAGAAACCGCCACAGACCGTGTAACGGCATCCTGGTCGCTGCGAAATTCAAAACCCAATACAGCGCCTTCAACATTTTTTACCGCCACTCCCGGGTTTATTGACGAAGGCAATTCCCCAGTTACCCATATTTTATATTGCCCGTTGATACTTTGGTATTCTTCGCAATCATAACCAAGTATATTGACAAACAATCCTGTTGAGGTGAATAACCGGGAGTCTTCGGGATTTTCTGACAAGACATACTCTTCCGTCGGGCCTATATAGCGGAATACTTCTCCATGGGCATACAACCCTTTCTCATTACTTTTTCTGCCTGATAAAAAAACCTGTCCAGAGCTTTCTTTAACCTGAAGCTCAAAAAAGGCGCTGTCTTCTTTTACTGTTACTTTTCGTTCCTGCACAATAGAAAAGCTTCGTTTCATGTTCTTCTTATATTGCTCAATGATACCTTCAATCTTATTTTCGGAAAGACCTTGTTCCCAAAGTTTTTGGCGCATATCCTTTTCATGGGATTCAGAAAAAGTGAGGGCTGCATTCAGTGTGTCTGTGTATTCGCAGCTATATTGTACTTGTGCAAACGCAAAAGAGGCAGTACAAAAGAATGCTGCCAGAAGGAAAAACTGCTTCATATCCGGGAGGCTTTACTACTCCGAATTTACTTTATTTTATTCAATTCCGATGGGTGTCCTACGTATCGGGGCTTATGAACAAACTATTAAAACAGACTTTTGCAGCAGTAAAAAACAACAGTTTGCGCCAACCCAACTATTGTTCAGCAAGACCATAAAAAAAATGCTTGGTTTTTTGCACAGTTCATGTTTTATACATACCGCTTGTCAACCAAATTGGGTGTCCTTACTTTAGCTCTTGCAGCAAACTCTATTTTGTATACAGTTCTCTCGTCTACCAAATTGGTGTCTTTACTTTTGCTCTTCTTCCAAAGTAAATGAAAAAGTATCCGCCAATTCCAAACAGTCCAGCCGCAAATAAAAACAACGGTGAATTATATTTTGTGATTGCATTTTTCAAGTCCAAGTATGTTAGGTTTTTTGAAGCAATTGAATAGACAAAGAATGGTTCTTTTGGTGTGTTTAAGAATTTTACATAAGAATTGGGAATACCCACAGTCAATGTATCTCCATAAGGTATTGCTGTGAATTTTTCTTTCTGCAAGATTGGAAAAAAGTCGGCTTTTACCTTAAATCTGTTGCTATAGTTCTGTAAAGTAAATGTAAGAGACGAACCGCTTCGTCCACCCAAGTCAACCCAATTATATTCATTAAATGTTCCACTGATAAGAGTGATGTCGTCATTACTCTTCATTCTCACTTTATCAAAGTAGAGAAACAACATAGCTAAAGCTGATGCTAAACTTAAAACACCTGCAAACAAAAGTGTGTCTCTGTCTCGCCGAACAAACTTGTCCCAATTAATTGTCATAAGATTTAAGGTGTTCGTTTGAGGTTGCACACAACTCGTAAATTTATGCCATAAAGCACAATAATACAAAAATTGCAGCCTTTGAAAATCAATGTTTCAATGTTATTCGTCCACTTTGTTTGTTCCGATGCGTGGGATCACCGCTTGCAGCGGGACAGGCTACGCATCGGGGTGTCCTTTTTTACCTGCACGAACCACGGCGGCAGGTTTTCTTTTTTTTGATGCTTTTGCAACCTTGTTAAAGTCTAAGCACAAGTCAATTAGTCGTTTAAAGTCTTTGCCGTTTCTATAACCATTTTCATCAACAAAAATGTATCCTTTCATTGTCCTTCCGTTGTGAACCATTTGTCTGCAATTTCCTTTTTCTAATTCGGTTTCAACTTTTTCAGGGTCAATACGGCACATTAGTTCTTGGTCTCTAACGCAAACACACATTTTGTCATTAACCATAAAGCAAAGTCCCTGAAACATTCTCTTTTCGGTTATGTCTTTTTGATTTACTAAGGCTTCTCTAACCCTGTTTGCTAATTGTTCATCAAAAGCCATAGATTTATTTTTTATGTTTTGTCCGCTAATCGTTGTCAGTTATGTTAGATGTTTGTCTGTCCGTAATAATTTTTTTCTAAAAATCTGCGAAGGGCTGTCCCACGAAATATAGTTGAGTAAAGTTGATTTGTTGAAATGTGGTTGCGTCAGCCGAATAGAGAACTGTCAGAGGAAGTCCATCGCAGACTTTTTCAAGTGTCAGACTGTGCGGTCGTTTAGCCTTGCTGGTAACACGTAAATTTATGCTATAAGACGCAATAATATCAGGAAAACGCAGCTACATTATATCACTTTTTCCTTCGCCACTTTATTTTCTACCGGCTCTACTTTATAGCCTTCTTTGCGTAGTAAATCAATTACACCATTTTCCCCGGGCAGGTGGCCGGCGCCTACGGCTATTACAAGTGATTTATTGGGGAGCAGGTCTTTGAGTTTGGCCACCCAGTTCCTGTTGCGGTTATACAGCAGCACCTCCTGGTATTGCATCATTTCATCAGAGCTTTCGGAAATCAGCCGTCCCAGTTTTTCCAGGTCCTGTTCTTTATAAGCTTTGGACAATTCTTCAAATTCTTCTTTGCTGTCTGCTCCGTCATCGCCTGCGCTGATCATCTTATATAATTCCCTTGCCTGTACTTTATAGGGAATGCTGTCAAATACACTTGCCTGGTAAGCCATTGTTTCCAATCCTTCAATACGCTTATTGTTTTTCTTCGCCTCCCCCATTATTACCTGTTCCATTGCTACGCTTTCTTCACACTCCGTACCTCGTTCCATTATCATTGAAGAAGCAACAAAGGGCTTGAATGTTTCCAGCAGGGAAAAGGGCAGCATGGCGCTTCGTGATTCAAAAAAAGCTTTTACTTCTTCGTATTGTTCGGGTGTCAGCAGGTCGGCCAGCGTGGTATCGCCCTTCATCTTCATTTTGGTCATAAGCCCGAGCATCTCCATCAGGTTGTCCATGTCCACTTCAAGATATACCCTGTCGGCTTTTTCTATGGCAGAACGAAGATTATTGCTGATGACTGCGTCCTCCTTGCATATCATGTGGATAGTACCGAACAGGTAGGATGGCTTTTCAATACCATTGCCGCTTATTTTCCAAAGTAATGTGTTGTTTATATTCGTATTCTGGGCAATAGCCGATAATGTAACCAATCCAAGAAGCAGCGCCGCACTGATTTTTTTCATCGCAATAAATTTTATGCAAATTAGCAAATACCTGTCCAAATAGTTTTGAATGACGTAGTGGCAGGAAGTGGAGTTGCAACAGGCAGGTCAGTAGAAAATTTCCTTCCAGAAGCGGGAAAAACGGGTTCCCCATTTTACGGTCAATTCATTTTCTTCTATATGAATGCCCAGTTCCTGCTTGATAGCCAGCAAAGGCAGGTTAACACCGGCGCCCAATGCGGCAGAAATGGTTCCCTGTACACGGGGGTTTATTTCAAGTGCCAGGAATTCTTCTTTAGCGGATTGCTTTACCTGTATGCCAATATTGCCATGCAATTGCAGTTCATGTATTATTTTGACGCAATAAGCTATTATAGCATCATTCTGTACAAATTCCCCCTGTACACTGATGCCGTTGATCATTTTTGTTCTTTTTCTTGGCAAGGCTAAGATGGTATGACCATGATTGGCCAGGCAGTCAACGGAATATTCTTCACCGGGTAAATATTCACTGACCAATAATTCCGGAAATGATTGGGAAGAAAGTATGCGAACAGCATCTGTATAACGGATATATACAGAGCTTGGCTTTTCATTGAATAATAAATGATGTTCGTCTGCATTGGTATCGATAATCCTGAAACCCCTGCTGCCATTGGATACAGAGGGTTTGAAGCAAAACGGCTTTTCCGGGTAGTTCAATTCCTTTGCTGTTGTTTCAAATTGCTCAACAGTTTCCACTACCCTGAACTCCGGAACCGCAATTCCCCTCCATTGCAGAAACTGGTACAGTTTGCTTTTATCATTGGCTATTTCCAATGAGGCGGTCAGTGATACAAGCAGTTTGGACCCTGCCAGTTCAAATTCAGCCCGGTGTTGTGATAGCGGAATGAGTTCTTTCGTTACCAATGGCAATACGGCATGTATATTTTTCTCCCGGCATAAAGCAAGCATAACGTCAATAAAGGAAGGATCATCTGCTTTGGGTATGATTGCAAAATCATCTGCAAGAAACCTGCCTGCCACATCAGCACGGGCATCTGCGGCAGTGATATGCACCGCATCATATTGCCGGAGGCAATGAATGATACCGGCAGCGCCTGGCGCCCCGGCCCCTGTCATCAGAATATGCAACTTGTCTTTCACTATCGGTAAATCTACCAAACAAAATCTATAATCAGCTTACGGTTGCCTCTTCTCCGTATAACTGGTCTTTGAATTTCAAGGAAGGAGAAGGTATAAAAGCGCCGATACCCAGCGATGGCCATTTTTCATCCACAGACTTTATTGTAGCATCATCTGCTACAATAATATTCGGCCAGTCGCGGTGGAAGTCGTCCAGTTCTTTTGTTTTCCTTGTTCCGTCAAAGCCCATACAAGAAAAATTGTTGGTGGCCGAACTTTTATAAAGATGGTAATCCCTTTTCGGATCAAGATTATTACAGAAACGCCATAGAGCGGTAGTTAAATCGTTGGCATCAACAGTGTGTTCTACATAAAGGATCATTTTTATCCCTTTTACTTCTTCCTGTTCACAAACCTGCTCATGCAATTCTTTTATATGTCCTTTCCTGTTTTTTTTAACTGAAATAATAATGCAGGGAATTTCTTTTTTTAATAAGGAAACATTTACTGTTTTTATCTCCGGAATTTTTTTTGTCAAAACAGAATGTAGGGCAAAGGAATCAGGACTAGCGGCTAACGACTCATACCCGTCTTCAATTTCTTCATCAAACTTTCCTGTTCCGTCAATACACATTTTACCGCCAAAGCCCAGCTTGCTGCAACTATGGTCCAATACATCCATCGGCCCCTGTGAAAAATAAATATCCGTAGCAGGATTTAGATTCCGGAAAACATCACGGGCCACTTTTTCATAATCATTCAAATTATAGGGCGCTGAAGCCGCCTCGTCTTTTGGAGAGGGGATTGGGGGTGAGGTTAATACCAATATCTTATTAAACATCATCTGTCCGGCGCCCCACATGGCATTCATTACTTTCTGGCCCTGCCCGGCATAATCTTTTTTAATTTTTGTGAGCACCAGGTTATGGAACACTCCTTCAACAGGCATGTCCATATCTTCAATTTCAGGCACCATCGTCATCTTGATCGGCGCTAAAAAGATTCTTTCGGTGGCTTTGCCCAGCCAGGCGTCTTCCTGCGGGGGGATGCCTACAATAGTGGCCGGGTAAACTGCATTTTTTTTATGGGTAATGGCTGTGATATGAAACCTGGGGTACCAGTCAGGCAAGGAGTAATAGCCGGTATGATCGCCGAAAGGGCCTTCCCATATCAGTTCATCATCGGGATCAACATAGCCTTCAATAATAAAATCTGCATCGGCCGGTACTTCTACATCGGGTTGGGTAATACATTTTACCAGTTCTACTTTTTTCTTTCTTAAAAAGCCGGCCAGCATATACTCGTCCACATTGTCGGGCAATGGCGCTGTTGCGGAATAAGCATAAACAGGGTCGCCGCCGAGGGCCACGGCGACAGGCATCCGCTTGTTCAGTTTTTTATATTCAGCAAAATGCCTTGCAGATACTTTGTGCTTATGCCAGTGCATACCGGTAAGTGCTGGCCCGAATACCTGCATCCGGTACATACCAACATTTCTTGTATTTGTATTGGGATCTTTAGTGTGAATGACAGGCAGCGTAACAAAAGGCCCGCCGTCTTTGGGCCAGCAGGTGATTACGGGAAGTTTTGTGATGTCAGGATCGGTCATTACAACCTGCTGGCATTCGCCCCTGCCCTTTTTTATTTTGGGCATCCAACCGGCAAACTGCCCCAGTTTGGGAAGCAGTTTCAACTTATCCAGTAAGCTTTCTTTCGGAGATGATAAAAGATGAAACAGGGTTTCTATTTCTTTTGCTACATCATCAAGCTGCTGCACTCCAAGCGCCATGCACATTCTTTTCTCGCTGCCGTATGCATTCATCAGCACGGGAAAACTGTACCCTGTATTTTCAAATAGTAATGCTTTGCCACCGCCTGGTTGCTTGCTCATGCGGTCGGTTATTTCCGCCATTTCAAGTTTGGGGTTTACATAGGTCTTTATGCGGAGAAGTTCTCCGGCATTTTCCAGTGCATCAATAAATTGCTGCTGATTTTTCCAGGCCATAATAATAAAACTGCACAAAGGTACAACAGTACCTTTTGCCAACCGGGCCTGAATAGTTCTGATTAATAGATATTAGTGGGGCAGCCCATCCGGTTTTTCTTACCGCCATAATTACCATTACCGGCCCCAAGCCGATAGGTAAGATGAATACCCGTGAAATAATAATAATCTTTAACCTTTGCGCCGCCCCGTTGGGCGCCTTTGGCGGGATATACCGGGCTGCCGCCCACTTCATCACTGCGATAGGACATGTCAACTGCCAACTGGCCTCTTCCTGCCAGCAATTCCGCTTCATCAGCATATTCGGTGCTTACATCATCAAGGTAGTCGGTAAACAGTTTACGAAGGCCGCCTTCCATTCCTACCCTGATTTTATCAGAAATAGCATACCTGAACCCGATACCTGCGGGAATGGCTAATTGGGTAAGCTTATATTGCTCCGCATAGCCGGGAAGCCCCTGTCCTTCTGTGCCAAGCGGCTGAAGAAAGACTTTTTGACCAGAGGCATCGAAAGCATAAGGGTTAAAACGAAAAACAGCAAGACCGGCGAAGAAATAAGGCGAATATCTTTGCACCTCCAGGTCGAGTAAATTATATTCTCCTATAACACTAAATTCATGAAGGGCCGTTTCAAAGGCCAGGTTTCTAAGCCGGAGGTCTTCATCTTTATTGAACCGGTCTGCCCCGCCAACGATGGCATAGGTATAACTTCCCCTAAGCAACAGGTGGCTGGTAAGTTCATACGATAAGGAAACGCCTATGGCGCCATTGGTTACTTTTTTAGGGAAGAATGTTTCTGTTAGATCGCCATTATAAGCAGCGAGTCCGCCAAAGATGCCAATATGCGTCTTTTGCGCCATGCCGTTTATAGTAATAATAGCCGATAATAAAGTAACGAAGCCGTATTTCATAGCAGGTTTTTTCATTTTAATGCAAAATTCAGACCGGGCTTGTTGTTTAAAACGAAAAAAAACAATTGTAAGTATGTAAAGGGAAGTATTATCTGTTCTTTATGGCACATTAAAAAAGGGGCTGCCGAAGCAACCCCTTTTTTATTATTTAAAACCGTATCCGGTTATTTATAATAGCTCATTGTAAGCTCAACACGGCGGTTTTGCTGACGTCCTGCTGCTGTTTTGTTGTCTGCAATAGGTGTAGTTTCACCATGACCGGCAGAGGTAATGCGGCTTTCATCAATTCCCTTGGAAATGATATATGCTTTTACAGAAGCAGCCCTGTTTTCACTCAATACCTGGTTGCTTTCATCGCTACCTACATTATCAGTATGGCCATCAATGCTTAACTCCATACCTGGACTATCTTTCAATATCTGAACTACTTCATCCAATCCTTTGAATGAACTTTTTTGCAATTTGGCGCTGCCTGTTACGAAAAGGATATTCTTTGCAGCGGTGCTAACCTTTTTCTTGATTTCTTCAGAGATAGCAGGACATCCGTTATTTTCACGAACACCCGCCAGGTTAGGACATTTGTCTTCTTCATCGTTGATGCCATCGCCATCTGTATCAGGAATGGGACAACCCTGGTAACGGGCTACCCCCGGTACATCAGGACATTTGTCGTCTTCATCATTGATACCATCGCCGTCTTTATCAGGGATGGGGCAACCCTGGTAGCGGGCCAGACCTTTTTCGTCAGGGCATTTATCATCTTTATCTGCAATGCCGTCACCATCACGGTCAGGGCATCCTTTTAATGAAGCAGGACCAGCTGCATCAGGACATTCGTCATCTTTATCAGCGATGCCATCACCATCACGGTCAGGACATCCTTGCAAAGAAGCAGGGCCGGCAACATCAGGACAAGCATCTATGTCATCAGGAACGCCGTCGCCATCACGGTCTGCAGGAACAACGGGTTTCTTCTTGCTGTATAATGATCTTGTAATACCAAAGGAGAAAAACATATTATTAGGCAGCTTCTTTTCATCAAAGCTCAGGCGGTAATGGGCCTGGAGCAGGAAGTATAATTCACTTTTGATGTTTAACTGCAAGCCGGCGCCAAGGGGGGCATAAGGGCTCCATTCGCCTACCTTATAATTTCCGATACCCAGACCGGCAGTAAGGAACGGGTTCAGCACTTTAGGGTCTTTCAGCGCTTTGGCATGAACGGCCGCTTCAAATTCCGAACTCATCCTGTTGCTCGAAATAACATCGTTAACGGTTTTGTTGGAAAAAATACCATTGTAACGAAGAGAATAATCAATGTTACCGGTAAGACCTTTCCAGTACATTACTGAAAAACCGTAAACTGAATCTTTAAACAGTTTTTTGGTGTCAAAATCAACATGGTTAACTGCTACGCCGATATTGTGGCGTTTTTTAATTGGCACTTCCTGGGCAAAAATGCCGATAGCCTGAATAAGAAATACTCCTAACAGGGCTCCTTTTAGTAACGTTTTAGTCATAATGTGGGTTTTAATATTACTACTGGCAGGATACTGCCAGAATGCTTCAAGGCCGTGCAAATATAGTGATTAAATAATTTTGTGTTAATTATTTAGAAAAAATCCCTTTGTATTCAATTCCCAGGCCGGGCAGGCCGGAATAGCGGATTTTGCCCGCTTCATAGCTGTGCCCGGTTGCCAGGTCTTCTTCCAACAGCAGTGGGCCGTCCATATCCACTTCGTCAATAAAGGGCAGAAGATGGGCAATAGCTGCTGCGCCCACAGTGGATTCGTTCATGCACCCCACCATTACCTTAAGGCCGCTTTTTTTTGCATTCTCTATCATGCGCCGGGCCGGCGTTATGCCGCTGCACTTGGTGAGTTTTATATTAATGCCATGAAAAACGCCTTTGCATTTTTCCAGGTCCTGCTCATTTACGCAGGATTCGTCGGCATATAAAGGAAGCGATGATTCTTTATAAAGAACCTGCATCCCCTCCCAATCGCCTTTTGCCAGCGGCTGCTCCACCAGTTCCACACCAAGTTCCTTTAGCTGCGGAATAAGTCTCAGGGCGGTTTGCACATCCCAGGCGGCATTGGCGTCCACCCGCAGGGTAGCATCGGTATTTTCCCGCAACGCTTTTACTATGGCCATATCATCGGCTGTGCCCACTTTTATTTTATAGATGGGCCAGGGCTTTTCTTTCATCTTGGCCACCATTTTATCAATGCTGTCAATGCCAATGGTGTAATCGCAGATGGGGTTTTGGGAAATATCCCCTTTCCATAGTTCATATAACTGCCGACCTTGCATTTTTCCGAAAATATCCCAGGCAGCTATGTCAAGGGCGCATACAAGAAAGGAGTTGTTGGGAAAAAGATGGTGCAGGTAGTGCCAGTACCGTTCGGGCTCCGTAAAGGAGAAGCCTTCAACAAACTTCTTTTTGCTCTCCAGGTCTTCAATCATTTTCTCCACGGGGATATTGTAGTAGGCAATGGCAGGGGCTTCGCCATAGCCTTTGATGCCAAAATGCTCCAATTCAACAATGAGTGTGGGTTGGTGTGTTTTGGTGCCTTTTGAAATAGTAAAAGGGTGCCTGAATTTGAGGTTAAACGGCCAATACCTGACTTTCATGCGGCAAATATAGTTTATGCCCTGCCACTGTTCATAACATACCCTTTTAGTTCTTCATTAAATTCTTGTTCTTTGATCAGGTCTTCAATATAAACATGTATCCGGTATTGCCAGTAGTTTTTAGGATTGGCCGGGTTGTTTATTCTTTCTTCTTTCGGGTTTTCTCTTCGGAGGGTATCGCTCATGCCCAAAATATCCTGCAACTGGAATACACTCCACATAGCAGGGGAATACAGATGCTGCAAAATAATAGCCCGGTTGACCCAGGATTCGCAGTAATAAGGCGCTTCGCCCCACTGCCCCATCACCTGGTTGTAAAAGTTTTGCGTTTTCTCCCGGTTCTCCTCCCACCAGGCACGGATGGTACTCATATCATGCGTTGAGGGTGTTATGACAGACATATAGGGTGCTTCTTCAGGAATAAAGAAATCTTTACCGGGGTTTTTGGGCATTCTTTGTATCTCCAGGCTAAGTATGCCGAGCCGTTGCATTACATCCGGCACACAATGCGGCACCATACCCAGGTCCTCCCCGCAAACCAGCATATTGGTAGCGGCTTTCAAGTTGGGCAGTTTGGTCATGGCTTCATGAAACCAGAACTGGTCCTGCCTGCGATAAAAGTAATTAACATAAAGGGCTTTCAGCTTTTCCTGTACATAAGGTAAAAGATGCTTGTAAGAAGATGTTTTTTCCATGGAAATACGGAAATGAAAATGCTCTCCTGCCGAACCATCTTCTTCAAAGAATATTACATTGGAGATAAGTTCAAATAACCCCGATTTTATTTTTTCGTTATCGAGTGCATCTTCGTCTTCTTTTTCGGCAAAATATTGCTCTACCTGTTGCTGTGTTTCAAAGCCTTCTTTCATATCATAGGTGCTGAACCCGTTTGGCTCTATGAAATTTTCTTTAACATATTCAGCGTTATCCCCGAACAAACCAGTAAGGATTTCATTGGTGATATATGGTTTGCAATAGCGTTGATAATCGAACCATAACCCATTTTCGCCAAACTCGTTAATATGAACAGGCAGACAGGGTACAAACCGTCCCATTATCCCCTGCACTGCATTTTCAGGAATACTCCATATCCTGAAAAAGCCGAGTATGTGGTCTATCCGGAAGGCATCAAAATAATGGCTCATTTGCTCCAGGCGCTGCTTCCACCAGGCAAACCCATCCTGCTGCATACGCTTCCAGTTATAAGTAGGAAAGCCCCAGTTTTGCCCCACAGCGGTAAAATCATCCGGGGGGGCGCCGGCCTGCCATGCCATATTGTATAGTTCAGGAGCTACCCATGCATCACAACTATTGCGGGAAATGCCGATGGGGATATCGCCTTTTATAACAACCCCTTTTTTATGTGCATAGTCCACAGCCTCTTTTAGTTGGAGATGCAGGTGGTATTGTATAAAGCAATAAAAAGCCACTTCTTTAAATGAAGCTGACCGGGAAGAAAATAATTTATTGGTTTCTGCCGGGTCATAAATGCTGTTTGCTTTCCATTCTGTGAAGCGGGACGTTTTATATTTATCCCTGTAATAACTGAACGCTGCATAGGGCTGTAGCCAGTGCTGGTGCTGTTTGTAGAATTTTTTATACTCTTCTGAACCGAGGCAGCCTTCTCCCATTACATCGTATAATTGTTTCAGCACAGAAAGCTTTAACCGGATGACCTGTTCGTAATCAACAGCCGGCAATTCGTTCAGTTCCTTTTGCTTTTTCTTCAGCGGTTTTAGTTCTGCGGCATATTCTTTCCCTGCTATTTTTGAGAGGTTGATGTACAATGGATGAAGGGCAAATGCAGAAATAGCGGCATACGGGTAAGAGTCGAGCCAGGTGCCGGTAGAGATGGTATCATTTACAGGTAATAGTTGTATTAGTTTAAGATCTGTTTCTTTAGCCCAATCGGCCAATAATTTTATATCGGTAAATTCACCAACTCCAAAGCTGTTTTTTGATTTCAGGCTGAAAACAGGAATAGCCACCCCTGCCCCTTTCCAGGTATTATTGGGCAAGTGCACAAAGCCATCATGCAGGATTGTAATTTTTTTTTTGACAGGGTCGCTGTATAAAAGCCTGTTGTTCCCCTCTTCGTATCGAACGAAGTTTTTATCCTTTGCATCCCATATCCCGTATTTGTAAGGAACCGGGAATTCTGCGTTTTCGAGATTTAATCTTACCGTCCACCAGTCTGCTTCTTTCAAAAGCGGGATGCAACGATCGGTTTCCCAATCGCCAAGCGCTTCGCACCCTCCTAACAGGCATATAGCTTCATTCTTCTTAAGCAGCGGGGCTTTTACTTTAAAGACATGGGTATAATCGTTCCCCGCTTTTTTAGCAGTTTTGGATGATGCTTGCTTAAGCAATACTTCCCTGAAAGGAGCTGCGAAAAAAGCATTTTCATACTCTCCGGCGTGGTTCCAGGTGTCTATGACCTGTATTTCAGCGGCACCATTGGCCAGTTCTTCCTGTATTTTCCTGTCGTGGCCCCATTCTTCCATCAGGGCGCCGTTTTCATCCTTCAGCAGGTATTTATAAGAGATTAATTTGGGAAGGGTTTTCTTTTTTGTTTCTATGGTTATATACCAGAAATCATTGTTGAGATAATTCATTTCCACAGCATCTTCCTTGTTCCCGTTGCCCAGTTCTTCCGTATTCCCGGAAATCAATAAATTTTGTCCGTGCCGCGTATAAAATCGCAGGTAAAAATGAAGTTTCATCGCAATATATTACAATCGTTGATTCAGGGGTTTATTAGTTGTGTTTTAGGCACACATTGTACGAAAGTAAAAAAAAGAAGGAACCTTTTTAGTTTTATTTTGAACTATTATAAACTTTACTATTACCCGTCTTTATCTCATAAGATTGGCCTTAATCCGTTTGCCTAAAGCAGCAGGAAAGGGCATACTGCCGCTATTAAAGAAAAAGAATTTTGTGTTTGCCCGGCAGGTAGCCCCGGTTTTAATATAAAAAAGGGCCTTCTTGTTTTCTCATTCAGCTTTCCGGGCTTATTTTTGCAAAAATCTTCCCAATGGAACAGACAAAAAAATACAGAGGAATCTGGTGGCTGGTTTTCCTGGCATCTACTGCTGCGCTTCTATTTGCTATTTATACCCACTGGGAATGGCTCACACTGATACTGCCTTTTCAGACCACAGCGTTTGTAAAGGCCATGGATATTATGTAAGCCTATTCACACCTGTTGATAGATTTGGGTTCCCTGTATCTTATCCAGGGGTTACTTTTATGCCTTGGCCGGAAACCACACATGCTCATTTTAAAAAATAAATACTGCTATGAAACACAAATTTTTCCTTTCCCTTGTTTTTGTATTCGTTCTTTTTTCTACAGCAAATACGGCATCTGCCGTAGTGTTACCGTCATCTGTGGCTGCTACAGAACCTGATCCTGCAAAAGTGAAAGCAGCAACTGAGGAGTTTAAATCACTTTCTAAAAAGGAAAGAAAAGACAGAATAAAGACGGCAAAAAAAGAGATAAAGGCTTATAAGACGGCAAAAAAATCCGGTCAGGACCCGGATACCAACACACTCCTGCTTGTTATACTTGCCATCCTGCTGCCACCTTTGGCAGTGTACCTTCACGAAGGAGAGATAAATAATCGTTTCTGGATAAGCCTATTATTGACTTTGCTGTTTTGGTTGCCTGGAGTTATCTATGCTTTGGTAATTATCCTGGGAGATAATTAAAATCAGTTTGCCCTTGAGGTACATAATTAAAAAAGTCTCATGAAATAAATCATGAGACTTTTTATTTTTGCCAAATAGGTAATTACTATTTTACAGAACTCACCAGGTTTTTGAAAGTTTCCGGGTTGTTCATGGCAAGGTCTGCCAATACTTTCCTGTCAAGCTCCACGCCTTTTTTCTGCAACTTATTGATAAATTCAGAGTAGGTTAACCCTTCTTCACGAACAGCCGCATTGATACGGGCAATCCACAAAGAACGATATTCCCTTTTCTTCAGTTTACGGCCTACGTACATGTAGGTCATTCCTTTTTCAACAACGTTTTTGGCAACCGTCAATACGTTTTTACGTTTGCCATAAAATCCTTTGGCTTGTTTTAATATTTTTTTGCGGCGGGCTTTGGAGGCCACGGCATTTTTTGAACGAGGCATATTTTAAATAGTTTGTAGTTAGGAATTAAGAGTTTGTTAGCCTGCTGCTTACTTTAAGCGTAACAGTCTTTTTACAAAATCCACATGCGATTTTGCAACAGTGCCGTCAAGACGCATATTGCGTTTACGTTTTTTGGATTTTTTTGTCAGGATATGACGTTTGAAACTCTTTTGATGCATGATCTTACCAGTAGCCGTTACTTTGAAGCGTTTTTTGGCGCTGGAATTTGTTTTTACTTTAGGCATAGTACCTTTTTGTTTAATTACACCCTTGAGGCATTTCCGCACAGGCGGAACCTTTATCGAACCTCTTCGGTAAATGGCGCCCCCGGCTTTACCGGGAACAAGTAGAAAAGAACTTACGTTTTTTTAACGGAGCGCAAAGATAAGCATCTATTTATCAGCAACAAAGGGCTGAATGAAAAAAGGTTTCCGGAATGAGAAACCCTTTTTCATTTTAAAGTCAGGCAAGCCCCTTGTTTCTATTTAGGATTCAATATGTTATCTATTCTTTTGGATAGATCCTGCAAATGGTATTTACTTAATAAATCTGCGGTTCCGGCTGCTGCACCATTTATTTCCGACCTCAGGCTTGCCAAATGTCCCTGTACAACGCTTTTTACATCACTCCTGTTTATGGCGGCGGTGGTATTGGAAGCGGATGAAGTGGCAGAAGCAGCCGGTGGCTTAAGCAGGCTCTCCAGTATGTTGATATAGGACTTTTGCAATCCCCTGCGGTAGATGTCAATTGTTTTACGTGTTGGTAATTCACTCCAGATACCTTTTTTAAGATCGGCAAACAGGTCTGTAAGCAAATAGCCCTGCCCGGCCGGGTAAGTAGCGGCTTCTGAAAGTTTATTCAATGTGCGGGCGCTGAACAGGCGGCCGAGTATATTGTCCTGTATGCTGCCAATAACAGTTAATCCGCTGGCGCCAGTCCGGCTGTAAAGGTTTTGGTCAATAAGCCAGGCCGGTGTTGCAAAAAGGTTCTTATTCAGAAATTCCACAGCTTCTCTTTGCTTTGCTTTTGAAACTATTTCATAAACAGGCCCTGCTTCTTCTACTGTTTTCGGCGTTTCCATAATACCGCCTACATATTTGGCAACATGCCCCATGTAACGGGTAAATTGCCCTGTAAGCTGGGTATATATTTTATTTACACTTGCGTATGCCTCATTCGGCTCTTTGGTCCATTCAATAAGATGAGGCAAAATACGTTGCAGGTTTTTGATACCATAGGCGCTTGCTTTCATGGCATCATCACCTACCTGTTCGCTCTGGCTGCGTGGGTCATCGGGATTTGATTCAGTGCCGAACCAGTGCCTTTTGTTCTTTAATTTTTCAATAACCCACCTGTTCAGGTGTGCCTGTTCTGTATCTGCGTTGCCATATTGCGGAAACAGCCTGTAGCCCCAGTCGATAGCCCATTCATCATAATCGCCGATACGGGGAAACAAGCCTTTGCGGCTGATATTATCTTCCGGCTGCGCTACATAATTAAAGCGGGCATAGTCCATAATAGAAGGTGTGTGCCCGTTGGCCTCTACCCATTGCTTATTGCGAAGGTTTTCTACCGGCACTGTGGAACTGGATCCAAAATTATGCCTCAGGCCAAGTGTATGCCCCACTTCATGAGAAGAAACAAAGCGGATCAGTTGCCCCATCAGTTCATCATCAAATACAAGTTTTCTTGCCCCGGTATCTACGGCGGCTGCCTGGATAAAATACCAGTTCTGCAATAACTCCATTACGTTATGGTACCAGTTGATGTGGCTTTCCATGATTTCGCCGCTGCGTGGGTCAGATATGCTGGGGCCGCTGGCATTGGCAATATCGGAGGGTTTATAAACTATAGCAGAGTGACGGGCATCATTAAGGCTCCAGGTGCTGTCTTCTTCTTTGGTAGGGGCTCTTTTTGCTATGATTGCATTTTTGAACCCAGCTTTTTCAAAAGCTACCTGCCAGTCGTTTACACCTTGCATGAGGTAAGGTACCCATTTTTCAGGCGTTGCGGGGTCAATATAGAATACAATTGGTTTGGCCGGTTCCACCAACTCCCCTTTCAGGTATTTCTGCATGTCGCCTTCTTTCGGTTCCAGGCGCCATCTTTTTACCATTCGGATGGCCTTTATGCCGTGGGGATTGGCGTCAAAATCCGTGTAGCCTACTGCAAAATAGCCTACCCGAGGGTCAAAATATCTTGGCTGCATCGGTGTTTTGGGAAGTAGCACCAGCGAACTGTTTAGCTCCATGGTCAGGTTGCCTGAGGATGCAGCAGCGCCTCCGCCTCCGCCTCCCCCTCCCCCTGTGGTACTTGCCGGGGCCGGGGTACGGCCGTATGTTTTAACCGTTTTTATTTCAATATTAACAGGGTAAGCATTTACATCAATAATGTAAGATTTATCTGATTGTACTGATGATAAGCGAAGGAACGTTTTTGTAGAGGCACTAAAAACCAAAACAGGATTGTCGGATTCTATGAAACTTGTAATATCAATTACAGCCCCTGTCGAATCCTTACCCGATGCTTTTATGTCAAATGAAGCGGAAATGGGCTGCACATTTGATTTTTCTACTGCGGTGAACATCGGCGATGTAGAATCTTTGGCATACTCTGCAAAAGAAATGGTGCGGAGAAAGATTTTATTACCAGGCCCTTTTTCAAAGCGGATCACATTCTGTCCTATCTGATCGCCGCCGTATCCGAAGAAACCTCCGATACGCATACCGGCGCCTGCCTTGGAAATGCGGTTTACTACAAGTATGTCCCGGTTAAGGATGGAATCAGGAATTTCAAGAAAGTAAGTTTCATCAACTTTGTGTACGTTAATAAAACCTTTTTTGGAAACAGCTTTTGAAGTAATGACATCGGCATAGGGCTTAGGGCCTTTTGCAGGCGTCGGTGGTCCCGGCCTCCGGGTAGTATCCGGTCTTGAGGACGGCTGGGCTGACAGCGAAAAGGCTGTAAGCAAGGAAAAACATAGGGCCGATAAATACATAATGGTTCGCATATGGAAGTTTTTATGAATGGATATTATTAAGAAGCGTATAAATTAAAATTAACTACCGTTGGGCCAGACAGGTTTTATATAAATGGTTAAATAGCAGGGAATCCGGCGAATTAAAATAGAAACCCGTTTAATGTATATAAACGGGTTCAGGAAACGTTGTTATCAGGATTTCTTTTTGCCTTTGGGCGCAAACATGGCGAGCATTCTTCTGCCTTCCATTTTTGGCATGTTTTCCAATATGCCCACCTCGGCAAGCCGTTCTGCAAATTTCAATAGCAAAAGCTGCCCCCTGTCCTGGAATTGAATGGACCTTCCTTTGAACTGTACGTAGGCTTTTACTTTATTTCCATCCTTAAGAAATTCAACGGCATGTTTTGTTTTGAATTCAAAATCATGGTCGTCAGTATTTGGCGTAAAGCGGATTTCTTTCACCTCAGAAACCTTGCTTTTGGCCTTCATTTCTTTTTCCTTCTTCTTCTTATCGTAAAGGAATTTATTATAATCAATCACCTTGCACACAGGCGGATCCACCTGCGGGGATATTTCCACCAGGTCCAAACTCTGCGCTTCTGCAATTTTTAATGCTTCCTGGATACTATAAATCCCCACTTCTACATTATCGCCTACCAGGCGAACCTGCGGCGCTTTTATAAATTGATTAATCCGGTGTTCTGCTTCTCTTCTTTGAGGAAACCGGTTTCGGTTAAAACCACCTCTGCTAAATCCTCCGCCTCCGGGTTTAAAGCCTCCTTGTCCCGGGGGTCTGCTGAACCCGCCCCCGGCGGATTTTTTTGGTACTGCCATTGAATCGTTTTAGTTATGTTTTCTTCCTGAAGGAAAACCATTTTGGGTTTAATATCCCCTTTACAGGATTAAGGGGGTTAATAATTTGTAAATTAAGCGCCGGGTTGATTTACGGCAACAGCTATGTCTTTCCGTTCCGTAATTTCTTTTCTTACCCGGTCCATAAATTCTTCTACGGATAATACCCCTATATCACCGGCCCCCTGCCTTCTTACCGCCACTTTGTTTTCGGTCATTTCTTTTTCTCCAACTACCAGCATATAGGGAATCTTTTGTATTTCCGTGTCGCGGATCTTCTTACCGATTTTCTCATTCCGGTCGTCCACTTCATTGCGAATATCTGCTTTTTTCAACTTATCTGAAACAGATTTTGCATAGTCTGCATATTTATCGCTGATCGGCAAAATCTTTACCTGTACCGGCGCCAGCCATACCGGGAACTTTCCTGCATATTGCTCCAGCAAAAAGCCGATAAACCGTTCATGTGTTCCCAATGGCGCCCGGTGGATAATCAGCGGGGTTTCATTTTTGTTGTCCTGCCCGGTATAATGCAGATTAAAGCTCCGCCCCTGCGAAAAATCAACCTGGTTGGTAGCCAGGGTAAACTCCCTGCCTATTACACTGAATATCTGAACGTCTATTTTGGGGCCGTAAAAAGCCGCCTCGTCCTGCACTTCTACAAAAGGTATTTTTGATTCTGTGAGCACATCGCGGACCATGGTTTCCGTTTCTTTCCATAATTCCGGTTCGTTCACATATTTTATACCCAGCTTTTCCGGGGAGTGAAGCGACAAACGCATCACATATTTATCAATGCCGAATATCTCAAAATATTTCAGGTACATGTCATTTACTGCACGAAACTCATCATTAAACTGATCTTTGGTGCAATAGATGTGGGCATCATTCATGTGCAGGCAGCGGACCCGCATCAGTCCGAACAGTTCACCGCTTTGCTCGTACCGGTACACCGTTCCATATTCTGCAATACGGTATGGCAGGTCCCGGTAGCTTTTAGGTTCTGCTGCAAAAATCTTATGGTGATGCGGGCAGTTCATTGACTTGAGATAATATTTTTCCCCGTCTATTTCCATTGGCGGGTACATACTGTCGGCGTAATATGGCAGGTGGCCGCTGGTGAGGTACATACTTTCTTTTGCGATATGCGGTGTTACCACCCGTTTGTACCCTGCCTCCGTTTCTGTTTCCTTGGCCAGTTTTTCCAGTTCTTCAATAACAACGGTTCCATTGGGCATCCACATAATAAGCCCCTGCCCTACATCATCATCCATGGTATAGATGCTTAGTTCCTTGCCCAGTTTGCGGTGGTCCCTTTTTTTGGCTTCTTCGAGCATCAGCAAATGTTCGTCCAGTTCTTTTTTGGAGGGAAAGGTTACTCCATACACCCTTGTCAGTTGCTTGTTCTTTTCATCGCCCTTCCAGTAAGCCCCTGCAATGTTGGTTAGCTTAATGGCTTTAATGAACCCGGTATTGGGAATATGCGGCCCGCGGCAGAGGTCTGTAAACCTGCCTTGTGTATAAAAAGTAATCTCGCCGTCAGTAAGACCCTGTAGCAGGTCCAGTTTATATTCATCTCCTTTATCCGTAAAATAATTTACCGCATCGG
Organism: uncultured Chitinophaga sp.; assembly: GCA_964560445.1. Classification (GTDB taxonomy): domain Bacteria; phylum Bacteroidota; class Bacteroidia; order Chitinophagales; family Chitinophagaceae; genus JJ008. Next base: position 268,662 of record CAZLLT010000002.1, on the reverse strand, counting down.
CTTTTGACATTTCTTTGCGGGTATAGCTGTTGCTCTCTTTGGCCAGTTCTGCCATCTTTTTCTCAAGCCCGGCCAGGTCTTCCTCGGTTAATTTCCGGTCGTCGAGGTCCATATCATAATAAAATCCTTTGGGGTTTTCAAGCGGCGGGCCTACCCAGAACTTCACGCCGGGAAACATGGTTTCCACCGCTTCGGCCATCAGGTGGGCCGATGAATGCCAGAAAGTGCTTTTACCTTCTTTGTCATCCCATGTCAGTAAGCGTAGTGTTGCATCTTCATTGATGGGCCTTGTAGCATCACGAACCTCGCCGTTTACATCAGCCGCCAGCACCTTCCTGGCCAGCCCTTCGGATATTGATTTTGCAATGTCAAGCGGTGTAATGCCTTTGCTGTATTGCCTGACAGCGCCATCCGGTAAAGTAATGTTTATCATTCAAAAACTCCCTGTTTTAACGGGTGGCAAAGGTAGCAAATCTTAGTGAAGACATAATAACTGCAAATAGCGCCGGGTAAATTGCTATTTCCTCATGGCAATATATTTTTCTGTGCCTGCAAAATATTAACAATCCATTACCCGTATAAACAGGTTATACTGTCCTTTTTATTTTTAGCTTTGACCCGTGACGAAACGAACCCCATCAGGATTCTTGCTACTTTTTTTCATTCAGTTTTTGGCGCCAGTTGCCCATGCACAGAACCTTACAGGTATTTGGAGGGGCTATTTTATTACGGAAGGCTATCAGCAATACAAGTTTGAACTGCAGATAAAGCACAACAGCAATTTTGTTTCAGGGGTTTCCTATTCCTATCTCAACACAGTTTTTTACGGAAAAGCCAAACTGACCGGTTCTTTTAGCAAAAAAGGACAAAGCGCCTTGATACAGGAAATAGAAACCGTGGAGTTGACGATGTCACAAGGCTCTACTGCCTGTATAATGAAATGTATTTTTAAGTATGAACGTTCGGGTAAGGAAGAATTCCTGGAAGGCACTTTTACCAGCAAGTTTGAAGAAGACAGTAAACTCAATAAAAAAGGCGATAACTGCGGTGGCGGTAAAGTGTTTCTCCGAAAGGTTACAACGTCAGATTTTTATATTGAGCCTTTTCTTCGGGGAAAAATAAAGCAGGCGCCGGTTATCGTTAACAAACCACCGGTAAAAAAAGATGGCGGTACTACTACCGGGACTTCGCCTCAAAAAAAGCCGGTAATTGTTAACCAACCCCCTGTTAAAAAGCCGGTAACAAAAGATAATAACCCAGTTGTAAAAAAGGCAGACAACGATTCTTCCGTTACTGTCAGTAAGCCACTGCCCAAAGTGGACCGTCCTGTTGTGCCCGTTCCCGGTATTTTAAAAACGAGGAGCAATGAACTGGTTAAAACACTGACCGTACCTGACGAAAAAGTGATAATAAAGCTGTATGACAACGGGGAAATAGATGACGATACCATCTCTGTCTATTTTAATAATAAGCTGGTACTTTCCTCGCAGCGGCTTACGGCATCTCCGCTTATTATCGAACTGGAATTAGATACAGAACGGGAGGCAGATAATGAACTGATTATGGTGGCGGAAAATCTTGGCCGCATACCGCCCAATACTTCTTTGATGATTGTAGAATCAGGCGGCCAGCGGTTTGATGTACGCATTACTTCCACTGAGCAGAAAAATGCCATGGTGAAGCTCAGGTATGTGAAAAAGAAACAGTAATTCCCGGCTGCCTGGTACAACGGTTACCGTTGCTCCAAATTTTTCTTTTCCCATCGAATTTTCAGCTATTTTTCCTTCCGGATGATAAGACGTTTGCATATACTGGTATTGGCGCTGGCCTCCTTTTCTTTACAGGCACAGAATATTAACGGAACCTGGAAAGGCAAAATCGTAATGGCCCCCAATGCCTGCTTCCCGGTTTATAATATTGAATTGCAGGTGCAGATGGTGGGCAGCCGTATTGTTGGAACCGTTTATCATTTCTTTGATACGCTGAACTATGCCGAAAAAGAGTTTGAAGGAGAATATAAAAAGGATAGCAACCTGGTGCTCATCAGCGAAAACGGCGTTGTTACTTTTAAATTAAAAGGCGATTGCGAATTATGCACTAAGATGTACAGGCTTTCTTATCATAAAGGCGAGAACAATGGTATTATAGAAGAACAGTTGAGAGGCTCATGGACCGGACTATCCAAAAATCCCCGTATATCCTGCGACCCCGGTACTATTGTGCTAACAAGAACAGAAAAACTGTCTTTTAAGCAAACGATGCGGTTGCCACCGGCGCTGGTAAATAAAAAAATTGAATTGGTTAAAGAAATCAGGGTGGATACAGGGGATATAAGGATTGATTTTTATGATAACGGCCAGGTAGATGATGATACTATTTCCGTATATGCCAATGCCATCCCTGTTGTTACCAACGTAAGGCTGAGTACCGTTCCTGTCTCTATTACAATCAGAATAGATGTGAACCGTCCGGAACAGGAGCTTATTATGGTAGGTGAAAACCTCGGCTCTATCCCTCCGAATACGGCTTTAATGATTATTCATGCAGGGAAAAAAAGATACCAATTGAACCTTACTTCAGACGATAACAAAAACGCCATGGTGCGGTTTATATATGACAAGGAAATGGCATCTTCCCGCTAAACCTTTCTCCTGTTATAGTTTTCTTTTATTTGTCATCCTTTTTTTCTTGATGCAAATCAATGTGATTGTATCCTTATCGTTTTATTTCTTGTCCGTAAACAAGAAATTTTAAGAAAATAACAAATTAAGGAGCCGGTCTATAAAGAGTTGCTTTTTTGTATTAATTTCAACCTGATAACAATTTTTAAATCCAAGTTGATTTGCAGAAAGCCCTGTTGAAAAGCAGGGCTTTTTTTAGCGGGTTACCGGTATATCAGCGGGCCGTATCGGCTACAAAGTTGATGCTGCTTCTTATTTCGGCACATTTTTCTATGCCATAGGGGTTCGTAGTATCTTCTGTTTTGCTTAGCCAGTATCCCGGCTTGTCAGGCCCTAAACCGGAAAGACATTCTTTCCAATATAGTTTGAAGAGGTCGTACTTTACTATGCGGAACAAAGAGTACAGTTCGCCGGAGAGGTTATTGAGTGTGCTTCGTTTTTCATCCAGCCCTTTTGCGGCAATAAGCGATTCCACAGCGCTTTTGGCATTGCTGAAAGGCTGAACAGCCGTTTCATAGATCAGGGAATCTGTTTGCAGTTCAGCCAGTAAAAGACTGTCCAAAGAAATTTTTACTTCCCCCGCACTGCTTTCTATTGCAGCGAGGTCGCTATTGGCAAACCCATCCGTCATCCGGATATAAGCGGTCAGCACATTTTCAATGGACTGGTTGAATTGCGGGCTATGCTTGCTTACTGTGAGCGGCAAGGGCCTGGGGCCGTCATCTTTAGCAGCGCCTGATGCTGAAAAAATATGGTATTGCACAAACCCGATAATCAGTAATAAAATGGCAAATAGCATTGTAAGCCCGTTAATGCCTTTTGTATTTTTAACAAACACCCTGATAATGCCCAATAAAATGATTAGCGCCGGTAAAACAATCCCGAGTATTTCAATTATATTCTTCATATTCAGAAAGTATGCAAAGATAATTGCAAGGGGCGGATTTTCTAAACCATTAATTTTGCAGCCTGATTAATAAACAAGAGCGACAGTAATACCTTTAATTTATGCTGGCAGGGCTGCAAAATGTAACATTCGAATTCGGGTCAAGGGTTTTAATAGAAGATGCCACCTGGCATATTCAGCCCAATGAACGAATCGGGCTTATCGGGTACAACGGAACGGGTAAATCTACCCTGCTGAAGCTGCTTACCGGGGAATACAGTCCTTCCAAAGGCTCTATTGAAAGAAGCAAGGCCACTTCTATCGGCTACCTGCACCAGGACCTCCTTAGTTTCGATACTTCTGACTCTATCCTGAAAGTGGCATTAGGCGCTTTTGAACGGGTATTACAGTTGGAAAAGGAAATTGAAGAACTGGGCAAGGAATTGGAAAAAACAGGCGACGAGAAAATATTGCATGACTATTCCGACAGGCTACAGGAAATGGATACGCTTGACGGGTATAACATACATCATAAAACCGAAGAAATATTGCAGGGGCTGGGTTTTTCCAATGCCGACCTGCAGCGGCCTTACAGCGAATTCAGCGGGGGCTGGCGGATGCGGGTGCTGCTGGCCAAAATGATACTTCAAAAACCCGATCTGCTGCTGCTGGATGAGCCTACCAACCACCTTGATCTCCCTTCAATCGAATGGCTGGAGAAATACCTGCAACACTACCAGGGCTCGGTAGTCATCGTGAGCCACGATAAATATTTCCTGAACAGGATGGTAACAAAAATCGTGGAAGTATATCAGCAGCAACTGCATATCTACAGCGGCAACTATGATTTTTATGAAAAGGAAAAAGCGATACGGACAGAGTTGCAGCAGAAAGCCTACGAAAACCAGCAAGACTATATACGGCAGAATGAACGGCTGGTGGAACGGTTCAGGGCAAAAGCATCCAAAGCAGCCATGGCCCAAAGCATCATCAAGAAATTAGATAAACTGGAACGTATTGAAGAGGCAAATATGGAAAGGCCGAATATCCGCATCAATTTCAGGGTGGATAAAACGCCGGGAAAAGTGCTGGTGGAATTAAAAAATGTCGGCAAAAAATTCGGGGACAATACAATTGTTGCAAACAGTTCTGCTGAAATTGACCGGGGGGATAAAATAGCGTTGATTGGCGCCAATGGTAAGGGAAAATCCACATTGCTCCGCATTATTGCAGGCATTGAACCTTTTTCCGGTGAAAGAAGATGGGGCCATAATGTAGAAGAAAGCTTTTATGCACAGCACCAGTTGGAAGCGCTGAATGTCAATAATACCATCATCGATGAAATGAAAGAATGTGGCAGCCAGATGACGGAACTGGAACTCCGCACCCTGCTGGGCTGCTTTTTATTCAGCGGAGATGATGCCGATAAAAAAATTAAAGTATTGAGCGGCGGCGAAAAAGCAAGGGTGGCCCTGGCAAAAACCATCATCAGCAAAGCCAATTTCCTGATGCTTGACGAGCCTACCAACCACCTGGACATGCACAGTTGCGACCTTCTTATCGCTGCGTTAAATAAATATGAAGGCAGTATTATCCTTGTAAGCCACGACCGGCATTTTATTGCCAAAACGGCTAATAAAATATGGGAAATAGCCGACCACCAGATCAGGGAATTCAAGGGCACTTATGACGAATGGGTGGCCTGGACTGAAAGACTTGCAGAGAACGAACGCAAAAAAGCCCAGTTGAACAAGGAAGGGAAAAATGTAAAAGAGCCTGAAATTGCCCCGGCAACAGTAAAAACCGCCCCGCCACCAACGGGTACTTCCATAAACAAAGAAGAAAAAAAGGAACTGCAAAAGCAAAAGAAACTGTTTGAGCAGTTAGAAGAAAAAATAGCGGCTTTAAAACTGGAGAAAGATCAACTGGAAGCCTCTCTCAGTAACCCGGATACGTATAAAGACAAGGGCCAATTCCTGGAAACTGAAAAAGCCTACCAAAAAGCAGAAAAAAAGCTGGCAGAACTAAGCGCCGAATATGAGCGGGTATTTGAAAAAATAATAGATTTGGAAAGTAAATAATGTCCTTTATCGTAAGAAAAAGGGCTTTTGTCGAAAAGTGGCTATCTCCTATCTCTTATCAGGTAGATTGCTGCACAAAATTTTAAGTATGAAAAAATCATTTGCCTCAATTGTTTTTTTGGGTATGCTTGCCCTTTCTCTTTCTTTCGGAGCCACCTCCTGTAAAAAGAAGCCAAAAGATGCCGATATTAAAGCGGCTATCGAAACTGTAGTTAGCGCTTATCCCGGCGTGGCAGTGGCTGTAACGGATGGAGTGGCAACCATAACCGGCCAGGTACAGGATGCTGCAGCACAGGCGGCGCTTGCAACTACTGTTGCTGCGGTGAAGGGTGTAAAATCAGTTGTCAACAATACGACTGTTCCCGCTCCGGTCATTAATCCCGAAGACGATGTACTGGAGAAAGCATTGGCAGATGCTTTGAAGGATGTACCCGGCGTTACATCTGCTGTTCAGGACGGAAAAATTGTACTCCAGGGACAGATTGCAAAAGCAAAATGGGTGTTGCTGAAACAAACGCTTGACAAACTGAAATCAAAAGGATACGACCTTACAGGTCTTACTATCAAATAACTTTTAAAACTTTATTATTATGGCAATACAGGATAAATACCAGGAACTGATTGATGCGGCCAATGTGGCCGGTGTCGGCAATTTGCAGGTTCGTGAGCAGGATAATGTTCTTTACATTGACGGCGAAGCGCCGTCAGGACAGGTAAAAGACGAGTTGTGGAGCATTTACGATAAGCTGGACCCGAATTTTCTTTCCGGCGACCTGGTGATGAACGTAAAAGTCAGCCCTTCGGTACCGGTAACACAGGCCAAGGTAACTACGGAAAGGTCTAACCTGAACATTCGCAAAGGCCCCGGCGTTGACCAGGAAATTGTGGGCAAAGCCGCTCATCATGAAATAGTAACCGTAGTAAGCCAGAGCAGCGACCTGTGGTGGCTTATACGTACTGACGACGGAGAAGAAGGGTATGCCTATGCACAATACCTGACACCGGTTGAATAAAAAAAAAGTAGTGTTTTAATTTTGATAAGGCAGCCTTCGGGCTGCTTTTTTTATGCTGGCAATTTCTATTCAGTCAGGCGGTTTTCAAAGTCCATCCTTTGATGTAATACCCTGATAACCTCAATACCACTTTGCTTGTCAATAAGCCGGTAAAAAATTAAGTGGGACTTTACTTTTGAATACCGGTAGTTCTTTCTGATTGCATTAAAGTCTTTCCCCGAATCAGGGTTAGCCGCCAGGTATTCGATTTCGTCAAGAATCAGGTTAATATACCGATCTGCCTGTTCCAATGACCAGTTCTCAAAAGTGTAAAGCCAGATAGTTTCAATGTCCTCCGATGCTTTGACACTGATTTTATAACTCATTTCGGTAAATATTTACCGTGAATGTTCCTGATAAATTTTTTTCGGTCAAATTTTTGAACAAACCCAGATTTTTCGCCCTTCCTGAGTTCTTTTACAAGTTCGTTTTTTTGGTTTTCTTCTTGCTCAAAAAGCCGTAAAGCAGCTCTTACAACTTCACTTGCAGAAGCGTAACGTCCACTCTGAATCTGGTGGTTGATAAAATTGTCAAAATAATCGCCTAAAAGAATGGATGTGTTTTTTGCCATACCTACAGTTTTTTCAAAAATACCAATTATTGGTATTTTCTCCAAATTGCAAGATGCACTTTTCCTTCCAAAACTTTTGATTGGCCTTTGCTGGTTTTGTGTGCCTGCCTTGTGCGATGGGAAAACATCTGTAGCTGCGGAAAAGCCTATTGCTTCAGATAATCCGGTAAATGCCAAATAAATGGATTGAATTTCGGTTTGGTTTCAACATCTACAAGTTCATGCTTAATTACTTTACCGGAACTGTTTTTTACCGGGTTATAAGTTTCGGATTTGATAAGTTTACCTTTTTTGTAATAATAGTTAAAAATATGGCAATCTTCAGAGTCAATAATAAGGCAGTCAACATTGTCTTCTTTAAATACATAATACTTTATTAATACCAAAGTATCAGAATAGTTAATTATCGTTCTTATCCACTCTCTGAGGATTTCCATAACTTTCAATTCTCCTTCCTTTTGAATCGTAGATTCTATACATAAATCCGTCAAAAGTCTTAACCACGTTTCCTTCTGCACCCCTTTCAACGACCTTCTCGATTCTATCAGAATACCTCTTTTTCATTTTAGAACCAGTACAACTGCAAAATAAGATTACACATGCACCCGCAAACTTAACTATCATTTCCTTGAAATTTAGAATAACCATCTTTTTATCGTTTTAGAAAAATTGCGTAATGGAGACCACCGGTTATGCTTGACATTTCCAGTACTAGTTAAACGTATTCCGTTCTTAAGTGTTTCTGCTTTTGTCCCGTTGGTTGATTTATTCCATTCTCCTAGAAATTTCCACCCTAAAGGGCTCTCCTCATCAGAAAACCTATCTGGATTTGGTTGTGAAGGATTAAATCCATCAAATAACCCAATAGCACCGGTCCAACTTCTAGACCCATAAACCGTTGTACCCATGGTACAGCTCTATTCCAATGTTACACCAATAGTTAAGCAAAAATCATCAAATTGATTTCCTTTTGTTCCTTGTGATAAAGAAACCCAAGCATGCTCAATGGGAAGCACTTTTTCAAAATGGAACCTTAAGCCTCCTGAAACTATATTTGTTCTTTTGAGTACAGGAACATAATATCTATTAAAAACACCATAATAATCTCTAAAGTCAATAATAAACCTATTATTCAAACTCGCTTTTGACAAGAATAACATTACAAATGAAGCAACAACTCCATCTTTTTTTTGCTCCTCTTTTCTAGGATCTTTTACAAATTCATTTAATAGTTCAAAAATGTTCTTAAAGTCATTTACGTTTAAAAAGGAGCCATTATAGTTCAATTCACTTTTTAAATATTCTTGAAAAAAAAGATTGTTATCCCTATAATTGATGATTTTATCTTGATTCGCTTCAAGGAAAATCATATCTGATTCGGGGATTGGAAATTTCTGAGTTTTAACTGCTTCTTCAAATAATTCCAAATCATAAAATATTATTGCAGGATAGACCTTTCTAAAATTGGATGAAACTACCATATAGTTACCATCAGGCAATTGATAAGTTGAATAACTGCCTCTATATTCAGGGTAAAACTCTATAAAAACAGGATTTAAGTTATAATCGCCAACCAATTGAATAGCTTCTTCATTCGAAATAATTTTATACTTATCCATAAGATTAAAGTGAGTATTATTTCCCAGCCGAGTCTCACTGCGTGGCTTTGTGCAGCAGGGTGGACTCGGCGTTCTTGAAAAGTTTCTCTCTGCCGCCGGGTTCACCAAACCTGCAACCCCTTCACAAAATCGCTTACCAGGTAGCTGATGAGTTTGCCGCTGGTAGTATCGGTTCTTCCGTCAGAAAGCCTTGTGGCGCCTTCGCAGATATGCAGGTAAGCCGGTTTGGTATCGGCGGCAGCAAATGTTAAATACTGCCGGGCATGTATGGGTTGAAAACCGACAGGCGTCATGGCGCTGCTGAGTGTGTTCTGGATGCCGTCAATATCTATATCAATGCCGGTAAGTGTGTCTTCGGTAAAGCCGGTGGCATGGGCTACGGACTGAAGAAATGTTCTTTTCTCATGTACAAAAATGTCTTCAAAAGTAATGCAGTCAATAAACGGGTTGTTGACGATGTCCACCCACACATTTTGGGGAATGTAGTTTTCATGCAGCCCGATCACACAGTACTTCTGAAGGTAACCGTCTTCTTCGGCGTAGCGGAAGGCATTGCCGCTATGCCGGCCTTCAATGGGCCGGTAATCGGCATGGGCATCCAGGTTGATGCAATTGATTTGCGCTATCGGAATAAGGCCCGCCTTATGCCAGCCTTTGGCAGCGCCTTTTATCAGCGGGTAAGAATTGTTGTGCCCGCCACCAATGGCAATGGGTATTTTTTTACAGGAGGTAATAATTTTTACAAGCTGCTCCACCTCATCGTCAATAGCAGTTACGGCATGGCGGTAGGCTTCTGTTTTTTCCTCTTCTCCCCTTGCCGTGGTATCTATTAAGTATTGAATATCCCCGAAATCAAAATGACCTACCAGCAGGATTTCCCCGCCGTCAAAGAAATCATTGCTTTGAATATTCAGAAAACTCTGAAGAAAAGGTATCCATAAGGTATCGGCGCCGCCCATCCCTAAATTCCCTTTGGCGCCAAGGTCTTCCGGCACGCCAAAAAGCACAAACCGGGCGGTTGATTTTTCAATGGCTTCTTTCAGGTTGTCCTGGTCAACCACCTGCAACCTTTCGCCGAGCTTGGTTTCAAAACGGCGCAGCCTGGTCAGGGACAAAATATCCTGCTTGCTGTAAATTTTAAGGTGGCGCATGGCATGCCCATTTGCCTGCTCCGGTGTGGCTTGTTTAGTTTCCCAATTTTTCATTGACCAACTTTATTATCTCTGTTTCTAAAGCTATGGCTTTGTTTTCTATTTCTTTTCCTTTTGCCAGAATATCTGAAACAAAATCTTTATCATCATACCCTCCGGCGTTGATTTTCACATTCATAAAAGCCCCGATTACGGCGCTTCTGGCACACAAAGCCCCCACCCCAGCATCGGTTACGGAGTTGGGGTTGCCGGTTTCCGCCATGGCTTTTATTATTTCCATGCTTTCGTATGCTTTTTCCATCACTTTAAAAGGGATTTCAATAGCAAACCGGGTGGCTTCCTGGATGGCTTTTTGGCGAACCGCTTTTTCTTCTTCCGTTGCTTTCGGGAGGCCCATGGCTTCCATTATTTTGTTGAAAGCGGAGGTGTCGGCATCCACCAGCCAGAGCAGTTCATCTTTATAATACTGCCCCTTTTCGGCCCAGTTGCTGAATTCTTCCCATCTTTCATCCCAGCCTTTTTTGTGCGAGGAAAGATTGGCCACCATCGTAGCAAGGGAAATACCCAATGACCCGATATAGGCCGAAATAGAGCCGCCGCCCGGCGCCGGGCTTTCACTCGCCGTTTCATCGGCAAAACCGGTCAGCGTCATGCTCACCAACTTACTGTCGGCTTTATTCTTCAACTGGTATTCAATGATACGTTCTTCGGGGTTGAAAGGCGACAGTTCATCTAACCCCATGGATTTAACGGCAATCTTTATCAATTCCTTTTCCGATACGCCGGTTGACCGTTTTTGTTTGCGTAAAAAATATTTTCCCGCTTCCAGCATCGCATTGAGCGGAATCAGCCCCACCAGTTCGCTTCCGGTTACCCGGATGCCCCTTGCATCGGCTTTTTTGCATACTTCATCAAAAGCGATGTGAACGGGTGTAACATTGATATTCGTAAGGTTCATGGAGATTTGTGCAATGCCATATTCTTCAATGTACCAGCCAATCGCTTTTACTGATTTCAAAGTGCCGGGTTGCACAATGTCTTCACCTTTTTCATTCTTTATTTTTCTTCCGGCTTCCCGCACATCAAAAGCAATAGCGTTAGCCCTGCGGACAGAAGTAGTGTTGAGGTTTACATTGTAAGCGATAAGAAAGTCCCTTGCGCCGATAACGGTTCCTCCCCTCTTTGCATCAAATTCAGCGGGGCCGAAATCGGGCTTCCATTCGGGTTGTTTTATTTTCTTGAAAAAACCTTCGTATTCGCCTGCCCTTATTACAGATAAATTGTTTCTTTTTTTATCAGGCTGTGCCGCTTCGTAGAGGTACACCGGCAGTTGCAATTCTTTACCCACCCTTTCAGCAAGCCTTTGTGCATAAGCAACGGTTTCTTCCATGCTGATACCGGCAATAGGTATCAGCGGGCAAACATCGGTGGCGCCCATTCTCGGATGTTCGCCTTTGTGCCTGCTCATGTCAATCAGTTCTCCGGCTTTTTTTATGGCGAGAAATGCCGCTTCAATAACGGCTTCGGGATGGCCTACAAAAGTTACAACAGTGCGGTTGGTAGCTTTGCCGGGGTCCACATTCAATAAGCGGACACCTTCAACCGTTTCGATCTCATCTGTTATTTGTTTGATGATGTTTAAGTCATTTCCTTCGCTGAAATTGGGAACACATTCTATTATCGGTTGCATGAAGTATGTATTTAATTGCTAAGTTATTTGTTTACAGGTTAATGGCATACATGAGGTTTCCCACAGAGCCCCCAGGCACACAAAGAGAACTTACTTGTTCATAAAAAACTTTGTGCTCTTAGTGCCTTAGCGGGAAATTATTAACTCATGCCCTACACCCATTCGCCGGAAATCATCACCCTATCAATATTGTTACTGCCAAAAGCATACGGCAGGTAAGCCAACGAAGGGATAGGTTTTGTAAAAATAAGATTGGCTTTTTTCCCTTTCGTAATGGAACCCACTTCGTTCTCCAGTTCCATGGCAAAAGCCCCGTTGATAGTAGCGGCATTGATGGCTTCTTCCGGCAACATTTTCATCCCGATACAACTCATGGACACCACAGTATTCATATTTCCCGAAGGGGAAGAGCCGGGATTGTAATCAGATGCCAGTGCAATGGCGCAACCGGCATCAATCAACCGGCGTGCAGGCTGAAAAGGCATTCGCAGAAAATAAGCGGCTGTTGGCAATAAGGTACCGATTGTATTGGAACCGGCAAGTGCATTAATGGTTTCTTCATCCACTGTTTCGAGATGATCTACACTTACCGCATTTAACTTCACCCCTGTTTGCACACCGCCTGAAAGATTGAGCTGGTTGGCATGTAGCTTTGGCTTTAACCCGTATTTAATTCCTGCAAGGCATATTTCTTCCGTTTCTTCCGGTGAAAAAAAGCCTTTCTCGCAAAACACATCAATATAGTCAGCCAGGCCTTCTTCTGCAATTACCGGCAGCATTTCTCTAATGATAATATCAATATAGCCGTGGTGGTTTTCTTTGTATGCTTCAGGATAAGCATGGGCGCCGAGAAAAGTGGCTTTGACAGGTATGGGGGAAATTTGTTTCAGGTTCTGAATGACACGCAGCATTTTTAATTCGCCTTCCACCGATAAGCCATAACCGCTTTTGATTTCAATAGCGCCGGTGCCCATCTCCATTACTTCATTCAGCCGGTTCAAGGCAAGCCGCAGTAATACCTCTTCAGGCATTGCGTTCAATTTGCGGGCCGAATTTAATATGCCTCCGCCTTTGGCGGCAATTTCAGCATAGCCCAGCCCGTTGATTTTATCAACGAACTCATCTTCCCGGCTGGCGGCAAAAACAAGATGGGTATGGGAGTCGCACCAGGCAGGTAACACCAACTGGCCGGAGGCATCTATATAATTTTCGTCATCAGTTGCCGGAGGCAATTCACTCATGCTGCCGAAATCAGCAATCACGCCGTCTTCGATACGCAGCCAGGCATTTTCAATGCAGGGAAGTTCAGCCAGTTCTTTCCCTTTCAATAACCTGTTCTCTGAACGGGTATTGACAAGCCATTTAATATTCCTGATTTCGGTGGTCATTAATTTTTCTCCGTATTCAAAAATAACTTTCTTGTCAGAAATTTGTGTTCTATATCACAGTATTAAAAAGGATTGCCAGAAATAATAGCAATCCTCTTACAATAACTTCCATAAGTATTTACGAAATATTCTCAATTACTATTGCAGACGCACCACCGCCGCCATTGCAGATACCGGCTGCACCGTATTTTGCATTATTGGCTTTTAATACATTTATCAGCGTAACAATAATCCTTGCGCCGCTGCAACCCAACGGATGACCCAATGATACGGCCCCGCCATGAACATTCACTTTTGCAGGGTCCAGTTTCATTCTTCTTGAGTTCTCAATGCCTACAACAGCAAAGGCTTCGTTCAGTTCCCAGTACTCAATATCACTCATCTTTAACCCGGCTTTTTCCACTGCCTTGGGTACGGCTAATGAAGGTGTGGTGGTAAACCATTCCGGCGCCTGCTCTGCATCGGCATAGGATAATATCCTGGCAATGGGTTTTAATCCCAGTGCATCCGCTTTTTCTTTGCTCATTAATAGCAAGGCCGCAGCGCCGTCATTCATGGTGGATGCATTGGCAGCCGTAACGGTACCGTCTTTAATAAATGCGCCTTTCAGAGAGGCGATTTTATCAAATTTTACATTGTAAGGCTCCTCATCTTTTGCAAACAGAACAGGTTCTCCTTTGCGCTGTGGTATTGCTACAGGAATAATTTCTTCAGCAAATAATCCTTTTTCCCATGCGGCCTGGCTCCGCTGATAGCTTTGAATGGCAAAAGCATCCTGTTCTTCACGGCTTACCTTACATTCAGTAGCGCAAAGTTCTGCGGCAAAGCCCATTGCTTTTCCGTCATACACATCGGTAAGGCCGTCTTTGGCAAGTCCGTCAAGAAGTGTTGTATTACCGTATTTATTACCCCACCGTACACTGTCGGCATAAAAAGGAACATTGCTCATGCTTTCCATCCCTCCTGCCACTATAATATCCGCATCACCCAATAAAATGCTTTGCGCCCCTTGCGAAACGGCTTTCATACCACTGGCGCAAACTTTATTTACGGTTGTACAGTTTACATGATCGGGCAACCCGGCAAATTTTGCCGCCTGCCTCGCAGGGGCCTGCCCCAAATTGGCTTGTATCACACTTCCCATTAATACATCCTGTACAGTGGCAGCGTCTATCCCGGCTTTTTCTATTACACCTTTAATAGCAACGGCCCCCAATTGCGTGGCGGATAAATCCTTCAGCGAGCCTCCGAAACTTCCTATTGGTGTACGTAAAGCGGCAATAATATAAACTTCTTTCATGATTGAATTAATAGTGGCGCAAAGTTAACGATTGTTAGTGTTATTGTCTAACATGCTATGCTATTAAAATGTATGATTATCATAGCAAAACAGAAAGCGGGAACGCTGATGACGCTGATACAACAGATGAAAACGGATAGTCTTGAAAAAAATCAGTGATTATCCGCCCAATCAGCGTTATCCGTGTTCCTCTTCTTCAGGAAAAATTATTTTTCAATGGCACAAGACGGTTAGTGATATTTGGCCTTGAACCCAGCTTATCGTATAAGGGTCAATGTGCCTTTAAGCATCAGGCCATACAGGCGAAGCGTAACAACATAGGCATAGACACCTGCATCTTGCCTGACACCTTTGAACCTTCCATCCCAGGAAATATCAATTCCTTCCTGCTGGTACACCAACTGGCCGTGCCGGTTATAAATACTTGCAACGGGCTTCCATTCCGGGTCGAGATATTGAACCCGCCAGGTATCATTTAACCCGTCATTATTCGGGGTAAAAGCAGTAGGCGCATAGATGCCATGAATAACTTTTACCATTACCTCATCCGAGTTATAACAGCCATAAGGCGACTCTGCCCTTAATGTATAAACTATATCCTGGATGGGCGAAGCCTGCGGGTTTAGCTCATTGGTTGTTGATAAAAAGTTGGAAGGTGTCCATAAATAACTAAGGTTTTCTCCTTCGGCAGTTGCGTGTAAAATAATGCTGCTGTCAGCCAGCACTATCCTGTCAGGTCCGGCATCTACCTGCGGTATGGGGCGAACATTGATGATAATATTATTGGCGGAAGCGATACGGCAGGCTTTTAGCCGGACAGCATTTTCTTCCACTACGGTAAGCCGGTACCAGTAAATGCCTGCTGCAGTCGGCGCCCGGTAAAAATCAAGGCTTGTGGCCTCGGAAATATCCTCCCATGTGCTTCCTTCATTTTCACTTACCTGCCATTGAAAGGCCGGTTCGATATAGGCGGATGAAACATCGGCATTAAAAGTATAGTTTGCCGGGTCGCCTTCGCAGATATTGATTTCATCATCCTGGCCGGGAATGGCTATCGTAACCAACGGCCCGCAAGGGCGGAAAGTAATATCATCCAGCGCCAGGTCGTTGCCAATGCCGCCCGGTGCATTATTAGTTATACGGAGTATAACTGTAGCATTGTCTGCCGGCGTGGTAAAATAGAGGCCATACTGCTTCCATTGCGGCGAGCCTGTTTCCGGGACATTCCCGGTGGCATATTCGCCCAGTATCGTTCCGTCAGGCTGTTCTATCCTGAATGTGATATTAGGCTCAATGCCCGATGCTTTCATGACATTCATTACCCAGGCGGCAAACTCATAAGTAGTATTCGGACAAAGGTCCGATACGGTAGTAAGAAAAAAGTCGCCGGGTTCGTAAGAAGCATTAACCAGCATATAGGCACCGCCGCCGGTATGGTCTGCCGTTACATTGTGCCAGGAATTGCCAAAGCAGTTGGTGGAGGTGGTGGTAATGGTATAAAACCCGTCATTCGGGCATCTATCGGATGTGTAAGTATATACATTGGACGGGGCATAGGCCGGGTTGCTGCCGCCAGCGCCGCCGAATGTTATATTTACGACCGGGTCGCCAAGACTGCCGCTGCATAGCTGGGTGCGGGCAACATACGACAGATGAGAAAGCATCAATATGACTGCAAATCGCAAAAAACTGAAACGGGCGGGTATGGTAAACAAATTTAAAAGTGCATTAATTGGAACGGCAAGATAAAATATTTGCCATTGGAATCATATTATAAATGATGCTTTCCTTGCCGAAAGCGGCAGATAAGTTAGATAATATTTTCAGGTCTTTTGCCATAAAATGTTGTATAATTGCAATGACTGGCCTACGGGTCGGTCAGACCCCCGGTTTCAGCAATGAGGCCGGGGCATTTTTTACTACGAAAAGATGCTATAAAGAAATACCGGGATAGTGGATAATGAGTTGGTAAATGTTCTGCCTGAATATTGCCCAATCTTACTTATTTTTATAAAAAAGTAATTAATGAAACTTTTTGTTGCCGGTCTGCCGTATGATATGGATGATGCCGAACTGGAAGAATTCTTTGAAAAATTCGGAACTGTTACTTCTGTAAAAGTTGCTATTGACAGGGATACCGGTAAAAGCAAGGGCTTTGCTTTTGTGGAAATGCCGGATGATACGGAAGCGAAAGAAGCTATTGAAGGCCTGAATGACCTTCCTATCGGGAAGAAGACTTTAGTGGTAAAAAAAGCGGAAGACAAGCCCGGTGGTGGCGGAGGTTTTCAACGTGGTGGCAACCGCCCGGGCGGATATAATAAATTCGGCAATAACAGGGACCGCAACAGCAGGTACTGATTGTTCTTTCTTACAGGGAAAATTCTTTTCTGAACCTATCTAAAACAGCGCTGTATAGTTCATTTTGCGGATCAGCTATAACGGCTTTCTGATAATAGTCGTATGCCTGCACCAGGTAATGCCTGCTTTCTAATAAATAAGCCATACGGAAATACTTTTCAGCCGCATCTTCTTTCACGTCAGTTTCGGTTTCTATTTTTTTTATAAAGACCCGGATGGATTCTTCAGTTACAATATTCAATATTCTTCTCCTGATAACACCGGTATTGCCATCTGCTGTAATCGTCCAGGCGTAGCTGGCGCCGGGATGCAGTTTATTACTGAACTCGTCAAGAAGAACTTTGCTTTCTGAAACGGTTTGCCTGTGAACAAGCTTTCTGTCCTTTGAGGTATATAGCAGGAATTGGTAACGGCCTTTGTATTTATCAAACTGCCATGACAAAGGAAAGCTGCCGCCTGCATAGTTTAAGGTATCCAGGCCAGGGGCAAAATCAACCAGTACAAGTTTTTTGGGGGCGGCTTCATTTTCGGTAGAATCATACTCCCCTCTTGAAACAGCAAGGGTGCTGTTCTTTTTCTGTCTTTCTTTGTATTCATCGCTTCGCTGATAAAGCTGCAACCATACATATTTAAAATACTGTGAAGAAACAGAAGGTTTGGATATACCGCAGGAATCCCTCCACCGGTTCACCGAATAAGTGCCTTCCTTCGTAAGCGATATAGGTTTTCCCTGTTTGCATACAACCACGGCAGATGACAATTTGCCAAGTTGCAGGATAGCGCCGGTGTGTAGGACGGCGCCTGTTTTTACAACGGTTTCTATTTCGTTTTTGTAGGATACAGTTACATTCCCTTTTACAATATAAACCACCCACTCATTGCCTTCCTGCCCCTTTGCCGTTAAGGAGAAAATGAATACACTAAACAAAAACAGTTGAAATTTCATAAATCATTTTATTGGTATAGCACCGTACAGCTATATGGTTTCAACAGGATATTGCCTTGTACAGCCTGCCCGGTTTCAAACCGGTTATTATTTATAGCATATTGCCAGTTACTATCCAGAGAAATCGCCTGCTCTTTATCCGTACCATTAAAAAACACTTTACCGGCCTGCCACTGTTCGCCATCTATTCCGCTCCCTTTTATTTCATATCCTATTGTCCCTTCCGGCATTTCTGTAAACCGGATGCGACCGGTTATGCTTTTTGCATCCTGCAATCTGAATAAAGGGTGCTCTTTCCGCAATTTTATGAGTCCTTTTACATATTCGGACATTTCCCTGTTTTTTGTTTTCAGGCCCCAGTCAATGGCATTGATGCTGTCGGGGGATTCAAAGGAATTTTCCTCGCCTTGCTTGCTTCGTATCAGTTCCGTACCGGCATGAAGGAAGGTAATGCCCTGCGAAGTGAGTACAATGGACAAAGCCAGTTTGTACATCTCTTTTCTTTCAGCTTCCGAGGCCTTTTTGGCAGATAGGGCTAATTTATCCCACAGTACATGATTGTCATGGCATTCGCAATAAGTAATTGTTTGGGCAGGCCCGGAGGAATAAGGCGCTTTGGAATAATTGATTTTTGAATAGTCAACTTCCGGGTGCTGGCAGGAAGCCACGATGCCAAACTTTACACTTTCTTCCATACCCGGTTTATTACTTACAAATCCCCTGTCTGCATGATCAAATACGCTGCCTTTTATTCCATCCCTTATATCATCGCTGAAGACTGCTATCCTGTCTAATTGGGACGCATTGGCCTTTAATGCCCGCAGGGAATCAGGCAGCGGAGATGGGTTGGCCGTCCACCCCTCTCCATATAATAATATACCCGGTTTTATTGTATGCAGTTCTTTGGAGATGAGATTCATCGTTTCAATATCATGCACCCCCATCAGGTCAACCCGGAAACCGTCAATATGATATTCTTCTACCCAGTATTTCATGGATTCAAGCATAAATTTTCTGAACATGGGCTTTTCACTCGCTGTCTCATTACCGCAGGCGGTGGCGTTGGAGAATTTTCCGTCCGCCGTGTGGCGATAATAGTACTCCGGCACCAATTGATTAAAGTTTGATGTTTCTGTCAATGCTGTGTGGTTATACACTACATCCATTACAACCCTCAAACCGTTTTCATGAAACGCTTTTATTAATTGTTTGAATTCTTTTATTCTTGTAATGCCGTCATATGGATTGGTGGCATAAGAACCTTCGGGTACATTATAATTCAGCGGGTCATAGCCCCAGTTGTAATTGGGGCTGGCTTTTGTTTCGTCAATGGAATAAAAATCAAAAACTGGCAGCAGGTGAACATGTGTTACACCCATCTCTTTAATATGATCCAGGCCGGTTGACAAGCCATCCGGGTTTTGGGTACCTGTTTCCGTCAGGCCAAGGAATTTGCCTTTATTCTTTATGCCTGAATTTTCTGCAATGCTTGCATCCCGGACATGCAACTCGTAAATAACAGCATCTGTGGGATGGTGAAAGGAAGGGCTTTTATCCTGTTCCCACCCTTCGGGATTGGTTTCGGAAAGGTCAATCACCATGGCTCTCTTACCATTTATGCCAACGGTTTTTGCATAAGGGTCGGGTACTTCATTCAGCCAGTTGCTGTCAATTTTAACCCTGAACGCATAAAAAGACCCCTTGAGATTTGATTTGCCTGTAAACGACCATACGCCATTCTTTTCTTTTGTCATATTATGCCGGGCTGTTTCATTTTCGCCAGCGCCTTCAGCATAGAATATAATTTCCGCATCCGAAGCGGTAGGCGCCCATATTTTAAAAATTGACTTTTGGGGCGTATAAGTCAGGCCAAGGTCGGTTCCATTGTAAACAGGATATTGTTCACCGCCGGTATCCTTTGAAGTACAGGAAAAAAAAGTGATTGTAATACCGAGGGTCATAAGAAAATTCCTCATTGAAATTTTATTTCAATAAAGGTAAACAAATGGCGCTGTGCAAAAAATTAGTCCTATTTTCCATTTGCAAATTCATAAACAGGCTATATTGTTGCCATAAAGAAAACAGTTTATTTTATATGGGAGATTTCCAGGTAAAGAAGCAGCCAAAAAAATACGATGCAGTCATTATCGGATCAGGGGCCGGCGGCGGCATGGCGGCCTATATCCTTGCCAATGCGGGATTGAAAGTCTGTATCATAGAAGCAGGCTATATGTACGACCCGCAGAAAAATGTAACCCAGCTAAAGAACCCCTGGGATTCCCCGCGCCGTGGCGCCAGCACCACACTCCGGCCTTTCGGTGATTTTGATGCCTGCTATGGCGGATGGACGGTGGAGGGTGAACCTTACACCAAAGAATCCGGGACCGAATGGTTATGGTGGAGGGCAAGGATGCTGGGAGGACGTACCAATCACTGGGGCCGTATTTCCCTTCGGTTTGGCCCGAAAGATTTTAAAAGAAGAAGCATTGACGGTTTGGGTGATGATTGGCCTATCGGGTATGATGATGTAAAACCCTATTATGACCGGGTGGATAAGCTGATCGGTATTTTCGGCACCAATGAAGGGTTGGAAAATGATCCGGATGGCATTTTCCTGAAACCACCGAAGCCAAGATTGCATGAGCTGTTTATAAAAAATGCAGCACAGCAGGCCGGCGTTCGTGTAATACCTTCCCGGCTTTCCATCTTAACAGAAAAAATTAATGATGATCGTGGCGTTTGCTTTTTCTGTGGCCAGTGCAACAGGAATTGCAGCATGGCCAAAGCCGACTTTTCATCTCCCAACGCACTGATTATACCTGCCCTGAAAACAGGCAATATTGATATTGTTGCCAATGCCATGGCAAGGGAAGTGCTTACCAATAATGAAGGATTGGCCACCGGGGTTTCTTATGTAAGCAAAGACGACATGATGGAATACCAGGTGGAAGGCCGTGTGGTGATTTTGGCGGCCAGCGCCTGTGAAAGCGCCAGGTTATTGCTCAATTCAAAATCGCAACGGCATCCCAACGGGTTGGCCAATAGCAGCAATGTTGTCGGTAAATACCTGCACGATTCCACCGGGGCTGCTGTGGGTGGCATACTGCCGCAGTTGTTTGACCGGAAGCGGTACAATGAAGATGGTGTAGGCGGTATGCATGTCTATTCTCCCTGGTGGCTGGATAATAAAAAGCTGGATTTTCCAAGAGGTTACCATATTGAATACTGGGGCGGCATGAGCCAGCCTTCTTACGGCTTTAGCTGGGGCATTGAGGGATTGAACGGGAAATACCCGGTAAACGGAAATCAGAAAGAAGCCGGTGGCTATGGCGCTTCTCTAAAAGAAGACTATCGCTATTTCTACGGTTGCGGTGTGGGAATGGCAGGCCGAGGTGAATGTATTCCGCAGGAAACCAATTACTGCGAGATTGATACAAAGACGGTAGATAAATTCGGCATACCTGTATTGAAGTTTAATGTGAAGTGGAGTGATTACGAGATAAAGCAGGCAAAGCACATGAAAGAAACTTTTAAGGAGATTATGCATAATATGAAAGCTGTAGTAACCTGGGGCGGCGATGATACTGAAAAGAACAATTGGGGACTGAGCCAGCCGGGTGAAATCATTCATGAAGCCGGAACCGTACGCATGGGCAATGATGTTAGAAAATCGGCGCTGAACAAATGGAGCCAGGCGCATGACTGCAAAAACCTGTTTTGCGTAGATGGCGGCCAGTTTGTTTCACAGGCGGATAAGAATATTACATGGACCATCCTGGCCCTTTCTATGCGGGCATCGGAGTACATTATTGATGAAATGAAAAAACAAAACCTATAAACCGAAGCTTATAGCTCATAGCTTTTTTATGGACAGACGCAAATCATTAAAACTAATAGCCACCGGCGCTATTGCTGCCCCTGCGGCCATAGCAGGTTGCAAAACGGACGATAAAAGCAAAAATTCTGACAGTGGTAAAGAACCTGTTTTCAATCTTGACAGGAACCCGGATGAAATTAAACGGGAAAAAAAACTGTTGGCAGAGGAAAATTTTTTTACTGACCATGAAATGGCCACGATTACTGTTTTAGGCGATATTATTATACCAAAAGATGAAATAAGCGGCAGCGCTTCTGATGCCAAAGTGCCGGAGTTCATAGAGTTTATTGTAAAAGATATGCCGCAGCACCAGGTGCCGCTGAAAGGCGGCTTGCGTTGGCTGGATATGCAATGCCTTACCCGGTATAATAAATCCTTTGTGGATTGCAACAGCATTGAGCAGCTTGAAATGGTTGACCTGGTAGCTTACCCCAACAAAGCAAAAGATAAACCGGAACTACAACCGGGTGTTTCCTTTTTTACATTGATGCGTAACCTTGTTGCAACCGGCTTTTATACTTCTGCAATTGGCGTAAAAGACATCGGTTATGCCGGTAACACACCCAACCAGTGGAACGGTATTCCGGAGGATGTGCTGGCGCAATATAAATTGGCCTATACGGAAAAGGAGTTGAAAGAGTGTGTGAAATTCTGATAAAAAGGAAACTACATTCAATCAATAATACTCGTAAATATGATCGTAGCTTGACATTGAAGAGTACAACACCAATTCACGGGATTCCAGCCGGATGAGGTTTCCGTTACTGTCGTATTTTTTAGTAACTTCTCTTGTTTTTTCTCCCGTATCGCTTCTGTATAATTCTACAAAAGTATTCAGGCCGTTAGTATATGAATATACGGTTTTTCTTAATGGACTTCCGGTGGAAGTATATTCCCTCTCTTCAGTTAGCTTTTCAGCAGTGTAAAAATATTCTTTATATGACTTCAGCCCGGCATTATCATAGTATTCTGATTTGCTTAACAGGTTTCCATTGTAAAAAAACAAAGTGGTTTCTGCAGGGTTGCCGGAGTAAGGGGAAATTTCTTTCTCTGCTGTTTTCTTGCCCCATGTGTCGTACTCAAAAACAGTTGTTGCCAGGTTTAAATATCCATGCGAAAGGTTGTAATTGAATTTTTGGATGGAATCCAGCCTGTTGGTCATACTATAGAAATAAGTGCGGTATTGTCCAATGAAAATTTCCTGGCCATTATCATAACTTGGGTTTTCTATGCGTTCAATGCGGTCATTGCTATCATAAAAATACCGGGCTATTATATAGATATTACCGTTGCCCCCGTCATAGACTATCTGCTTTATTTTCGCATTTGGATGGGCCGGTGCATTATTTTTACTGCACGCTGCCAGAAAAATTACGGAAAGGATAAATAAGACTTTCTTCATAAACTACCCCCCCTCGAACTCAAATTTAATAATATATTCCCAGAACCCATAAATACCCGAACTGTGGGTAGTGATAAAGTAATAAGTAACCTTAACTAAAAGCGGCAACTATTATTCAACAGTTGCCGCTACGTTTTAAAGGGAAATTCTATTATGCATACTCTTCCTTCTCTGTCTTTGCATGTTCTTCTATCAATCTTTTTTGCAGATCAAACGGCACCGGCTCGTAAGATTCAAAGTGCATATTGAACTTGGCCCTTCCCTGCGTAATGGAACGTAATGACGAAGAATAACCGTCCATTTCCGCCAGCGGCACTTTGGCAATCACTTTCTGAAAATGCCCTTCGCTGTCTATGCCTTCCACAATGGCACGGCGGCTTTGCAGGTCGCCCATCACAGAGCCGGTCAGATCATCAGGGCACAATACTTCCACTTTGTAAACAGGTTCCAGTATCTGCGGGTCGGCCTGTTGAAATGCCTGGCGGAATGCCTGCAGACCTGCTATTTTAAAGGAGATATCATTGCTGTCAACCGGGTGCATCTTGCCATCATACACCGACACTCTTATATCCCTTGCATAAGAGCCGGTCAGCGGGCCGTTCTGCATTTTTTCCATCACCCCTTTTAAGATGGAAGGCAGGAATCTTGCATCAATAGCGCCGCCGACAATGCAATTAAAGAAAACCAATTTACCGCCCCATTCCAGGTTGTATTCATCCCTTCCTCTTACGGTAAGGCCCTGCGGGTCAGGTAACCCTTCATGCCAGGGTTCGATGCGTATAAAGACCTCACCAAACTGCCCTGCCCCGCCGCTTTGTTTTTTATGGCGGTAACTGGCATCGGCCGCTTTGCGTATCGTTTCCCTGTAAGCAATGCGGGGCTTTTCAAATTTTACTTCTAACTTATGCAGATGCTCTATTTTCCATTTTGCAACAGCAAGGTGCATATCGCCCTGGCAGTGCAGCAGCGTTTGTTTTAATTCCGGTGATACTTCAATCAGCAGTGTCGGGTCTTCTTCCCTGAGCTGGTGCAGGGCATGTGATAATTTTTCCTCCTCTCCTTTTTTGATGCTTTCAATCGCTACCGTCATATTCGGCGGCGGGAAAACAATGGAAGGCAGTTCATAATTTTTTCCTTTGGCATGAAGGGTGTTATTGACATGAGTGTTTTTCAGTTTTAGCGTAGCGCCGATATCACCTGCCACTAATTCATTAATGGCTGTCCGCTTATTGCCTTCTACCAGGAAAAGCTGGGAAAGTTTCTCCGTAACACCGGTAGTTTCGTTTTCCAGTTCCATCCCGCTTTTTACAGTGCCTGAATACACTTTGAAGAACGACAGCTCGCCTACATGCGGTTCTGAAATGGTTTTATAAATAAAAATACAAGCGGGGCCTGCTGCATCACAAGCCACTGTTTCACCTTTCCGGGATTGTTGCGGCGGCATTTCATTGGCGCTGGGGCACACATTATCAATAAAGCCCATCAGCCGGCCGCTGCCCATATTTCTTTCGGCAGAAAGGCAGAACAACGGAAACAGGTCATGGTTGATCATGGCTTTTTTCAGGCCTGTTTTCATTTCATCTTCATCCAGTTCTCCTTTGTCGAAATATTTTTCCATCAATGATTCATCGTTGGAGGCAATGGTTTCAACCAGTTCTTTGTGCAGGGTATCCGCTTTTTCTTTTTCTTCATCGGGTATGGGCAATTTTTCCGGTTTGCCGCCAGCATCCTTGAATTTATACAAAGTCATCCGCAGCACATCAATAATTTCATGAAAACCCGGACCGGCCTGCCGCGGATACTGAACCACTGCTACTTTATTTCCAAAATGGCTTTTGGCTTCTTTCACCGTTTTATCAAAATCCGCATCATCATCGTCCAATTTGTTTACAGCGAATATCATCGGCGTTTTAAACTTTTCGGTGTATTCCCAGATAATGTCGGCGCCTACCTCCACTCCCATGGCTGCATTCAGCAGCATTACTCCTGTATCGGCCACCCTTAATGCTGAAATCACTTCACCCACAAAATCGTCGTAGCCCGGTGTATCAATGATATTTATCTTGTAACCTCTCCATTTGGTGTGCAGCAATTTGCTGAAAATGGAATTGCCCCTTTCCTGTTCCAATGGGTGGTAATCGCCGGTGGTATTTTTTTCTGCAATGGAACCCCGGCGGTTGAGGATGCCTGCTTCATAAAGCATGCATTCCGCTAATGTGGTCTTACCGGAACCGGCATGTCCCAGCAAGACAATATTTTTTACATGTGAAGTATCAAACTCAGGCATAGCAATCTTGTTTAAAAGTTAACGATCGGGTTGTCGCAGAATTTAACGGGTAGATAAGACAACCGGGAAATTACTTTCGGCAATTTGTGCCCTGAGCGGCGTGGTTATGTGCTTTCAGGATCGCCTGAGAAAGTTTTCAAATTCGGCTGAAACATCATTAAGCGTCTGCTCCATGTTTTTGAACTCCTGAAGCAACGCTTCATGCCGGGCCAGGCTGTCTTCGTTTACAGAGCCGTTGAATGCTTCTTTTTCGAAGTTCATCTTACGGTCGTGGGCCTTAATAGATTGTTTGAGATCGTGGATGTTGATAAGCTGAATGTGAAACTGGTTGTGCAAATGTTCTACGTCCTGAAGCTGGTCTTTTGAGAGGGGTTGCCCGGCTACCTGCCTGAGCCTGTTTTCGTGTTGTGTGAATTTTTCACGATAGTTGCGGAGCTGCTGTCGCCAGTTGGCACACTCCGCAGAAAGCTGTGTGATGTCTACCTGAACCATGTTAGTATATTTTTCTGGTTAAAAAATAAAGAACTGCCGATTCGAAGAGGTACAGATAATAAGGTAGAAACAGAAGATATTGTGGACTATTAAAGTAGTATTTATTTCTTCAAAAAACAAGGGGAATGCGGGATATTTATTAAAAAGAAATGCACAAGGCGCCGCCAAACATTTTCCAGGGGCAGGGCGGCCCTAAACCGGATTTTTATGGATGGCCAGGCAGCTATCAGGGGCCGGTAACCCGTATATTCGCAGTCCTGTAGCAGGCAACAATGATCTCACAGAATACCATACAACAGATACTTTCCCGGATAGACATCATTGATGTGGTGGGCAATTTTGTCAAGCTGAAAAGAAGGGGCACCAATTACCTGGGATTGTGCCCTTTTCATAACGAGAAAACCCCTTCTTTTACGGTTTCCCCTTCCAAGGAAATATATAAATGCTTCGGGTGCGGACGCAGCGGCAATACCATCAGCTTCGTTATGGAGCATGAAAAGTACAGCTACGTAGAAACGTTGAAATGGCTGGCGGCCAAGTACGGGATTGAAGTGGAGGAAACCTACCAGACGGATGAACAAAGGCAGTCGCAACTTGCGGCAGACAGCCTCTATATTATTAACGGGTTTGCTCAGGAGTTTTTTACCAATACCCTTTATGAAACAGAAGAAGGAAGGGATATTGGTCTTTCCTATTTTCATGAAAGAGGCTTCAGGGACAATATCATCCGGAAATTTCAATTGGGCTATTCACCTGAGCAAAGAGATGCCTTTACAAAAGAAGCCATTGCCCGGCAGCATAGTACAGAATTGTTGTTAAAGACGGGTCTGGTGGTTAACCGCAACGACCAACTGATGGATAACTACCGGGGCCGGGTTATTTTTCCTGTTCATAACCACAGCGGAAAAGTGGTTGGCTTTGGGGCAAGGATATTAAAGAGCAATGATAAGGCGCCCAAGTACATTAATACGCCGGAGAATGAGATTTATGTAAAAAGCAAAATTCTCTATGGCTCATATTTCGCCCGCCAGGCTATTGATAAAGCAGATGAATGCTTGCTGGTGGAAGGCTATACCGATGTCATTTCCCTGCACCAGGCCGGGATAGAAAATGTAGTGGCCAGCGGCGGCACTTCGCTTACCCCTGACCAACTGCGGCTGATAAAAAAATATTCCAATAACCTGACTATTATTTATGATGGCGATGCGGCTGGTATAAAAGCCGCCCTTCGAGGGCTTGACCTTGCGCTGGAAGAAGGGCTTAATGTAAAGCTGGTGCTGATACCGGATAAGGAAGACCCCGACAGCTATGTCAATAAAGTCGGGGCTGCTGCTTTCACAGAATTTATCCGGAAGAATAAAAAGGATTTTGTTCTCTTTCAATTAGAAGCGGCTTTGCAGGATGCGGGTACAGACAGCACAAAAAAAGCAGAAACAGTAAACCGCATTGCGGAAACGATTTCCCGCATCAACAAGGCGGAAGATTTTACCAGGCAGCAGGATTATATCAGGCAATGCGCCGAACTGCTGAAAATAGATGAAGCGGGCCTTCATTCGCTGGTCAATAAGTATATCCGCGACCGTATCGCCATGCAGGAAAGAAGGAACCCTGCTACGGAGGCCGCCCAGCAGGAACAGAATGCCACGCAGGGAGAAGCCACCGGCTTTGATGAGGCCACTTTTGCTCTTTTATTTAAAGATGAACTACAGGAAAAGGAAATTGCCCGGCTGCTATTAGAATACGGCTTTAAAAAATGGGACGATTCCAGGCTGGTGTCTGAATATATTTTTGAGGAGATGGTGGAAGAAGACCTTATAGATAATAAGGATGTTGTGCTGCTGATTCATTCTTTTAAAAAATTGCTTACCCAACCCGGCCAGGTTCCTGACAAGAATTTTTTTATTTATAGCCCGGATACAAGGCTCAGTTCGCTGGCTGTGTCTTTACTGAATGTGCCTTATGAAGAAAGCGAACGATGGAAAAATGAATTCAGCCAGGGCAGCAGTTATCAGAAACGTCTCTTTGCACAGGATTATAAGAGTTTTATTCATACGCTGGCAAAAGGAAACGAAAAAGAACTGATCAGCTACCTGAAAACGGAGGAAGACAGGACCAATGAGGAAGTAATATCGGCCATGAGCTACCTTAAACTGCGCAAGGTGAAAAGAATGCTGCTTGAAAACCAGCAGGACATGGAAAAGCCGCATACGGAAGAAGAGTTGCGTATGCTGGTACAAACCCACGATCACCTTAAAAGCATGGAGATCAGCCTGGCCCGACAACTGGGCACAGTTATTTATCACTAATCAGCTACAAACAAAAAGGTTCGCTGTAAAGAACAGCGAACCTGGTAATTTTTTGTAAACCGGCAGGTTTACCCGGCTACAGTGGCGGCGACTTGTCTTTTCCGGGAAGTGATGGAATCATCACTTCTTTCTTCCTCGTTTCTCGTAAACCGCATGGCACTCCATACATGGTCCAGTTCAACCCTTTCAATGCTTTCGTAGCCTTCGCCGGTTAACCGGTTCCAACTGCATTCACGGTTGAGGTCGGTAACAATCTTGGATGTTGTTTTGGGATAAGCAACCCAGAACTTAGAACTGCCTTTCAAGGAAGGCATCACATCTTTCAGGATACCGTTGAGTTGGTTTTCGTTAACGGCGAATACCAGTGCAAAATCAATCTTCCTGCTTTTCAGCAGCGGAGTCATGTTTTTTGCGAAGGACAGCTTGTTAAATTGTTTTTCGATCGAGGAAGGCAAACCTTGAATCAGGAGCGTTTTTTCGTCTGCCAGTTGTAACTTTTCAAACAGCGTTTGTGCCATACCTGGAAACTGATTTTAGGGGTTTCTGCCAATAACCTTGTTCAGCAGGCTATTTAACAGCGTTCTCAAAAAAGTAGGGATTGCAAAGTTAGTAAAATAACCGGGCATTTACACCTGTTTAGTAAATAAAAAACCCGTTCATATTGATAATGAACGGGTTTTGAAAAAAAATATTCTTTTACTGGCCTACGGGCTTGTAGTATTTCAGCGCTTCCGGCATATATTTTTCCAATTGGGCTATGCGCTTTCCTTCGGCAGGGTGCGTACTTAAAAATTCCGGCGGTTTTTGCCCGCCACCGGCTTTCTCCATTCTTTCCCAAAGGCCAATTGCCTCTTGCGGGTTATACCCGGCCATGGCAGTCCAGATCAGGCCATAACGGTCGGCCTCCAATTCATGCTTGCGGGAAAAAGGAAGCATAACACCTACCTGGCTTCCTATGCCATATGCATTTAAAAACAGGTTTTGCGTTTCAGCAGGCTTATTGGCCACAGCTACGGCAAGCGCCACACCGCCTAATTGTTGTAGCAAGCCCTGGCTCATCCGTTGGTTACCGTGTTGCAGCAAAGCATGAGATACTTCATGCCCCATTACCGCAGCAAGCGCCGCCTCGTTTTGGGTAACAGGTAATATACCGGTGTATATAACAATCTTACCTCCGGGCATACACCAGGCATTTACTGTGGGATCGTCAACAAGATTGTATTCCCATTTAAAACCGGACAATTTATCCGACAATCCTTTTGAAGCGTAATATTCTTCAACAGATTTTGTAATCCGCTGACCTACCCGTTTTACCATCTCGGCATCCCGGTTATTGGATACGGCTACTACTTTACTCGATGAAAGGAATTGCTGGTATTCACTAGTGGCCATGGACTGTAATTCTGATTCCGGCAGTAAAGTGAGCTGGCTCTTGCCCGTTAAAGGGTTCTTGGAGCAGGCAATAAGCATTGCAGTAAGGATGAATACTGCTGTAATTTTTCTGATCATTTCACAATAGTTTTAAAATAGATGTCAATCTTTGTACCAGTGTTGCAGGTTATAAGGATATTTCTACTTTAAGGTAAGATTTTTATGCAAATTCAATCAGCCCTGTCTTCCGGCCTCTCTTCTTCTTTCACGGCGACGGTCACGGCCTTTTAATATCGGCACTTTGCTTTCGCTTCCTTTCAGCAACCTGCCAATATTCTTTTGATGGGTAAGCAGAACGAGCAAGGCTACCGTTATTGCAAAAATGCGATAAAATGGATTATCAACATTAAAAATAACAAGAATAAAAACCGGGAAAGCAATGCTTGCCAGGATGGAACTTAGCGAAACAAAACGGGTAAGGTAAAGCACCAATATAAATATGCCCACACAGCTTAATGCCGTCCACGGGGAAATACCCAGCACCAGTCCAAAAAGGGTAGCCACTCCTTTGCCTCCTTTAAACTCGGCCCAGATAGGAAAAATATGGCCGATTACAGCAGCCAAACCCAACCCTGTTTGCAGGTTCTGCAGGTTAACCTCATTGCCATTGTATTCCGGTAAAAGGAAAGCCAATTTTACCGCAACGATACCTTTAATCACATCGCCAGCCATGACAAGAGTACCCCATTTAGGCCCTAATATGCGGTAGGTATTGGTGGCGCCGGCGTTTCCGCTGCCATAATCCCTGATATCAATATTGAAAAAGTGCCGGCTTACCCAAACTGAAGTAGGAATGCTGCCAATAAGATAAGCAAGGACAATCAGAAGTATTTCGTTCATTAATGCGGTCAGTAAATGAAATACAAAACTAATTAAAATGGCCGGTATTTAATAAATAAATAACAGTAAGGTTATACTATGTTAACCATTGATTTTTAAGCATATCCATCCCTTCTTCGTTGATAAATCCACCACCTGTAAATTAATACGGGTGCAAAGGCGGGTTATTTCTTTTTCATCCTCTTCCAGCAGGCCGCTGAGCAGCAATACACCATTTAACTTTAAACTGCTGTGCATATTGCCAAGATTGTCTGTAATAACGTTCCGGTTAATGTTGGCCAGTATTATATCATACTTTCTATTTCCCGGAAACGATTCGGCTTTTTCAAGTGCAACTGCATCGCCGCAATGGTTATTGGCTATATTTTCTTTTGCATTGGCAATACTCCATTCATCATTATCAATAGCATCAACAAAGGCAGCCCCGGATTTTGCTGCTAATATGGCTAAAATGCCGGTTCCCGTTCCGAAGTCGAAAACATGCTTACCTGTAAAATCAAGGCGCCGCATCTGGCGCACCATCAGGGCTGTGGTAGCGTGGTGGCCGGTGCCAAAGCTCATTTTTGGGGTAATAATTATTTCCTGCTCCACTCCGCCAACAGGTTCATGAAACCCTGCTCTTATAGCAACAAAGTCATCAATAACTACAGGCTCAAAGCCTGCTTCCCATTCTGCATTCCAGTTTTTTTCTTCAATGGTTTGTTCGGTATAGCTTAACTGGTACTTGAAAGTTATATCATGCAGAACTGATTTATCATACCTTCTTTTATTGATGTAAGCTTTTAATTCACCGCCGTTTTCTTCGCCGAAGGAGTCTTCCTGGATAAAACCATCATACCCGGCTTCTGCCAGTTTTGCTATTAGTATATCCATCTGCTCTGGTTGAAGACCGGTAAAACTTAGCTGTATAAAAACATTCATACACGAAATTAAAGAACCCCGGAATGTATGTAGCAGCAGATAAGATTAT
This sequence comes from uncultured Chitinophaga sp., assembly GCA_964560445.1. Lineage (GTDB taxonomy): Bacteria > Bacteroidota > Bacteroidia > Chitinophagales > Chitinophagaceae > JJ008. The sequence continues at coordinate 237,334 of CAZLLT010000002.1, read as the reverse complement.
TTATTCCTTTCTTTTTGCAAAAGGGCCTGTTAATCAACATGCGCCTCTATAAAAGCCTTTACTTTATCAAATGAGTCCTGCTGGTTGGGCCCCGTCCATCCATGACCTTCATTGGGGTAAAACACCAATTCGTTTACTACCCCTTTTTCATTCAGCTTATCTCGTAACAGGTTGGCCTGTGCCGGAGGCACCAGTTCATCCTGTCCTCCTTGCAGTATAATTGTAGGAGGTGATTGTGATGTTACAAAATTTACGGGACTTGAATTATTATACACAGCGGGATTTTCATCATAGGTTTTGCCTGTGGCGTTATACAAAATTAACTGTTGCACAATACCCTGGTTCCATAATTGATGAAGTTCCGTTGGCCCAAAAAAATCAACAACAGCTTTTACATGATGGCTTTCATCATTTTTATAAGCATGTAATGCAGCAAGGTGCCCTCCGGCGCTGAGACCAACAAGCACTAATTTTTCAGAGATTGAAAAAGCGTTTTTATTGGCAACAATAAAATCAATAGCGTCATTCACATCCGTTTCCTGTGCGGGAAAAAGATGGCTGCCATTTGCTGCCAGGCGGTAGTTAATAGTAAAGAAAGCAAAAGCAGGCATCTGAAGCCGTAAGGCGGCAATCAACGGAGCCAGGTCATCTTTGCTTCCTTCCGTCCAGCCGCCGCCATGTATGAGGATGACAGATTTTGTTGCACCCGTTCTGCCCGCAGGCAGGTACGCATCCATTTTATGACGGGCATCGGCGCCGTAGCTGGTATCCACTATTAGTCTTTCAGGTAAACTGGCAGGTTGTTCCCCTCCTTCCTTCTGGCAGGAAAAAACGGTTAAGGCAATGCTTATAAGAAGAAAGTACTGTCTTTTCATATAAACAGGTAAGCAAAAAAGATACCTCTTTTGAAATATAAATGTAATAAAACGGGGTTTGACTGTTGTAAAACTGAAATTAAACAGCCGCCCTGGCCGGTGGCAAAAAACCGGCATGAATTTTTCATTCACCGGTAAAGGCTGATATTAATTTTGTTGCTTGCTGATTTTAGTTGTTACTTTTACAGCAGGATTTTTAATCCATATCAGCAAACGCTATACCTCTTAATTTATAGTTCTTACGGTTTTTCTTTTTTATACATGCCTGCAACCTGATAAACATTGCATTTATGCACTTTGCAAATCTTCTGGCATTCCCGGAAAACCATTTGTTAACCTGTAAAACTTTTTGTTATGACAAGAAATTCCAAATTATTATTAGGCGTACTTGGCGCAGCGGCTGCCGGTGTTATTATAGGCATGTTACTTGCCCCGGAAAAAGGAAGTGATATGCGTAAACGCTTAAAGAAGGCAAGCGGTAAATGGGCTGATAAAGCCGAAAAATTACTGGCTAAAGGCAAAGATGAAATGAATGACCTGCGTGAAAAGGGGAAAAATGCAAAAGCAGACGCACTGGAAAAAGTAAATAAGCTGAAAGCAAGTTTTGACTGATTCTTTATTCCGCCCGGTGTGGCGTTTCTTTAATGCCGTTTGTTATATTCATTGTGTTTTATTGACTAATTGGGTAAATAAGTGGTATAACAAAACGGATAGCTGCGCCATTCCGGGCTTTTAACCTTTCTGCTATATGCCAACCGAAGAACTGAAAGATAAAACGGAAGACCTGTTTAATCATGCAGGTGATTATCTTGATACTTTCTATAAACTGACAATTGTAACAGCCACTGAAAAAGCCACCGAAGCTGCTTCCGCCGTTGTTTCCATCGTTGCTTATATTGTTATCGGCTTTTTCATTGTTTTCTTTGCCGGGTTCGGGCTGGCCTGGTGGCTTGGCGACCTGCTGCATAGCCGTATTGCCGGTTTTTTTATTACAGCAGGCTTCTTTCTGCTTATATTAGTCATCGTATTGCTGCTGCGGAAAAAGCTCATTTTCCCCGCCATCCATAACAGTATTATCAATAAAGTATATGATGAAGCGAATTAACACATACAAAGACCTGCAGCAAAGAAAACAGCAATTGCAGGAATTGCTGGCTGCCCAAAAAGAATTGCTGCGGCAGGATGTGCTTGACATTAAAAAGGAGTTGCAGCCGTTCAGCCATGCGGTATCTTTTGTAGGAAAGATGGCCACCCGGGACCGTTCCAATCCGGCCCTTGCAGAAGGCGCCAATGTATTGATAGATGTGGTTGTAAAAAAATGGCTGCTTTCCCGGTCAGGCTGGCTGGCTAGGCTGGCCCTCCCCTTTTTTGCAAAGAACATTTCATCTCATGTAATTGCAGATAATAAGGAAGAGTGGCTGCAGAAAATTACAGACTGGTTCAAAGATATTTTCTCCACTAACAAACAAGACAAAAAAGAAACTGAAGAAAATAATAACTAATTCACTGCTTTCTTCATTCAGTTCAGGTCAAAACTTCCCTTTATGCAAAGCTTCAACCACCGGATCCGCCAGTTAATATTATTGGCTATTATCCTTTTATTGGTAGTCATATCCGTTGTTGAGCTTAAAACATTTTTACCCGGTCTTTTAGGCGCCATTACCTTATATATACTCAGCAGGAGTTCTTATTTCCGGTTTATTTATAAACGCAAGTGGAAAAAAGGACTCACGGCCTTGTTGTATGTTTTCTTTTATCTTATCCTGTTCGGAATTCCTTTTGCATTGGCTATCCTGTTAATAAGCCCCAAGCTGAATACTTTTTTGGAAGACCCTTCCGGGTTTATCAGCGATGCCAAAGTTGCCGTCATGCATTTGCAGCAAAAAACAGGTATGCAGTTTGTTTCAGCGGCTTCGCTTGAAAAGTCATTGAGCGGCATTGTTTCTTTTGTGCCCACTATTTTAAACAGTACGGCCAATCTTGTCAGCAACCTGGCCATTATGCTGTTCCTGCTTTACTATATGCTATACAATGCAAAGGATATGGAACTAGCCTTGAACCGTTATATCCCGCTAAAGCAGCGTAATATCAATATGCTGGCATCCGAAACAAGGGTAACCGTAAAGGCCAATGCCCTGGGCATACCGTTAATTTCAATTATACAGGGAATTACGGCCACGCTGGGCTATTTCATTTTTGGCGTGCAGGACTGGGCCTTATGGGGCTTTTTGACAGGGGTGTTTGCTTTTTTCCCCGTTGTAGGAACTATGCTGATATGGGTACCCCTTGTCATCTTTCTGTATGCAAGCGGGGAAAACGGGCAGGCTACCGGCGTTTTATTATACAGCGCCATTGTAACAGGTAATGTGGATTATGCTGCAAGGATTACCTTATTGAAAAAAATCGGAGATGTACATCCTGTTGTTACCATTATGGGGGTTTTGATCGGGTTAAACCTGTTCGGTTTTATAGGTCTTGTGTTCGGGCCATTATTGCTGAACTATATTCTTGTGCTGTTTCGTATTTATATGAACGAATTTGTAGATAATGACTGCGAAGACTACGATCAGGAAGTAGAAAAGAAGAACCAGGCGAAGCGGGAAGGAAAAGAAAAAAAGCAACAGGAAAGTGAAGGGGGTGAATAAGGCAACTATTATACTGCGGGAGACTAACCATAGCAACCCTAATTTTTTAATTTTTATTAAAGATTGGAAGACTACGGACAACTGGTTACTTCGGTGTGGTCAATAATTAATTTATCTTTTCCTGCCCACGAATAGGATATTCTCTCTGCTTCTGCCCCATTTTCAGCAGCTTTAATAAAGCCTTTTGATTCTCTGTTGAATTGTTGTATTTCCATGCTTCAGCTATTTTCAAATATTGATGTTATTTCAATTTTTGCACTAAGCAGTTTATGTGTGGGGCAAGCATTGGCTATTGTCAAAAGCCTGCCTGTAATTGCTTCATCTGTTTTATGCTCTGTGCTTATTTTTCGGTTAAATATGGTATTATTTTGTTCGTTTTTATTTACGGAAACAGCCACGGTTATTTTTCCTGTTGCCAGCTTTTTTCGTTCGGCATACATACGCAGGGTTATAGCCGTGCAGGAAGCCAACGCTGCCGCTAATAGCTCGAAAGGATTAAACCCTACATCTTTTCCGCCCAAATCAACAGGCTCGTCTGCAATAATGGTGTTATTCCCCGAAATTATTTCGGTCCTGTATGCTTCGTTGCCTATAATTGCTTTCACTTGTGCCATCTTATTTTCTTTTAGGGTAAGGAACAAATTCTGTTTCGCCAGGAACCTTCGGAAAGGTTTGTTCGTCCCAGTCCTTTTTTGCTTTTTCAATCAATGCCTTGTCGGACGACACAAAATTCCAGTCAATATATCTTTCTTCGGGAAAAGGCTCGCCGCCAAAAATATATATAACAGAATTTTCAGCCATTTCAAAAGCACATAACTTACTGTCTTTGGCTACCAGGATTTGTTTATTTCCATACGTTTCCCCTTCGCTTGTGATGCTTCCTTTCAGGATATACAATGCACTTTCGCCATAAAGATGTTCGCCTATATTTACGTTGGTAGCGTTTTCATTGGCTATTTCAATAAAATATAACGGACTGTGTACCTGCACAGGTGATTTTTTTCCAAACGCCTCTCCGGCTATTAATTTTATCTTCAATCCATTTACCTCCCAGTCAGGGATTTCTTCTTTGGCGATATGCGTAAACGACGGTTCGCTTTCTTCCAAATGTTTGGGCAATGCCACCCAAATTTGGAGGCCGTGCAAATGCTTATCGGAATGCCGTAACCTTTCAGGTGTTCTTTCAGAATGAACAACGCCTTTTCCTGCCGTCATCCAATTCACTGCCCCGGGGGTTATTTCCATTTCCGTACCTAAGCTATCACGGTGCATTATAGCTCCTTCAAATAAATAAGTAAGTGTTGAAAGCCCGATATGGGGATGGGGCTGCACATCAATATTTTCACGTTCACTCATTTTGGCCGGGCCCATGTGGTCTATAAAAGCAAAAGGCCCCACCGTACGTTTTTGCCTGAACGGAAGCAGGCGACCTGCCATAAAATTACCGATATCTGCGGCCCGTTCTTCTATTATCAACTTGATGTTTGACATAAAATTTATTTTTTTAAGCAGTCCCCGTTGGCCAGCTTTGCAGCAAACCCAATGTAAGCAGCATGGGCTTTTGTGTCACACTAAAAGTTTTTTGTCAATTCCTTTTGCCACTCTGAATAACATTTATAGTCTTGGGGTTTGTTCATACTTGTTGCCTCATATTGTCCGCAACGATGGCAAACGTTTTCCTGGTAATCGGGATTCTCAAACTGTGCCCAAATTAAATAACAGTCGCCGCAATATGGTCTGTTGGGGTCGTAGTCAATACGAGTTTGACAACGGATGCAGTAACCTCTAATTACTTTTTTATATTTTGTCGCTTTTGTGTCTGCTTGTTTTTTATTTTCTTGATAAATCGGTCTATCAGTTTTTCTTAAAGCAATTTGTTCTGCTGATTGAATGATAGAAAGTGTCTCATTAACGGCTTTGTCAAAAAGTTCTTTGTCAACGTTACGGTCAATTAACACACCCATTTCTCTGTTATTTTTTTCAGAGAACTCATACATATTCATAGATGTAATTACCATTTTGGTCTCGTTGAAGTAGCATTTAGCATGGAGGTTTTCAAAAAAGAAAAGTTCAACGTTTTTTAGTTCTGCAAGTGAGTTTCGTTCGTTTGGCTTTAATTCGTCTTTGCCGTAAATAATTTTGATTGCTACATTTTTGTTTGAAGCGTCCTTTAACCTTTCATAAAATGTTTTTGAGATTTGCAGATAGGGCGAAACCAAAACGAGTTTTGTCTTTGCTTCAATAATAATGTTCTCAATATGATAAGATGTCCCGTTCGTCGTTAGAAATTCTGCCATGTGTCAAATTTAGGGTAAGTGTCCGATAGCCTTGCTGCTTACTCATAAATATACGTTACGCCTGACCCAGTTTCTATTGATAATCAATTGAATTTTGTACCATCTCATTTAAAATTTATAATAAATAGTATGTACCGGGAAACGGGTTTAAAATATTGTTATCCGTATTTTCTTTCTTAACAGCGTTCTTTCGAAACAAAAAAAAGCCGCCGGGGTTACCGGCAGCCTTTACATATTTCAAAATCGGTTCGGGTACTTAATGAACCCAATCCGTATTAATTCCCGTTGGGGGGAGCTTGTTCTTCCCTCGGTTTTTGTTCCGGTTTTGGGATCAATACTTTCCTGGAAAGTTTGAATTTGCCCGATTTGGGGTCTGTACCTATCAGTTTTACTTTCATCTGGTCGCCTTCTTTTACAATGCCGTCCAGCGTTTCCAAACGCTTCCAGCTTATTTCGCTGATATGCACCAGTCCCTGCTTGCCCGGCAAAAATTCCACAAAAGCGCCAAAAGGCATTATGGATTTCACCACAGCATCATAGGTGTCGCCTACCTGCGGTACGGCCACAATGCCTTTGATCCAGGCCACTGCTTTGTCAACCCCGTCTTTGTTGGTACTGAAGATGCTTACTTCTCCCCTGTTATTTATTTCTTCGAGGTTGATGGTAGTGCCTGTTTCCCTTTGGATTTCCTGTATCACTTTACCACCGGGCCCGATAACGGCGCCGATGAATTCTTTATCAATGAACAGCTTCACCATCCGTGGTGCATGAGGTTTAATGTCCTCTCTTGCTTCCGGTATGGTGGCATACATAGCGTCAAGGATATGCATACGGCCTTTTCTTGCCTGCTCCAGCGCCTGGCGCATTACATCCATACTCAGTCCGTCAACTTTGATGTCCATCTGCACACCGCAGATACCATCTCTTGTGCCGGTTACCTTAAAGTCCATATCGCCCAAATGGTCTTCATCGCCCAGGATGTCTGTTAACACGGCAAACTGGCCATCTTTGGTAATCAATCCCATGGCCACACCCGAAACGTGTTTGGGTATGCCCACACCGGCATCCATCAGGGCCAGCGAACCGGCACATACGGTAGCCATAGAAGAAGAGCCGTTTGATTCCAGGATATCACTCACCACCCGTACCGTGTAAGGGAAATCGCCGCCCGGCATCATTTGCTTCAAAGAACGCATGGCTAAGTTACCATGACCTACTTCGCGGCGGCCGGGGCCACGCATCATCTTTACCTCACCCGTTGAGAACGGTGGAAAATTATAGTGTAAAATGAACTTGGAATAGTCAGAAACAGCAGCGCTTTCTATCAGCAGCGAATCTAAAGGGGTTCCTAAGGTAACCGTTGTAATAGATTGTGTTTCACCTCTTGTAAATAAGGCGGCACCATGTGGCGAAGGCAGCACATCCACTTCCATATTCAGGGGGCGAATGTCTTCCAGTCCGCGGCCATCGAGCCTTGTACGGTCGTTCAGGATCATGTCCCTTACCACGGTGTATTGCAGGTCGCCGTAATAATTGCTGATGAATTTTTTTGTAGCGGATGGCATTTCCTCGCCTTCCGGCAGGTTAAGGCCCTGCTTTATCTGCTCTGTGATTTCGTCCTTAAGCGTAGAAAACTTTTCGCTTCTGTCTTGCTTGCTCAATTTGCCTTTGGCAATTTCATATACTTTGGGGGCAAAGGCATTTACCTTTTCACGAATGGTTTCATCCTGTTCGGGTTTTTTGTATTCCCTTTTGCCGGTAACCCCTTTTTTATCTCTCAGTTCTTCCTGTGCTTTTACCTGTACTTTAATAGCTTCATGAGCGATTTCAATGGCCTTCACCAGGTCTTCTTCCTGGCATTCTTTAGCTTCGCCTTCCACCATCATTATATTTTTATCGGTGGCGGCAATGATAAAGTCCAAATCGGCTTTTACCAGTTCGCTGCGTAAAGGGTTTACTACAAACTGGCCATCAATGCGGGCCACCCGTACTTCTGAAATTATTTCCTGGATAGGAACATCAGAAACAGCCAATGCAGCAGAGGCAGCCAAACAGGCCAACGCATCCGGCATTACTTCAGGGTCGCTGGAGATAAGCGTAATCAGCACCTGCACTTCGCAGAGATAATCTTCCGGGAAGAGGGGGCGCAGCGCCCTGTCAATCAGGCGGGAGGTTAGTATTTCATAATCGTTAAGACGGGCTTCTCTTTTGAAGAAAGAACCGGGAATTCTTCCCGCAGAGGCAAATTTTTCCTGGTAGTCAACTGACAAAGGAAAAAAGCTCTGGCCTTCTTTTGGTTCTTTGGTAGCCACTACGGTTGCCAGGATAATACAGTTTCCCTGGCGCACGGTTACAGAGCCATCGGCCTGGCGGGCCAGGCGGCCTGTTTCAATGATAACTTCTTTGCCATCACTGATACTGAATTTGGATTGTATCGGTTGTGTAAGCATTGTATTAAATTTTAAGTTGGAAGCGGTTAGCGCCGTTCACAACATCAGGAACCGGGGTTGGTACCGTCCTGATCTTTTACTAAATGGAGTTAAATACAGAAAGCTAAAATCCCCCGGCAAACGGGGGAAGTAAGCTAAATGATATGTTTATTTTCTGATTCCGAGTTTTTCGATCAGTTGGCGATAACCGGTCAGGTTATGCTTTTGAAGATAGTTCAGTAAACGTTTACGTTTACCTACCAACTGCATCAATCCGCGGTGAGTAGAAAAATCTTTCTTGTTTTGCTGTAAATGACCGCTGATCTGGCTGATACGTTCGGTCAGCAGGGCGATCTGGCCTTCGATGGAGCCGGTGTTTTTCTCCGTTCCGGCGTAGGTTTTCAGAATAGTTGCTTTTTTTTCTTTTGCTAATGGCATCTTTAAATGTTTAAATTTTCATCCGATTATTGCATCCGGTAATTTCGGCGGCAAAGGTAAGGCAGTTATACGGAACGGCAAAAGATTTTCGCATGGATATTTTGGCCTGAACCACACTCCTTAACACTGATTTTCAGTGCATAACCTACTTTTGCAACTATGCAAATCTCCCGGGACGCCAAAAATATCCTTGGCCTGAAGCTGCCAACCGACCCCCGCTGGGCCAGCCTGGCCGGTATTTCGTTGGAAGAAATACTGACAGACCATGCTTATTGCGAGCAAAAAGCGGCCATTACCTGCATTTCGCTTATTCAGCGGTATAGCGATAAAGAGAAATTAGTGAAAGAACTGGCCCCGGTCGTAACCGAAGAATGGGGGCATTTCCGGCTGGTATTGGCAGAACTGCATAAACGGAAACTGAAATTGGGCAGGCAAAGAAAGGATGAATATGTAAATGCGCTGCTCGAATTTCAGCAAAAAGGCGGCAGCGCCGAAGGCCGTTTTCTTGACCATTTATTGACAATGGCGCTGATAGAAGCCCGGAGTTGTGAACGTTTCAAGCGGCTGAGCGAAGGGCTGAATGATGCCTATCTCCGCAATTTTTACCGCCGCTTTATGGAAAGTGAGGCCGGGCATTATACCCTCTTCATCAACCTGGCCGAAACGTATATTGACAAAGAAGTGGTAAGAAAGCGATGGCAGCAATGGCTGAAGTATGAAGCGGGGCTGATGAAAAAGATGAAACTGCGGGGTGATAGGATTCATTAGACACCTGCCCTTACCTAAAAAGGGAAATATCAGCCTGTTAAATGAAGTCTTCTCTTCTTTAGGGGAAGGGAGTGTATTTTTGCCTTCAGCATGAAATCACCGGTTTACCAGGAAGCACTGACAGCCTTTTCCGATTCATATTATGAGTTTGATGTGGAGCCTGTTACCGGCGGGCTGATTAACCAGTCGTTCAAAGCTACTAACCGGGAAACAGGCAAATCTTTTTTGCTGCAACAGATAAACGATAACGTATTTACAAGGCCCGATAAAGTGCAGGAGAATTACCGGCTGCTCTGGAACCATCTTGCAAAAGAAGAAACTTCTTTTTTCATTCCTTCGCCCAAAAATTTCAAGAATCATCAATCCCTGTTCAGGGATAGCGGGTCTGTTTACTGGCGGGTTCTTGAATTTGTGGAAGGCGCCCATTCCTTCAACAGCCCGGAAAATGCTGAACAAGCCGGGCAAGTGGCGAAAACTTTTTCCCGTTTCACAGCGCTGTTTGAAGGTTTTGATGCAGGTAAATTACACATCACTATTCCGGACTTTCATAACCTTTCTTTGCGGTTTGCACAATTTCAACAGGCAAAAAAAAGCCGTTTGTATGAACGGCTGTACCGTTCAGCGCCGTTGGTACAGGAATTAAATGCAAGAGGGCATTACGCAAGCCTTTATGAAGTACTGACTGAATCACTTGCCTTTAAAAAAAGGGTGATGCACCATGATGCCAAGATAGGCAATGTACTTTTTGCGGCTAACGGCGAGGTAATATGCCCTGTTGATTTTGATACCACTATGCCGGGTTATATATTTTCCGACCTTGGTGATATGGTCCGCTCTATGGCCGGCAATAAAGATGAAAATGAAGAAGACACCGGCAGCATTGAGATAAGAAAAGAATATTACAACGCCATTGTAAACGGCTACCTGGAAAATATTTCTCCCTTTCTTACTGATGCGGAAAAAAAGTACATCCACTTTTCCGGCATTGTAATGATCTATATGCAGGCTTTGCGTTTTCTTACAGATTATCTCAACGGGGATGTATATTATAAAACCGTTTCAAAAGAGCAGAACTACCACCGGGCGGCCAACCAGGTAGCGTTGCTGAAAAAGCTGGAAGCCTTTCTTGAAAAAGAATATGGGTTTAAAATTTAGTGTCCTAATCTTGTGAGAAGATTATACTCCTCATTTTCCTGAAAAGTAATGTTGTTCTTCTTTTAAGTTCAGGAAAGGATATTTTTTTTGCAATGCTTCTGTTTTCAGGAGATGGGTGTGCAGAAACTGGCGGTGAGCATGGGTGTCCGGTTGAAAGGCCCGGTGTTTTCTTGCTATTACAATACTCCGTATCTCTTTCATTATTTCTTTTGTTGCATCATCCATGCAGGTTTCGGTAAATTTTTCCAATACAAATTCCGTTGCGGCATAGTTCGGGTGAACAAGGTCTATATCATAAAAACGATAGTCTCTTAGCACATCAATCACCAACTCATAAGCGGGGAAATAATAAGCCGCCTCGAATTTATTGACGGTGGAATGTACCGCTTCAACCAGCCGGGCCTTGCTCCGGTTGTTCTCCACCACCCCATCCCGGATATGCCTTACCGGGCTTACGGTAAAGATGAATTTCAATTTGGGGTTAAAGACAGATAAACGATTGATGCAGTCTTCCAGCATTATTTTTATCGTATCAATGCCGAGCATCTCCTTGCTGAACCAGTTGGCCGGGGCACGATGGCAGTTGGCTACTCCCTGCCCTACCCACGAAGTGGGCATTTCGGAGCCTTCTTTCAGATAGTAACTGAAAGAAGATCCGAGAGTGATGATTACCCAATCGGCTTCCTGTAAAAAAAGGTGTGCCGTTTCCTGGGATTCGTTGATGAGTTGCAGTGCACCTTCTTTACTGGTATGGGAAAAACGGCTGTGGTGGTCCCAGCTTTGCCAGAGTTCATTCAGCAGAAACAAATCGTTATCTGAGTACTTTTTATTCTGCGTATAAGAGTTCAGACTTTTACAAACACTATCAGGCCCGAACAGAATACCGTTGGGATTTTGCAGCACATTAAATTTCAGGTTCTTTAATGAATTGCCGATATGCTCCGTAAAGCAGGAACCTGTAAGCAATATTCTATCTGTATAGCGGATACCTTCCGGTATTTTCTTCAGGTCAATATTCAGCAAAAATTCCATTTCAGATAAAAATTTCTCCAGCTATGCGAAGGCTTTCTCCTAAAGCCTCTTTATTTAAGCCTGTTAATATATCCTGGTTCTCAAAATAATCAATCATCCATTCGGTGTTCATATTGCCCACCAACTCATCATTGGCCATCGGGCAGCCCCCGATTCCTTTTAAGGCGCCGTCAAAGCGAAGGCAACCCGCTTTTAATGCGGCTGCTAATTTTTCCTGCCAGTTCTGCGGAGTGGAATGCAGGTGAACGCCTACTTCTACGCCGGGCAATGATTCAACTAAATAGCTTGTTATATCATACACTTGTTCAGGCGCAGCAATGCCTACTGTATCGGCAAGGGAAATGATGTTGATGCCGCTGTTCACCAGTTTATTTACCCATTCAAAAACAATTTCTTCGCTATAAGGATCGCCATAAGGATTGCCGAAGCCCATTGAGATATAAACAACCGGTTGCTTTTTATGCTTTATGCACAATTGCTGAATATCCTCCACTCTTTTCAATGATTCTTCAATAGAAGAGTTGGTATTTCTTTGCTGAAAGGTTTCGGAAACGGAAAAAGGGAACCCGAGATAAGTGATTTCGTCAAACAGGCAGGCGTCTTCAGCGCCCCTTTTATTGGCAATTATTGCCAGCAGCCTTGTTTTACTTATGCCGGTATCGAGGTTTTTCAGCACTTCCGCCGTATCTGCCATTTGCGGAATGGCTTTGGGTGATACGAAGCTGCCGAAATCAATGGTATCAAAACCGACTTTCAATAGTGAATTAAGATACTCTGCTTTCCTTTCAGTAGGTATAAATGTTTTCCAGCCCTGCATGGCATCACGGGGACATTCGATGAGTTTGACAGAATTAGCAGCCATTATTGTACAAATTTAGGCAGATAATCAAAGAGATAAAGAAGGTTTTTGCAATTTCTGCAAATACCGGTTTTGGCATTGCAAAATTCAATTAGTAGCAAGATTTTCTCAAGAGTATGTTTGAGTTGTCATATTGATTGACCGTTTTTAAGATAACCGAAAGGTGATATCATCGGCAAATCAAAAAAAACAAAAACCGCATATCAATAGTTTATTTAAATAAAAGATCATGTACAAAATTACCAAATCAATAGGCATCTTATCCTGCTTGATATTCTTTTTAAACATTGCTTCAGCTCAAAGAGTAATGGTAGTAAAGCAGGGTAAATCAAGGAATATTACTCAAGGGGCAAGAGCACTAGAACTTGATACACTAATTCTGGAAGACAATAGTAAACTCATAATATCTGAAGATATATCTTCTTTTACTTTGATTGCAAAATATGTAGTTATAGGTAACAATGTAATAATTGAAGGGTCAAGAAGTAATGTTATTAACGGAACAAGTGGTAATGTTGGACACAATGATAAGCATTGCCATATCGGAGGTCAAGGCCAAAATGGAACACACGGATCAGATGGAACACATGGGGCAAATATCTTCATATACATATATATCCGATCAATCGGCTCATTGCTGATTAATAGTAATGGGGCTAATGGTGGCAATGGAGGTTATGGGGGAAGAGGGGGAAACGGTAGTGATGGAGCATTGGGTTGTACAAAAGGGGGGGCAGGTGGAAATGGAGGTAACGGGGGAAATGGAGGCAATGGAGGTGATGGAGGGCATGTCTCTTTTAACTATAAGATGATTGATGTGGAGGGAAATGTTCTATCGACCCAGTTACACGATTCTAAAGTTATAATCTCAGCAAAAGGAGGAAACGCAGGAAACGGAGGATTGGGAGGTATTGGCGGGCAAGGCGGTAAGCCACTTTTTGGCGGCTCATCCATAAATGGGAGCAAAGGCTCCAATGGCCCAAATGGGAAAAAAGGGAAAGATGGAGTACAGGTTAAATATGTTATCAGGAGTTAATCAATCTGCAATTTATGAAACGCAGAATCCTCTTATAGAAAAGTGTTTTTAATAATAAGTATAAGAGTATATAATATAAAAGGGATTGCCGAAAACCTTATAATAGAGTAGGCTATATTTATAAACTATAAAATCATGAAATCAACAAAATTTAAAGTATTCAGCATCTACGGTTGCTTAAAAATTCTTGTTTTATTTATCTCCTTGGATTTGTCTGCACAACAAATCACTACAACAGATTCATTGGAGAAACTTAAAATAAAGGTTATTGAGCATGCGAACAAAAGCTTTTCTCTTTTGCAAGCCAAAAAGGCTAAACAATACATAAACCAGTCTTTTGATGGGTTAAAGAACGGAGATGCAAATAATACAAAAAAAGGAATTGATGGGTACAGAGCAATTGAAGAAAAGCATAATAACACCCAGAAAAGAAATAATTCCAATGACTGGCAAGATTGCGGAGACTATTGTCATGCAGAAAATCCATCTAATCCTGTTGAATATGGAGCTTGTTATTGGATGTGTGTGATAATGGGAATGCCTGATAAAAAATCAATTAAGACTTACAAACCAGATCGTAAATCCTTATAACGGCTATAATATAATAAATCTATATACTATATTTGAATGAATAGAGCCTGGTTTCGCTGCCTCATCACCTCATACAATATCATCCCGGTCGCCACCGACACATTCAAACTTTCAAAATCCCCTTTCATGGGGATTTTTATTTTTTCATCGCAGATTTTCATCAGAGCCGGATAGATGCCTTTTTCTTCGCTGCCCATTATAATGGCGCAGGGTTCTGTAAAATCGGTTGTTGCAATGGTTTTTTCCGCCGTCATTTCGCTTGCAAAAACTTTTATCCCGTTCAGGTGCAGTTCGTCAACGGCTTTCATCAGGCTGCCTACCCGGCATACGGGTATTATTTCCAGTGCCCCTGCCGACGTAAGAATAGCATCTTCATTCAAGGCCCCTACCCCCTTGTCCGGAACAATGATGGCATGAACGCCGCAACAAAGCGCTGTTCGGGCAATACCGCCGATATTCCGTATATCTGTAATGCCATCCAATATCAATAAGAGCGGGGTTTCACCTTTTTCAACCGTCAGTGAAATAATATCCTGGAGGTTCTGGTATTGTACCCGTGCAATTTGCGCCACTACCCCTTCATGTCCCGTAACATTAAAGCCGTCTAATTTGGCTACCGGAACATAATTGACCGGCACATTGTTTTGTGCAGCCATTTTTTTTATTTCAGTAATATCCGGCCCCTGTACTTTCGTATCAATATATACCCTGTCAAGATATTGACCGGCATGTAAAGCCTCTTTTACGGCCATCCTGCCGATGACCAATGAACTCTTTTTGGGCCTGTGTGGATGCCTGAAATTTTTCACCCATCAAAGGTACGCAAACAAAACCCCGAAAGATTGTTTATACTCTTTCGGGGTTATATAGTTACCGGAACCGGGAAGGTGGCTTATTTCAGCCCGAATGCCTTTTTCACTTTAGGCACATAATCCAGTTTTTCCCAGGTAAACAGTTCTACTTTCTTCGTTACTCTTTTACCATCTGGGGAAACAAATGTTTTTTCTACAAACTGCGGCTTGCGCCCCATGTGCCCGTAAGCGGCTGTTTCGCTGTAAATCGGGTTACGGAGTTTTAAGCGCTGTTCAATAAAATAGGGGCGCATATCAAAAATACCTTCAACAATATTTCCAATCTGTCCGTCCGTAAGGTTGACTTTGGCGGTTCCGAATGTGTTTACGTTGATGCTTGTTGGCTTAGCTACACCAATAGCATAAGAAACCTGCACCAGGACTTCTTTAGCCACACCGGCAGCTACCAGGTTTTTAGCAATATGGCGGGTCGCATACGCCGCACTCCTGTCAACCTTTGAAGGGTCTTTGCCACTGAAAGCCCCACCACCATGGGCGCCTTTACCACCGTAGGTATCTACAATAATCTTTCGGCCTGTTAATCCGGTATCACCGTGCGGGCCTCCGATTACAAATTTACCCGTAGGGTTAATGTGGTATTTGATATTATCATTGAAAAGCTTTGCATACTTTTTATATTTTGCTTTTACCCTTGGTATGAGTATCCGGATTATATCACTTTTTATTTTAGCCAGCATTTTCGCCTCGTTATCAAAATCGTCATGTTGTGTTGATACTACGATTGCATCAATACGGACAGGGTTATTGTTATCATCGTACTCTAACGTAACCTGGCTTTTAGCATCGGGCCGCAGGTATTTGATTTGCTTATTCTCTCTTCTTAATGCGGCTAATTCGATAAGAATTTTATGAGCCAGGTCCAATGCCAGGGGCATATAATCATCTGTTTCATTGCTGGCATAGCCAAACATCATTCCCTGGTCGCCGGCGCCCTGCTCTTCCTTCTTCTTTCTGTCCACACCCTGGTTAATATCAGCAGACTGCTCATGAATAGCGGATAAAACACCGCAACTGCTTGCTTCAAACATGTATTCGCTTTTGGTATAACCTATTTTACGGATAACACCACGGGCAATTTCCTGAACATCTAAATAGGCTTTTGACTTTACTTCTCCGGCCAGCACCACCTGCCCTGTAGTTACAAGCGTTTCGCAGGCTACTTTCGATTGGGAATCGAAGGCAAGGAAGTTATCAATAAGGGCATCAGAAATCTGGTCGGCAACCTTGTCGGGGTGGCCTTCACTTACGGATTCGGATGTAAACAAATGCGGCATGAATTAAATTTTAGTCCGCAAAGATAAGGTTCAGCCTATGAACATCAAAGCCCCGTAGAACGTATTTCGGGGCTTTGAGCATTTTTTATGTGCAAGGCAGGGCTTATAGTTTTGAATAAACGAGCCTGAGTTTCATTTTTTGTGTTGGGTGATTGCCCCCTCCAAGACGTATCCTTCCTTTAACGGCGTAAGGGTTGACATATATGCTGGCATCAATATCTGCTCCCGGCGGGATACCATACTTTTGAACCTGCCTGAATGCAGGGAACAACCGGAGGTCATACGCCGGAAGCGTTCCGTTAACCACATGCTGTACATACCGGGAAATATTAATCCGCCAGGAAAGTATCTGGTTGCCTGTAGTAATATCTGTTTTAACAACAGGGTAAAGACCTGCCTCAGTTGAGTTAATACCTCCGGTACTTAAAAAACTCAGGTCATAAGGAATAGTACGGAATTTGTTTACCCCGCTGATAGAAGGGTCAATCGCATCAAGATATAATAGTCCCGGCGATGGAAAAAGGCTGTCGCTTATATCTGCTACCTGTTCCATAATCAATTCAGCCTTGTGTACTACCCTGTTACTTAATGTGGGAAGTGCAGGTATTTTAATAGTGGCAAATGAGCCCGGGGTGTTTTGCAAATAAACTATCGGGTCTTCAGCCGGCCCATTATCTGATGAAGCAAATTCTGAACCGGTATAATCCCTGGTAATATAATTGGCAGAAGCTGACAATGTGCCGAAATTGAAATACGCAACGGTGGTATCAATATTAGGTAATTGATTCGCATATCTGTAATAAATGGCCAGCCTGGTTTTTTCTGAAGCAAGGTTGAAGCTCATTAGTGCATTACCTCCACTTTCTGATTTCAAAGCAAACCCTCTCAGCTTACTGGAAAAAATAGAATCTGAAGCATAGGCTCCATTTGCTGAAGTGCTTAATGTATCGTAATAAAGCAGCCGGTTACCAAAAATGTCCGGCAATTTAATACGAAGCTGATGTGCTGACGTATCACCGCCAAAGGCTTTTACCGTATCTTTTAAAGATGCGGGAACTACAGTTTGTGTAGCCAATAATGGCCCAAAAGTGAAATCATTATACCTTAACAAGTAAGTAGAATCGCTCCTGAAATTACTGTTCTCAGGTGATTGATCCATTTCATACACACTTATTGTTTGTGGCAGCAGGGTATCGCCATACGTTCCTATGTGGTCCAATATCAGCACCACCGAGTCAAGCATAAGACTGTCCTGGTGAGGCTTATTGCGGAATACGAAGGGGAAACTAGACGGCTTTAGCTGAAAAAATAACTGGGCTTCTGAAGCTCCGAAAAGAGGGTCATTGGTGATTTTTCCGAGAAAAAATTCATCAGTAGGAACAGCCCTCACAGAATCGTTCACAAAAGCGAATAAATCATTATAGGCTTCCACATCAATCAGCGTATCAAATGTGTTGATATTGTCAATGGGAGGAATCAGCCCGCCCCCCAGGCTGGTAGATTCATTTATTTTTTTACAGGAAGAAATCAGGTAAACAACAAGTGTAAGCAGCGTTATTACGGATACTAAATATCTCTTTTTCACAAAGTAGATTTATTAAGTCTGGTTTTATTTACCTGCAAGGTCGTTATACAGTTGTAAATAGTCTGTTAATTCTCCATCAGGGTTATAGGGCAACGTTTTCTTGCCCCGCACTTTGGAAAATTCTTCGACAAGTTTTTTGTCAATCTTTTCAGCGCCGAAGGTAATGGCATCTGCAAATGTGGCCCCGCCCCTGAACATGGAAATATTGGTTCCATCTTTAAAGACTTCAATATCTTTTTCTTTCAGCGAAGCATGGATAACGGCCTTTTTAAGGAAGTCCGGACCCAGCTTTTCTTTAAAAGTCGTCTGGCCGATTGTGTAGATATTTTTACTGCGGGCAAAAACAGGCTCTTTCTTATACACCGTTTTTAAATAGGCGGGGATCAGACCTGTCATCCATCCGCTGCAATGGATAATATCCGGGGGCCAGCCAAACTTCTTTACTGTTTCCAGCGCCCCTTTACAGAAAAAGATGGTGCGGAGGCCGTTGTCATCAAACCATTTTTCATCTTCATCATGAAAGATGGTCTTTCTTTTAAAAAGTTCTTCATTATCCAGAAAGTAAACCTGTAACCTGGCGCTTGGCAGCGAAGCTACCTTGATCTGGAGCGGCATATCATCGTTATCAACAGATACATTTATACCCGACAACCTGACCACCTCATGCAGCCGGTGCCTTCTTTCATTAATAACCCCGAAACGGGGCATTATGCAACGAACCTCGAAATTGTTATCATTGGCTTTGATGGCCAGTTTATTTGCGATTTCAGAAAACTCAGTCAGCTCCAGGTAGGGCGACATTTCAGTGGCGATAAATAAAATTCTTTTCTTTGCTGACATTGGCTACCCGTTTTATTTAGTCCCTTTTATAAAAGGGGGCAAAGGTAACCATTTTATGCGGAATAAAAGCAGGGGCAAGTAAATTCAATAATAGACTATTACCGACATGATCTTATTTAAAAAAGCAGATACCATCTATAAATACCTTGATAGTCAAAGAAAAATCAGGAATACAATCGGCTTTGTGCCTACTATGGGAGCATTGCATGACGGGCACCTTTCCCTTATCCGAATGAGCCTTCAGCAGAACCCAACCACGGTATGCAGCCTGTTTGTAAATCCTACACAGTTCAACGATCCTGCTGATTTTAAAAAATACCCGGTTACTATTGAAAAAGATATTCAATTACTGGAAGAAGCGGGTTGCAATCTTTTGTTCCTGCCGCCGGTTGAAGAAATTTATCCTGATGGCAAACCCTCTTCCGGTAATTATGAACTGGGGCGCCTGGAAACTCTATTGGAAGGAAAGTATCGCCCCGGGCATTTCCAGGGTGTTTGCATGGTTGTACACCGGTTATTGGATATTATAAAGCCAGACCTGTTATACCTGGGACAAAAAGATTACCAGCAATGTATGGTAATCCAAAAACTTTTAACGCTCATAAATACAGATGAGCAAACAAAGGTCGTAACCGCCCCTACCCTTCGGGAAAAAGATGGCCTGGCCATGAGCAGCCGCAACATGCGGCTATCCCCCGATGAAAGAGAAAAAGCAGCGGCCATTTACCAGGCTCTTTCTTACATAAAAGCAAATCTGGTACCCGGCTCGACAGTTTCTGTTATCAAAACAGTGAAAGAGAATCTTATAAGGCAAGGGTTCAAACCGGATTATGTCAGTATTGCCGATGCAGGCGACCTTTCCTTGCAGGATGTTTGGGATGGTGAAAAGAAAGTTATAGCACTTATTGCAGCTTATCTTAACGAAGTAAGGCTTATAGATAATATGCTTATAAACTAAGCTACTTGGTAAATACAATTCTCCGTATTACTTTCGGGAGAGTGAATAAGAATGTTCGTACCATATTGCAATATCTTTTTTTCCTGGGGCTGGGCGTCCTGTTTGCATGGCTATCCCTGAAAAACCTCGACAAAGAAAAGATAGGCCAGATTAAGCTGGCTTTCAAAAATGCCCGCTACTGGCTGATATTTCCTGTTTTCTCCATTCTTATACTAAGCCATTATATAAGGGCCATTCGCTGGAACCTGCTCATTGAGCCATTGGGGTATAAGCCCGCAAAAACCAATTCCTTTTTTGCAGTGCTGATCGGTTATCTTGTTAATATGGGTGTGCCCCGCTTGGGAGAAGTAATGAAATGCACTATTCTTTCGAGGTATGAGAAAATACCTATGGATAAATTAATCGGCACCGTAATCCTGGAAAGATTAATTGATGCCCTTACGCTGCTGCTTATTTTCGGCATTACCCTCGTTATTCAGCCACACCTGTATTCACAGATCATTGACACCTTCTTTAATGCGGCTGAGGACGGGGAAAGTTCAAAAAAAGTATCTACCCTTCTTGTAACTGCTGTGCTGGCCGCCGCTGTATTGCTACTGGCAGGCCTTTGGATGTGGATCAAAAAGAAAACAATAAAAGATATTATTGCTATTGCCAGGAAAATATGGAAAAGCGTACTGGAAGGCATACAAACGGTGCAACACCTGAAGAGAAGAAAACAGTTTCTTGTTCTTACAATTGTATTATGGTCAATATACCTTGCAGGAGGCTACCTGGGCTTTCTGGCCTTAAGGGAAACTGAGCATTATGGCATCAAAGAAGCATTTACCGTGCTTTCGGCAGGCAGTATTGGTATGATTGCCTCTCCCGGAGGAATCGGGGCATACGCTTACCTTATAGAAAAGACTATGCAGATTTATGGCCTTAATAATTCCATTGCATTGGCCTTTGGCTGGTTATTATGGCTGGCCCAGACAGCCGTAATTGTTATTGGCGGTTTAATAAGTTTTGTAGCCCTGCCTTTTTACAATAAGAAGAAAAAAGCCGAAGCTGCCTGAGATAATCCCCCGAACCAATCTTTTCTTACTGCGGCAAGTTCATTCAACAAAGCCTATTTAACAAATGACAGTGAAGGCCAAACTGCCTCACCAAAACTTAATACCGTTCATACGGCGGGTTTCTTATTTTTATATTATCTGAATGGTTGATTATGGCACACATCCACAAAAGAAAAACGATTGTAAGGGATATAAGCTGGTTATCGTTCAATGCAAGAGTTTTGCAGGAAGCAGCAGACACAACAGTCCCTTTGCGTGAACGCATCCGCTTCCTCGGTATTTTCTCCAATAATATGGATGAATTTTTCCGGGTAAGGGTGGCTGCCCTGCGCCGGATGATACAATTAGGCAGCAAGGCCAATATGCACCTCGAAAATGATCCGCAGCAGATTATTGATGAAATACAAATGACGGTGCTTAACCAGCAGGGGGAATTCAGCAGAATATGGGAAGAAGTGCTGAAAGAACTAAACCAGCAGAAGATTTTTTTAAAAACAGACAAAGACCTGAATGCGGAGCAGCAACAATTTGTCCGGAATTATTTTGAAGAAGAAGTAAGCGCCGATATTATTCCGCTGATGATAGAGAACATTCCCGTATTTCCCATGCTGCGTGATAAATCTATCTACCTGGCAGTTGTGATGTGGAAGAAGGAAAGCGCCTTGAAGAAAAAATATGCCCTTGTTGAAATACCGAGCCGCACTTTAGGGAGGTTCACCATCCTGCCGTCCAAACCGGATGAAAAGCATATTATCCTGTTAGAAGACATCATACGCTTTAACCTGCCTGGAATTTTTTCCTACTTCGGTTACGACCAGTACCAGGCGCATATTTTTAAAGTAACAAGGGATGCCGAAATTGATATTGACGAAGACATTTCCACCACCATCATTCAGAAGATTGAAAAAGGCATAAAGAACCGTCGCAAAGGGAAACCTGTCCGTTTTGTATATGACAGGGAAATGGACCCGGGATTGCTGGAATACCTTATCCGGCGGCTGAACCTCAGCAAGCGGGACAATCTTATTCCCGGCGGACGCATCCATAATTTCCGGCATTTTATGGATTTTCCCGAGCAGGTGTTTAAAGAAAAAAAGGCAAGAAAAAAACCATTCGATCATCCGCTGCTCGTTACCCGGCGTGTTACTGATGTTATACAGGAGCAGGACGTAATGCTCCATTTTCCGTATCACTCCTTTGTACCATTGATTGACCTTATCCGGGAAGCGGCTTTTGACCCGGATGTTGTCAGCATTAAAATTACCTGTTACAGGCTGGCCCCCCAGTCGAAGATTATTAATGCATTGATCAATGCTGTAAGAAACGGCAAGCAGGTTATTGTAATGCTTGAATTAAGGGCACGGTTTGAAGAAGAGGCTAACCTGGAATGGAAGGAAAGACTGGAAGAAGAAGGCGCAAAAGTGTTGGTAGGCATCCCTGATATGAAAGTACATTCCAAAATATGCATTATTCAGAAGCGGATAAAGGATAATAAAACAAAAATGTATGGGTTTGTAAGCACAGGCAACCTGAACGAGAAAACATCCAGGCTATACGGGGATCATTGCCTTCTTACATCCAGCCAGCAAATAATGGCGGATGTAAACAAGGTATTCAATTTCCTGGAGCAGCCGAAAACCGGGATGCACTTTTTAAGGGATTGCAAGACCATCCTCCCCAGCCCGCATTTTGCAAAAAAAGAAATGCTGCGGCTGGTGGATGAAGAAATAAAGCAGGCCAGAAAAAATAAGCAGGCCATCATCACCCTTAAAATGAATTCCCTGTCTGACGAGGAAATGATTTTCAAACTATACGAAGCGGCAAGGGCCGGTGTGCAGATACGGCTGATCATACGGGGCATCTTTTGCCTGCTGCCTGAAAACAAAAAATTCAAGAAACCTGTTAAGGCAATAAGTATTATAGATGAATACCTCGAACATGCAAGGGTGTGGGTATTTCATAATAAAGGCAAAGAGAAAGTTTATATATCTTCGGCCGATTGGATGCTGAGAAATATGGAGCACCGGGTGGAAGTTACCTGCCCGGTATTCAACCGGGAAATAAAACAGGAACTTACTGATATTCTTAATATCCAATTAAGCGACAATGTCAAGGCAAGATGGCTGGATAACCAACTCAATAACGAGTATGTAAGAACGGACAGAAAGAAAATAAGATCACAAGTAGAAATATATAATTACCTGCATAAAAAAACCAATGTAAACCGTGAGGCTGGCAGCAATTGATATCGGGAGCAACGCAGCAAGGTTGCTAATATCGGATGTTATACCGGGATCTGGTTCCCACCCGGAGTTTATTAAAGTAGCGCTGGTGAGGGTGCCGTTACGGTTGGGCTTTGATGTGTTTGATAAAGGGATCATTCCTGTCGAAAAAGCGGAGAAAATTATTAAAACCCTTACCTCCTACAAGTTGCTGCTTGATGTATATGAAGTGAAACATGTAAAAGCCTGCGCCACGTCGGCTATGAGAGATGCCGCCAACGCTGCCGATATACTGAAAAAAGTAAAAACAGAAACGGGGATAAAAATTCATGTTATCAGCGGGCAGGAAGAAGCCTCATTCATATACGAGAACCATGTGGCTGAAAACATGTCGAAAGATGAATCCTACCTTTATATCGATGTTGGCGGCGGCAGCACAGAGCTTACCTTTTTCAGCGATAACAAGCTTATCTTTAAAGAATCATTCAATATCGGAACCATCCGGCTTATAAAAAACCAGGTGCCGGAATCCGTCTGGAACGAAATGAAAGATTATATCCGGACGAAGACAAAAGGGCATCATCATGTAACGGCCATTGGCTCAGGTGGCAATATCAATAAGATATTCTCCTTGTCAAAAAGAAAAGAAGGGAAACCCCTGCCCCTTGAACTGTTAAGGGATTACTACAAAGAGTTCAACAACCTTTCTGTAGGAGAAAGAATGAGTTTGCATAAATTAAGGGAAGACCGTGCCGATGTAATTGTACCTGCACTGCTTATTTATATCAATGTAATGCGGTGGGCAGATGCCGAAAATATTTTTGTTCCCAAGATCGGCCTGGCAGATGGCCTTATTCAGTCCCTCTACCAGGAAATGAAACTCAAAGAAATCGAAACCTGATTTCAATCATTTTTGTAAAGCTTTGCCATGTCAGTAAATAAAGACGTTAAAAAGGTTACAACCAATACCCTTCAAAAAATGAAAGCGGCTGGAGAAAAAATATCCATGCTGACTGCTTACGATTTTTCCTTTGCCCGTATTATCGACCAGGCGGGGATTGATGTACTGCTTGTTGGGGATTCTGCTTCTAATGTAATGGCCGGCCATGAAACAACGTTGCCCATCACTCTTGACCAGATGATCTATCATGCCCAGTCAGTTATCAGGGGCATAGACCGCTGCCTTGTTGTTGTTGATTTGCCTTTTGGCTCTTACCAATCCAATTCTGATATTGCTCTGGCTTCCGCCATCCGGATTATGAAAGAAACCGGCGGCCATTCCATTAAGCTCGAAGGCGGGGAAGAAGCCATTGACGCCATCCGGCGAATCGTTTCTGCGGGTATTCCTGTAATGGGCCATTTGGGATTGACACCGCAATCCATTTATAAATTCGGGACCTATGCGGTAAGGGCAAAAGAAGAAGAGGAAGCAAACAAGCTAAAGAGAGATGCAAAACTGTTGCAGGAGGCGGGCTGCTTTGCTATTGTATTGGAAAAAATACCGGCTGCCCTGGCCAAAGAAGTTTCGGAAAGCCTTACTATCCCCGTTATTGGTATCGGCGCCGGCAGCGATTGTGATGGGCAGGTGCTGGTGATGCATGATATGCTGGGCATCAATACCGAATTTAAACCCCGTTTTTTGCGTCAATACCTTAATATTCATGAGCAGGCTACTAAAGCTGTGCAACTTTACATTTCAGATGTGAAAGCCAAAAATTTCCCGGGGCCGGGTGAACAATACTGATTTTTTTATCGTTCCTGGATTTTGCTCTTCTTCGCTACCCTACTTTTGCGCTATGCAAAATGTGTTGACACTGCGCCAGGTTGTATCTTTCGCTGCATGTTGTGCTTTCAGCAACTATGCTTTTGCCCAGCATGACAGCCTGGACTTACCCAATGTAGTTATTACTGCAAATCTTTTAGCACAAAAACATTCCCAGACAGGCAGGAATATTGTGTCTATAAAAGGAGAGGCAATAAAAAAATTACCGGTTCACTCTATTGACGAACTGATACGTTACCTGCCCGGTATTGAAGTGCAGCAGCGGGGTCCTCAGGGATCCCAGAGTGATATTACTGTTCGCGGGGGTACTTTTCAGCAGGTGCTGGTGATGATAGACGGCGTGAAACTGAATGACCCCAATACAGGGCATTTTAATATGTATGGCCCTATTCATCCTGCGGATATTGAGCGGATTGAAATTCTGAAAGGGGCAGCTTCCGCCATCTGGGGCTCAGAAGCCGTAGGCGGTGTTGTTAATATTATTACCAAAACATTTTCCGGAAAGACGCCTGCGGAACGCTTCAGCGCCCGGTTATCCGCTGGTGAATACGGGCTGCTAAATGCCGGGGCAGGTTATAACTGGTCTAAAAATAATACAATGGTTTCCGGCGCTGTTTTGACCAATAATGCCAAAGGGCAGCCATTGAGAGGGACAAAAGGATTTTTTCACCTTACTACCGCCAACCTGGCCCTTTCCCAACAATTAAAACGGGATTGGAGAATGAGTGCCAGGATAGCAACTGACTTCCGGGAGTTCAACGCACAGAACTATTATACCAGTTTTGCCAGCGATACTGCTCAGGAAGAAGTAAATACAATCTGGGGACAGCTTAACCTGAATAAAAAGGCAGCTAACGGGGAATTTAATTTTGATATAGCTTATAAGAAATTAAGGGATCAGTACTCATTCAGCCCATCGGCTGCCGCAAATGATAATACATCAAAGCTCTTTACAATACAGACCTGGTACAGTGCCCGGTTCAATCAAACGCATGGCTATACGGCCGGGGTTCAATTACAACAGAAAAGCATACGGTCAAATGACCGGGGCAACCATGCACTCTGGCATGGCGCTTTCTATACTATATTCAGGCACCGGCTGGGCTCCCAGGCTTACCTGAATGAAAGCCTTCGCCTTGACTGGGACGAGAGTTATGGTGCCATACTGATACCGCAGGTAAATTTTGCATGGACACCCTCCCGGCTTACCGTACGCTTCTCCGCGGGGCAATCATTTCGTGATGCTGATTTTACGGAACGATACAATAATTATAACAAACCGCTTGTTACCAGCGGCCGTATCGGCAACCCCGGTTTACATGCCGAAAAATCATGGAACGTGGAAGCAGGCGCTGATTATAATTTTTCCGCCCACTTCAGGATTAGCGGAACCGTTTTTTTCCGGCATTATGCAGATTTGATTGACTGGGCCAATACACCTTACCAGGATATGCCCCGGAAAGATAACCTCTCACCTGCCGGAACGTATGCTCTTGCCAAAAATGTAGAGAAGGTAAATACAACAGGGGCAGAACTGGACATTATGTACAGCAAACAGCTTACTGAAAACAAAAGCCTTCTTTTTACGCTTGGATTAACAGGTATCCGTTCGAACAACGATGACCCTGTGCCGTCATTGTATATCTCATCACATGCAAAGTTCCTCGTTAATTTTTCCGCAGCTTATACATTCCGGCAGTTCTCTGTTTCAACAACCGGGATTTATAAAAAAAGAAATGAACAAACTGCCGACCCGATCAATGCTAAGATCACAGCTTCCTATTTTGTTTGCAATGTGAAAGCGTCGTATCGATTACCCGGAAAGTTTGGAAAGCTGTTTGTGCAGGCCGATAACCTTTTTGATAAGCAATACAGCGACCTGCTTGGCTCGCCAATGCCCGGCAGATGGCTTTCAGGCGGATTTGAAATAACTTTGTAACACATAAATATAATTTGCCAATGGATTTTTTAACAGCACTCAAAATAAGCAAGCTAAACAGCGGTGTAAGCACCGGGACTTCCTGGATCAACCCTTCGGGTGAAATTATAGATTCCTTCTCCCCTGTTGATGGGCAAAAGGTTGCTTCAGTAACAACGGCAGGCAAAGGAGATTATGAAACCGTAATAAAAAAAGCGGAAGAAGCTTTTCTGCAATGGAGAAAGGTACCGGCTCCGCAGCGGGGCGAAATAGTAAGGCAGGTCGGCGAAGCGCTCAGGCAGCATAAAGAGCCATTGGGCAAGCTTGTTTCCTATGAAATGGGCAAAAGCCTGCAGGAAGGTTATGGTGAAGTGCAGGAGATGATAGATATATGTGATTTTGCCATAGGTCTTTCAAGGCAATTGCACGGCCTTACTATGCACAGCGAAAGGCCCGGCCATCGCATGTATGAGCAGTACCACCCGCTTGGAATAGTTGGCATCATATCCGCATTCAATTTCCCGGTGGCAGTATGGAGTTGGAACAGTATGCTGGCCTGGGTTTGTGGCGATGTATGTATATGGAAGCCTTCAGAAAAAACACCGTTGTGCGCCGTAGCCTGCCAGCATATTATTGCAGGTGTTTTTGAGAAGAACAATGTTCCAGAAGGTGTTTGCAACTTGGTTATTGGAGGCAGGGAAACCGGTGAATGGCTTGCTGCTGACACAAGGATACCTTTGGTTTCGGCAACCGGCTCTACAAGAATGGGTAAAGCGGTGGGAACGGCAGTAGCGCAAAGGCTGGGAAAATCTTTACTTGAATTAGGCGGCAACAATGCCATCATTATTTCCAAAGATGCTGACCTGGATATTGCCCTGCTTGGCGCCTTGTTCGGAGCCGTAGGCACAGCAGGTCAGCGCTGCACCACTACCCGCAGGCTGATCGTTCAAAAAGATGTATATGAAAAGGTGAAGGCAAAGCTTGTTTCGGCCTACAGCCAATTAAAAATCGGCGACCCGCTGGACCAGAACAACCACGTAGGTCCGCTGATTGACAAGGATGCTGTTCAGGCTTATCTGAAAGCCATTGAACAGTGCAGGCAGGAAGGCGGTCATTTTATTGTGGAAGGAGGAGAATTATCAGGCAAAGGATATGAAAGCGGCTGCTATGTAAAGCCCTGCATTGCTGAAGCCAAGCCCGGGTTCGCCATTGTGCAGCAGGAAACCTTTGCTCCCATTTTATACTTGTTGAAATACGAAACGCTGGAGGAAGCCATCGCCATTCAGAATAATGTGCCGCAGGGGCTATCCTCTTCCATCATGACATTGAACCTGCGAGAAGCAGAGCAATTCCTGTCTAATGAAGGAAGTGATTGCGGTATTGCCAATGTCAACATCGGCACCAGCGGCGCTGAAATAGGCGGCGCTTTTGGTGGCGAAAAAGAAACAGGCGGAGGAAGGGAAAGCGGAAGCGATGCCTGGAAGGTTTATATGCGAAGGCAGACCAACACCATCAATTACAGTACTTCCCTGCCGCTTGCCCAGGGAATACAATTCAATGTGTAGCGCAACGGTAAAACCGGTACCTTATTGCGGGATTATGATTTCTGCGAAAAAAGTGCAAGTTTTGTAGTCTTAAAACCATTGCGGATAATAATTCATTTCCTATGAGAAAGATCAGCTTTCTTCTTTTAGCGTTTATCGCATTTTTGCCTGCCTCTCATTCACAGATAAGGATGGCCCTACTTGGCGGCGGGCATCAATCAACAGTTGCAGAAGAAAACAACCTGCCTGACTGGCCGGAAACCAGGGGCTTTTATTCAGGAAGAACCGGGGTGCGGTTCGGCTTCCTGGCAGATATTCCTGTTAACACCACTTCAAAATTATCTTTTCAGCCTTCTGTACAATACCAGGCCAAAGGAAGAAAGTATGCACAGCAATTCGATCCTTCTGCAAGCATTATTATTTCAGAAAAAAGCACACAGCATGTTAATTATATTGATGTGCCGTTGAATATTGTCTATAAAACCGGGAAGAAAGCAAAATTTATTGTGGGCGCAGGCCCTTATGCAGGTTTCTTTTTTAACGGAAAAGAAACAGCAGAATCCTATACACAATCAGGCATATTGGATACGTATGAAAACGATGACCTGCCTGTTGGAAAAAAGCCCGGGCAATACAGGGTTGTTCACTTCGGCGTTAATGCGCTTGCCGGAGTAGAATTCGGCCGTGTATTTATCACCGCCAATTACAGCCGTGGCCTGAATGATTTTTATACTGCAACGGATTACGATGGCAGCTTTCGCCACCAGGTAATCGGCGGCACGCTGGGAATATTTATCGGGAAACCTGTATCTGTTGAAAAGAAAGTAAAAGACAAGGATAAAGACGGCATACCCGATGACCAGGACTATTGTCCGGATGAACCTGGAACTGCCCTTACCAACGGTTGCCCCGACAAAGACGGTGATGGCATTGCCGATAAAGATGATAAATGCCCTGATGTAACCGGGTTGAAGAAATATGACGGTTGCCCCATACCGGATACAGATAAGGATGGTATTAATGATGAAGAAGACAAATGCCCCGAAACAGCAGGTCTTAAAAAATACAAGGGCTGCCCGGCGCCGGATACGGATAAGGACGGCATCAACGATGAAGAAGACCGCTGCCCCGATGTAGCCGGTGTGAAAGAAAATAACGGCTGCCCTGCCGACCGGGACGGCGATGGAGTGTATGATGCAGATGATAAATGTCCTGACGAAGCAGGTACAAAAGAAAACAACGGTTGCCCCGAAATACAGAAAGAGTTGGTTGAGAAAGTTAATTATGCGGCGAAGAACATACAATTCCAGGCCAATAAAGCAGAGCTGACTTCATCTTCTTATACTGTATTAGATGAAGTAGTTGCTATTTTAAATGAAAACCCGGGATTGACATTATCGATAGAAGGCCATACCAGTTCAGACGGTACATTGGCTGCCAACATGAAACTATCGGAAGCAAGGGCCGCCAGCGTGGAAGCCTATCTTTTATCAAAAGGAATCAATAAAAACAGGTTGACAGCAAAAGGATATGGCCCGACCCAGCCGCTTAATGAGGGTAAAACATCTGCTGAAAGAGCCGCTAACCGCCGGGTTGAACTGAAGCTAAGCAACTAATCCCGGCAGGTTTTCGTCAAAAATTCGCCAAAAAGCCTCTTTCACGGGGCTTCATTTGTGCAAATTGTATGAATGGTAATCAGTATTTTTACAGCTTTACCAATTTTGCAGTATAAAACAAATCAAGTCAAATGAATAGAGTAATGAAGTGTTTTTTAACGTTTGCTTTTTTAGGTTTATTTAACCTGGCCTTGCTTGCCCAGAATACAAAAAAAGAAGAAGTGCCAAAAGGATGGCACCTGCTCGATAAACAGGCATCAGGCTATGCAGGTATCAGCCTTGATAAGGCATACGATTTTATCAAATCAAAAAAGCTGCAGGGCAAGACGGTGATTGTTGCCGTAATTGATTCAGGTATTGATACGCTTCATGAAGATTTGAAGTCAGTACTCTGGAAAAACCCGGGTGAAATTCCCGGTAACGGAATAGACGATGACAATAATGGTTATATAGATGATGTATATGGCTGGAATTTCATAGGCGGCCGTGATGGGAACAATGTGGAAAAGGACTCCTACGAAGCAGCAAGGGTATATCATAACCTGAAATCAAAATATGAAGGCATAGAGATTGACAAAGCCGCCCTTACCCCCGATGAGTTGTTTGAATATGAAATGTGGAAAAGGTCGGAAACAGAAATTGCAGGCGATGACACAAAAACAAACAGCCTGGAATTATTATTCCTCAAAAGGGCTTATAACAGTTGCGTAAAAAGCGATAGCATACTTCGCAAAGCAATGGGCAAAGAAAAATATACAGGTAAAGAACTTGAAGCATTTACATCAGACGATCCTGAAGTAAAAAAAGCAAAGAACAGCCTGTATGCCCTGATGGCAGGTAATGAAGCTACGGAAGCTACCAATGAAGAATTTTTGGAAGGTTTTGGCGATTATGTATTGGCAGAAGAAAAGAAAGCCGAAGCAGGAAGCAAAGCCCCTCCCACTTACCGTGCAGATGTGGTAAAAGACAATTACAGTGATTTCAATGATAAGTTCTATGGCAATGGCAACGTAATGGTCAGCAATAAATCTGCCCTGCATGGCACACACGTTTCAGGTATTATCGGCGCTGCAAGAAAGAATGGCCTGGGCATGGATGGGGTTGCAGATAATGTACGGCTGATGACGATAAGGGCTGTTCCTGATGGTGATGAGCATGATAAAGATATTGCACTGGCTATCCGCTATGCGGTGGACAATGGCGCACAGGTAATTAATATGAGTTTCGGAAAATCCTATTCTCCTGAAAAGAGATGGGTGGATGAAGCTGTTCAATATGCCCAAAGCAAAGGTGTGCTATTGGTGCATGCGGCAGGTAACGATGCCAAAAACCTTGACACCACTTTCAATTTCCCTAACCAGATTTACCTTGCAGATAACAAAACAGCAAGCAATTGGATCAATGTTGGAGCCAGCGGCCCTAGCAATGCAGATGGTAACAGCCTTACAGCCAGCTTTTCCAACTACGGCAAAGACCTCGTAGATGTATTTGCCCCCGGTGTTCGCATCTATGCCACAGTACCCGGCGGAAATACATACCAGAACCTGCAGGGAACCAGCATGGCTTCTCCTGTAGTGGCAGGACTGGCAGCTTTTATACTCACCTATTTCCCCGACCTAAGCCCTGAGCAATTGAAATGGGTAATAGAGAAATCGGCACAAAACCCCGGTGAAGATGTAAAAAACCCCGGTACCGGCGATAAGGTAAATATGTCGGACCTGAGCCGTACAGGAGGTATTGTAAATGCTTACGAAGCCGTGAAACTTGCCTCCACCTTAAAAGGAGAAAGGAAAGCACAGCCGGATAAAAAATCAGAAATTACCCCAAAGAAAAAGAGCTAAGTTTTTCTACCGTATTTTTAAAACCCGGCCATACGCCGGGTTTTTTGATGCCTTATATCTGCTATTTTTGGCGAAACAAACAGGATGGTTTCCTATAACACAAAAGATTGGTTTACTTTTATATTTCGTTTTCATAAAGCAGATACTTTTCGCCAGTTATTTCCACTGATCATTGCAGTATGCATCTATTCAACCCTTATCAGCTACCTGGAGTTGGAATACTGGAAGCTGTCTGATAAAAGCTATGTCCGTAACCTGCCCATCATGCATTCGCTACTGGGCTTTGCTATCTCTATGCTGCTTGTTTTTCGTACCAATACGGCATACGACAGGTGGTGGGAAGGCCGTAAACTGTGGGGAAACCTTGTCAATAACAGCCGGAACCTTGCCTTAAAGCTTCATGCTATTCTCCCGAAGGAAGAGCAGGCACACTGTACTTTTTTCCGGGAAACCATTCCGGCCTTTGCTTTGGCATTGCATAATCACCTGCACAAAGAAGAGACAAGAATTGAACTGTTTGAAGACACAGATGGGAAAAATATGTTCCGGCAATTAAACAAAGAGAAGCATATTCCTAACCAACTGGCTTCTTTATTGTACCAGCATATCAGCCAACTGCATAAGGACAATGTAATTACAGGAGAACAGCTTCTTTACCTTAATCACGAACTACAGTCTTTCACGGATATATGCGGCGCCTGTGAACGAATCAAGAACACACCCATCCCCTTTTCCTATAGCATATTCATCAAGAAGTTTATCTTTTTCTATATCATGACACTTCCTTTTGGATATGTATTTCAACTGGGCTATTATGTTATTCCAGTAGTAGCATTTGTTTTGTATGTACTGGCCAGTCTTGAGCTGATTGCAGAGGAGATTGAAGACCCTTTTAGCGGCGACCCCAATGATGTGCCAACAATGCAAATTGCAGAAAACCTGCAAAAGAATATAGCAGATATATTATAATTACTGATTATCAATCGGCCTTTTTCCCTGTCCTGCCCCTTCCATTAATACAAAATTGGCCAATTGGAACTTTTACAAAATGCTTTATCAATATATTTATGCTTTAAAATAACCGCATGAAAAATTGGCTGATCCTATTTCTTCTTGGCCCTTTATTTGTAACGGCCCAGGAAGCATCCTTACAACCACTTTCGGTAGAAAAAATAATGAGAGATCCTAAATGGATCGGCAGTTCCCCTTCATCCCCTTCGTGGAGCGAAGACAGCAGGAAATTATATTTTCAGTGGAACCCGGATAAGGATATAGCTGATTCGCTTTATGCTATCAGCATTGATAACAGAAAACCCGTGAAAACCCCGGTTGCTGAAAAACAGGAATTAGCGGCAAAAGGCAGGCTTGTTTATAACAATAGCAAAACGGCCTTTGTATATGCCCGGAATGGCGACATCTATTACGGAGATACAAAGAAAAGCGTTGCAAAAAGAATACTGCAAACAACGGAAAGGGAATCAAACCCTCAATTTTCTTTTAACGAGTCAAAAATTGTGTACTCACTGAACCAGAATCTTTTTGCCTGGGATATACAAAGCGGTGAAACCATCCAGTTGACCAATGTAAAAACAGGAGGAGCGCCGTCCACCCCTACCCCTTCCGCTGGTGCAGGCCCCGGTGGCAGAAGGCCACCAACCGCAACATCTGCCTCCTCCGGTTCAAAACAGGAAGAATGGCTGAAGAATGACCAGCTAAAATATTTTGAAGTACTTAGGAGCCGGAAAGAAAAAAGAGAAGCAGCGGAAAAATATACAAAGAGCCTTCCCAAAGAAGAAGAAATAAGAGCCATCAATATTGAGGATAAAAGTTTTCAGGGAGCAGCTATCAGCCCGGATGGGCGATTCATCAGTTACCGCCTGTTCAAACAAGCTGCGAATACTAAATCAACAATTGTTCCTAACTATATTACCGAATCAGGTTTTACCACTGATATTCCCGCCCGTACCAAAGTAGGCGTCCCGCAGGGAACAAGTGAATTTTATTTTTATGACAGGGTAAAAGATACCGTCATTGCTGTTAAAACAGATGATATTCCCGGCATTACCGACCTGCCCGATTACCTGAAAGATTATCCCAAACAAGCGGAAGAAAAAGAAAAGAAAAAAGCAAACAGGGATGTATTTATCTCCGGTCCTTCCTGGTCGCCGTCAGGAACCTATGCTATTTTAGATGTTCGTTCAGCCGACCATAAAGACAGGTGGCTGTTGCAATGGGATACGGCGACAGGAAAACTGAAGCTATTGGACAGGCAAAGGGATGAAGCATGGATAGCGGGCCCCGGTATCGGTTTCGGACGATCCGGATGGATCAATGACCATACCTTCTGGTTCCAGTCTGAAGCAACAGGCTATTCGCATTTATATATAACAGACCTGCGTACCGGAAACAAAAAGCAATTAACGGAAGGCCGGTACGAAGTAGTACAGGCGCAACTGTCGAACGACAAAAAGTATTTTTATATCACAACCAATGAAGTGCATCCGGGAGAACAGCATTTCTATCGCCTCAGCATTGCAGACGGTAAAAAAGAAAAGCTGACTACATTAACAGGCTCCAACCAGGTTACTCTTTCACCTGATGAAAAATGGCTGGCCATACTTTACTCCTATTCCAACAAGCCCTGGGAATTATACCTCCAGGAGAACACAACGCCGGGAAAAGCATTGAAAACTGCTGAACAGGTTACCAACAAAGCACAAAGCGAAGAATTTAAATCCTATGCGTGGCGGGAACCAGAAGTACTCACCTTTAATGCACAGGATGGCGCCACCGTATATGCAAGGCTCTTTCAACCGGCTAACCCTCACCCAGCCAAACCAGCGGTAATTTTTGTACACGGCGCCGGCTACCTGCAAAATGCACACAAATGGTGGAGCAGTTATTTCAGGGAATATATGTTCCATAATCTTCTTGCCGATAATGGTTACTATGTGATGGATATTGACTACCGCGGCAGCGCCGGTTACGGAAGAGATTGGCGCACCGGCATCTACCGGCACATGGGGGGCAAAGACCTTTCAGACCATGTGGATGCTGCCGCTTATTTAGCAAAGAATTTTGGCGTTGACCCTAAGCGAATAGGCATTTACGGCGGCTCTTATGGCGGTTTTATTACACTGATGGCCTTATTTACCGAGCCGGATGTATTTGCAGCAGGGGCTGCATTGAGGCCCGTTACCGACTGGGCTCAATACAACCACGGATATACATCCAATATCCTGAATGAGCCATATAATGACAGTCTTGCTTACAGGAGAAGTTCACCATTGTATTTTGCAGAAGGCTTAAAAGGCCACCTGCTGATGTGTCATGGTATGGTAGATGTCAATGTTCATTACCAGGATGTGGTAAAGCTGTCGCAACGGCTGATTGAATTAGGAAAAGATAACTGGGAACTGGCAAGTTACCCTGTGGAAGATCATGGCTTTGTAGAACCAAGCAGTTGGACAGACGAGTATAAAAGAATTTTCAAACTTTTTGAAACCGTATTAAAAAAATAACCGGAGAGGGCAGAAAGCCGCGGCCCGCCGCTGTAATTGTACAAACTAACTATATTTGTGAATTAACGCCAGACTATGTCGCCGAAACAAATAGAAGATTTTGATGCCAACCTGGCCGGGGAAGAAGGCAAATCGGAAGAATCAAGGAGCAGTTGGTTCAAACGCATCAAAAAAGGCATCAACACCAAAACCTCGGAGAAGAAAGAAACACCTGAAGGGCTTTGGGTGAAATGCCCGGAATGTAATTTTATCTGCACCATTTCTGAACTTCGGGAACAATTGTTTGTCTGCCCCAAATGCAGCTTTCATCACCGCATCAACAGCTCGGAATATTATGATATAATTTTTGACAACAACGAGTTCACCGAACTTTTTGATAATATACGAAGCAAAGACTTTCTTGAATTTACTGACCTGAAGCCGTATAAACGAAGGCTGGAAGAAATCTGGAGTAAGACTGATCTGAAAGATTCGATGCGTGTAGCCGTTGGCGAAACAGAGGGGCAGCGTATTGTAGTGGCCTGCATGGACTTTGAATTTATCGGCGGCTCCCTGGGTAGTGTGATGGGTGAAAAATTTTCCCGTGCCGTGGATTATTGCCTTGAGCATAAGCTCCCCTACATGGTCATCAGCAAGAGCGGCGGCGCCCGCATGATGGAAAGCGCCTTTTCCCTGATGCAACTGGCCAAGACCAGCGGTAAGCTTTCTCAACTTAGCGATGCAAAACTTCCTTATATATCACTGCTTACTGATCCTACATTCGGCGGCATCTCTGCCTCCTTTGGCATGTTAGGCGACCTGAACATTGCCGAGCCCGGCGCATTGATTGGCTTTGCAGGCCCGAGGGTAATCAAAGAAACCATTAAAAAAGATCTGCCGGAAGGCTTTCAGCGAAGCGAGTTTCTCCTGGAACATGGCTTTCTTGATTTTATTGTACCGAGAAAAGAACTGAAGGCAAAACTGGCGGCTGTATTATCATTGTTAAAGAATTAAGATTTCGATTACTGACACTTATCTTATTCCTGATAAGTTAGCGCCAATTTGTATTTACAGATGTACCTGCTCAAAGTGTATAGATAAAATGCCTGGATTTTTCATTGAGGCAATTATTAACCTACAACCTAAAGAAGTTAACTTGCATAAACCAAACAGTGACTAAGCCGATTGAAATAAAAAACCGTTCCGCCTACCACGAATACTTCATAGATGCAAAATATGAAGCGGGTATGGTATTGCTCGGCACGGAAGTAAAATCCCTCCGGCAGGGAAAATCAAGCTTTAACGACAGCTACTGTCTTATCCATAAGGATGAAGTATGGTTGAAATCACTGCATATTGCCGAATATTCGCATGGCACGGTCAACAATCATGACCCGCTGCGTGACAGAAAACTCTTGCTCCA
The DNA here is from genome assembly GCA_964560445.1 of uncultured Chitinophaga sp. Classification (GTDB taxonomy): domain Bacteria; phylum Bacteroidota; class Bacteroidia; order Chitinophagales; family Chitinophagaceae; genus JJ008. Next base: position 200,775 of record CAZLLT010000002.1, on the reverse strand, counting down.
AAAAAGGGAAATCAGGAAAATTCAATCCAAACTGAAGGAAAAGGGCTATACCCTTGTACCGCTACGCATTTTTTTTAGTGAGAGCAATAAAGCCAAGATAGAAATCGGGCTTGCCAAGGGCAAAAAACTGCATGATAAAAGGGACACTATCAAGAAAAGAGATGTGGAACGGGAAATAAAGCGGTACCTGAAATAAACTGTGTAAAACTTGGTATTGAAAAAGGCATAATTTTGGCGATATTCCGGCTTTATGAAGCGTTTATTACCGATCCTTTTTATACTCTCCGGCTTTCCTTCTTCTGCACAATCCGTATTCGGCTATTGGTACGGGAATGCCAATGTAAAAACCGTCAGCTCTGCCAATAACTACCTGGTGGAACTGGTGCTGCAACCGGAGAAAAACCATGTAAAAGGCTTATTGAATTATTATTTCAAGAATACCTACAGGAGCCTGCAGGTAAAAGGCAATTACAATGCAGCCACCCGGCAGTTGACATTGTATGATGTACCGGTAGTGTACCATGGCTCCCATGCCAACCTCGAAGTAGATTGCATTATGAACCTTCATGCCGTACTGCGTGTATCACAGGTTGGTTCCACGCTGACGGGGTCTTTTCTCAGCCTTCCGGATTATAAAAACGTATGCCAGGAGATAGGGCTTAGCCTCTCCCTTAATGCGGATATCAGCAAGAAAGACTCTGTATTGAAAGCCATCAGCGAATATAAAGAGGAATACCAGGTATGGAAACCGGCACAGGAAGATACCATTGTAGCCGTAACCGTTACAGAACGGAAGGTTATCAACTATGTTACGGAACGGCAGTACAAGGAAAGGGAAAATGTGCTTGTCAACGAATTTGAAATTGAATCAGACTCACTTGAAGTAAGCTTATATGATAACGGGGAAATTGACGGCGACATGATTTCCGTGTTTTACAACGGGCAACTGATCCTTTACAACCAGAAGCTAACGCATAAATCCATTAAGCTGAACCTGAAGCCCGATTCCACAAGGGAGTACAATGAAATTTCAATGTTTGCCGAAAACCTCGGGTTAATACCTCCAAATACGGCGCTGATGATTGTGCAGGACGGAAAAAAACGATACGAAGTAAGGCTTACCAGCAACCTGGACAAAAATGCCACTATCCGGTTTCGGAAAAAGAAAGAATAAGAATGAAAAAGGACGATAATTCTAAACTGTTCCTACACGGGTTTTCTTACTCCCTGCCTTGTGTGCTGGTAAGGACTATGGGCAGAGAAAGTTTTAAAATTTTCAAAGAACCGAACACTCAGCACAACCGGGGGATAGCTCCGGATATGTAGTAGCTGATATGATTAAAATGATAGACGACCTTAAACCAGATCAATAGATGAAACTATGATCTCATCGAGCTCTTTTTTGACAGATAACCTTTTACCAGAAGACTCTGCGGCATCCAGGATCGGGAAAATATCATGGCCTATGTGGTAGAAAATAGTGTACAACAACTGGCGGTACTCTGGATCAGAGATGTATTTATCAAACCGGCCTATTGACATATGTCGAAATTACAACAATTTTTTTGTTCCCGCCCGAAGTCTCTTACTCCCTGCCATGTGCACCAGCAAGGACTTCGGGCAGTAAAAGAAGATTCCTATTCAAACAACTCAGCCTGCGAACTTTCTTTGGGCAGCACCCATTCCATTTCTGTTGATTTGCTGTAGTCCGCCATTTTTGTACCAACGGTCCTGTAACCTGTTACCTCAGCTATTTTAGCTATTTTCAATTTGCCTTTCCGTATCTGGGCGCCCCTGCCTTGCTGCACTGCCAGGACAGGCTCTTCTGTTGTTGTTACCGTTTCCAGGTAATTCCCTTCCCCTTCCTTAATAAAGAGGAACCTGCTTTTTAAAGTGGTTGTTTCAATCTTAAACCGCTTGGCCATAAATTGTTTTGTCTTCATGTCTGCATAGATGGCCGTAACGATCTTATCCGCATCGAATTTTTCTATGAAGATCACTTTATCCGCATCTAATTTTTGGGTCAGTTCCTGGTCGGTTACTTCGTAATAGCCATCCTTATAAATCACCAGTACGTTGTCATCGCTGTCAAACATACCGATGTACTGTCCTTTTTCATCGGTATTCAGGCGGCCAAACTGATCATCGTACCACAGTTTTTTACCGGCCAATGTAGAAACACCGGCTTCTTTCAGCTTCACCCCATCGGCCTTAATGGGGTATTTTGTTACGGTAATGCCTTTACTGCCCCTTCCCGTAATCTCCAGTTCCGCAAAATTGAATTCAAATTCTTTTTTATGCGCCTTGCAGCCCGGCGTAAGAACGATACGCACCACTTCTGCTTCGCCATTCGGGTTTATACTCAGGTAATGAACTTTACTTTTCTCATGCTCTTTGGCAACGAAATATTCCTTGTCCCTCGTAACCCCGGTTACATTGAAGCGTTTGGCAAAGCTCTTGCTATTGGAGCCGTCCATATAAATCATGTTATAGGTAGTCCGATCATCATTCTTCCGGAAAACAGCAGCATACAGGATGCCTTTGCCGATAAATGTTTTATCCGATACTTTCACCACTTTCATCACCCCGTTCTTGCTGAAAACAATAATATCATCAAAGTCAGAGCATTCAAACAGAAATTCATCTCTCTTTAACCCGGTGCCGATAAACCCTTCTTCCCTGTTGGCATAAAGCCGTGTATTAGCAATGGCCACATGCTTGGCTTCAATAATTTCAAATTGCTTTATCTCTGTTTTTCTTTCTCTGCCCTTCCCGTATTTTTTCAACAGGCTTTCATAATAGGCAACGGTAAAGTCAACCAGGTTGGCAAGGTCATGCTTTACCTGTTTAATATCGCCTTCAAGACCTTTTATCTGGTCATTCAGTTCGTCAATATCCAATTTATAAATCCGGCGTACAGGCTTTTCCGTCAGTTTAATAATATCTTCCCTGGTTATTTCCCTTTTCAGTTGCTTTTTGAACGGTGTAAAAGCTTTGTCAATGGCATCGAGTACCTTGTCCCATGTTTCATGCTTTTTCTCTAATTCTTTGTATATCTTTTCTTCAAAGAATATTTTTTCAAGGGAAGTATAGTGCCATTTTTCCTGTAATTCATTCAGCTTAATCTTCAGTTCCTTCTCCAGCAGGTCTTTGGTGTTATCAACAGAGATTTTTAAAAGTTCCTGTACGCCGAGAAACTGCGGCTTCTGCTCTGCGATAACACAGGCATTGGGGGAAATAGATATTTCGCAATCAGTAAACTTGTACAAGGCATCAATAGTAATATCCGGCGAAATGCCCGGCGCCAGGTCCACCTGTATCTCCACATCGGCAGCCGTATTATCGGTAACTTTTCTGATCTTTATTTTTCCCTGGTCGTTGGCTTTTACAATGGAATCCATCAGTTGAGAAGTGGTAACGCCATAAGGAACGCTTTTGATAGACAATGTTTTCTTGTCAATCTCTTCAATATGCGCCCTGACCTTAACCTTTCCTCCCCTTTTTCCCTGGTTGTAATCTGCAACATCAATCATGCCTCCGGTCTGGAAATCGGGATATAGTTCAAACTTTTTGCCCCGCAGGTATTTGATGGCCGCTTCAATCAGCTCGCAGAAATTATGCGGTAAAATTTTAGTGGATAACCCCACCGCAATTCCATCGGCGCCTTGCGCCAGTAATAACGGGAATTTAACGGGCAGCGTTACCGGCTCGTTCTTCCTGCCATCATAGCTCAGTTGCCATTCTGTTGTTTTAGAATTGAAAACAACTTCGAGGGCAAACTTACTGAGCCTTGCTTCTATGTAACGGGAAGCGGCCGCATCGTCCCCTGTCCGCACATCGCCCCAGTTACCCTGCGTATCTATCAGCAGGTCTTTTTGCCCCATATTCACCAAGGCATCGCCGATGCTTGCATCTCCATGCGGGTGGTACTGCATGGCCTGCCCGATGATGTTTGCTACTTTGTTATACCGCCCGTCATCCATTTCTTTCATGGCATGAAGGATGCGGCGCTGAACGGGTTTTAAGCCATCTTCAATAGCCGGCACCGCCCTTTCCAGGATTACATAGGAAGCATAATCGAGGAACCATGTTTTGTATTGTCCGGAAAGGCCCTTATCATCAAACTGCGTGTCAGGTAATTTTTTCTTTTGTGTGCTCATCGCCTTTTATTTCTTTCCTATTGTTCCTAAATGTGTGAATTTAAATCCCTGCTCATATTTCAGTCCATAACCCAATAGCCTGTCCATAGAAGAATGGCCGAATAAAATAATCCCACTCAATAACAACCCTTCATTGCTTGTTATCATGCCCGATAAAAATACAGCCACCGCTATTGCTTTATGATGAAAGAGATTGTAAGCAAAAGCCCCTGCTTTGTTCCCGGCAGCATAGCCGAGCATACTTATATCAGGGCCTATTGCCAGCAGCAGGTACCACCACCACGAAGCATTGAGTGTTGTCAACGCATAAACGGATAAAGCCAGTGTGGCTGCTTCTTCCAACCGTAAAATGTTTTTCATTACTGAGATTTTGGTATCGTGGTATCAATATTAATTTGCGGCCTCCTCTTCTACAAATTCCATTTCCCCTTGCTTGCCTTCAGGTTTCTTTACATCAAAATCCTTCCAGCCTTTTTCTATATCGCCCATTACCATCATCCTGCCTTCACTTATTAACTGTTTCATCCGCCACATCAGGAACACATCGCCGGTCTTTATCTTCATCCGGTGCAAGGTATTTGTTAATACCCGGCTTGCTTTTTGCCACTCGGCGGTAATATTTTTCAGCAGTTCAGTATCATAAAAACTTTCCTCTTTACCTGCAATCTTCTTGCCCCCTTCCAGTATCCTGACTGTTGCGTTTTCTTCAACGATCTTTTTCCATTCGTCCGGGTCTATTTCAAATTCGCTTAAGGTAACCGGTCTTGCCAGTCTTTTGGCTTTTGTAAATTCTTTGGGCTGTATTTCGCTTAACCAGGATGGATAAAATAATTGTCCTTTCTCATTTATAAAAGGCAGGTTGTTCATGTACAATACCATTACCCTGCCCTGGTAATTTTTCAGTTGCGGTACCAGCCAGTAATACCCCGTTACATCATGCTGGTTTTGCCCCATCCATATCCATAACTCCTCTTCAGGGTTGGCATCCAGTGTTGCTTTTATTTCATTTACTGTTTGCCTGTCATCAAAGCTGCCTGCCAGGGCCTCCCCATAAGGAGACCCGTTCAATAAAGATTTCCACCAATCAACCCGTGCCTGCCATCCTTCTTCCGTATCAATCGCCGTTAACGGGCCTACTGCAAAATCATCCCTGATTAATTTAATATCCCCGGCAAGGGTTTCATCAAGCGCTGCCACTTTTTTCATCAATTCCACTTCCACTTCATTAAAAACTACATGTACCATTATTATTTGTTTGGTTTAATTATATAATACACACAGGTTGTAAAAAAATTCCTTATAAAAGGTATTGCTTTGATAAGCCCGGCTTGTGTTCTTGGTTTCCACCCGAATTTCCATTGGTAAATCGGGTTGATAAGGTAGTGCCGCTTGTGCAGGAAATCATACCCTTCTTTCCTGCATATTTTCTCAAACCGTTCAATGCTTATTCCCGTTTCCTTTATTTCCATTAATGTTTCCACCGGCTCTTTTTGCTTCGTTAATATCCATCGGTAAACTGATGAGGGCAGCAAATGAATATACGGCAACTTTGAAAGTTTTGACCGGCATATCTGCTGGTGCCCCCCGAAAGGCATATACCAGGGAGGAAAGCCAAAAAATATAACACCGCCGGGATTTAAGAACTTTTTCATCCACCCTATCAATTTTGCCTGGTCGTGTATATGCTCAATCACATCTTTCAGCACAATAATATCAAACAGCCCGTTAAAATCTTTTTCAATATCTACGTTGTAAATATCTTTTGCTACAAAACGTATCTTTCCCGATGCTACCTCTTCCGGCAGAAACTTAACAGCATCATCAATTCTTGGTATATCCAGTTCCACTCCAACGCCCACACAACCAATATTGACAAATGCCTTTAGTACGCCTCCCTCCCCGCAACCAATCTCCAGTACCCTCATCCCCGGGCTTATCGGGAATTTCTCTTCGATAAAAGGGATGACATACTGCTCCGCATTCAGCACCTGAATGTCAAAATATCTTTTTCTATCGGCGTGAAACTCAAACATCAGGCAACTTCCACCGGTGCGTCTGTTTCAACCTTCAGGTTGTTAATAATAAACTCCTGCCTGTCGGGTGTATTTTTTCCCATATAATATTCCAGCAAATGCTGCACATGCTCCCCTTCTTCCACCCGTATCAGTTGCTTTCGCATACCGGGGCCGATAAACTGACCGAACTCATCGGGGCTGATTTCCCCCAGCCCTTTAAACCGGGTTACTTCCGGTTTTGCCCCTAATTTTTTAACTGCTGCCTGTTTTTCCTGCTCATTATAGCAATATATCGTTTCCTGCTTGTTGCGAACCCTGAATAAAGGCGTTTCAAGCACATATACTTTTTCATGTTTTACCAGGTCTGGGAAAAACTGCAGGAAAAAAGTCATTAGGAGCAGACGGATGTGCATACCGTCCACATCAGCATCTGTAGCAATCACTACATTATTGAAGCGCAGGCCATCCAGTCCTTCTTCAATATTCAGTGCATGTTGCAGCAGGTTGAATTCTTCGTTCTCATATACCACTTTCTTGGTAAGCCCGAAACAGTTAAGCGGTTTTCCGCGAAGGCTGAATACGGCCTGCGTTTCCACACTCCTTGCCTTGGTGATAGAACCGCTGGCGCTGTCTCCTTCTGTAATAAAGATGGTGGTTTCATTTTGCTTTGCAACAAACTCTTCTTTTCCTTTATTGGGAGGATCCTCGTTGAGGTGAATACGGCAATCCCGTAACTTCTTGTTATGCAGGTTGGCTTTTCTGGCTCTTTCATTGGCCAGCTTTTTAATACCTGCCAGTTCTTTTCTTTCTCTTTCGCTTTGTTCAATACGTTTTTTCAATGCGTCTGCCACTGACGGGTTCTTGTGCAGGAAATTATCCAGTTCTTTTCCCAGAAAATCTCCTATAAATTGCCGCATACTCGGCCCCTCTGTATCTACATTTATAGAACCAAGTTTTGTTTTTGTCTGCGATTCAAAAACCGGTTCCACTACTCTTACGGAAACAGCGGCAACAATACCTGTTCTTATATCTGATGCGTCATAATCCTTTTTAAAGAATTCCCTTACCGTTTTTACATACGCTTCCCGGAAAGCCTGCTGGTGCGTACCGCCTTGCGTGGTATGCTGGCCGTTTACAAAACTGTAAATATCCTCCCCGTAATCGTTGGTATGGGAAATAGCAACTTCAATATCGTTACCGGAAAGGTGAAGAATGGGATAGCGGATTTCGTCTTCGTTCGTTTTGCGTTGAAGCAGGTCAAGCAGCCCGTTACGGCTGATATAGCTTTTCCCGTTAAAACTGATTTTAAGCCCTGCATTCAGAAAGCAATAATTCCATATCTGGTTTTCGAGAAATTCAGGAAGAAATTTAAAATTCTTAAATACACTGTCATCCGGTATAAAAGTTACAAGTGTACCGTTATCTTCACCTGTTTTTGCTTCTTTATGCTCTTTAAGGAGAACTCCTCTTTCAAACTCTGCCGTTTTCTCCTTTCCTTCACGAACAGCAGTAACCTTGAAATAGTTGCTTAGTGCATTAACGGCTTTTGTACCCACGCCATTCAGTCCTACTGATTTCTGGAAGGCTTTGCTGTCGTACTTGGCGCCGGTATTTATCTTACTCACTACATCAACCACTTTCCCTAAAGGAATGCCGCGGCCATAATCCCTGACTGTAACCGTTTTTTCTTCCACTGTCAGTTCAATGGTTTTGCCATATCCCATGGTATATTCGTCAACACAGTTATCCATCACCTCTTTCACCAGTACGTAAATACCATCATCCGGCGAAGAGCCATCTCCTAACTTTCCGATGTACATACCCGGCCGCAGGCGGATATGCTCTTTCCAGTCAAGTGATTTGATGCTGTCTTCCGTGTAGTCAAACAAGTTGCTTTCTTTCTCTTTTGCCATTTTTTTGGTACGTTCTTATAACCTGAACCAAGTGTTTTTCTTATAGTTATCGGTATATAGTTATTCCTTCACTTACCCTTCGGGCAAATATACCAAAACCGTACCTGCCCCAGGAATCCGTAGTTATTAACAGATGGGGAAAAACAAATAGCTGATAATGAAAAAGCAATGCGTTGCATTGCTTTGGTGGAAGCCCGCCCCGATTCGAATCGGAGGCCTGCTGATTCATTCGTAAAAAATAATTGGTGACCCCGCAGAGGCTCGAACTCTGGACCCGCAGATTAAGAGTCTGCTGCTCTACCAACTGAGCTACGGAGTCTATTTTAAAATTTTCATCCTTCTTTCTATTGACCCCCGCCCCGATTCGCATCGGGGGGCCCGCAGATTAAGAGTCTGCTGCTCTACCAACTGAGCTACGGAGTCAGGGCGGCAAATATATTGAAAAAAGCCTGTAAAGGAAGAAATAGCGGCCTTAGCAGATGCAGCAGCCGGCTGATATTTTAAAAAAGGTTACTTCGCCGACCTAATAAGCAGCTTTTCAGCAACTACCTGGCTAAGTGCTTCTGCATTTTTCTTATCATAACTTACCGTAAGCGTTCCGTCAAATGGCTCTACGGCTTTTATTTTTACAACAGTACCGAGTTTTAATCCGCGGCTGTTTAAAAACTTCAAAAAATCGTCGGCTGAATGGGTAACAGCAGCCAATACCACCGTTTCTCCCGGCTTGCAATCACTCAGTTTCCGGTATTGTACCCACTCCATTTTGCCGCTGTTATCAGGTATAGGCGAGCCGTGAGGGTCCACTTTGGGAAAACCAAGCAGTTCATCCATTTTGGCAAAAAAGACCGGAGATTTAATATGTTCAATCTGCTCGGCTATATCATGCACCTGCTCCCAGCCAAATCCCATTTTCTTAACAAGGTACATTTCTGTGAGCCGGTGCTTGCGGATTACAAGGGCTGCTTCCTTTTTTCCCTTTTCCGTTAAGCGGACAGGCTTATAACTTTCATAATGAATCAACTTTTTGTCGGCCAGCTTTTTCATCATGCTGTTAACCGTAGGCATCTTAATATCCAAACGCTTACTCAGTTCATTTACAGTGGCCTCCCCTTTTTCTCCGGCAATGGTAAAAAGGGCTTTCAGGTAATTTTCTTCCGTCAGGGAGTTCATCCGGCAAAGGTAATCCAGAACAATATTTACATAAAATCAAAAAATATTTTGTTAGATTAATCTAACTTTATAATTTAGTGGCTCAAATTACAATATGCACCGCATCTATTTCTATATATTTTCACTGTTATTCACCGCTTTTCCCGCTGCTGCACAAACAGGCTCGTTGCAGGGGCGGGTTATGGATGAATCCGGGTTGCCGGTTGCTTCTGCAAGTATCAGCCTGCAACCAGGCGGCACAGGCGCTGCTACTGATGAGAATGGTTTTTTCCGGATACAGAATGTTACTTATGGCAATTATGAACTGGAGGCCGGCGCTGTTGGTTACACAACGGTAAAGCGGCAGGTTCCGGTTTCAGAAAAAGAGAACAAAGAAATTAATATCCTGTTACTTACATCCCCTTCCTCTCTGCAGGAAGTAGTGGTTACCGGCACATTAAAAGAAATAAGCCGGAAAGAAAGCCCGGTGCCGGTAGAGATCATCACTCCCAAACTTTTTCAGAAAAATCCCACACCATCCCTGTTTGAAGCGGTAGGTATGGTAAATGGTGTGCAGCCTCAACTGAATTGCAATGTTTGTAATACCGGCGACATACACATCAACGGAATGGAAGGTCCGTACTCTATGATTCTTATTGACGGCATGCCGATTGTCAGCGCTTTATCCAGCGTATATGGACTAAGCGCCATTCCCAACAGCATGGTAGAGCGAATAGAAGTTGTAAAAGGCCCGGCCTCTTCCCTTTACGGCTCTGAAGCAATGGGCGGCATCATCAATGTAATTACCAAAAACCCTTTGAAAGCCCCGTTGCTCAGCGCAGATGTGTTTGGCACTACCTGGGGCGAACTTAGCGCTGATTTGTCGGCAAAGTTCAATGCAGGAAAAGCCGCCAGCCTGATTGGCATTAATTATTTTAACTACAACAACAAATTGGACAAGAATAAAGATAATTTCACTGATGTAACGCTGCAAAACCGTATTTCCTTCTTTAACAAATGGAATTTTAAAAGAAAGAGTAACCGCATGGCAAACCTTGCAGCAAGATATGTTTACGAAGACCGCTGGGGCGGTGAAATGCAATGGAATAAATCCTTCAGGGGGTCTGACAGTATTTACGGTGAAAGCATCTACACAAAACGAACTGAACTGATTGGCCTCTACCAGTTACCGGTAAAAGAAAAAATATATACACAACTCTCTTATAACTGGCATAACCAGGACTCATGGTACGGTTTAACACCGTATATGGCTACGCAGAGGGTAGGTTTTGTACAGGTCTACTGGGATAAAGAGCTGAATGCTGCACATAACCTTTTACTTGGTACAGCACTGCGCTACACTTTTTACGATGATAATACACCTGGCACCTCTACCCCTGAAGGTGATAAGAACCAACCGTCAAAGACTACGTTGCCAGGCGCTTTTATACAGGATGAATGGGCAATCAATACAAAGCATAAATTACTGGCCGGTTACAGGTATGATTATGATAAGAACCACGGGCACATACACTCACCCCGCATAGCCTATAAATTTGCGCCGGATTACAATAATACATTCCGGGCAAGTTTTGGAACAGGGTTCCGGGTTGTAAACCTGTTTACCGAAGACCATGCCGCATTAACAGGCGCCAGGGAAGTAGTGATAGCGGAAGAACTGAACCCGGAAAAATCATACAATGCCAACCTGAATTATGTATTGACTATTCCTGCCGAAAAATTATTTCTTGGATTTGACGTTACCGCCTTTTACTCTTATTTCACCAATAAAATTGTCGGCGATTTTAACTCCGACCCGGATAAAATCATTTATGATAACCTGAAAGGCCACGCCATTTCCCAGGGAGTTTCCCTGAATACGAACCTGCATTTCACCTTCCCGCTGAAACTTCTGGCAGGCATATCTTTTATGGATGTTTTTCAGAAAGAGGATGATGGGGACGGAACCCTTGTAAAAAGCCGACAACTTCATGCACCCAAATGGTCGGGAACCTTTGTACTGAGCTACGGAGCGCCACAGAAAATTGCGATAGATATTACCGGGAAATGGGACGGACCTATAAGGTTGCCCATCCTGCCAAACGATTACAGGCCGGAATATTCACCCTGGTTCTGTATACTTAATATCCAGGTAACCAAAAAATTTACAAATGGGATTGAAGTTTACGGAGGCGTAAAGAACCTTTTCAACTTTGTGCCATCAGACCCGATTATGCGCCCTTTTGACCCGTTTGATAAGCAGGCAGCCGATCCCATCAATAACCCGTATGGCTACACATTCGACCCAAGTTATAATTATACTTCCTTGCAGGGAGTCCGGGGTTTCCTTGGTATCCGCTATAATCTTACTTCTTTAAAGTAAAATTATCCAATTTATAATTAGATGATTTTAAATTAATTATGTCAATTTGCTTAAAATTTATATTAAGAAATAAAAATTTGACATTTTCCACTTCCTGAAAATGCGTAATTTCGATAGTCCTTCTAACCCAATCAAATTCTTCCCTTTTTTTCTTTTACTACCCGTTTCATTCGCTTTTATTAACCCTGCTTAGATTGAGAAAATAATTTTAAAAGGAGGAAGTATGTACTCGTATGATTTGCTGGAAACCGGATGCCACTACCTGGTCAGGGAAAATGAGGGTTCCCCCATTACGCTTATTAAAGTAGCGGTAGAATCGGATCATTGCCTGTTTATTCAACGTTTTGGCGAGACTGAAGAGGCCGAATGGAAACTAAAAAAAGATACTCTTCATGATATTATTGAATGCCTGAGCGATGATATGGTAAAAGCATGGGAAGAGCATTACAGGAACAATGAAGATGCGTATTACGAAGAAGATGATGAAGAATAACACAAAGGCCGCTGTAATAAACGGCCTTCGAATTAAATATATTCGAGGACATTATTAAGGAAGGCTTGCTTTGAATTTACCGCTACTGATGGTAGCCGTAGCGTTAGTAGCAAAATTTTTGACAGTTCCTGAAAAAATACCCTCAATTATCTTGGTTGTTGTGTTGTATGTGGTTACCTGAATAGATAAGTTAGTCCCGGATGAAGGCAGGGACATCCAATCCTCTGTATCGCTGGTATATGTAAAAAAGGCTATTCTCGTTCCGCCGGTACCTGAGTAACTGCCGGTGCCTATTCCTCCTGCTACATTAGTAATTGCAAGAGTAATATCTCCCGAAATACCACCGGTTTGCTCTCCAAATATATTCAAAGTAGTAGCTCCTGACTGCGATTCTATATCTGCTTCCACAGTTGTTCCCTGGTAAAGGGTTGATCCTATTTTAAACTCCCATGTATATGCCGGTGCCGGGGCTGCTTCCACTTCTATGGCAACCACACAAGGCACCGTGCCGGGCAACGGCAGGTTAAATGTACCATCTGAAATAGGTGTGCCACTGCCATTAAGGGTTATAGTATGCGGCCCGGGAGAAGCAAAACTGCCGGACGCAATAAATGTCATCCCGTTTACAGAAGCGGTAATATTATACGGGCCGGGTGCGATAATGTTTACCGGAACATGGATAGCATGAGCAGCATTCAAAGCTGCTCCTTCCGTATAATTGCCGAACAGTAAAGCGCCGGCGCAATCCAATACGAGCTCAGCTCCCGCTACTGTTGTAACGGCAAACTCGCAGGTGGAACTGCCTGCTGTAACCGGAATGGCTAAGGTACCGGCAGCGCCGGTCGGTGTTCCTGAAGCATAAAGTACAAGGTTTTGCGCCCCGGTAGTAAGAAAAGCGCCGCTTCCGGAAAAAGTAATTCCATTCACAGCAGTTGTTGTTACGTTGTAAGTGCCGATTGCAGTAACATCAATATCGAGTATAACCCTGTTGGTGCTATTGAGGGGGCTACCAATAATGTAATTACCCAATGCACTGGCCCCGGAGCAGGTGAGCGGAGGAGTGGTACCTGAGGTTTCAATAGTAAACTCAGCCGGGTTACCGCCACCTTCCGGTACGGTAGTTACCTGTACATCACAACTTGTACCATCATAGCTAACCACAAAATTGTGAACGCCGGAAGAAAACGGAGTGCCATGCCCCCGTAAGGTGATGGTGTTGACCCCAAGGGTTGTAAATGTACCTGTAGCATTGAAATATACCCCATTAATCGTATCGGTGGTAATGGTGTAAGTGCCGGTCTTTGTTACATCCACATCAACAGTAATATTATTTAAAGCCGATGAAAGGGCTACATTTGCTTCATATACGCCATTTACTGTTTTGGGAAAACAGTCGCCAGAAACATCTTCCTGCAGGCTGCCGCTTCCGGGTTCATAACCCGATTCAAAACTTTGCTCCTTCTGACAGGCTGCCAGCGCCACGCTAAAAAAAATGACAGGATATAACAGGTTTCTTTTCATAGATGATGATTACTATTTAACCTCTAAAAATACGATTCTTTTGCCAAACACCGGGTTGAAAGCCTTCCCTGATGACAGGATTTCCCTTTAAAGTATTATTTTTTGCCCTTTACTTTTATTTAAACGACTCTTTGAATATTTTTAGTATGATTTCCCTGTTATTGTAACCGGATGTAGTTTACCGTTCATTCAATATTCAGGTTATTCTTGCACCGTCCGGTTAACATCAAAGGCCGGAGCACTGTAACCGGCAAAAGTTATACCGTTATATGAAAAAATCATTTTTCTCCTTTTCCTTTTTTCTTGCCTGCCTGGCGGTGCAAGCACAGGAGCCTTCTGTTGAAGCGCTTGCCAGCGGTGTTGCAACAAGCCTCCGCGGCCTGAGTGTGGTAAACGATAATGTGGTGTGGGTAAGCGGCAGCAACGGCGTTGTGGGCCGGTCTGTAAACGGGGGTAAAAACTGGAAATGGATGACTGTGGCCGGTTTTGAAAAAAAAGATTTCAGGGATATTGAAGCCTTTGATGCTTCTACAGCGATCATTATGTCGATAGATGCTCCCGCCTACATTCTAAAAACCATTGATGGCGGTGAATCATGGAAAGTTGTTTATGAAAACAATACACAGGGAATGTTTTTAGATGCCATGGAGTTCTGGAATGAGCAGGCAGGCATCGTTATCGGCGACCCGATAGATGGCCGTTTTTTTATTGCACGGACATTTGACGGAGGCTCCACCTGGAAAGAAATTCCGCTTAATAAACGTCCTGTGGCCGATAGCGGAGAAGCCTGCTTTGCTGCCAGCGGCACCAATATCCGTGCACTCAACCGGGGCGAAGCCGTTTTTGTAACCGGGGGATTGAAATCCCGGTTGTTTAAAAGGGATAAAGCAATTGACCTCCCTTTTACCAAAGGTTCAGCAAGCACAGGCGCCAATTCAGTTTCCGTATGGGATTATTTTAAACGAAAAGGAGGAAAAAGAATAATTGTAGCAGGCGGAGATTATAAAGCAGACTCGTTAAACGAGTTAAATTGTTTTATTACGCATAACGGGGGCAAGACCTGGTTTTCGCCCAAAATACCCCCGCATGGTTACCGTAGCAGTATAGAGTATGTATCGAAGACAGATATTTTCGCCTGCGGGCTCAATGGTGTTGATTATTCCTCTAATGGCGGCAAGGAATTTCAGTGGATAAGCAAAGAAAGTTTTCATGTATGCCGCATCGCCCGGCAGGGAAAAACGATTTACCTTGCCGGGGCTGGTGGCAAAGTAGGCAAGATAACCTGGAAATAGCAGCCTGATGTTTACAGGTTGGCCAGCAATTCTTTTACGGAAGGCCGTTTTTTATAATCTGAATTAAAAAACCGGTAAGTAACGGTTTGCTCTTTATCTATGATGTACACGGCGGGAACAGGCAGGTAACGTCCGTTGGCGCCGTTGATTTTTTCAATATCAAGTCCCGCATTGCGGTAGCGGGTTGCCACATTTTCTTCCAGTTCATATTCTACATCGTAGGCTTTCATAATTTTTAGCCCTTCATCATAAATTACGGGGAAGGAAGCCTTTGTTTTTTCTACTGTCTGAAGAATATTTTCCGGATTTTCCGGAGAAACGGCAATTACAGAAGCCCCTTTTTCAGTTATAAGGGAAAGCGAATCCTGCAAGCGGGAAAGCTCTTTACTGCAATAAGGGCACCAGTAGCCCCGGTAAAAAACCAGCACCACTTTTCCTTTTTTCAATAAATCTTTTAGCTGCACAGCATTCCCGTTTTGATCAGTTGCCTTAAAATCTTTGGCTTTTGACCCGATAAACATTCCTTCCGGGGCCTGCCCTGCCACCGGAACCACTGAACAAAAGATAAAAAAAGCGATAAGTATATTTCTCATGCTAATATGTTGTGGATTCCTGTAAAGTTACTCTTTCCGGAAGTTTGCTGTATAGTACAAGTTACATTAACATATAATTATTTTATTCTTACATTTATGTTATCTACCCGAAGCCTAAACCTATGTTATATGTCGTCAACGAAACATTACCAGCGCTATGTAGCTAACTTATTATTGGGATTGCTTGCCTGCATACTCGGGGTTATAACGATTGCCTATGCTTCTCATTCGGACAAACTGGATGGCAGCGATTGGCTGGCCTGGGCCGCAGCAAGCGCCTTATTGATTAGTTGCAGTCTTTTTCTTTTCATGCAGGCTTCTGTTCATAAAGTGAAATATGAACTTAAGCGAAGCCAGCGGATCAAAGGAGAACATAAAACAGAAACCCTGCATTAAGCAGGGCTTTTATACATTAATAACGGTATGCTGAACCGTTTGTCATTTAATTCTGCGACAGGTTTCTGAAATCAACCGAAACCAGTTTGCTCACCCCTGGCTCCTGCATGGTAACCCCATAAATAACATCCACCGTACTCATCGTCATTTTATTATGTGTAACGATAATGAACTGAGAGTTATCGCTGAATTCCCGTATCATGTTGGTGAATTTGCCCACATTTGCATCGTCCAGCGGCGCATCCACCTCATCGAGGATACAGAAAGGGGCCGGCTTTATCAGGTAAATGGCAAACAACAATGCCGTTGCTGTCAGTGTTCTTTCTCCGCCGCTCAACTGTGTAAGCGAAGAAGGACGTTTCCCTTTGGGCTTGGCAATTACATCAATACCGGTTTCAGCAATGTTATCCGGGTTTTCGAGGATGAGGTCGCACTGGTCATCTTCGGTAAACAATGACTTAAATACTTTCGTAAAATTATCCCTTACGAGGTGGAAGGTTTCAAGAAACTTCTGATTGGCCGTTATCTCTACCTCTTCAATTGTTTTTAGCAGGCTATCCTTGGCATTAACCAAGTCTGTTTTCTGCTCCACAATAAAATCATACCGCTTCTTCATTTCGGTAAACGCCTCTATCGCCGTTGGGTTTACCTCTCCGAGGTTTTCGAGGCGTTTTTTCATCCTGTCGGCTTTCTCCTGCAATTCTTCAGTTGCTGTTTCACTTGTACGGGCCTCGCCAAGAATACTTTCGAGGTCAATATGAAACTCCACATTCATCCTTTCCTTCATGCCGGCCAGTTGCAGTTTCAGTTCATTTACTTTATCCTTGATGGCAGCTAAGAGATGTTCTACCTGCTCTTTTTCCTTTACCTGGTGGCGTATGGAACTTTCTTTTTCATTTAGTTCATTACGTAAGCTGTAATAGGCCCGGTCCGCTTCATTCAGCCTGCTCTCCTCCTCTTCTTTCTGCCTCATCAGTTGCACCAGCGTCTCTTCAATATCCGTTAACGCCTGTGTTGATTGCCCGATGTTGTTGCTTGTATCGGTCAGTTGGTTGCTGTTGATTTCTATCTGGCGGCGAAGGTCATTGAGTTGGTTGTTCTTGAATTCCAGTTCCTGCTTCAGCGAGTTGATCTTGCTTTGCTGCCTGGTAACATTCAGGTTAAACTCATTGTACTGGCGGGACGCTTCGTTGTAATCCGTTTCGGTTGCAATAAACGCTTCCTGCGCTTCGGCCAGCTTAGCGGCATGGGCCTGCAATTGTTCTGTAAACTCTCCAAGGGAATTACGCACAGCTTCTACGGAGTCAACTGTTTGCTGTACCTGCAAATGCAGTTCCTGCAAACGGTGTTCGCTGTTTACCTGCAAACCATGAAGGCTTTCCAATTTATTGTTCAACGAAAAAACTTCGGTAGTCAACTGCTGTATTTCCCTTTCCGTATCACGGATGGCATTCTCACGCAGGTCTTCATTGAAAGCGATTACTTCATTATGCCTTGCCTGTATGGTGCTGCGCAATGCTTCGGCCACCGCAGCCTGCGCCTCAATTTCCACCTGTAGCTTTTCCAGGTTTTTGGCACGGCCTATCTTTTTTCCTTCAATCAGCCCTACGCTGCCGCCGGTAAGGGAAAATTTTCCTTTTACATATTTGCCGTTCTTTTCTATTACTACAAAACCATTGCTGTTTTGCAAAGCATCCTCATTGTCGGCAATAAATACATTGCCCAGCAGGTAATCAGCCAGTTTCCTGTACTTCTCATCCACTTCCACTACCTGTAAGGCGGGGATAGCGCCTTCTAATTGATGTGTTGAAGCATCCGCCGCCGGTGCAGCAAATTTATCCAGCAGGAAAAAATTGGCTTTCCCTTTTTTGTTTTCATCCAGCAGATGAACAGCTTCCAGCCCTTCCTGTAAGCTATTAACAACATAATAGCTGAGATACGGCTCCAGCACATTTTCCAATGCGGTCCTGTATTCTTCCTTTACGTATAATACATCCGAAAGAATGGGGGCATTGTGGTTCCAGTTACTGTTCTGATGCAGGAATTTTACCGAATCGGGGTAGCCTTCCATGGAATCAATCATGCTTTTCAGCAGGTCATGCTCATTCTTTTTGGCATCTAATTTCCGGTTCTCCCCGGCTAACTCATTGCGAAGCCCGTCAAGAATGGCCTGTGTTTGCAAAATCTGTTCACGGGTATTTTCATGGTGCTGTTGCAGTTGCTCCAGGTCCACCTTTTTGATATCCAGTTCCTTTTCCTTCAGTTGCCTTTCGTTATCAAAATGTTCTTTTTGTTGCTCACGGTTTTTTCTTTCCTCTTCTATCTGGCCTATTACCCTTTGCAGGTTTTGTACAGAAGTATCGGCAACAGCCACTTTCTTTTCTGCTTCAAACTGGTTGCGTTGTATTTGCTGGTGTTCGGCCCTCAGTTCATCTAACTTTTTTCTTTTATCATCCAATACATTTCTTTTGGCATCCACTTCCTGGCGCAGTTGTTCCAATTGGCCATGCAGTGTTTCCAGCGCTGCTTCTTCTTCCGTTACCTGCTGTTGGGAAAACCCGATGCTGTCTTCGATACCTTTCAGATTTTCTCCGGCGCTTTGCAAAAAATCTTTCAGCCCGGTTTCTTTTTCGCGGAGATGTTCCAGCCGCTGGGCGGAAAGGCTTTTGTCGCTTTCCCTGTTACGCACCACCTGCAGCATTTCATTGAAAGCATGCTGCATAGTTTGCAGTTCTTTTTCCTTTTCAATGAAAGACAGTTTTTCCTGCTCCAGAGCAGCTTCACCAGCGGCAATTTCTGCTTCTAATTTTATACGCTTGTCGGTTTCCACATCCTGCTGCTCATTCAGTTCCTTATAGGTCAGGTTAAAGCCTTCCAGCGATGCTTTTGCCAGTTCAATGCTTACTTCCCGGTATTCCTTTTTTATTTCGTGGTATTTCTCAGCTTTTTTGGCCTGGCTTTCCAATGCCTTTAGCTGGTTGTTTATTTCAAAAAGCAGGTCTTCAATGCGGGCCAGGTCCTGTTCGGTGGCGTCTAATTTTTGTTTGGCCTCTTTTTTACGGGTTTTGTAAATAGAAATACCCGCTGCCTGTTCCAGCATTTTGCGGCGGCTGTTGTCCTTATCCTTTATCAGGTCGTCCACCATGCCCAGTTCGATGATGGCATAGCTGTCGGTGCTTACGCCGGTATCCATGAACAGGTTTTGTATGTCTTTCAGGCGGCATTGCACATCATTGAGGCGGTATTCGCTTTCGCCGCTTTTATAGAATTTACGGGTAATGGTAACGGTGCTGAACTCGGTAGGCAGCAGGTTCTTGGTGTTCTCAAAAGTCAGGCTCACTTCGGCCAGGCCGCTGGCCGAACGGGTCTTGGAGCCATTGAACACTAAGCTGTCGAGGTTTTCGCTGCGCAGGTGGCTGATCTTCTGCTCCCCTATCACCCAGCGGATGCTGTCCACAATGTTGGACTTACCACAGCCGTTAGGCCCTACGATGCCGGTAATATTATCATCAAAACTTACTACGGTTTTATCTGCGAAGCTTTTAAAGCCTTTGATTTCCAAACTCTTTAATCTCACGGTATTCTGTTTAATTCAGGTTAAGTCAGGCGGCGAATTTAAGTGCAAAGGTCAGTAAAAAAAAGGATGGCAATCAGTGAGTTATTCACAATGGATTGGTAAAAATGTGAGAAAGAAAGAGAGGTACTTACAGTTAATAATTCCACGACCTAATGGCATGGCTTGATTTCTACAGACATTAACCTCTTTAATTATTAGAAATTAGTTATTGAAACAACCCTACAGCGGGTCCCACAAATCCTGTGTTTCAACAACCCTTTTGGTAATCGTTTCTATATGCCGGCGCAGGATGGCATTGGTAACACCTCTGTTCTCAACTGCAAGTCCCATCATAAGGTTACCCTTTGAGGTAATATAAAACTGGCAGGGCTGGATGATGGCGTTTTCCTTCAGCATTCCGAAAGAATAGATCAACGAATCCGAAACCTCCTTGCTAAGAAATACAGTCAGCCAGATATAATTGGTGCTCGGGCTGATTTCATAGCCTACCGGAACGGTAAACCCTTCTCTTTTATGCGCCACCTCATATTTTTCTTTGCCTGGTCCGGTGCCTATGTCCTTTATCTCATCATGCCCCAGTTCAGTAAGGATTTTCTTTAGCTGCACGGCATTGATAGGACCGCAATCCTGTGCAGCAGATAACAGGGAAAGGCTTATTGCCAGAAGTAAAACCGGGAATAATTTAAGCGCTGATTTCATAATCTTTCTTTTATTAATAATGAATGGTGTAAACTTACTTCAATACCCTGCCCTTGCACTACCCTTCTAAGGGTATTTATCCGGGCTTTTTACGAAAATAGAAGAATTTTAATATGCGCCGCACCTTCTGAAACAAATAAATATTGCTATAACTAAATTTGTGGTTTATCCGCTATCTTCATCATCCATATTTTTATTAACATGAAGTCAAATCGTTTCTTTTTTGTTCTTGCGCCGTTATTAATTGTTTACAACAGCAGTTGCGGAAGCAACGGCACTCCGGGCCATACGGCTGATACTACGAAACCGGCCCCGGTAGAAACAAAAAAAGCCAACTCAGACTATAAACCCGCTTTTACAGGGCAAACAAGGATTGCTTCCGTAAAAACAACAACCCCTTACAAAGCGGACAAACTGGCCAGCGATATAAAAAAGCCCTGGGCGGTTGTGCCCCTTCCGGATGGACGCCTGCTTATTACCGAAAAAGGTGGCGAAATGCAGATCAGGGATGCAAACGGAGCTTTGATAACCAAAATAACCGGATTTCCTAAAGTAGATGACCGGGGCCAGGGAGGAATGCTGGATGCCACCCCTGACCCGGATTTCAACACCAATAAAATAATCTACTGGTCTTATTCAGAACCGCAAAGCGGCGGAACCAACCTTACCGCCGTAGCAAAAGGAAAAATAAACGAAGCCGCAGGTAAAATAGAAACCGTAACAGTTATATTCAGGGCTACGCCTGCATTAAAAAGCACATTGCATTTTGGCTCCCGTTTATTGTTTGACAAAAACGGTTATCTTTTTGTAAGTGTTGGTGAGAGGTCGTCAATGGAAGGCCGGGTGCAATCGCAGTCGCTTTCTTCAGGACTGGGCAAAATATTCCGGATTACCAAAGAGGGCAAACCAGCGCCGGGCAACCCTTTTATCAATCAAAAAGGCGCTATGCCGGAAATATACAGCTACGGGCATCGTAACCCGCAAAGCCTCGATTTTCATCCCCTTACCGGCGAATTATGGGAAGTGGAATTTGGCCCCCGCGGCGGCGATGAACTGAACCTGATAAAGGCGGGCAAAAATTACGGATGGCCCGTAATTACGTACGGCCTTGAATACAGCGGTGATAAAGTCGGCGATGGCATACAGCAAAAACAAGGCATGGAACAGCCGGTTTACTATTGGGACCCCGTGTTATCCCCCGGCGGCATGAGCTTTTATAAAGGCAAAGCCATTCCTGAATGGGAAAACAACCTGTTTATCGGCGGCCTGAGCAGCACTCACATAGCCCGTCTTGTTATCAAAAACAATAAAGTGGTAGGCGAAGAAAGATTGTTGCAGGAAAAACAGGAACGGTTCCGGGATATAGCTTATTACAATGGTGCACTGTATGCCGTAACAGATAACGGAAGCCTGTACCGCATCAGCCGGAAATAGGAGAAGCATACGTTTTCAATTTTCTTCAGCGGCCCTTAATTTTTCATACCCTTTAGCCAATGCCACATATTGGTTGAACCGGAACCTGAATTTTGTAAACGCTTCCGAAGCCAACAAGGCAGGGCTGTTATTGAAAAAGGCTTCAATATCTTTTTTATTGTACAAATGGGTAAAGGCATTTTCACCCGGTCTTCTGAAAAGAAAAAGGCACTCATCATCTTCATGATATTCATAAGCTGCTATATGCCTGCCTATAAATACTTCCCGTAAAAAAACCTGTTGCGGTTCCCTTTTATATCTTACTTTAAACCGGATATTGGCTTTGAGGTGTATGGTTTGGGAAGAATAATATCCCTGGTTTAGGTACATTTTATCTTCATGCACATAAAACCCCTTTATCTCATACGGAAGGATGATGCGGACAGAATCGTTTGAGAAAAAAGCAACAATGTAATTGTATCCGTTTTGCTCACGGTCGCCATGGTTGCTTGTTCTAATTTTTTCTTTCCAGGGCCGTATGCTGATGCGGCAATCCAGCGTATCGCCATTGTTTGTAAAGAGTTTATCCTGGGCAATACATTGCAATGACAAGGAGGTTAAAAAAAGAAAAATAAGTTTCCTGCTGACAAATACTTTTTTTATCACAGAACACATAGGCTTCCTTTTATATAAAGAACGAACTTTCTCAGAGTAAGCCAATACCCTGATATGGGTATCTTTCTGTGGTTCTTCCTATTTTTTATTCAGGGCCTTTCGTACGGCAGGGGCAATCTTTGTCCCGAATATCTCTATTGATTTCATCATCGAACTGTGCGAGGGGCCGCCAACGTCCATGTGTGCTGAAAAACGGGTAAGCCCGAAAAACTCTTGCAGGTACAGGATTTTATCTACTGCCTCATTTGCATCGCTGATAAGCAGGTGGCCGTTTTTCCCCCTGCCTGTATCATATTGCTCCCGTTGGTAAGGGGGCCATCCGCGGGTGCTTCCTACCCTGTTCATCTGTGCGGCATATACCGGGTAATATTCGTCAGCTATTTTTCTGCTATCATCGCCAAAAAAAGCATGTATGTGCACCCCCACCTGGTATTTGCTTTCATTGTACCCGAAATGACCATATACTTTTTTTGAATAATCAAATAAAGGCTTAAACTGTGCGGGGTCGCCGCCGATGATAGCAAAAATTACGGGCAATCCCAGCCTTCCTGCCCGCAATACAGATTCCGGTGTGCCACCTACTGCCACCCAGATATCCAGGTTGTCGTTTACAGCCCTTGGCAGTATAAGCTGGTTGTTCAAAGAAGCCCTGTGCTTTCCTTTCCAGGTAACAGGGTTTTCTTTATTAATCTTTACCAGCAATTCCAGCTTTTCTTCAAAAAGTTCATCGTAATCTTCTAACTTATAACCGTAAACCGGGAAGGACTCAATAAAACTACCGCGGCCCGCCACCAGTTCGGCCCTGCCATTACTTATCTGGTCAATCATTGCAAAACTCTGGTATAACCTTACCGGGTCGGAAGAACTCAATACATTTACGGCGCTGCCAAGTTTAATGTTTTTAGTAACCGTAGCTGCCGCTGCCAATATTATTTCAGGTACTGATACGGCGTAATCCGGCCTGTGATGCTCGCCGATGCCAAAGAAATCCAGGCCGGTTTCATCCATCAGTTTTATTTCTTCCACCATTTCCCGCAAACGCTGCCCGGCCGGTTGGGGCTTGCCGTCTTTATCATAGTGATTGTCGCCAAACATGCCAATACCTAATTCCATGCTTCGTATTTTTATGAAGGTATAACAGAACCGGGGCTGTTTGGTTTAAAATTCTGTTACGCAAAGGGTGTTTATTGGTTTTTCCGTGGCAACCGAACGGCTTCTCCCCCGCCTTCCAGTAATTCCAGCGCTTCAACTTTTCCTGTGCTGCTATTAATAACCAGTTTAAACCTGGCATTAGGCACTTCCATCATAGAAAAATTTACGCTGTCTGAAAATATCATTTTATACCCGTTAACCGGCTGGCCGTTTTGTTGTATGCAAAGCCCATCATCACAGGATTTGATCGTTAAGGTATTATTGCCTAACAGGTAATCCCCGGTATATTGCGCCAATGTTTCAGCAGGCAGGTCAACTACTTTGCGGAATTCAGGTATGTAAAAGTTCTGCCAGTTATATACCTGCGCCACACTGTTCAGCAATTCGCTGATAACAGCATAGTTCTCTCCATTAATCATAATTACAACACCATTGCCATTTTCCAAGCTCCCATAAGAAGTGCATAAAAAAGCTTCGTTACCGCCATTGTGATTAAAGTATTTGTCCTGGCCTTTGGTAACAACAAATACCCCAAGCGCTGCATTACTGTCAATATACGGCGTCATCCTTTTTTCCATCATGGCAGATGAAAGTATTTTCTTTGATTCCCCTTTCAATGCCAGTTGGCATTCAATGATATATTTTGCAAGGTCTGTAGGTGTTGTCCACAAACCGGCAGCAGCCTGTTCTGGATAAATATGATAGTTGCCGTCCACAGCGTTTCCGTCAGTATTATAACCTGTTGTAAGGTTTGCCGTGGCAACAGGCGGTTGCTGATAGGAGCTATTGGTCATATCCAAAGGTTTCAAAACAGCTTCCTGCATATAATCAGCATATTTTTTCCCGGTTATATCTTCAACAATTAATTGTGAAACGGTAGTGCCGCCACCTGAATACTGAAACCGAAGGCCCGGTTCAAAAAGGGAGCGGACGGCCCTTGTGTTGGCCGGTTTTTCGCCGTTTAATATCTGTGTTAAAGAAGGTAATGTATCTTTTTTGTTATAGCCAGGGAAACCATGAATACTTAACCCTCCGGTATGACTCAAGAGATTCGCAGTAGTAATTTTTTTACCGCCAGAAAGGCTGTCATACGGAAATTTCCAGCTTTTAAGGTAATGGTTAATATCCGCTTCCAGGTCAATCTTGCCTTGCTCGGCCAATAACAACACACCAAGACTGTTAATGCTTTTACTAATGGAAGCCGCCTGGAACCTTGTTAATGTCGTTACTTTTTTACCTGCCGCTTCGTCGGCCCAGCCATATCCTTTGGCCCAGGCAATTTTATAATCCTTTATCACAGCAATACTCAACCCTTTTATGCCCGTTTCCTTCATTCGCTGCTCCAGGTTCAGCTTTGGAACAGTGTCTCCGTAAACAATGGTTGGCGAAAGGGAGTTTTCAACTTTTTGTATTTCCCCGGGGATTTTTTCACTTCCCTTACAGGCAGACAAATAAACAGCCAGAACAAATAAGAACAGAGGTAAGAATTTGCTTTTCATGGTTGAGATAATTTTAAACAATTGAAATTTTGCAGTACGAAGGAAATGAAAATTTCTGCAATTTACTTAAGCCTATCGGCCAGGTTTAAATGATGCGTTTTAGCTGTTTCGCCTGCAATTGTATAGCCCGCATCGGCATGACGGATAACCCCCATCCCCGGGTCGTTTCTCAACACCCTTTTCAATCTTGCTTCTGCATCATCCGTTCCATCAGCAACGATTACCATACCGGCATGTATGGAGTAACCCATCCCGACCCCGCCGCCGTGGTGCAAAGAAACCCATGAAGCGCCGCCGGCTGTATTGACCAGCGCATTAAGCAATGGCCAGTCGGCTACGGCATCGCTGCCATCAAGCATGGCTTCAGTTTCACGGTTAGGCGAAGCAACGCTGCCCGTATCCAAATGATCACGGCCTATTACAATAGGGGCTTTTACTTTTCCTGTCCGAACCAATTCATTAAAAGCCAATCCTGCTTTTTCCCTTTCGCCTTGTCCAAGCCAGCAGATGCGTGCAGGCAATCCCTGGAAGGCAATTTTTTCTTTGGCCAATGCCAGCCAGCGCTGCAAGGATTTATTTTCCGGGAACAATTCCGCTATCACTGCATCTGTAACGGCAATATCTGCCGGGTCTCCGCTTAGCGCCGCCCAGCGAAAAGGCCCTTTGCCTTCGCAAAAGAGAGGACGGATATAAGCTGGAACAAATCCTTTAAAATCAAAACATCGACCAGGTTTGTAAGAAAGATAGTCAGAAAGACGGGAAGTCCGCAAGCTGTTTCCTTCTTTGGCGCTTTCTGTTCCCTGGCTTCTGACTTCAAGTTCTTGTGCCCTTGCACGGATGTTATTGCCATAGTCAAACGTAATAGCGCCTTTGTCCATCAGTTGCAGCATCAGTTGCACATGGAGGTACATGCTTTCATAACTGCGTTCAAGATACCCTGTTGGATTTTGCTGCCGCAATATATTGGCCTGTTCGTTGCTGAGTGTATGCGGGATATAACCGATCAGCGGATCATGTGCCGATGTCTGGTCTGTCAGGGTATCGGGAATAATATTTCTTTTCAGCAATCTTTCCAATAAATGAACAGCATTGCATAGAACGCCGATACTCCGCCCCTTACCTTCTGCCTTATATTTTACCGCTTTATCAATGGCTTCATCAATATCTATGTATTTTTCATCAAGGTATTTTGTTTCTAACCGTTTGTCAATCCGCCATTCTTCCACTTCTGCTACCAGGGCTACGCCTTCATTCATAGTAATAGCCAAAGGCTGTGCGCCGCCCATGCCGCCAAGACCGGCCGTAACATTCAATGTGCCTCTCAACGAGCCGCCAAAATGCTTATCTGCCGCTGCTGCGTAAGTTTCATAAGTGCCCTGTACAATGCCCTGCGAGCCGATGTATATCCAGCTTCCGGCCGTCATCTGCCCATACATCATCAGCCCTTTTTTTTCCAGTTCGTCAAAATGCTCCCAGGTGGCCCATTTAGGTACAAGCTGCGAGTTGCTGATAAGCACTCTCGGAGTGTCTTTATGTGTTTTTAAAATTCCTACGGGTTTGCCGGATTGTATCAGCAGGGATTCATCATTTTCCAACACTTTTAAAGCGGCAATGATATTATCGAGGGCTTCAAAATTACGGACTGCTTTTCCCCTGCCGCCGTAAACGATCAGGTCATCGGGCCGCTCTGCCACTTCCGGGTTAAGGTTGTTCAATAACATTCTTAAAGCGGCTTCCTGTATCCATCCCTTACAATTAAGAATGGAACCGGTTGGGGTTTTGTATTTGATAGCATCATATTTGCGGGCTGTAACTGGCATATTTTTAAAATTTATTTCTCTTTGATAAAAGAAGGGATAATCTTTTATCAGTCGCCACAAAAGTCGTTATTCTCCTTTAAATAAATATCTTCGTCTTTTGCAAAACAAAAAGCATGAGTGTTCACATCAGCACCCAAAAAGGGGAAATAGCGCCAATCGTATTAATGCCCGGCGACCCGCTTCGTGCAAAATATATTGCCGATAATTACCTGGAAGATGCAAAGCTGGTTAGCCAGACAAGAAATATCTATTACTTCACCGGCGCCTATAAAGGCAGGGAGATAACGATTGGCGCCAGCGGCATGGGATGCCCTTCCATCGGGATTTATTCCTTTGAATTGTATAATGAATACGATGTGGAATACATCATTCGCATCGGCACCTGTGGCGCTTATTCCACCGACCTGAAATTATTTGACCTCATCAATGCAGACAGGGCTTACAGCGAGTCCACCTATGCCAAATACGCTTTTGGCTATGACGTGGACCACCTGTACCACGAAGGAAATGCCTATGCTGCCATTAATGAAACAGCCCACCGGATGAGGACGAATATCCGCACAGAGGCCATTCATTCCAGCGATATTTTTTACAGGGCTTCAAAAGATATCCCCCCTATTGCCCATTCCAACAACTGTGTGGCGGTGGAAATGGAAGCATACGCCTTGTTTGCCAATGCCAAATATCACGGCAAATCGGCGGCTACCCTTCTTACGGTTTCTGATATTATTCCGACACATGAAAAAATATCGGCAGACCAGCGGGAAAAAGCGTTGCTGCCCATGATGGAACTGGCCCTGGAAACAACATTGGCTTTATAAAGAAAAACCCTCAAACCCCTTGCTGAGAAAGATGCCCCTGGTATCAGCAAACTCATTCAGCCTTGCCACAAAAGAAAAATCCTTGATAATACCGGCCACCTTATTTATATCTTCAGCAAAAATTCTATCTTCTTCCGCAAAACTCACAAAATCACGAAGATAGTCATGAGCAAATTCCAATAATTCCGAACTTTTCAGGGGTCTCCTGAACTCAATAGCCTGACAGGCGGAAAGCAATTCGATGGCCATAATATATTCCAGGTTGTCAAGCACCCTGTTCAGCTTTCTGCCGCTGATGCTGCCCATGCTCACATGGTCTTCCTGCCCCAAAGAGGTAGGAATGCTGTCGGCACTGGAGGGAAAACAAAGTGTCTTATTTTCCGCTACCAATGCCGCAGTAGTATATTGAGGAATCATAAAGCCGCTGTTAAGACCTACATTCTTCATCAGCAGCATAGGCAGCCCCCATTTACCTTCCAGCAGCAAATAGCATCGCCTGTCGCTGATATTACCTAATTCAGAAGCGGCAAAGCAGGCATAATCCAGCGGCAGCGCCAAAGGCTGGCCATGAAAATTGCCCCCGCTGATTGTATCATCGGCATTTAAAATAATGGGATTGTCCGTAACTGCATTTAATTCTATTTCCGTTAGTTCCTTCAGATGCAGCCAGGCATTGCGGGAAGCCCCATGAACCTGTGGCATACAGCGAAGCGAATAAGGGTCTTGCACCCGGCCACAGTCAATATGGCTTTGCATAATGGCCGAATCTTGCAACAGCAAGCGAAGCCGTTGCGCTACTAATTTGTTGCCGCCAAAAGGGCGCAGGTTATGCAACCGTTCATCAAAAGGCGCTTTGGTGCCCGTTAATGCTTCGAGGCTCATAGCCCCGATAATATCGGCAGCTTCGAGGCAATTGTGCATCCGTTGCACAGCTTTTATGGCATAAGAAAGAATAAACTGTGTGCCATTAATCAATGCCAGGCCTTCTTTGGGCCCCAATTGCAGCGGAGTAATACCCTCTTTTTGCAAAACATCCAAAGCAGGTTTTCTTTCCCCTTTATAAAATACTTCACCCAGCCCGATAAGCGGCAGAAAAAGATGAGCTAAAGGGGCTAAATCGCCGGAAGCGCCTACACTGCCCTTTTCCGGCACCGCAGGCAGTACATCGTTTTCAATATGCCAGATAATGCGTTCAATAGTTGACAACTGCACACCGCTATAACCTTGCGATAGTGAGTGCACTTTAGTAATAAGCATCAACTTGGCTACTTCTGCCGGCACAGGATCGCCGACCCCCACGCTATGACTTTGCAGTATTTTATGCTGTAAAACGGCCGTATCCTCTTCTGAAATAGGGGTATTGGCCAATGCGCCAAACCCGGTATTAATACCATAAACGGTTTTACCGCTTTTTACAATCTGCTGAACATACCGGCTGCTTTGATTTATTTTATCAACTGCCGCTGCATTCAATTCCCCCTTCCTTTTTCCTGATGCAATGTCAATTGCGTTTCCGATGGTTAACCTGCCCGATCCGTAAAATATTGTGTGGCCCATGCAATGCTATTATGCAGCAAATGTAAATGAATAAAGAAAACACCTGGTTCACATTCACGCAAATCGCTTATTTTTACACTCTATAACTTCCTGTATGAAACCCGCCCTTTTTTCCCTCTGTTGTTTTCTTATTGCGATGCAGGCCGGGGCGCAAACTTTTAAAAAATACCCGGTAAGCAACTCCGGTTGCAGCATACGCAATTATTGCCTGGCAAAATTTGATAAAACCCTGAGTGAAGATTCTTCAACCGTATATACAGGCGAATGTGTAAATGACGGCATTACCTACGGCGTTATTTGCATTAAACTTCTCCGGGAAGTGGAAAACCTCGTAATGGCTGAAGACCTGATGGTTGCCTATCTTGACTTTCTGAAACTGAATTTTGATATAACCAAATCGGCAGGCTACAGCAAAGGCCATTTACTGAATGATGACGGCGATACCCGCGGCATTATGGATTATTGGGAAGAGGGCGACGGGAATAAGTGGAAAGTAAAATGCTGGACGGACGGACGCTTTATCGGTTTCCTGTTTGCACACGGTAAAAAGGAATTGCCTGAAGAAAAGGTCAATACGTTTTTAGACAGCTTTCTTTTACCGGACAGGCCATAACAATTATTCTGATTTCATTTCTTCCAAAAACTTTATTTGAA
The DNA here is from genome assembly GCA_964560445.1 of uncultured Chitinophaga sp. GTDB lineage: Bacteria > Bacteroidota > Bacteroidia > Chitinophagales > Chitinophagaceae > JJ008. The sequence continues at coordinate 170,993 of CAZLLT010000002.1, read as the reverse complement.
TTATCTTTGCGCCTCCGGTAACCCGGAACAGTTCTTTGTCTTCTTGGTCCGGTAGCTCAGTTGAATAGAGCAACTGCCTTTAATTTTTGGAGCCTTAGGCGGGAAACAAAACCGTTTAAGTGGATGCCACCGTATCGGTAAACCCTTTTCGTTCATAACGAAGTGGCAATACCGAGGAAACTTTTGATCACATTAGCTTAAATTACAGTTATGATTTTACATCATACTAAAAACAAAGGTGATCTGGGTGTTTTGAAGGCTAAAGTGGATTTATTTCAGCAAGGATACCTGATTCTTACACCCGAAACAGAACACTCTCCTTTTGACCTGGTCATTTACAAAGAGAGGGTTTTCAAAACGGTGCAGGTAAAATTCAGGAATCTCGCAAAGAATGGCGTGCTGGAAATACCTTTCAGGAGCAGTTACAGCACTTCGAAAGGGGTAAAAACAAAGTCAGCGGATAAATCACTGATTGATATTTACGCAGTGTATTGCCCGCAATCTGACGAGTGTTATTATTTCAACCCGCGGCAATTCAATAAATCAGTTACTTTAAGGGTAAAAACATCGTTGAATAATCAGCAAATGCGAACACATAACGCAACTGATTTCAGAAAGGTTCCGTAGAGACTAAACGTGGCACACCTGCAATGGTGAAGTTATAGTCCAGACCACAAACCCCGATAGCCATCGGGGGCGGTGAAAACCGTAGAGGGTATGCTAAGCAGTAGGTCATTGGTTTGAATCCAATCCGGATCACTTGAGTCAAGGCTTCATGGAAACATGAAGCTTTTTTCATTTATACCTGTTGATATAGTACAAACCCAAAACAATAATTCATCCTGCTTTTTTACATTTACACAAATATTGAATTCAATGGACGTACAAATTGAAATAAGCTGGAAAGAACTATTGCAGCCCGAATTCAACAAACCTTATTTTGAACAGGCCGTTTTGCATATAAAAACAGAAAAAACGCAGGGCAAAACCATTTACCCGCCCGGCAAGTTTATTTTTAATGCTTTTGACACCACCCCTTTTGATAAAGTAAAAGTGGTGATACTTGGGCAAGACCCTTATCATGGCCCCGGGCAGGCTCACGGACTTTGCTTTTCTGTACAAAACGGGGTGCCGCCACCTCCCTCGCTGGTCAACATTTTTAAAGAACTGCATACTGATATTGGTATGTCAATACCCAATCATGGCAACCTGACCAAATGGGCAGAACAAGGTGTATTCTTATTAAACGCATCCCTGTCCGTAAGGGCCGGAGAGCCTATGAGCCATTCCAAAATCGGGTGGGCCACATTTACCGATACAGTGATTAAAAAAATATCGAATAGCAAAGAACATGTTGTTTTTTTATTATGGGGAAAGTTTGCACAGGAAAAGAGAACGCTGATTGACGAAGGCAGGCACCTGGTGCTTCGTGCAGCACACCCTTCCCCGCTTTCGGCAAATGCCGGTTTTTTTGGATGCAGGCATTTTTCATTAACCAACCAATACCTGATGTCAAAAGGGATTGACCCTGTTGACTGGAGTTTATAAAACCTGTTTCGGATAAAGTATGATACCGCCTGGCCTGATAGTAGAAACAAAAAAAGTATTGCTGAGACCGCTCAATGAAAATGATTCCGCACCGTTCCTTGAGCTGGCACAGCAGGACAAGGATATGTGGTATTATTTTTCACTGAACCTTGCCGATCCTGCCCAACTTAAGAATTGGATGGATGCTGCTTTTGCTGATAAAGCAAGAATGCCTTTTACTATCATTGACAAGCAAACCGGTTTGATAGCCGGCAGCAGCAGTCTTGGCAACATATCCTATTACGACCTGCGGGCTGAAATAGGCTGGAGCTGGCTCGGAAAAGATTTCAGAAGCACAGGACTGAACAAACATGCGAAATATGCCCTGATAAAATACGTATTTGAAGAACTGAATTTTGAAAGGGTGGAATTTAAAACTGATGAAGAAAATGTAAGGGCAAGAAAAGGGTTGCAGCATATCGGCGGCAGAGAGGAAGGCATATTACGCAGCCATATGACCATGTGGAACAACCGCCGCCGGTCTTCGATATACTATAGTATTTTAAGAAATGAATGGCCAGAGGTAAAACAAACATTCTTTAAAGGCATTGAGCTATGAAAATTATAAAAGATATAGCAGGAAGGCTTTTTGCCCTTTGGGCTTTGGTAACTTTCTTTATCACTTTTCTTGTAATATTTATCCCTTCTATGCTTTGTTACCTGGTGCCGGAGCCGCAAGGCCAGCGCTTATTTATCGGCCTGGCCAATATCTGGATGCGGGTATGGCTGCCACTGTCAGGCTGCCGGTATTCAATAAAAGGAAAAGAGCATTTTAAAAAAGGGGAAACCTACATTGTTACCTGCAATCACAATTCGCTCATGGACGTTCCGCTTTCTTCGGCATTTACGCCTGTCAATAAAACCATTGCCAAAGCGTCATTTACCAACATCCCCTTGTTCGGGCTTTTCTATAGCAAAGGCTCCGTGCTTGTAAACCGGAAAAGTGAAGCCAGCCGCAAGCAAAGTTTTAGCAAGATGAAAAAAGTATTGCAGCAGGGAATGCACATGTGTATTTACCCCGAAGGTACCCGTAACCGCACTGCTGAACCGCTGAAAAAATTTCATGACGGGGCTTTCCGCCTGGCAACGGAAACCGGTCATGCTATTATTCCGGGGGTTATATTTAATACAGGAAAAGTATTGCCTTCCCAAAAACCGTTTTTTTTCTGGCCCGGAAAAATTGAAATCCATTACCTGGAGCCTGTGCCTTCCGCCTCGATAAGCGTAGAAGAACTGAAAGAAAAAGTGTTTAATGTAATGACCGGTTATTATGTTGCCAAGACCGGTCAGAAATTGGTGAAGTAGCGGTTCCTGTTCACTTTCAGGTCTTGCAGCATAGAGGCTTTGGGACTGATAGAAAAACTGAACGACCGGAAGAAAGGCCCTACCGGGGTAACATTAATAGACAATTGCCAGCAGTGCATATCCCGGTTGATGCTCATGGAAAAGCTTTGCAGTTGTTTTGAGGTAATATCAAAATAACCGTTGGCAGTAAATTTCCATTTCGGCGTTAGGTTGAAACTGCCGTTAAAAGTCAGGTTGGAAGTAAACTCCTTGTCATAGCCGCTGTAATCGGGTCTAAGCCTGCTGTAAAAGGCAAGTGAATAGCCCAGGTTAAGCTGCCAGGGTATGTTGAAATCTACAAAATCGCCGGGGTTTTGCTGCATATAGTCGAGCAGGCTTTGCCTGTCGGCTACCAAGGTAGGGTCGTTCATCACTTCTTCCATTTCCATTTTTCGTTGCTCATCCTTCTTTTCATCTTTTGGTTTGCTCTGGAAATTGGTGCTTATTGCAATGCTTCCATTCATCAGCGTACCTAATTTGAATTTCTCCCCTTCCCAAGCATATTTATCTATCCGGTCGCCAAATTCATTCATCTGGTAAGGATTCATAGAAGTGGTGGCTGTTATACTGATTTTTTCAAATAAGGTAGTACGCAGGTAGAAATCAATATTGGACAACTTCAGCGAATCACCTAAAAAGTTGTATGCCGACCTGAAGCCGAATCCGTCTATCAATGTTATTTTTTTTATCGCATTCTCGCCGGTATCTTTTCTTGACCGCCATTTCATTTCAAGGTTGTTATCAAACTGGAAGCTTATACTCCCTGTTTTACCTTGTGAAAATCCCGGATACAGCGCCCCTTCAAATTCCGACATGGGGCGTACATAGCCACTGGTATTTACCGTATCGGAATACCAATGTGATTTGGAAAGGTCGGGGTTGTAATTCATGCTGATAGTGGGCCTGATAACATGGCGTATGGCCGCAATTCTTGATTTTTTAAACTGATAGGTTCCGTACACTGCCGTATTAAAACTTAATGTAAAACTCATCTGGTGGTCAGTGAAGAAACCCTTTGTGATACTGGTATCTACTTTTTGCTCTGCCGTATTCCAGCTTCTTCTGAATTTTTGTGCTATCCATACCTGGGAGTATGAGATGCCTGGAGAAACAATTACCGCCCCGTTCAAAATAGGTGGCAGTGATGTGATGATCGGGAAGCGGTGTACTGCTCCCCACTGCAACGTATCTATCAGGCTTTTAAACCGGAATGCCGAATCATAAAACGATACCTGGTTCCTGAAATTGCCGTTATAACCTACTCCTAATTTCTCATACCACTTGGGGGTTCCAACTGCATCTTCTTTCTGAAAGGGATATATCGTACTCACTGTAAACCCGGCATCAGGCAGGCTGACATTGATAAGCCCGGTCATATTATTCTGGTTATGATTGGCGCTCAGGGTTAAATTATACGGTTTCCCGATCCATGTTTTGGAATAGGAAATAGAAGACCCCAACTGGTTCTGAAAATTTACGTTATTGTTATTTGGAACCAGTTGGTTGAACTTTGTTGAACCTGCATTAACACTGGCCGAAAAGCTGGTACCCGGCCGGGCACGGCTGTCTACCGAGTGTGTCCATGTAAGAAAGTAGCTTTTATTGGCAAAGTAATCCGGATCGCCTTTAAAATTCAGTTTGGTGGAGCGGACACTTAGATTAAATGCGCCACTGTAGCGATACCTTTTCCGGTAAGTAGGATTTAGATTGGCAGACCAGCCTCCATAAGAATAAATATCACCATACAGTTTTGCATCCCAATAATCACTGATTACCTTGTAATAACCAAGCCCTTCCAGCCCCAGCCCATAACGGTCATTGGTAGTGAATTGAGGCGCTATTAATCCCGAATGCCGGCCTTTGCTTAGCGGATAGAAACCGAAAGGCAGCCATATCGGCACAGGCACTCCTTCAAACTCCGGGTGCGCCGGACCGGATACAGCCAGTTTTTGATTGATTACTTTCATTTTCGGTGTCAGGAAAGCAAAATGCGGCTCATCCAGGTTGCAGGTAGTAAACCTGGCGTTCTTTACAAAAGTAACATCGGCGCTTACCTTTTTCGCCTTTTCGCCATGCACAAACATTTCCCCGTCTTGCGTAATAGTGTTTGTAGTAAGACCTATCTGTGTTTTGAAATTAAATTGTATGGTATCGCTGGTGAATTCGTTGGTACCGCTTTTAAAGTGGGCATTTTCAATAACAGCCCCTGTGCTGTCCTTACTGTTCACCGCCGTTACAATCTGTGTTGCCTGGTCTATCTCCACTTTCGGCGCCGTAAGCACTATATCGGTATATTCTGTTTTTGTTTTCCCGTAAAGCAATATCTTTTTCTGTTGTATCAACACTACAGCAGAATCTTCGGCTTCGTATTTCACCGGCGCATCCAGTGAATCCTTTGATAGTTTCAACGAGAAGGTATCCCTCATGACTGTAACGGAATCCAGGGGCAGTTTTAGGGTATCTGTTACGGCTTCATCTGTCATTAATCTTATACTGTCCCTGGTGAGCGGTCTGCTGGTATCCGCAATATTTGTAAATTTCTCATTTGTTAAAACCTTGCGAAAATCACAATAATACGGTTCGGCTGCCGTTGTTTTCCACGTCTGTGAACAAAATAATACGATCAGGAATACCCTGTATAAAAGATTAATTGAGTTAATTTTGTGCAGATGATCCATGCCCTGAATGGCAAATGTAAACCTTTACCGGGTTGAAAACCATATAGAAAAAACAAACAATTTGTGAATATTCAAATACCTCAAGGCCCTTTCGGCCCCAAAAATGAAAAACGATGATTAAGCAAGCCTTTTTTTTATTTCTTGGAGCAGCCTTCGTTACTGGCTTTTTTTCATTTACTGACAACAACCGTCCCTCTGCCAATACAGAGCAAAAGGTTTTAAGAACAATTGTTATAGACCCCGGACATGGCGGAACTGATGCAGGCGCCAAAGGCCAGTATTCTTACGAAAAAGATATATGTCTTGCTATTTCGATGAAAGTGGGCAAAATGATCGAAAGAGAATTCCCGGATGTAAAAGTGCTCTATACCCGTACCACCGACACCTATCCTGCCTTGCACGCCAGGGCCAACTTTGCCAATACCAATAAAGGCGACCTCTTTTTATGTATCCACGTTAATTCTGCCCCGGCTAAACGGATGTCTGAAATTGTCGGTTACAAAACTGTAACCTATTACACCGGAAAAGGCAGCACCCGGAAAAAGAAAACCAAAAAAGTGCCGCAATACCGGTATTGGACTGTTCCCAGCAATGCCAAAGGAACTGAAACCTATATCTGGGGGGCGCATAAAAGCGAGGATAAAGAAATTGCAGTGCGGGAAAACGCCTTTATGCTGAAAGAAGATGAGTATGAAAAAAATTACGGGGATTTTAATCCCGAATCCCCTGAGTTTGTAGCCCTCACGCTACTAAAAACAAAACAGTATTTTAAAAGAAGCGCTACGCTGGCCGGTTTTGTACAGGATGAATTTGTAAAAGTGGGCCGGGTGGACAGAGATGTAAAACAACGTGGAGTAGGTATCTGGGTGCTTCAGGCTACGGCCATGCCCAGTGTGCTGGTCGAAACCGGTTTTATTTCTAACCCGGAAGAAGAAAAATATCTTAACAGCGAGGACGGGCAGGTAGAAATATCCGAATGTATCATCCGGGCATTAAAAAGATACGACAAATGGCTGGAGGGAAAGCAGAATATTGACAGCGATGAAAACCAAACCCGGAAGAACATACCCGGCAATATTGAAGATACCAGGGCTTTCCTGGAAATGATAGAGCAAAAAGAACAGGAGGCCCTGAGCCACCCTCACTAATTACTTAAATCAATCAATTACTACACATAGAAGGTGAACGGTCGTTCACCTTTTGCTTTCCCTTCACTCCTTTAAAAATAATTAGCTAATTTGGTGCTTTGCAAAAGATTATATCCAAAATAAAACAGGATGAAAATCAGCAATGAAACCAAAGTAGGGATACTTACCATCGTAGCCCTCACCCTATTGATTCTGGGATTTAATTTCCTGAAAGGACGGGATCTTTTTAAAAAGACAAAAAGAATATATGCCGTTTTTAATGACCTTGGTTCGCTTTCTACCTCCAACGAAGTAAAGATTAACGGCTATGTTATCGGCAGCGTATATGCCCTTGACGTAAAAGACAAGCACATGAGCGGCATTGTCGCCACCATCAATCTTAAACAGGATGTATATATCCCCAGAAACTCGAAAGCTTTGATATCATCGCCGCTTGTAGGCGCTTCTTATATCATTATTGAAAAAGGGGATGATTCCGTTTACCTTGAATCAGGGGATACGCTTACCACACGGGTTGACATAGGCATACTGGACGATGTAAAAGCGCAGCTTACCCCTACCCTTACCAAAGTAAGAACCACACTGGATTCCCTGAATACAATATTTAACAGCATCAATGGCGTACTAAATTCCGATGCCAAAAACAACATTCAGCATACGCTGGCCAATCTTAACCAGGCCAGCAATTCCCTGAACGGCCTGCTGGACAATCAAACCGGCCCCCTGGCCCGTACGCTTAATAATGCAAGCGACATAAGCCAATCTCTGAAAAAGAACATGGGTGATATTGATACCACTATAGCCAACGCCAAAACAGCTTCCGCAAAACTCGCAAAACTGGAACTGCAACCTGCCATTGATTCCCTTAGCGACCTGGTCAGTTCTTTGAAAACAACTGTTGCCAAAATTTCAAGCAGCGAAGGATCACTTGGCGCATTAATCAACGATAAAAAACTTTACAATAAACTAAATGATGCCATCCTGAGCGCCGAGATATTATTGGATGACCTTCGTACGCACCCCAAACGCTACGTTAATATTTCCGTTTTCGGCAGAAAAGATAAATCAGGCCCTTTAACTTCGCCTGCAAAAAAAGATACTATTCCTGCAGGAGGAAACTAATGCAAACAACCCGATCATTCCGCTTATTGGCAGCAACTGTAGTATTGCTTTCCTGCTACGGTCTGAAAGCACAGGTCATTACTTCAGCGCCGGCAGCAACTGCCCCCCAGGAAGATACGCTGACTGATGTGCAGATACTCGGCTCCAGGCAACTTACCATTCTTAAAGTTGACGACTCCACCACATTACAGATACTGGCCGGAACAGTGAAGCTGAAGCAGGGAAGCTCCCTTTTTTTCTGCGACAGTTGTGTACTAAACAACAGGACCCGCACATTTGAAGCATGGGGCAACGTACATATCAACGATGCCGATACGGCACATATTTACGCCAATCATTTACGTTACCTTACTGACCGGAAAATATCTTACCTCGATGGCGGTGTACGGCTCACAGACGGCAAAGGCACATTAACCACTCCCGACCTGGAGTATGACATGACAACGAATATCGGCATCTACAAAAACGGGGGCCGTGTTGTAAATCAAAAAACCATTGTTACAAGTAAAGAAGGTTATTATTATGCCGACCTGCGGGATGTATATTTCAAAAATAACGTAGAAGTAAAAGACCCGGCATATACCATTAAAACAGACTCATTACTATACAATACCGAAAGCCAGACATCAAGATTTATTGCACAAACTGTTATCACCGACAGCAGCGGGAGAATCGTAGAAACCAGAGATGGTTACTATAACATGCAAACAGGGAAAGCAGAATTTGGACAAAACCCGGTTGTAAAAGACGGCTCCAGGACATACCGGGCAAACAGGATGGCTTTTGATGACAGTGAAGGTATTGCTCAATTGGAAGGGAATGCAATTGTTGTGGATACAGCACAAGGCACAACAATACTCGCAGGCGTAATTTACAGTGATAGTAAAAAAGACAGAACGCTGGCCACCCGGAAACCTTTAATGATCCTGAAGCAGGAGAATGATTCCATTTATATTGCAGCCGACACCCTGTTCTCTGCCCGCCTCAGCGATCTCTATACTCAACAGGATTCTTTACTCGTAAAAGATTCACTGACTGTTGACACCCTGATCACCGTGAAAGTTGTAAATGTGAATGCCGCAGGAAACGACAGTACCAACCGTTATTTTGAAGCCTACAGGAATGTCCGTGTATTCTCCGATTCTTTACAGGCCGCAGGCGACAGTTTGTTTTATTCCTTCAGGGATTCCACCATACAATTATTTCAGCAACCGGTAATATGGGCAAAGGAAAGCCAGATAACAGGCGACACCATTCATGTTTACACCCGCAATAAAAAAGCAGAACTGGTAAAGGTTTTTGAAAACAGTTTACTGGTAAACGAGGTTGATACGGATGTATTCAACCAGGTTAAATCCTCCCGGATGGATGCCTATTTCACTGCGGGTACGTTGGATTCGGTACGAGCCGCCGGCTATGCGGAATGTATTTATTATATACAGGACGAAGACAGCGCTTACACCGGCATCAATGAATCCAAATGCGATGTGATTGACATTTATTTCGGTAATGATGAACTGCAAAAGGTAGTGTTCCGGAATGCTGTAACCGGCACTATATGGCCCATCCGGCAAAAAAGCCCTTCGGAAATGCGGTTGCCCAACTTCAAATGGCTGGAGCAAAGACGGCCTAAAACAAAATACGAACTGTTTGAATAGCTTCCCGGTTACACTTTTGCATTTCGTTTAAAATTCACGGCACTATTTTTCGTTGATAAAGAACAAAAAATAACGCCATGAAAAAGACCATCTTCGCTATTCTCCTGGTTTCCGGAATAGTATTTACCGGCAGTTTGCAGGCGCAGGATTACAAAACAGCCCTTGGTGTCCGCCTAAGCAGCGCCCATGCCATGGTAAACAATTCTGTTTCGGTAAAGCATTTTATTACGCAAAGCCTTGCAGTGGAAGGCTTGCTTTCATTCGGCGACCCCCTGGCTATCGGCACCCTGGCCTCCCTGCATAAGCCGCTTGCGGCGGAAGGGTTGAGCTATTTCTATGGTGGCGGCGCTTACATCGCTTTTGTAAAAACAACCAACACCACAACACAAAAAACAACCACCGACCCCAATTTGGGGGCACAGGGCATTATTGGCCTTGATTATAAATTCAGCAATATCCCATTAAATATTTCCCTCGATTGGAAACCTGAACTGAACCTGGTAACCGATATAAATTTTGAACCTTCCGCCATAGGCTTAACAGCAAGGTTTACATTCGGCCGGTAATCCTTCCTTTCTGAGGAATAAATAATAAAGGTGCAAGCCCCGTGTTTCTTTATCCCGGGTTTGTGCCTTTTTTCTTAAACTATTACCTGCAAAGCAGGTGGATTTGAGACTGATCCTAAAATGTTTGCCACGAAAACACACTAATTTTCACGAATGGAAAATTCTTTAGTGTTCTTTTTTGTGTTTTCATGACAAAAGCAACTCTTGTTTGTTCTGCTTTTCCTTACCCGGCATAGTCCCGGCCTTATTACCACCGCCAAAGGCTGCGGCTGCCAGGTTGTAGTAAAATAGTAGCTTGTTTGCGGCTATTTCCCACTTTATTTCCACATTCCTGCAAATTTTTTCAGGTTTATGCGTCTTTATGCCGGAATTTGTGTTTCTTTAGTGGGCAAACCAATTGCTGACGATATGCTTAAAAAGGAAAGACAGGCTTATATCCTTCACCAGGTTAATTTACATAACAGGGTATTGTCGTCTTCGCTTTGTGCCGAAATCAATGTTTCGGAAGATACCATTCGCCGGGACTTACAGGAACTGGCCGAAGAAGGCAAAGTTATTAAAGTACACGGCGGCGCCTTATCCCATTCTTTCAATGAAGTTTCGTTTCCCTATAAAGAAGTTTATTCTCAATCCCTGAAAAAATCAATTGCGGAAAAAGCCATTGCCCTCATCCATGACGGTATGTTCATCCTTACCAGCGGTGGTACTACTATTATGGAGATGGCCCGTCTTTTACCGCCCCAGTTAAAAGCAACATTTGTATCGGGCAGTATTCCGGTGATATTGGAATATATGCACCATCCTAATATTGAAGTAATACTGATCGGTGATAAGATTTCTAAAAGTTCAAAAATTACAGTTGGCCCTGAGGCGATAGCCAAGATCAGGCAGATGAAGCCTGACCTGTGCTTTCTCGGAACCAACGCCATAGATATAGAACATGGCATAACAGACAATGACTGGGATGTGGTACAGTTGAAAAAAGCAATGATAGAAGCATCCAAAAAAGTGGTATGCCTCACCATTGCTGAAAAAATTAATACCGTACAACCTTTGCGGGTATGCCGGCTTGATGAGATTGATTTGCTGATTACGGAGCTGCCCGCTGATGATGATGCTCTTGAACCTTATATACGGGCCGGGGCTAAAGTGGCCTGACATTAATTATAAAACTGCTTATTTATTTAACCTATAACAAAAAACAGCTATGAGAAAGTGTTTTCATGCAGGTATTTTATTATTGTTGCTAGCTCTGATGCCAGCGATAATGAATGCCCAAAACAAAACTATTACCGGAACTGTAGTTAGTGAAAAAAATGAGCCATTGGCAGATGTCAGTGTATCCGTTCAGGGAACTACCACGGCTACAATAACTAATGCAGCCGGTAAGTACAGCATCTCTGCCAAACCCGGCGATATCCTTAGCTTCTCTTATGTAGGGTATGATTCCGAGTATGCTACAGTCGGCCAAGATGCAACGGTTGATGTGGTACTCAGGGTTAAAAACGATGAATTAGGAGAGGTTGTGGTAACCGCATTGGGTATTAAAAAAGAAAGAAAGGCATTAGGCTATTCAGTCTCCGATCTGAATGCACAGGAGTTAATGAAAAACAAGAACACCAATCTCGTTAATTCTTTGGCGGGTAAGGTTCCAGGTGTAAATATTACGCAATTCAGCGGCTCTGCTGGCGCCGGGGCATCTATTACTATCCGTGGAGGTAACTCTACATCAGAAGGCAGGCAAAACCAGCCTTTATTTGTCATTGATGGTGTTATATATGATAATTCCACCACGGTTACCGGTAATACAGGTACGGATGGCATGAGCCGCAGCAATACAACTTTTTCAAACCGCATCATGGATGTCAACCCGGAAGATATTGAAAACCTGTCCGTTTTAAAAGGTGCGGCGGCGGCGGCATTGTATGGTTCCCGGGCAGCTGACGGTGTTGTTGTTATTACAACAAAGAAAGGAAAAGAAGGAACCGTAAAAGTAGACTTTACCAGTAAGATAAGTACTTCCTGGGCAAACAAATTACCCGAAGTTCAAACCGAGTTTGGCCCCGGCACTTATTCTACCAGTGGTGTTCTCAACACCACTAATGTTTATGATTCATGGGGAGAAAAGATTACATCAGAACCACTGTATGATAACATTGGTAATTTCTTTCGGAATGGTCTTATTTACGATAATAACGTTAGCGTATCCGGCGGCACAAAAAACAGCTCTTTTTATTTATCCGGCTCTAACTTTAACCAGACAGGTATCGTTCCCAATACAAAATTTGACAAAACTACTTTTCGTTTTAACGGCGAACAGAAATACGGCCGGTTGACCTTAAATGCAAATGTTGCCTATTCTGTTGCCAAAACCAACAGAACTTTGACTACTGCAGGGTTATATGGAAGCGGAGTTGGTAGTATGCAGGCATTGTACAGATGGCCCCAGACATTTGATATAAAGAATTATATCAATCAAGATGGAACGCAATACCGCCCATTCGACGGAACACTTAACCTGGAAAGCGATATTGATAATCCATACTGGATTATTAACCAGGATAAATTAACATCAAAGACCAGCCGGATTACAGGTGGCATCAGCGGTAATTATAAAATTGCAACCTGGTGGGATGTCATAGCAAGATTGGGTTACGACCAGTACACAACGGACGATTATACTTATATCGCTCCTGGTTCTGCAGTAATTCCTCTCTATCAGAACGGACGTTTGAGCAAACCCAAATATGATTACACATTCATTACAACAACGGTAATGAGTAATTTTCATAAAACATTCGGGGATTTTGATACACACCTGATGTTGGGTACTACTTCTGAAAATACAAATACAGCCAGGCAAAATCATTGGGGATACAACTTTGTTACGGCAGGCACTATCAGTTTTAATAATATCAATACAGCAAATAAATTTTTTACTGACGGAACAGGGCAAAAACGACTGGTAGGCGCTTATGGGGAAGTTGGTGTGTCTTATAAGAACATTGCATTCCTTACTGCAACAGGACGCAATGACTGGTCGTCCACACTACCCCAGGAAAACTGGTCTTATTTTTATCCTTCCATAAGCGGCTCTTTGATTTTTACGGAGTTATTGCCCAAAAACAACATTCTTTCCTTTGGTAAGTTGAGGGCAAGTTGGGCGCAGGTAGGAAAGGATGCCAATCCGTATGCGACCAATACTTACGTATGGGCCCCTTACAATATAGGTTCTTATGTGCTGGTAGGTAATCAGTGGGCTGCCGGTAACCCTATTTTAAAACCTGAAATTCAAAATTCCTGGGAAATCGGAGGAGAGTTTAAATTCCTGAAAGGCCGTATCGGTTTGGATTATACCTATTATCATAGCCAGACAAAGAACCAGATAGCACAACCACGTTTAGCTCAATCCGGAGGCTTTATTTTCAGTTCCCTCAATACCGGCTCTGTTGTAAACAAGGGTATGGAAATAATGGTTACAGGTAAAGCGATAGCACAAAAAAATCTTGGATGGGATGTAACGCTTAATTTCTCCTATAACAAAGGCAGATTAGGAGAGTTCCTTGCGGGCGTAGCTTATTTTTACCCCACAGATGCCCAGTTCGGAACAGTAAAAGCGGCTTCTGTTCCTAATGGTGGATATTTTCTTGGAATGACCGGTCAGCCTTATTTGCGTGAATTGGACTCAAAAGGGGATGAAATACCAGATGGACGCTACCAGGTTGATCCCACAACCGGGTTATATAAATTGAATACTACTAACCCGGTTGTTGGTAACCGCGAACCAAGTTTCATCGGCGGCATCAACAATACTTTCCGGTACAAACAACTCTCTTTATCATTGCTCCTGGACATTCGCAAAGGCGGGGATGTATTTAACGGTACAGAATATGCAATGGTCATTAACGGGTTAAGCAAAAAAACCCTACAGGATGACAGGCAATCGGTAACCGTAACCGGAGTCAACAGCGTAACCGGAGCTGATTTTACGCAAACTTACGAGGCGTCTCAGACTTATATTATTAACGGGGTAAGCATTGCCGGCACAAATATGATTCAGCGATACTGGTCAAACTATGCAGCTAATTCCTATAACTTCATTACTTCGGTAAACTGGGTGAAGCTACGCTCCTTATCACTATCGTACGACTTTACCGGTATGTTGAAGAGCCAGAAAGTTATTAAAGGAATTTCGGCAACAGCAGTAGGCACCAACTTGCTTACATGGACAAATTATAAAGGCATGGATCCGGAAGTAAGCGCTGCAGGCGGAACAGGTGGTTCGGGCTCTACAGGTATTGATTACCTCGGCGTGCCTGCTGTAGCCAGTTTCACATTCGGAATAAATATTACATTTTAATTAGCCAAAAAAGTAAATTATGAAAAATTTAAAATATATAATACTGATCTGCATACTTGTTGCAGGCTCCACTTCGTGTAAAAAATGGCTGGATGTTAATACTGACCCGGATAGCCCGAACAATCAAAGTGTATTGATTCAAAACAGGCTCCCCTGGATTGAGCACTTTTATATGTACTCATCAGGGGTTGCCAACTATCGTACTGCATGCCAGGCGGGAGTCTATTACAGTACCTCTGCCAATCCTAATACATTTACTACTACATGGGCTTGTTCAAACGGCAATTCAACAACTCCTTATCAAACATGGTTTGTGGCAGTATCTTCCAATATACCTGATATGTATAATTCCGCCGAAAAGCAAGGCGCTTATCATTATATGGCTGCGGCTAATGTATTCCATGCGCTGGGCTTTATGCAAATGCTGGATATTTATGGTGAAATGCCTTATACAGAAGCCGCCACAGGAAACCCAAGCCCTAAACCTGATGATGGTAAAACCATTTTCAACGGGTGTATGGATAAATTGAATGATGCCATCAGCCTGTTCAGTAAAACACAGGAAACCGGAGCACCTTCACTTGCCATCGGCGATTATATGAATAACGGTAATATCAGCAAATGGATAAAATTATGCTGGGGATTGAAAGCCCGGTATATGCTGAAGTTGTCAAAAAAATCAGATTTATATAACGCAGATTCTATTCTATACTGCTTGTCCCAGGGCCCGCAGTCTATTGCCGACAACACAGTAGTACCAGGCTATAACAACAGTACTGTAACCGATTTCTTACTTGGAGACCCTGTTGTAACCAATGGCAATTTTAATTATGCGGCTTATGGCAGTACCCAGCGTATCTCTAAATTCCACTACGACCTGCTGACAAATATGCGTAACTCCGCGGTAACAGATCCCAGAATGACTAAGATTGTACCTGCCTCTATGTCTAATGTTGTATTAGGCTCAAATGGCAGAGTGTCATCCTATACATGGAACCGTTCAATAGGTGTTGATTCTTACGGCCCGGCTACCCGGTTGATAAAAGGAGGAGGCCCCGCCTCTGTTGCAACGGCAACTTATGCAACTGCAAATACCAATGTAAACTATACAATTGCAGATGCAACGGAACGAGCAAATTTTATTGCTGACCAGGTTGCAGCAGGGCGTGCCCACACGGTTAGCGGGAACGTTGTAACGGTAACCTACCCGGCCGGTTCTATATATATAAACAGTACTAATTATGTACTTTCCGGCGATACCGTTTATGTAAATTTGCGTAGCAGTTCTTTGGCTACATCAGGCATAGCCGCTCAGCCCGCAACGGATGTTTCCTGGTATCCTTCACTAGCCGCTTATAATGCCGGGGTTGTTGGTTCAACGGGATCATTTCAAACCCGTCCTGTTTCCGATCAGGAAATATTGACTTACCATGAAATGTGTTTTATCAAGGCCGAAGTATATATGAGAAAAGGGGACGCTGGTAATGCTTTCACAGCCTATAAAGATGGTATTCAGGCGCACATGAATATGATGCAGGCAAAATTAACCGAATGGCAGGGAGCTGGCTATACTGCCACTAACCCTGATATGGCGCCTATGAATGCAAGCGATATTACTGCTTACCTGGCAAGCAGTGCGGTTGCACAGAGTGCAGGTACTTTAACAATGTCCGACATCATGTTGCAAAAATATATTGCTATGGGTTGCAGCATTGAAAACTATAATGATATGCGTCGGCTTAACTTTAGCGCTGGTAATGTAGGTGGTTTTGGTGTTATTTATCCAGGTTATCAGCGAGGGGGGCTGTTTACAGGTACAGCTCAACTGACAGGCGGTTCTCCGACAGATGTCAGGTATTGGATGCGCCGTTGGGCATTGCCACCGGTCTATGAGATACAATATAACTCTATAAATACACTTGCCTTAAATGCCCATGCTGCTGATCCTAATATCTGGTGTATGCCTGTCTGGTGGGATTGTGCAACAGATGAAGAATATTATAATTATCTGAAGTAATAAAGAGAACCTCTATAAGCCCTTTTAAAACCCCCGACCAAAGTGTCGGGGGTTTTTGATTAAATTTTTATAGTGGTTCTTAGCAAATAAGCGTTCACGCAGATGCCCCAATATCTGACAGCAATTTATAAAACAGCGCAAAAGTTATGAAAGCTGATGGTAACTTTTGTATTTCGTTTAAAATTCACGGCACTATTTTTCGTTGATAAAGAACAAAAAATAACGCCATGAAAAAGACCATCTTCGCTATTCTCCTGGTTTCCGGAATAGTATTTACCGGCAGTTTGCAGGCGCAGGATTACAAAACAGCCCTTGGTGTCCGCCTAAGCAGCGCCCATGCCATGGTAAACAATTCTGTTTCGGTAAAGCATTTTATTACGCAAAGCCTTGCAGTGGAAGGCTTGCTTTCATTCGGCGACCCCCTGGCTATCGGCACCCTGGCCTCCCTGCATAAGCCGCTTGCGGCGGAAGGGTTGAGCTATTTCTATGGTGGCGGCGCTTACATCGCTTTTGTAAAAACAACCAACACCACAACACAAAAAACAACCACCGACCCCAATTTGGGGGCACAGGGCATTATTGGCCTTGATTATAAATTCAGCAATATCCCATTAAATATTTCCCTCGATTGGAAACCTGAACTGAACCTGGTAACCGATATAAATTTTGAACCTTCCGCCATAGGCTTAACAGCAAGGTTTACATTCGGCCGGTAATCCTTCCTTTCTGAGGAATAAATAATAAAGGTGCAAGCCCCGTGTTTCTTTATCCCGGGTTTGTGCCTTTTTTCTTAAACTATTACCTGCAAAGCAGGTGGATTTGAGACTGATCCTAAAATGTTTGCCACGAAAACACACTAATTTTCACGAATGGAAAATTCTTTAGTGTTCTTTTTTGTGTTTTCATGACAAAAGCAACTCTTGTTTGTTCTGCTTTTCCTTACCCGGCATAGTCCCGGCCTTATTACCACCGCCAAAGGCTGCGGCTGCCAGGTTGTAGTAAAATAGTAGCTTGTTTGCGGCTATTTCCCACTTTATTTCCACATTCCTGCAAATTTTTTCAGGTTTATGCGTCTTTATGCCGGAATTTGTGTTTCTTTAGTGGGCAAACCAATTGCTGACGATATGCTTAAAAAGGAAAGACAGGCTTATATCCTTCACCAGGTTAATTTACATAACAGGGTATTGTCGTCTTCGCTTTGTGCCGAAATCAATGTTTCGGAAGATACCATTCGCCGGGACTTACAGGAACTGGCCGAAGAAGGCAAAGTTATTAAAGTACACGGCGGCGCCTTATCCCATTCTTTCAATGAAGTTTCGTTTCCCTATAAAGAAGTTTATTCTCAATCCCTGAAAAAATCAATTGCGGAAAAAGCCATTGCCCTCATCCATGACGGTATGTTCATCCTTACCAGCGGTGGTACTACTATTATGGAGATGGCCCGTCTTTTACCGCCCCAGTTAAAAGCAACATTTGTATCGGGCAGTATTCCGGTGATATTGGAATATATGCACCATCCTAATATTGAAGTAATACTGATCGGTGATAAGATTTCTAAAAGTTCAAAAATTACAGTTGGCCCTGAGGCGATAGCCAAGATCAGGCAGATGAAGCCTGACCTGTGCTTTCTCGGAACCAACGCCATAGATATAGAACATGGCATAACAGACAATGACTGGGATGTGGTACAGTTGAAAAAAGCAATGATAGAAGCATCCAAAAAAGTGGTATGCCTCACCATTGCTGAAAAAATTAATACCGTACAACCTTTGCGGGTATGCCGGCTTGATGAGATTGATTTGCTGATTACGGAGCTGCCCGCTGATGATGATGCTCTTGAACCTTATATACGGGCCGGGGCTAAAGTGGCCTGACATTAATTATAAAACTGCTTATTTATTTAACCTATAACAAAAAAACAGCTATGAGAAGAAGTTTCCAATCTGGCATCTTGTTGTTATTGTTGTTGTTCTCCCTTGCAGCAACAATATATGCCCAACAAAAAACAATTACCGGGACTGTCAGGGATAGTGACAATAATCCCCTCCCAGGCATAAGCGTATCGGTAAAGGGTAGTAAAACGGGAACCGTTACCAATACAGACGGAATGTTCAGCATTAACGCCTCCCCGGAAGATATACTTGAGTTTTCTTCCGTAGGATATGAACCTGCCGCTATTCTGGCAGGGTCAGGCGCTACATTGAACATTACGCTGAAAAAATCTGAAAGCACCCTGGAAGATGTGGTGGTAGTAGGATATGGTACGCAGCGCAGGGGCAACCTGACAGGCGCCGTTTCTACTATTGACGTATCAAAAAATATCCAGAACCGGCCTGTAGCGGATATAGGCAGGGCCATACAGGGCGGCGCAGCCGGGCTGAGTGTTACCGTGCCCAGTGGTGAAGTGGGCTCTGACCCCCTTATTAAGATAAGAGGAGCTATAGGTTCTCTTCAAGGTGGTAGTTCCCCCCTCATCCTGCTGGATAACGTGGAAATCCCCAGCATTCAATTGGTAAACCCCAATGACATTGCTGACATTACAATTCTGAAAGATGCCGCCGCCGCTTCTATTTACGGAGCCAAAGCCTCTTTCGGCGTAATACTTATTACCTCCAAAAAAGGGGCACAGGGCAGCAAACCGCAAATCAGTTACACCAACAACTTTTCCTGGCAGAAGGTATGGAAAGACCTCGAAATGGCAGGGATAAACGCATTGAAATACACTGTAACTGCCGCTGAACGGGTTGGTACTTTCACTCCTACCGGCGCCTTTTATTATGTGGACAGGAACAGCTATGAAAAAGCCCTTGAATGGCAGCAAAAATACGGCAACACCATCGGGCCAAATGATCCTACTGTATTCGGAAGGGACTGGTATGTACAGGGTACCGGCTCGAAAATGGGCATGCGTACATACGACCCCTATGATTACATGATCAAGGAATGGCCCCTTACGCAACAGCACAATATATCGGCAGGGTTCACCACAGGGAAAACATCCTACAATTTAGGCATGGGAATGCTGGACCAGGCGGGCATGATGAAGCCGGCCAAATCAGACCAGTTTACCCGGCACAATGCTTCTGTAAGGGTGTCCAGCGAAATCAACAAGCATTTAACCGTAAGGGGCGGTGCATTGTATTCTCGTAGAAATAAAGAATTTGCCTACGTTACGGCTATCGGTAATGCAGACCCCTGGTTGTATTTATACAGGTGGGGCCCCTTGTACCCCCAGGGCAATGACGAAAACGGCGACCCCATCCGTGGTCCGCACAGTGAAGTTGCAGCAGCTAATACAGCCAGCCTTATACAGAATTATATGAATGTATCCCTGGGTGCTACGGTTACTATTACCAAAAACTGGCAGGTAGAATTTGATTACACCTACTCCAACCAGGATGAGTCATATAGAAAGCCAGGCACCCGTTTCACAGCAAGGGATTCCTGGTCGGCTCCTCTTGCCCGCTTTGACGCCAATGGCGACCGGGTATATGTAAATTCAGAGGGGGTTGTAGTGCCAAGTACTACACCTGGTGCAATTGCCGCATTTGATCTGGCAAAGAGTACTTATACGGCCGCCGGAACAGGTATTGACCATTACCGGAGGGAAGCGTATAACTTCTTCAGCAATACTATTAATGCCTATACTACCTACAACCTGAACCTGCAAAACGATCATCGCTTCAAATTCATGGCAGGGGTAAACCGGGTGGCAGCAGAAAATGAAGGGCAATGGCAGCAAATACTAGGTCTGACGAATATTGATAACCCCCAATGGGGCTTCGGTACAGGTACTGTAACAGGTGCTGGAAATAAAAGCTGGGAAGCCCAGTTGGGTTATTTTGGCCGTATCAACTATGCATTCAAAAATAAATACCTGCTAGAAGCGAACCTTCGTTATGACGGGTCATCCAAATTTCCCAGCCACCTGAAGTGGAAATACTTCCCTTCCTTCTCCGCCGGCTGGGTAGCCAGTTCGGAATCCTTTATGGATTGGATGAAGCCGGTAGTTAACTTTCTTAAGTTCCGTGCATCATGGGGTTCTATCGGCGACCAAACTGTGCCCAACACTTTATATACGCCTATTATGCCAAGTAGCCAATCTACCTGGATAGGCTCCACCGGAACAAGAGTATTTATCGTAGGCTCTCCTGCCGCTGTTGCCGATGATATCAAATGGCAGGATATTGTAACCACCAACTTTGGTGTTGACATTGGCTTATTCAATAATAAGCTAAACGCCAGTTTTGAAATTTTCAAAAGGAACACCAACAACATGATTGTACCGCTTGAAGGTATTCCGTTAACTTTCGGAATAGGCGCCCCGCAAAGCAATTATGGTTCACTGCAAACCAAAGGATGGGAGCTTACCCTTAGCTATAACCACAGGTTTGCCAACGGCCTCGGCATTACCGTAGGCGGTAATATCGGGGATGCATTGACCACCCTGACAGATTTTGGTTCAGGTACTACCACTGTTACGGGTAATTATAACGGGAAAACCATTGGTGAAATATGGGGCTATCGTACAGACAGGCTCTACCAGTTTGATGATTTTGAATTAGATGCAGACGGAAAGCCCATACTGATTACATTAACTGCTGCCGAAAGCGCCTTATATGCCGGAAGGCAGGCGTATAAGCTGAAAACAGTAGGTGGCAAAGCCCCTGTTTACCAGGCGTTCTTGCAAACTTCCGCCAACTTCCGTTTCGGTCCCGGCGATGTTAAATTCAAGGATATAAACGGCGATGGCGAGTTGAATAACGGCGCCAACACATTAGCAGACCATGGAGATCTTGAAAAGATAGGCAACACAACGCCCCGTTATGAATATGGTTTCAGGATAGGCGCCGATTACAAAGGTTTTGATATCGGCCTCTTCTTCCAGGGAGTAGGCAGCCGCCAGATATGGGGTGATGGCTCTCTGGCCATTGCCGGATACCACTCTGGGGATGGCGGTATGCCCGAAGCCATAGCAGGCAATTTCTGGACACCGGAAACACCCAATGCCTTTTACCCGGCCGCTTATAACAATGCGGGCAGCGCTACTGCCAATAATATGGCTATACAGGACAGATACCTGCTGAACATGGCTTACCTCCGGTTAAAAAACCTGACAGTAGGTTATTCTTTCCCGAAAACACTGCTCGGCAAGGCATCAATCAGTTCCCTGCGTGTCTATGTGGGCTTGGAGAATTTCATTACCTGGGATAAACTGGGTGGCTTACCGATTGATCCCGAAAGCATCAATGGTGTTTCCTTCTTCCCCGGCAATTATAACTTAGGCCGTACAAGCATGGGCATCCCGGCATTTAAAAGCGCTTCGGTGGGCCTTCAATTGAACTTCTAAAATTTAAAAAATGAGAAAGATGAAAAATATAAAAATTATAAGTGGTCTGGCGGCCCTTTGCCTCTTTTCGGTCTCCTGCAACAAGGAAGTACTGGACAGGCCGCCACTTACAAGTTATGTGGACGATCCGGCAGCTTTCTGGCGAAATGAGAGTGATATACGCCTTTATACCGGCAGCTATTATGCCTACTATTTCAGCGGTTTCAATACATCCTTTACGGCGGATTACACGCCGGTAAGAGGCTATACTTTTAATGATGACCTGACCGGTAAGAATGTACAGTCAAGTTTTGAAGACAATGTGCCTTCTTCAAGGGGCTCCACATCAGAAGCTGCCGCATGGATGCCACAGTATGCCGGACCTACCTGGAATTTTGCCTGGGTAAGAAAATCGAATATTTTATTGAACCGGTTGGAAAATGTGGCAAAATCAAGGATAACAGACGAAGCCTACAGGCACTGGACAGGTGTTGCGAGGTTCTTCAAGGGTTTTGAATATTCCCGCCTCGTAAGTGTGTTTGGCGCTGTTCCTTATTTCGATACGGAGGTTGCAAGTAGCGACCTCGAAACCTTGTATAAAGACAGGGACAGCCGCGGTGTGGTAATGGACAAAGTGTATGATGATTTCAGGTACGCATTGGATAATATCC
This sequence comes from uncultured Chitinophaga sp., assembly GCA_964560445.1. Lineage (GTDB taxonomy): Bacteria > Bacteroidota > Bacteroidia > Chitinophagales > Chitinophagaceae > JJ008. Next base: position 148,513 of record CAZLLT010000002.1, on the reverse strand, counting down.
GGGAGAATGACGGGGTTCAGTTAGTAAACAGGTATATAGCAGCGGCCTATATTTCTAAATTAATGTTGTTTGAAGGCACTTTTCTGCACTATCATAATTTAGATGCCGCAAGGTCTAAAAAATACCTGGAACTTGCCGTTGAAGCAGCCAATATCGTTATCACCAGCAATAAATGGAATTTTACAAGGGATTTTAAATCCATTTTTTCATCTGAAAGCCTGGTGGGCCATCCCGAAGTGCTGCTTTACAGGGTATATGATGCGGGGCAAAGCGTAATGCACTGTATCGGTTCTTATCATAACGGTACGGAAGTAGTAGGTGTGGATGCCAACCTCGTATATATCAAGTCATTCCTTTTGAATGATGGCAATGTATGGCAAAACTCTGCTGTGCCCGGTGCCGATGATTTCACCATTGACAACCTGGCCAAGACCCGTGACCCCCGCTTTGAAGCCTCTTTTATTGACAGGGCTATCGGCTCCTCTGCTACGCTTCTGTATGGCTATAAGTTCGCATCCCGGCAGGCTATTACTTATATCCCCGGCCCCTACCCTGCGGCCTGGGGTAGCAATACCAATACCAGCGATGCTCCCATTATGCGCCTCGCAGAAGTAGTGCTGAACTGGATAGAAGCAAAAGCCGTACTGGCACAGTACCATGGCGGAAGCGCTGTTACACAAGCAGACCTTGACAAATCCATCAACGCCATCCGCAGCCGTCCGTTGGATGCTGCTGCTGCTGCCAAAGGTGTAGTACAAACAGCTCCGCTATTACTGGCTTCCCTGCCCGTTGACCCTGTAAGGGATGCAGATGTGCCCGCCCTGATCTGGGAGATACGCCGGGAAAGAAGAATGGAATTTGTTTTTGAGGAATCAAGGTTGCTTGACCTGAAAAGATGGAAAAAATTGCACTACATGAATTTCAGCACCAATGGCGATTATTTCCTCGGCCCCTGGGTGAATGTTCAGGCAGAGGCTCCTCAATACCTGACAGCAACCTATGTAGGCAGAACCAAGGTTAAAAAAGCTGACGGCACCATTGTAACCTACAACGGCAGCAATGCAGCCGACCTGGTAGGTTTCTGGATGGTAGATAATGCACAAAACAGGAATGCTTTTACGGATAAATCGTATATGTCGCCTGTAGGACAAGCCCAGATACAGCAATATGCGGACCAGGGCTATAACCTTACACAAACAACCGGTTGGTAAGCTAATCCCCGATACAATTAAAAAACCGCTATACACAACCAGGTATAGCGGTTTTTTAATTATAGTATTAACGTATTGTGCTATTAAAATGTGTTAATTATCATAGCAAAACAAAAAATGGGAACGCTGATGACGATGATGCAACAGATGAAAACGGATAGCGTTGAAAAAAATCAGTGATTATCCGCCCAATCAGCGTTCTCCGTGTTCCTGTTCTTCAGGAAAAATGATTTTTCAATGGCACAAGACTTTATAGTATTATATTCAATTACAAAAGAAAACCCTCCCGTATATGCGTAGTACATTCTCCTTCAGCATTGCCCTTATCCTTTGTTTGCAAAGCATATTACATGCCCAGGAACAAGGTTTCAAATTTGCATTTTTATCAGATACGCATGTTACCATCGGTTCGCCTAACAACGAAGACCTGCAACGAAGTGTAGAGGATATCAATGCCAACCATTCGCTTCAATTTGTAATTGTTACCGGCGACATAACGGAGTTCGGTTCCGATGCAGAAATAAAAGAAGCAAAACGCATACTGGGCCAGCTTAATAAACCCACCTATATTATTCCCGGAAATCATGACGCCAACTGGTCGGAAAGCGGCGCCAATACATTCCGCAAGGTATTTGGAGGCGAAACGGTATGCTTTGAAGTTGAAGGATACCTTTTTGTTGGTACAGGATCCGGCCCTAATATGCGTATGGGGCCGGGACAAATTCCCCGGGAAAATATTACCTGGCTGGATTCCGTTTTAAGCAGCCCTGCTAATAAAAACAAGCCCATTGTTTTTCTTAATCACTATCCGCAGGACAGCTCGCTGAATAACTGGTATGAGGTAACCGATATGCTCCGCAAATACGATACCCGCCTTATCCTGCACGGGCACGGGCATACGGACAAGCAATTTGTTTACGATGGCATACCCGCCGTGATGGGCCGGTCCAACCTTAGGGCAAGAAAAGATACCGGGGCTTACAATATCGTTTCTTTTATTGGCGATTCGGCTTACTTCCGGGATAAAACACCGGGGGGAAATGCAGAGCCTTTCTGGGCAAAAGTGTATATCGGCAATCATCATCTTCAGCATGATACAGTGCAATATTGGCGGCCCGATTACTCCGTAAACAAAAAATATGGCAATGTAACTTCAGAATGGGTTTTCTCCAATCAAAGCGATATTGGCAGCGGCCCTGCCTTGCATAATAAAAAAATTTTTATTACAGATACCAACGGATGGCTCCGGGCCATTGACGGGCAAACCGGTCAAGAATTATGGAAATTCGCCACCGGGGGAAAAGTGTATTCAACGCCTGCCGTATCTGCAAAAGGAATTGTGGTCTTCGCTTCCACCGACCAGTTTATTTATGGCATAGACGGAAATTCAGGAAAACTGCTATGGAAATTAGCCTGCGACAAACCCAATGTAGCCTGCCCTGTTATAGCTGGTAACAAAGCCTATATCGGTGGCTCTGACGGGCATTTCCGGTGTATTGATATTGAAACCGGTAGTGTAGTATGGGATTTTGATGAAGTAAAAGGATTTGTAGTAACCAAACCATTGTTCTATAATAACACTCTCTATTTCGGTTGCTGGAACAATGATTTTTATGCATTGGATGCCCAAACAGGAAAGCTGACCTGGAAATGGAATAACGGCGCTTCCAACCGTATGTTTTCTCCGGCTGCCTGCTGGCCGGTGGCAGCCAATGGAAGGATATTTATTGTTGCGCCTGACCGCTACATGACGGTATTTGACGCCGCAACAGGCAAGGTGATATGGCGTGAAAAAAATCCCGCTATACGGGTACGGGAATCAATGGGCCTGTCGGCAGACCAGTCCCTGGTATATGCAAAAACAATGGAAGGGTTATTATTAGGTTTTTCACCAACCGCCGATAGTATGCAGATTGCCTGGCGCAATGAACTGCGATTACCTTACGAAATATGCCCTACCGCTATTACCGAGCAGGATGGTATTGTGTTTGTTCCGTCCAACAGCGGCCTTGTTTCAGCCGTTTTGCGGGATTCAGGTAAAATTTTATGGCAGCATAAAATATCCAACTGCATGATTACGGGAATGCTTCCGGCAGGAAAAAACCGGCTGCTGGTAACTACAATGGACGGGAAACTGGCAATGCTTCAATGGGAATAATTTTACCGGTGGCCTATCATGGAAAATATTGAAAAATGTATTACCCAAAAAACAAATAGGCCAGCGCTATTGAAGTTATAATCCCAACGAGATCGGCCAAGAGCATAGCGCCTACGGCATACCTTGTGTTTTTTACCGCTACAGCGCCAAAATAAACGGCGATCACATAAAATGTAGTATCAGAAGAACCTTGCAGGATACAGGATAACCGGCCCGGAAAAGAATCAGCGCCATAAGCGTTCATGGTGTCTATCATCATTCCCCTGGCGCCGCTGCCGCTCAATGGTTTTATCAATGCAGTTGGCAACCCATCCACAAAACCTGTATCGGCACCCAATGCCGCAAAGAAATATTTCATGCCGTTAATAAGGATTTCAAACGTACCGCTGTTGCGCAGCAAACTGATAGCCACTAACAGGCCTACCAGGTAAGGAATTATCCTGACGGCCGTTTCAAAACCGCCTTTAGCGCCTTCAATAAACGCATCAAAAAGGTTTATTTTTTTATATACCCCGCCTAAAACAATCAGCAGGATAATAACCAGCAATATGCCGTTTCCCAAAACACCTGAAACGATTTGCAGCCTTTCAGGAGTCAGCGAAGTAAGGAACCATACCAATAAAGCAATAACAGCCGATACACCACCCACCCAGGCAAGAATAACAGGCTGAAACAAGTTGATCCGTTGCTTAATGGAAACAATGGTCATCGCCGCCATGGTAGCGACAAACGTGGCAATCATGCAAGGAACAAAAATATCTGTGGGATTGGCAGCCGCCGGCTTCACCGCTGCCCGTGCAGCAATAATAGCAACAGGAATAAGCGTAAGCCCCGATGCGTGAAGGCACATGAACATCAGTTGTGCATTGGTGGCCCTTGTTTTGTCCGGGTTCAGTTCCTGCAGGCTTTCCATGGCTTTTATACCAAACGGCGTAGCCGCATTATCCAGTCCGAGCAGGTTGGCCGAAAAATTCATCATCATATGTCCCATGGAAGGGTGCCCTTTGGGAATATCAGGAAATATTTTTGAGAAAAAAGGGCCTATCAGCCTTGAAAGAAAACGTATCCCCCCTGCCCTTTCTGCTATCGCCATCAGCCCCATAAACAAAGCCATGATGCCTATCAGCCCGATACATATTTCAACGGCTGTTTTACAGGTATCAATAATGCCGTTTGCAGGAAGCAGCTTATACACCCTGAAAGAACCGTTGTCCGATTTCACCACTCTTTCATTTCTCCATATAGCCACTTTCTCATGATCCAGTTGCTTCAGCACATTTTCCGGGAGCTGCCCTGCATTGGTACTGTATGCCGAAAGGGTGTCGGAGCTTTTGCCCGTTACCAGGTGAGTGAAAATCCTGTCATTCCCCGGCTGAAAAGCAAACCGAAAACCTGCAATCAATAATGCAATAATGATAAACGCCGACCATATCCTGCTTAATGCCATTTTATTTACGATTGAATAGTGATATGTTGAGATATTTCAGCATTGCTAAATAAGTATAGATAACAGGGACGCAGATAACGCTGATTAAGCGGATACCAGCGGATTTCTTTGGGTTGATTATCCGCGTAAATCCCTGCCCGTCCGGTCAGGCGGGTGTTAAATCCCCCGACCTATGGTGCGGGGCAGGCTGTGTCATCAGCGTTCCCATTTCATTTTTTATAATACTATACTTAGTCAGCATTACCGATATTTCAGCCTTTCGCCTTATAGCCTATAACACTTATCTTTGCGCCTCGAAAAAAGCGGGTTTGCCAAATAATATCAATATTAAATATTAAATCTTAAATAGTAAACAGAAATGGGTTTGCAAGCAGGAATAGTCGGGTTGCCAAATGTGGGCAAATCCACTTTATTTAATGCAGTAAGCAACAGCGCCAAAGCGCAGGCCAGTAATTACCGCTTTTGCACCATTGATCCGAATGTGGGCCTGGTGGATGTACCTGATCCAAGGCTGGCAAAACTGGCGGAATTAGTACTGCCGCAACGCACAGTCCCTACTCAAATTGAGATTGTGGACATTGCCGGCCTGGTAAAAGGCGCCAGCAAAGGCGAAGGGTTGGGAAATAAATTTCTGGGCAATATCCGGGAAGTAGATGCCATCATCCATGTAATACGCTGCTTTGAAGATGAAAATATCCTGCGGGATGAAGGGGCTATCAACCCCGTAAGCGATAAAGAAATCATTGATACCGAATTGCAGCTAAAAGACCTCGAAAGCGTAGAAAAAAAATTGCAACGGGTAGAAAAATTGGCAAAATCTGACCCCAAGCTACGAGGCGAACAGGAAGTGCTTGCCCAATGCAAAGAACATCTGGAAAAAGGAAAGAGCATACGTGAACTGGAATTGAGCAAGGAAGAAAAAACTGCCATTGCAGACCTTTTTCTGCTTACCGATAAACCCGTTTTATATGTTGCCAATGTTGACGAAGCCTCCATGCACACAGGCAACAAATATTCAGGTCTGCTGAAAGAAGCCGTGAAAGGTGAAAAAGCAGAAGTAATCATCATGAACAATACCATTGAAGCGCAGATTGCTGAAATGGAAAACCCGGATGACAGGCAACTCTTTATGGAAGAATATAAGATGAAAGAACCGGCGCTGGACCGGCTTATACATTCTGCCTATAAACTGCTTAATCTTTACACCTATTTTACCGCCGGTGTGCAGGAAGTAAGAGCATGGACCATTCACCAGGGATGGAAAGCCCCGCAAGCTGCCAGTGTAATACATACCGATTTTGAGAAAGGGTTTATCAAAGCCGAAGTAATCGGTTATGATGATTTTATTACCTACGGCTCAGAAGCTGCCTGCCGGGAAGCCGGGAAGCTCCGTATCGAAGGGAAAGAATATGTGGTAAAAGACGGGGATGTGATGCACTTCAGGTTCAATGTGTAAGCCTGTACTCAGTATTCAACCTCATTTTTTCGCTTCTTTAGCCCAACTGTCTTTCAATGTAACTGTTCTGTTGAATAGAAGCCGGTTCGTTCCGGCATCCTTATCCAGGCAGAAATAACCTTTGCGTAAAAACTGGTACCTGTCTTCCAATCCGGCTTTAGCAAGCTCCGGTTCAGCAATTGCCGTTGCCACAATTTTTAATGAACCCGGGTTGATATACTCTTTGAAATCACCTTCTTCATCCGAAGGGTCTTCAACCCTGAACAGCCGGTCATATTCCCTTATTTCTACAGGGATGCCTGTTTTAGCATTCACCCAATGCAGCGTACCTTTTACATGGATGCCACTGGTATCTGTCCCGCTCCTGCTTTCAGGAATATAGGAACAGCGTAATTCAGTAATATCACCCGACCCATCTTTTACCACTTCATCACATTTTATGATGTACGCTCCTTTGAGCCTCACCATTTGCCCCGGGGCCAGCCTGAAATATTTTTTAGGCGGGTTTTCCATAAAGTCTTCCTTCTCAATAAACAGTTCGTTGCTGAAAGCAACGGGCCTGTTGCCTGCCGCCTCATCTTCAGGGTTGTTTTCCATAACCAGTTCTTCCTGGCCGGTATAATTGGTGATTACGATTTTAAGCGGGTCAAATACTACCATCCTGCGCAAGGCCACTTTGTTCAGGTGTTCCCGCACACAAAATTCCAGCAACCCAACATCCACCCTATTCTCTCTTTTTGCCACTCCTATTCTTTCACAAAAATCACGGATGCTTTCAGGTGTATAGCCTCTGCGGCGAAGGCCGCTGATGGTAGGCATACGGGGATCGTCCCAGCCGCTTACATATTTTTCGTTTACCAGTTGCATCAGTTTTCTTTTGCTGGTAACGGTATAGTTGATATTACGGCGTGCAAATTCATACTGGCGGGACGGATAGATGTCCAGCTTTTCAATAAGCCAATCATATAGCTCACGGTGCGGCACAAATTCCAGCGTGCAGATAGAATGGGTTACTTCCTCGATAGAGTCGCTTTGCCCATGTGCCATATCATACATGGGATAGATGCACCATTTATCCCCCGTGCGGTGATGAGGGGCATGTTTTATCCTGTAAAGAACCGGGTCCCGCATCAGCATATTGGAATGTGCCATATCTATTTTGGCTCGCAGCGTCCGGGAGCCATCAGGAAATTCACCGTTCTTCATACGGGAAAAAAGGTCCAGGTTTTCTTCCACACTGCGGTTCCTGAAGCTGCTTTCCTTTCCAGGTTCAGTCGGCGTACCTTTCATGGCGGCCATCTCTTCACTGTTGCTGTCATCCACATAAGCCAGCCCTTTTTTAATCAATGTAACCGCATATTCATACAATTGATCGAAATAATCGGAAGCATACCGTTCATGCTTCCACTCAAAGCCCAGCCACTTTACATCCTCTTTTATGCTTTCTACGTATTCGGTTTCTTCTGTAACGGGATTGGTATCGTCAAAACGGAGGTTCGTATAGCCCGGGTATTTGCCGGTAAGCCCGAAATTGAGGCAAATGCTGCTGGCATGGCCGAGGTGCAGGTAACCATTAGGTTCCGGCGGAAAACGGGTAATGATGGATTCATATTTCCCCTGGTTCAGGTCGTTCTCAATAATTTCTTCGAGGAAATTAAGGCTGCGTTCATCTTCTTTCTTTATTTCTTCTGGCATAGTCTGCAAAATTAAGTAAATGAACAGATTGCAGAAACAGATAATGTAAAAGTTATTCTTAGCATCTTGGTATAGAATCAGTCAGACACCTGGTAAATCTTAAACACAGATAGCTATCGGATGATACACTCCCCTTTGTGGTAAAAATTTATTTTTGGGAGAACTTGTGTTATCTTTAGTGAAAATTTATCCCTATGTCGTTATTAAACCAGCAGAACAAAAAAGGCAAGAAAAAAGATAACAAAAAGAACCCTTCGAACACTGCGGGCAAAGGCTCCAAGTTTATTCAAAAGCCTGCATCCGGTTTTGTGAGCAAGCAGCAAAATACGGGGTCGCAGCGGGGCAGCTAAACTTTCTTTCTATCGCTTTAAGAAACGGCCTTTGGTCAGTTTTTCCATTACTTCTTCCTTTAGGTTGCGGCTGATGGGGATATAGTGCGGGCCAATGCGGATGTCATCGCCTTCTATGCTGTCTATCTTTGAGGTGGATACGATATAGGATTTATGCACTTTGATAAAGCGGGCCGCCGGAAGGTATTCCTCCACCGATTTCAGGGTAAGGTAGGTCATGTATTTTTTATCTGCCGTATGTATTACCACATAGTTTTGCAGGGCTTCTGCATACAGCACCTCATCAAATACTATTTTCACCACCTTGCTATCCGCCTTCACAAAGAAAAAATCCTGGGCAGAAGGCCCGGCGGCATTCTTCTCCCTGGTCTCATAAAATTCCCTTGCCTTATAGGCGGCTTTCAGAAAACGGTCAAAGGAAACAGGCTTCAGCAGGTAATCCAGTGCATTCAATTCATATCCTTCAATGGCATAATCAGGGTAGGCTGTCGTAAAAATAACCGGCGGAGCATGGTTCATTGAACGCAGAAATTCAACCCCGGTTATTTTAGGCATCTGGATATCCAGGAAAAGCACCAGCCGGTCAGTGGACTTAATAAGTTCGATAGCTTTTGCCGGGTTATCAAATTCCCCTGCCAGTACAAGAAATTCCGTATCGGCGATGTATTCTTTAAGCCCTTTCCTTGCCAGGGGCTCGTCATCTATAATAATGCAGTTTATTTTCATACTATCTGTAATTCCAGGCTTACTTTATAGGTTTCCGGGCTCTCTTCAATCTGCAAGTTATGTTTGCCGGGATAAAGTAGTTCAAGCCTTCTTTTTACATTAGCGATGCCGATGCCACCGGTTTTTTCCGACTGTGCCTGCCCTTTTTCATTGGAGTTCTCAACCGAAAAAAACAGCGAACCATTCACCCGGCTCATGTTGACGCTTATATAATTCACTTTATCGTTTTTATGCGAAATATGTTTGAACGCATTTTCAACGAACGGGATAAGCAGTAAAGGCTCTACCTTAAAATCCCTGACCTCACCATCCATATTAAAATCAACCGAATACTTCTCATCGTGGCGCAATTGCTGCAAAGCGATATAATCTTTCAGGTAAACAACCTCTTTCTCGATAGGTATTTTTTCCTCTTGCAGTTCATACAACTGGTAACGCAGCATTTCAGAAAACCGGTGCAAAGCAGTTCTTGCCTGCACATTTTCTTTATCAATAAGAAAGTAAACGGAATTAAGTGAATTGAAAAGAAAATGCGGGTTGATCTGTGATTTCAGGAAATTCAACTCAGCCTCCGCTTTTTCTTTTGCCGTTTCCACCATCCGTTGCTGCAGGTTCCTGTAATCGAAAAGCAGCTTGATGGCAGCGCCGGCAATAACCAGGAAAAAATGGGGCAACACATTATCGTACACTCTTGTTTTCCAGGCAGCACTCCAGTTATGTATATACAAGGCCGGGCTGTTCATATAATTGCCGATAACGTACATCTTAATGATGCAACTGGCGGCAATCATAACAATAAAAACAAGTGCAAATAGCAGGTACTTCTTTTTGTACAGTAACCGGGGAACCAGTACATAATTGGTAACATAGATCATCAGGGCCAGGTCGGCCACTTTAATCAATGTAATAACGGCGGCCTTTACGGGACTCGAATAATCGTCAACACGAAGAAAATACCAGATACCAAAAACCAGCGCCCAGAAAATAATGTGGCGCAGCCTGTACCTTAGTATAACTCCGGCGTCTTTCATACTGTGAAATAAAACTATGTTTTATTTGTTGTACCCGGCTTTACACCAACTGCAGCCTTTCCCTGATGAAAGTATCCTTATTCTATATAAAAATCTGCCCTTGCCCTGTAATAGGTTACCGATTGCTCAACCATGTTCCGGATAAGCCCGTTGAGGTTCAGGTGCCACATGTTCTTTTCCGTATCAAAATTTACCTCTAGCTTACCTTTTGAAAGGCTTATATAAGAAACCTGCTCGCCTGATTTAAAGGAGTAAGCCACTTCTACCTCTTTCTTCTTTTTGGTGGCCATATCTATATTATACACCTTGTTCTTCAGCTTCTTGATATGAAAAAACAGGGTAAAAAACTGGTCCCGCTGCTGAAACTGGATTGTGAGGTCGCCTTTTACCCGGTAAACCCGCAGTGTTACCGGCAATCCTTCAATAAAAAAATTGTTAGCGCTAACGGTATCTGTAATAAATACCGGGCATCGTTTTAATACGGTATCTCTTGTTTGCTGTGCGTCGGCACAAAGACCCAGCGCCAGGAAAAAAGCAAAAAATAGTGATTTCATTTTTAGGTGGTTTAATTGTGAAATAGGTGGATACTCCTAAAATAAGATTATCTGCTGATATAACAGTTGGTGAGGTCTTTTTTCTTATTTCGGGGCCCTTTCGCCAAAAAGAAGGCTGCCGATTCTTACCAGGGTGCTGCCCTCCTCCATCGCCATCTTATAATCGCTGCTCATGCCCATAGATAGAATCTGAAGCGGCTGGTTTGAAGTTTGTAGATGGCGGTAAACTTCATTTAGTTGCCTGAACTCCGCCTTTATTTTGTTCACATCGTCCGTAAAACTGGCCATTCCCATAAGGCCGCCTATACGTACATTTTGCAAAGCCCCCGATTGCTGCTGTTTAGCAACTGCTGCGAGCATTGAATGTAATTCTTCAATGGCAAAACCAAATTTTGTTTCCTCTGTTGCAATATGCACCTGCAGCAGGCAATCAATAACCCTGTTGTTCTTTATAGCCTGTTTGTTTATTTCTTCCAGCAGTTTATAGCTATCCACCCCGTGAATAAGCTGAACAAAAGGCGCAATGTATTTTACCTTATTGCTTTGCAAATGGCCAATAAAATGCCAGCGTATGCTGGCAGGAAGCTTTTCCGCTTTTTCAACTAATTCCTGTACATAGTTTTCTCCAAAATCCCGTTGACCCAAGTCATACAATGCAAGTATATCTTCTATGGGTTTTGTTTTGGAAACGGCAACAAGGGTAACGCCACGGCTATCCAAATAAGACCTTACTGACTTATATGTTTCAATGTTAACCGGCATACACTAAACTGATAAAGTTGAATACCAGAAGATATATTATTGGCTGCCTCCCCGATAATTTCCAATTGTCTTTCAACAGAAAACCGGTACATAAAATTGTTGTAAATATCCTCTTTTCCTTTACTCTTTGAAAATTCTTCAATAAAACCAATCGCATCTAAAATGTGCCGGAGGCATACAAGATCACCCTTATTCCCTTTCATAAACAAGTTGTTTTTCCTTGTCAATAAAAGGTTTTATATGACGGGATAAACCATTGGCGCTGACCAAATCCACTTTTTTAGCCAATAATTGATTGAGTTGTTGCTGCATATCAAAAACACGAAATAATCAGCCCCTCCCTCATAATCCAACTCCACCAATATATCAATATCACTTTTACTGTCCTGTTCATTCCTGGCAGTTGAGCCAAAAAGATAAGCCTTGTAAACAGGTTTGTTCACAAAATACTGTTGCAATATTTTCTTTAATTGTTCATTCATAGTTTACCCTGAATTACAAGTTAAATAAAATCCGGTTATTTTAAAATACTCCGGCTGATAACAATACGCTGCACTTCGCTGGTGCCCTCGTATATCTGGGTAATCTTGGCGTCCCTCATCAATCGTTCTACATGGTACTCTTTCACAAAACCATATCCTCCGTGCACCTGCACCGCTTCTACCGCTGTCCACATAGCTGTTTCAGAAGCATACACTTTAGCCATGGAAGAGCTCAGGGTATAATCAAGATTATTGTCTTTTTCCCATGCAGCCTTAAGGCAAAGCAGCCGGGCTGCTTCTATTCTAGTGGCCATATCCGCCAGCTTAAATGCAATGGCCTGGTGGTTCATGATTTCCGTACCAAAAGCCTTTCTTGTTTTAGCATACGTTTTGGCCAATTCATACGCCCCGCTTGCAATCCCCAACGCCTGCGATGCGATGCCGATACGGCCGCCTGCCAGCGTCTTCATGGCAAATTTAAAACCAAATCCTTCCTCTCCTATCCTGTTGGCTTTAGGCACTTTTACATCATTGAACATAACCGTATGCGTATCGCTGCCGCGGATGCCCAACTTATTTTCTTTTGCCGCCACAGTTACACCCGGCCAGTTTTTTTCTACGATAAAACAGTTAATGCCTTTGGAGCCTTTTGCCGGACCGGTCTGTGCTATTACGAGGTATGCCGAAGCAGTGCCGCCATTGGTGATCCAGTTCTTGGTGCCGTTCAGCAAATAATAATCACCCTTATCCTCCGCCGTTGTTTGCTGCGAAGTAGCATCGCTGCCCGCTTCCGGCTCACTAAGCATGAAAGCCCCGATATATAATTCGCCGTCTTTCTTGCCCTGCGCCAGCGGCGTTAAATATTTTTGTTTTTGTTCTTCCGTACCATATTGCTGCAAGCCGTAGCACACCAAGCTGTTATTGACACTCATACATACGCTTACGCTGGCATCCACTTTACTTATTTCCTCCATCGCCAACACATAGCTGATGGTATCCATACCGGCGCCGCCGTATTGAGGGTCAACCATCATTCCCAAAAAACCCAGATCGGCGAGTTTTGAAATTTGCTCACGGGGAAATTGTTGTTTTTCATCCCTTTCAATTACTCCCGGCAGGCATTCGTTTTGTGCGAAATCCCTTGCAGCCTTCTGAATCATCAGTTGTTCTTCGGTCAATTGAAAAAGCATATCGTTTTTGTTTGTATTTAAGAAAAACAAAGATAAGGGCAAAGGCTTCGCAAAACAGAAAGGCCATTTTTTGCAACTATTTGTTTCCATTTAGAAAGCCTTTTGACCTAACTTTGCCGCAACAAAAAAAACATGAAAAAAACTCATATAATACTGTTGGTATTTGTTGCCGCAGCCATTGCCGTATTGCTTTCTTTTCTGAAAACAGCCAGTACCTACGACACGATTGATACGGCCATAGCCAAGCCGGGTAAATTCGTACACCTGATGGCACGGCTGGATAAAACACAGCCCATTGAATACGATGCGGTAAAAAACCCGAACTATCTTGTTTTTACCGCTGTGGATACCACAGGCAAATCTGTCCGGGTGGTATATCACAATGCCAAGCCCGACAACCTGGAAATGAGTGAACGCCTGGTATTGAAAGGAAAATATGAAGACGGCCAGTTTAATTGCAAGGACATACAAACCAAGTGCCCATCCAAATATAAGGAAGAACAGGCGATGGGCTTGTCGCACCCGGATTCAATACAAATCAACTAACCCTATCCTTTAAAGGATCATTCAATAAACAATGGATTACATCGGAGAACAGCTTTTGCCGGGACAGTTAGGCCACTTTTTCATTATTCTTTCGCTGGTGGCATCCGGTGTGGCCGCATTTGCCTACTTCCGCTCGGCCAATGCCAGTACTTCCGACAATACAGATAGCTGGAAACGGCTGGCCCGGTATGCATTTGTATTTCAGGTAATTTCTGTTGTGGCTATTTTCTCTCTCCTGTTTTACCTTATTTACAACCACCGCTTTGAGTACCATTATGCCTGGAAGCATAGCAGCCGTTCTTTGGAAATGAAATACCTGCTGGCCGCTATCTGGGAAGGACAGGAAGGCAGTTTCCTGCTCTGGAGTTTCTGGCATGCACTGCTTGGCCTGGTTATAATAAAGAAAAAAGGGAAATGGGAAGCGCCGGTAATGACGGTTGTGAGCTTTGCGCAACTGGCCTTAGCCACCATGGTTGCAGGCATTTATTTTTTGGAATGGAAAATGGGTTCCAACCCCTTTATTCTTTTAAGAGATTCGGGTGTATTAGACAACGCCCCTGCCCTGCATATCAATTTCGATGTTAACCAGCTATTACGTCCGGATTATTTGCTTTCTATCACAGACGGTAATGACCTGAACCCTTTATTACAGAATTACTGGATGGTAATACATCCCCCTGTTTTATTTCTCGGTTTTGCTGCTACGCTTTTTCCTTTTGCATTTACTGTCGCCGGTCTTTGGAAAAAAGAATATGGCGAATGGACAAAACCGGCGCTGCCCTGGGCCTTGTTTGCTACCGCTTTTTTAGGAGTTGGCATCATGATGGGCGCCATGTGGGCTTATGAGTCGCTTACTTTTGGCGGCTACTGGGCCTGGGATCCGGTAGAAAACGCCTCATTGGTTCCCTGGCTGATACTCGTGGCCGGAGTGCACACCCTGCTCATTTACCGTCACAGCGGTTATTCTTTACGGGCCACCTGCCTGTTTTTTATCCTCGCATTCGGCTTTATCCTGTATTCTACTTTTCTTACCAGGAGCGGCATATTGGGAGAAGCCTCGGTACATGCTTTTACCGACCTGGGTATGAACTGGCAATTGCTTGCCTTTCTTCTCGTATTTACGGTTCCGTCATTGATTTTATTTTTCTCCAGGTACAGCAACATCCCCGCCATCGTAAAGGAAGAAGATACTTCATCAAGAGAGTTCTGGATGTTCATCGGCTCACTGGTACTTTTCTTGTCAGCCATTGTTATCATTGGCCAAACATCGCTGCCGGTTGTCAACAAATTATTCGGCACTCAAATAGCCCCGCCGGAAGATGCGGAACATTCCTATAACAGCATTCAAATCTATGTGGCCATTATCATTGCCCTGCTTACAGCCATTACACAGTATTTGAAATACAGGACAACATCAAGGGCTTATTTCTGGAAAAAAATTACAACCCCCACCATTATTACACTGTTGATTACAGGGTTGCTCTTTGTTTTCGGTAATATTGATTATACCCGCAAAGGCCCCGTATTTCTTGGTTCGCTTTGGCTGGCGCTTATATGCAGTATTTATGCAGTAGTGGCCAATATCGGTTATATATGGCTGGGGCTAAATGGCAAGCTGAAACTATCAGGCGGTTCCATTACCCATTTTGGTTTTGGGCTGGTCTTGGCAGGCATCCTGCTTTCTTCATCCAACAAAGAAGTTATTTCCAATAATAAAAACGGTATTCCTGTTCCTTTGGGCGAAGATCAGAACCCGATGGAAAACCTGACCCTTGCCGTTGGCGTACCAATGGACATGGGGAAATACACAATTACTTATCTCGGTGATTCCTCCCACCCGAAAAAAGAACTATCCTATTACAAAATACATTTCAAAAGCAAAGGCGGCAAGGAAGAATTTACATTAACGCCCAATTCATTTGTAAATTATAAAGGAAATGAAGGTCTGATGTCGAACCCGGATGCCCGTCATTACTGGAACCATGATGTTTTTACCTACATCACTTCCATCTCCGACCCTAAAAAAGAAAATGATACGGCCAACTTCCGTACAGATACCCTAAAAGTTGGCGACTCTGTTTTTTATTCCAACGGTTTTATTATTGTTGAGGACCTGAAACAAAGAGGCAACCTTCCCGAAGAGCTATTCGGCGCCAACGATGCAGTGTATGAAATGCCTTTAAAAATTTACTCCAAAACAGGTTCCATCTATTCCGTTACTACCAAACTGGCCTACGTAAAGGGTGAAAACCTGCCTGTTGCAGATACCATTACCGCCGAAAGCATGATACTGCGGTTGCAAAAAGTGAACCCTGACAAAACGGTGGAACTGGGCATTAAGGAATCAAATGCCGTTTTTAAATATGTAACCGTCAAAGCCTATAAATTTCCCTTTATCCGGCTTTTGTGGGCAGGCGTTGCCATCACTTTTATAGGCATCATTATCAGCATGGCAAGGCGTATCAGCCTCAACAGGTTAAGTGATTCCAAACCAGAAATTTAGCTTTTCCGAAACAGCAATTGCGATAGTTTTGCTGTCTGCTGTAGAATGCAGCTTGTCTTTTATAGATTTGTACCGGAAATGAAGCATTTCACCAACCATATTGCCCCCCTTGTTCTGTCAGCCCTGTTCCTTTCCTGCGTTTGCAGCAATGTTTCCGCACAGGCGGATACGGCAACCTATGTACAGGATTCTACTGAATATGCCCTGCGGTATATGAAAGAACAGGAAAAAAAATGGGGGCCGAATGATACAATCGTTGTTCCCGCTGTATGGTATCACAACGAAATAGTGAACTATAAGGAAATGGAAACCGTATGGATTTCCAAGCTGCCCCCTGCCAGGCTGGCCAAATACATACAGGAATGGACAAGGCTTCGCAATGCTGTTTACGTTACCTATCCTTATGCCAGGATAGCCGGGGCCACTATCAACGATGTAAATAGCAACCTGGCTGGCGTTACTGATAAAAAAGACCGGAAAAAATACATCAAGTCAAGAGAGAAAGAATTGAAAAGCAAGTTCAGTGAACCGCTCTCCAACTTGTCCGTTTACCAGGGTAAAATACTGATGAAACTGATCAACCGCCAGACCGGTAATAACTGCTATGAAATAATCAAGGAATTTAAAGGCGGTTTAAATGCAAGGGCCTACCAGACCATCGCCTGGTTTGTAGGCGGCAACCTCAAGCAGGATTGGGACCTGTCCAAAAACAGGATTGACCGGGATATTGAAAGCATCGTAAAAGAAATAGACGGCGCCTGGTACAGAAATGCCTATCGCCGCTGATTGCCCTTACTTTGAATTTTACTGTTTACTTTTGAAGCCTTTAACTAATTTTTGCTCGAATGAAAGTTGACATCCTGGCAATAGGCGTCCATCCGGATGATGTGGAACTTGGCTGCTCCGGAACAATTATCAATGAAATCAAGAAAGGTAAAAAAGCTGCTATTCTTGACCTTACGCAAGGCGAACTCGGTACAAGAGGTACTATTGAAACCCGCTACAAAGAAGCAGAAAATGCCGCTAAAATAATGGGGGGCATCGCCAGGGAAAACCTTAAAATGAGGGACGGCTTTTTCAGGAATGATGAGGAACACCAGTTACAGCTTATCACAGCTATAAGAAAATACCGCCCCAATATTATATTGGGCAATACGTTGCGGGACCGCCACCCCGACCATGGACGGGCCGGGCACCTGATAGCCGACAGTTGCTTTCTTTCAGGGCTTGCCAAAGTGGAAACAAAGGATGAAGCAGGGCAATTACAGGAAAAATGGAGGCCCTCTTACGTTTTGCATTATATCCAGGATTGGTATGCCGAGCCGGATATTCTAATTGATATAAGCAATGTCTTTGAGCAAAAAATGGACTCCATCAGGGCTTATACAACGCAGTTTTTTACTTCGGAGGATAGCTCACAAGGCCCTCAAACCTATATCTCCACACCCGACTTTCTTGATAGTGTGATAGCCCGTTCAAGGATGCTGGGGAAACGAATTGGTGTAAAATATGCGGAAGGCTTTACCAGCGAAAAAAAGATAGGCATTACAGGCCTTGATGCCCTTATCCAGGTAGAAACCTGAAATACAGTCCCGGTAATCGCTTTATTACAATCGAATGAACGATAATTCATTATAATAGATTAACTTTACGGCACTTAAACGCATCACATGGCAGTCCCTAAGTTTTCCAATGTATCCCAGTCTTTTCATGCCGAATTGAAGAGAAGGATTAATGAGTATTTTAAACAGGCAGGTAAAAACGCTACCGGCAATTTTCAGTTGTACCTGAAAGCAGCCTTGCTTACGACAGCCTTTCTGTTTGTATATGTTCACCTGGTTTTCTTTACCCCGGCTACCTGGCTGGCCATTACAGAATGTGTAGTGTTAGGAGGGCTTACCGCTGCTATCGGGTTTAATGTGATGCATGATGGCATGCACGGCAGTTTCAGTCAATATAAATGGGTTAATCAACTCGCCGGTCTTTCCCTTAATTTTCTGGGCGCCAATAATTTTATGTGGAAAACAAAGCACAATATTATTCACCACACTTACACCAATATCAGCGGCATAGATGATGATATCGAAGCAAGGCCGCTGCTCCGGCTCTGTGAAGACCAGAAATACTATAAAATACACCGTTACCAGCATTGGTATTTCTGGGCGGCTTATTCACTACTCTACATCTGGTGGGTATTTTTTACGGATTATAAAAAATATTTCCTGAAAAGGATTGGCGATGTACCGCTGAAGCCAATGAAACCGATGGATCATGTTTCTTTCTGGGGATTCAAATTACTCCATGCCTTTCTTTTTGTGGCGCTGCCCATCTATATTGTAGGGTTTAAAGCGTGGCTGGTCGGTTTTCTTGTTTTTACACTCTTCGCCGGGTTTATCTTAAGCATTATATTCCAATTGGCACATACGGTGGAGCATACCCATTTCCCCCATGCCGATAAAGATTCCAACAAAATGGAAGACGAATGGGCTATCCACCAGTTAAAAACCACTGCTAATTTTGCCACCAACAACAAACTTATTTCCTGGTGGGTAGGCGGACTTAACTTTCAGATAGAGCACCATCTTTTCCCTAAAATATCACATGTTCATTACCCGGCTATCAGCAAGATCATCCGTAAGGCATGCCAGGATTTCAATATTCCCTATATTGAATATCCCCGTATGCGGCTGGCCATTGCTTCACATGTAAGCCATCTTAGAAACTTAAGCCGGAAGTAATTACTCAAATGCCGATTATTTTGCAGACCGTAAAAAGCCATTTAATTTGCGGTCATGTCGCCTTTATCCAAACATGACCCTAACAGTGTAAGCAACCCGGAGAACAATATTTTCGGGCTGCCGTCTAACGAAGAAGATTCCCTGCTTGTCATTATCCCGGTTCCCTGGGAAGTAACGGTGAGCTATGGCTCAGGCACAGCCCGTGCACCGGAAGCCATTCTGAAAGCAAGCCACCAGGTGGACCTCTTTGACCCCGAAATGCCCGATGCCTGGAAGCAGGGATTTTATATGCGCAGCGTGGACAGAAAAATGCTGATGAAAAGCGATTACCTGCGCAAAGAAGCCGAATTGTATATTGACTATATTTCCCGCGGTGAGAATGTGGCCGATAACCAATTCATGTCAAAAACACTGAAAGAAGTAAACGAAGGCGGTGTTTTCCTGAATAACTGGCTGTATGAGCAATCCCGGTCTTTGCTCGGCAAAGGAAAACTGGTGGGTGTACTGGGAGGAGATCATAGTGTGCCAATGGGCTATTTAAAAGCCATCGCCGAAAAAGAAGGTAGCTTCGGCATCTTGCAGATTGATGCACATTGCGATCTGAGGGAGGCTTATGAAGGCTTTAATTATTCCCATGCCAGCATTATGTACAATGCGCTGAATGAAATCCCCGAAACAGAAAGACTGGTACAGGTAGGTGTGAGGGATTACAGCCAGGTGGAATGGGAATACATCAGCCATAGCGACTATCGTGTTATTACCTACTTTGACAGGGACATTAAAAGAAGACAGTTTGAAGGCGAGCCATGGAAATCTATCGCTGATGATATAGTGGATAAGCTGCCGCTAAAAGTTTACCTCAGTTTTGATATTGACGGGCTTGACAGAAAGCTCTGCCCGCATACCGGCACGCCGGTTCCCGGTGGTTTTGAACTGGAAGAAGTTTTTTACCTGTTCCGGAAAATCCTGGAAAGCGGTAGAAAAATAATTGGTTTTGACCTGAGTGAAGTTGGCACCAGCGATACGGACTGGAATGCCAACGTGGGCGCCAGGGTACTTTTTAAATTATGTAATTTACTCGTAACAAGTAATACCTGATAGCCGATTGGCTTTTTCATGAAGCAATTTGAGATTATATTAAAAAATGATAAAAGAAAGCATTACAACCGCATTGCATTTCTTTTTATTCTCATCAACCTGGTACTATTCATTTACCTTGCTTTTACCGCCGCAGAAAAAAATTATCGTTCATCTTCAGCTCTTGGCGCTATCCTCATTGTCCTATTGCTTGGCATTGATTTCTTTTTGCAGCGTACCCGCCAGAATAAAGGTTTCCCTTACCGCATTGCTGCTGCTACCCTGATTATTTTTTTTACCTGGTGGCAATTAAACAACTGGTGGATAGGTATTCTTTGCGCCGTATTGGGTTTCCTGTACCAGGTTGCCATCAGACCCTTACCTGTAATTGTGAACAAGTATTTCATCCGCTATCCATCCGCCTTTTCCCGTAAAATAAAGTGGGAAGAATGCCTGAATGTCATTCTGAAAGACGGCCTGCTGACCATTGACCTGAAAAACAATCATATTCTCCAGCAGCCGGTGGAAGAAAACAATTCCATTAATGAAGCGGAATTTAGCGACTTTTGCAGGCAGCAAATGAATAAATGAACCTGAAGAAATCGCCATATCTCTTATACTCCGACAGTAAAGGAAATATTTTTGAAGACCCTTCCCTGTATGCCGTCGGCAGAAGCGGCTGGGATGCCCTGCCTGTTCCGGAAGGTGAATGGATAGAATTACCCGACGGGGGGTCTTTGTATGAACTGCCCGGCAGAAAAGGTATCGGCATTGATACCACAACCGGCGAAATGCGTTTATGCGAAAAAGGTTGGGCTGTAGCGGCATTCATCCCCCCGGCACACACCGGCTTTTATCTCGCTGCCTACGAAACAGTGCCGGGTGCGCCGACACTTCCCTTGTTCTGCTATACCGCAGCCGGATGGCTTGATAATAAATTCTATGTGCCCGCTGTCCGCATCGAAGACGATATCCGGCAGGAATGCAGCGGCTATGATAAAAACCATATTGATACCGGAACTGCAAAACTCCTGCACTCCTATCCCGATAACAGGCTCGTAAAACACCTGATGGAGAATTGCTGCCAGACCTATAACTGCCCTGCTGCCAGAAACTTTGCACTAGGTCGTTGGGAATGCCCCGTACCAGCCTCTCCCGCCTGCAATGCCAATTGTGTTGGCTGCATATCACTGCAACTGGATGAGGAGCCTATTGTTTCCACGCAGGACAGGCTTGCCTTTAAGCCCACTTACCAGGAAATTGTAGAATTCACCGTGCCACATTTGATATCGGCCCCCTATCCTATCGTTAGCTTTGGACAGGGTTGTGAAGGAGAGCCCCTGCTGATGTGGGAAACCATCCGGGATGCTATCATCGAAATAAGAAAGCACACAAAAAAAGGAAGCATCAACATTAACACCAACGGTTCCCGCCCGCAGGCAGTAAAAGAATTGTGCAAGGCAGGATTGAACTCAATTCGTGTCAGCACCAATTCTGCCCGCAGGGAAATATACATGCCTTATTACCGCCCCAATAATTACGATTTTGAAGATATTAAAAAAAGCCTGCGTATTGTAAACGATTTTGGCGGGTGGACTTCTATCAATTATTTCGTTTTTCCCGGCATGACGGATTCCGTAGCAGAATACGAAGCGCTGCGGCAACTGATAAAAGAAACAGGGCTGAAGATGATACAATGGCGCAATTTCAATATTGACCCTGACTGGTACCTTGGCAAGATAGGCGTAGCCGATACAGGTGAATGTATGGGCGTCAAACAACTCCAGGAACTGATCCGTGAAGAATTCCCTTCCTTAAAATACGGTTATTTCAACCCTCCTATGGAACGCATCAAAGGCAACTATGAACTGAACTTTGCCCATTAACATTTTCTTTCTGCAATGAATGAAAAGATTTTTCGCAACAATGTACTGGCCGGTGTATTAGCCGCAGTGGCTGCCACTATTATCTGGGCCGGGAATTTTATCATTGCAAGAGGTGTTATCAAAGAAATTCCCCCGGTAACACTTTCCTTCTATCGCTGGTCATGCGCCACCCTTATCATACTGCTTTTTGCATGGAAAGGCCTGGCTAAAGAATGGGCAACAGTAAAGAAACATTTCTTTTACTTCCTGCTTACTGCCGTAACAGGCATCAGCCTGTTCAATACGTTTGTCTATATCGCAGGGCATTCTACCGGCGCTATCAACATGGCCTTAATCGGTACGGCTTCCTCTCCGATAATGGCGGTACTATTGGCAGGTATTTTTTTAAAAGAAAAAATCACGGCAGAACGAATTATCGGTATGCTCATCTGTATTGCCGGTATCTTTTTAATCTTAAGCAAGGGAAGCTGGAAGTCGCTGGCTTCCTTCTCTTTCGGCAAAGGAGACTGGTGGATGCTGGCTGCCGGGTTGTCTTTTGCCATCTACAATGTAGCTGCAAAAAAGAAACCTGTATCCGTAAGCCCGGTTCATTTCCTGTTCATAATCTTCTTTATCGGCACGTTGGTACTTCTTCCCTTCTATGTGTATGAATACTCGCAGCAAGGCGGTTTTGCAATCAACCTTTCCTCCACATCAACCATTTTATATTTGGGTATCGGGGCGTCTGTGCTTTCTTTCCTGTTATGGAATTTTTCCATAGAAAAAATCGGCGTGGCCAGAACGGCCCTTTTCGGAAACCTCATACCTGTTTTCAGCAGCATTGAAGCGGTAATTTTCCTCGGAGAATCCGTTAGCTGGGTGCATATTGCCAGTTTTGCTCTTGTTCTTGCAGGGCTTTTGATAGCCAATCGCATTAAACTACCACCTGCAAAGCAGGCGGATTTAAGACCGGGCCCAAAGGGCTAATTTCTTCCCCTGGTTTGGCTTACTATTTTGAGCCTGCATTCAACTGCCAAAATATTGGCCACGAAATCACACTAATTTTCACAAAAGTGAAAATTCTTTAGTGTTCTTTTGTGTGTTTTCGTGGCAAAAAAAACTATTGCTTGTTCTGATTTTTTTACCCGGCATAGCCACAACCTCATTACCACCGCCAAAGGCGGTGGATTTCCAAATCGTATCAAATAAACAGGTGTTTTTAGAAGAAATAGCTCTCATAAGGCTGTTTCAGCTAATCTTAACATTTCATAAAACCGTTTTTATGCAAGTTGCACAGCGTTTGCATCGTTACTAACAGGTGTGAAAAACAAGGTTCTCCATACCTGTCCGTCAAAAACTAAATTTGTATGAACAACAGCTACGCAATGGCCGCAACACTTGAATCGAAAAAAGAATCACAGCAAGCCGCAATGATCACAACCGGTTTTGCTGTTTTGATGCTCCTGTTGATGTTTTTATGGAAATGGCCCTTGCCCAAATTAGAAAAGCCCCTGTCTTTTTCCGGCATTGAGGTAGAACTAAACCTTCCTGAAGAGCCGGAAACCATTGCCGAAGGCGGTGGCGGAGGCGGTAACCCGGTTCAGGCTGCCGGCCCCGCAGGTGAAGCGCCGCCCGTTCCCCCGGCCCCCGGAGATGAGGATGATTCAAAAGATATTGCAGACAAGGATGATGTGGCCCCTATAACCAAGCCCGTAGTTACCAAACCGGAAGCTAAAAAAGTAACCAATACATCCACCGCCAAAACAGAACCCAGACCTGTGGTGGAAAACCCTGCACCCCCTAAGCCCAAAGCCGTGCTGGGTAAAACGACAACAGGTTCCGGCAAGGGTGGCGGCGCTGCAGATGACTACGAAAAAAGCGGCGGCACAGGTACAGGGGCCGGTGTGGGTAATGGCAGCGGTGCCGGGGGTGGCTCAGGCACTGGTTCCGGTGGAGGAACAGGTTCGGGCAGTGGCGGCGGCAGCGGGCCAAAAATTACAAGGGGCGACAGGAAAATAGTTCGCCACTATTCCTTTGAAGGCGACCTGGAAAAAGCGGTTGTGTATGCCAATGTTTCCGTTTCTCCAGAAGGGATTGGGAAATTGGTGAGCATTGCCAAAGGCTCTACACAAACAAGCAATGCCTATAAAGAAGCCATTATCCGCTACCTGCAAAACATACGCTTCGATAAAGCTGACCATGAATCAATGGTTACGGTACAATTCAATTTTCGTGTGAATTAATCCATACGCTTCAATAGTAAATGCCGCGGCCGAAAGCCGTGGCATTTCATTTTATATAACTTTGCAGGCCATGACTTACGAGCAGACCATTGCCTATTTGTTTTCCCGCCTGCCTATGTTCAGCCATACCGGCGCCGTATCGGCGGTGAAGAACGACCTGCATAATACTATCGAACTATGCCGGTTGCTGGGCAACCCGCAGCATGACTTTAAAACAATACATGTTGCGGGAACCAATGGCAAAGGCTCTGTAAGCCACATGCTGGCCGCCATCTTACAAACCGCCGGTTACAAAACAGGTTTATACACCTCCCCGCACCTGAAAGATTTCAGGGAAAGAATAAAAATAAACGGGGAAATGGCAGATAAACAATTTGTAATTGACTTTACAAAGAGCATACAATCCGCAATAGAAAAAATGGAACCCAGCTTTTTTGAAGTAACCGTAGCAATGGCTTTCGCTTATTTCTCAAAGCAGCAGGTAGATGTAGCCGTAATTGAAACAGGCATGGGCGGCCGCCTGGACAGCACCAACATCATCACCCCTGCCCTGTCTGTCATTACCAATATCGGGTGGGACCACATGAATATACTTGGCAACTCCCTCGAACAGATTGCTTTTGAAAAAGCCGGTATTATTAAACCGGGCATACCTGTTGTTATCGGCGAAGCCCTGCCCGAAACAGAACCCGTTTTCCGGAAAACAGCAGCAGAAAAAAAAGCCACACTATCTGTTGCTTCAGAAAAAAGAGGGGTAAAAAGTTTTTCATGGAACAAAAGTCAGTTGCAGGTAATAATTACGGAAGAAAACAAACCAGGACAAAAAGAATATGACCTTGACCTGGCTGGTATTTATCAAACCAAAAACCTGCTTACCCTATTGGAAAGCTGCTCCATTTTGCAACAACAAGGCTGGAAGATAGATGATGAAACAATCCACGAAGCCTTGCAAAAAGTAAAAGGACTGACCGGCTTTCACGGCAGATGGGAGCTTATTCATCATGCCCCTGATGTGGTGATAGATGTGGCACATAATGCTGACGGGATAAAGCAAATGATAAAACAATTGGAAATGACACCATTTGATAAACTGCATATCATTATCGGGATGGTGAAAGACAAGGATGTAAATAAAGTATTGAAACTATTACCCGCTGAAGCTTTTTATTATTTCACAAAAGCCCGCATACCAAGGGCCTTGCCGGAAAACGACCTGGAACAATATGCCAATGAAGCAGGGTTGTATGGTAAGCCCTGTTCAGATGTGAACACCGCTTTGAAACAGGCCATTGAAAACGCCGGATCCGACGATCTTATCCTTATCTGCGGAAGCATCTTCCTGGCCGGGGAAATAGACCGCAAGACCCTGATACCCTGATAAAGGTATTTTATTCTCCATCCAGGAGTTGTACATTTATAGGCAAAATGTTTCACCTGACAGATCAATAGCCTCAATGAGCCGCTGGTATATGCCCATATTTTTCCCCCTGCTATGCTGCCTGCTTTTCCAGCATAGTGCCTTTGCACAGGTGGATACTACGAGAGGATTAAAACCCGGTGAAAAATCAAAAACAACCTGGGGTAATACCTACGCACTGGTTGTCGGCATCTCCAATTACAGGAACATTACACAATTAAGCTATGCAGACGATGATGCCGAAGCATTCCGTGATTTTTTAGTCAGCACAAAAATTGTAAAAGACGCCGCTGATGTACAAATATTGATTGACAGCGTAGCTACCAGCAACCAGATATACAGCGAGCTTAGAAAAATAAGCGCCAAAGTAAAGCCGGGCAATAATGACCGGGTGTTTATCTATTTCGCCGGACATGGCGATAACGATACCGAAACCGAGCAAGGTTACCTGCTGGCCTATGATTGCAATGACGCTGTGGCCTATTATGATACAGATGCTATTTTCATTCCTTTGCTTGAGTCCATTATCAATGGCCTTTCCAAGAAAGCCAAAGTGTTGCTTATTACAGATGCCTGCCGTTCCGGCAACCTGGCAGGCAACCTGAGCGGCGCCCTGCGGACCATGAAAGCGCTGAACGATGGCTTCAGCAACACGATCAAGATACTTTCCTGCAAGCCCGGACAGTTATCGCAGGAAAAACATTTCCCGGGGGGAGGCCACGGCGTATTTACCAAATACCTGCTTGAATCCCTTTACGGGCTGGGTGTAGACGAAGGAACATCCTATGTCACCATATCCGATGTTGACGATTATATTACGAAAAAGGTATCAGACGAAACCAACAAGGATCAACGGCCCGTTCTTATTTACGATGCAGATGAAGTGATTGCTAAAGTAGATGCAGAAATGCGAACCGCCATGCTCGCCAAAACAGGTAAGGGCCAGGGTAATGTTACACGACGTGATGTAAAAACACAAGGCTATAACCTGTCCCCGGACGATTCGCTTTATTTCAAAAAATTTTATGAGCAATTACGAACAGGCCGGCTTAACTATCCTAAAGGAAACAATGCCTATGAAACTTATAAGAATGCCAAAGGCGTTGTAAAGAATGAAGAACTAATCAATTCTATGAAATACGACCTGGCGGCTAAACTGGAAGATGCGGTGCAACCTTTGCTGAACCGCTTTATCCGGGCCGAATTCCAGGATTACCCCGACAGCCTTTTCAATGACGCCAACAATAAACTCAAAATCGTACAGGATGAACTGATGGACTCTTCCGATTTCCGGTACAATGAAATCAAGGCCAAACGCATCTTTTTTATTGCTTCCATTTACAAAACGTCAAGGGCATTGGAACTGTTCCGTGTTGCCGACTCCCTGATGCCTAATTCCACATTCATCAGTTTTGAAATAGGCCGTTATTTCAGCGAAGTGGAAAAAAATACCGATTCGGCTTTGGTGTACCTGCAAAAAGCAATCCGCCTTTCGCCCCGGTGGAGCTATCCCCGCTTTATGATTGGAAACGTTTATTACCGCAACAAAGAGTATAACAGGGCTATTTCTTTTTATACCAAAGCCATTGAATTGCAGCCCAAATTTGCTTATGCCCTTTTCAACCAGGCGCTGGCCTATAAACAACTCAGGCAAAAAGATTCCGCCGATTACTATTATAAAAAAGCGTTGCTATTAGATAAATCTTTTGAAAATGAATGGGGCACTGAAAGAAAAACAGAAGATGAGATCGTTTCATTAGGTAAAACGGTAAGGGCTACGGAGGTAAACGAAGATCTGATATTTGCCGGGTTGCTGCCGCCAAAACTGAACAAACCGGCAGCATCCGACAGCTATGAGGCCCGTGAAGGATATGAATACTATACCAAAGCGTATTACTGGAACATAGAAGGAAAGAAAGACAGCGCCAGGGAGGCTTTTATACAGGCCACAGCGTTGTTTGATAAAGCCTACGCCAATAAATCGTTGCCCGATGCTTATTATTACGCCTGGGCCTATGCCTGGCAGATGCTGGATGATAACAATAAAGCATTGGATATTTATAAACAGGGCCTGGCAAAAGACAGCCTTGATGCAGACCTTTATTACTTCGGCATTGCCTGGATAGAAGACCGGAACAACAATCATAAAGAAGCCCTGGAATGGTACAAAAAAGCAGTTGCCTTCAACCCGTCTTACTACCAGGCCAGCAATAATATCGGGTGGCTGTATGCCCGTAATGAGCAGCCTGACAGCGCCATTCATTATTACCGGAAAGCATTGGGGACAAAGCCGGATTTCACTATTTCCCTCCATAACCTGGCCACTGCCTATTTTGACCAGATGAAAGACGACTCTGCCATTTATTATTATAAGAAGCTGCTGCCGCTGCTTTCCCCGCCTGACGCCTATGTGCTGAACCGTATCGGTATTTCTTACGAGTACCTCGATAAGTATGACAGCGCAGTGCATTACTACAGCAAAGCCATTTCCATTGAGCCGGAAGAACCTGTTTTTTACAGGAACAAAGGAAACGCCTATTATAAAGGCCAGGAGTATGAAAAAGCTATTGAACAATACGAGAAAGGAAATACGCTGATGCCCGACAGCAGCAAAACCTATTTTAACCTGGCGCTTAGCCATTCCTATACCGGCGATTATGTGAAGTCTGAAGAAATATTCAGGGAAAGCCTCAAAAAGCAAAAGCCTATCCTCAACATCTATCTCACCTACTATAACCTGGGATGGGTGCTTGACAAACAGAAAAAATTTACCGAAGCCATTCACTGGTATTCAAAGGCTGTAAAAGAAAAACCAACATATACAAGCGGCCTGAACAACCTCGGATATATTTATGACCGGCTGGGCAACTACGATTCAGCCGTGTACTGGTATAAAAAAGCCCACCAGGCAGACCCCGTCTATACCACAGCGCTTACCAACCTGGCCATTATCTATACAGACTTGTATAACTACGACTCGGCGCTGCATTACTACAAAATACTAATGCCACTGAAGCCGAAAGACGCTGTTATCCCCTACGAAATCGCAAGTTCCTACTATTATAAAAGAGCATACGACTCGGCCTACATCTACATTGTAAAAGCCGTTAACCTGAACCCGGGCAGCGCATCCTACAGGGTCATGGCGGGGGATATTTTATTCGATGCAGCCGGTTATTACAGAGAAACCGCTTTATATGAGAATGCGATACAATCGTATAAAGATGCCCTGTACTTAGACAGTACCCAATACCTCGCCATGAACCGGTTAGGCGTTTCTTATATCTACCTGGAGAAATTTAAAGAAGGCATCGAAATATTTGAACTGGCGCTTAAGAAAGACGTTGTGTATAAAAATACATACGAATATAATTTAGCCTGCATTTATTCATTGCTCAATGAAACGGAAAAAGCCCTTGATTACTTTGACCGTTCCATTCAAAGCGGCTACAAAGACCTTGAACATATGACGGAAGATACAGACCTGGATAATATCCGTTACCTGCCGGTCTTTAAGGCAATCATTGAAAAATATTTTACGGAGGATGAAATAAAAAAATACCCGGAATTGTACAGGAAGAAATAAATCAGCGGCCCAGTTTTTCTAACGCCAGCAAAATACAGGAAAGGTGCATGGCCTGGATGATCTGCCCGTCTTTCACCAACTGCTTCAACTCTTCCACCGTATAGAGTTCAACAACAATTTCTTCGTTGGCATCTAAGTTCTGTTCACTTGTTTTAACGCCGCCCTTTGCGAGAAACATGTGCATCAGGTTGTTATTGGTGGAAGGGTTGGCCGATATTTTACCGAGGTAGTCGTACGATTCAAAAGAATAACCTGTTTCTTCCTGCAGTTCCCTGGCAATGGCCGCCTCAAAAGAAGCATCGGTATTATCCACACAGCCGCCGGGAATTTCCAGGCATGTTTCTCCGAGGGCATGGCGGTATTGCCTTACCATCACAATCTTTCCTTCTTTTGTTACGGGCAAAGCCGTTACCCATGCAGGAAACTCATAAACATAATAGGGATCAACTATTTTTCCGGAGGGGGTAATGCACCTGTCTTTCCTTACTTTGAACCAAAGGTCATTGAAAAGTTGTTCGGAGGAAAGTGTTTGCCATTTCAGGTCTGCCATAGTGCAAACTTACCATTTCATCCTTTCACGCAAAGAAGTAATATGCGCCACATGATGACGGCTATGCCAGGCATACATACCGAGAAGGTACCACAACCGCATGGTCCGCTTATGTTCCGGGTGAAAAATGGTTTTGTTGTTCCATTCATTATCGGTGATATGCTTCAGCGTTTCATGCCAGCGGGTATGCAGCGCCTGCAATAACGTAAGAGAAACTATTATCGGTAACTTCTTTGAATCTTCCAGTTCCGCCCACAGCTTTTCTTCATACGGTTTTATCACAGGGTTATCTTCGGTTAATGCCAGCTTGAAACGGCAATAGGCGTTCAGGTGGCTGTCTGCAATATGATGTACTAATTGCTGCACCGTCCAGCCTTCTTCCCGGTAAGGGGTTTGTAACTGTGCTTCGTCAAGCCCCTGCAAAGCTTCTTCTAACTTTACCGGCAAAAATTTAATATCCGATAACCATTCCACTTTCTGCGGAATGGAAAAAGGCTGCGACTCATACTTCCCGATGGGATAGCGGGGATCCATTGCAACTACGGTCATAACTGCCGGTTTTATTTAATGACTTCCAATAGTTCGATTTCAAAAATCAGCGTGGCGCCGCCGGGAATATCGGCCCCTGCTCCCCTGTCGCCATATGCCAGGTCGGATGGTATCCATAACCGCCAGTGGCTTCCTTCTTTCATCAGTGGCAGCGCTATCTGCCATCCTTTTATCAATGCCCTTAAAGGAGCGGTGAAAGGTTCATTCCTTTTAAACGAGCTGTCAAATTCTTTCCCGCTAAGCAAAGAACCTTTGTAATGGGCTTTTACCTTATCCGCCACTGAAGGCTGCACACCCGTCCCTTCTTTGATGACAAGGTACTGAATGCCTTCGGGCAATGTTACCACCCCTTCTAAGGTTCCGTTTTCTTTTAAAAAATCTTCTCCGGCTTTTTTCTCTGCGTCTGTTTTACCGGAAAGAAATTCTTTGAGTTTATTCTGTATGCTCATAGTATAATTTTTAGCTTAAGATTCCCTTAATGAATGCCCAGTGAGATTGATAAAAACATCTTCGAGGTTAGCCAGTTTCATTTCCTTGGGCCGCTCAAAACCCGATGCCACCAGGTCATCAATTAATTTATCGGGTGTATCGAGGGCAATAATTTTTCCTGAATCAACAATAGCTACCCTGTCGCACAAATATTCTGCTTCGTCCATATAATGCGTAGTGATGATAACGGTGGTTCCCCTTTCACGGATGTTTTTAATCAATTCCCACAGGCTGCGCCTTGCCTGCGGGTCAAGACCGGTAGTAGGCTCGTCCAGGAAAATAACTTTCGGGTCATTGATAAGCGTTGTAGCAACTGAAAATCGCTGCTTTTGCCCGCCGCTCAGTTGCTTTACCTCTGATTTGGCCTTATCCCGCAGGTTTACCATTTCAAGCAGTTCCATCGGGTTTACATACCTGTTGTACAAGCCACAGAAAAGATCTATCAGTTGCACCAGGTTAAGTCCGGGATAAAAACCGCTGGTTTGCAACTGCACGCCTATCATTTTTTTAATCTCCGCAGGGGCTTTATCCAAATCAAATCCGTCAACAATAACTTCCCCGCTTGTTTTGGGGCGTAGGGTTTCAATGATCTCCAATGTGGTGGATTTTCCGGCGCCATTCGGCCCCAGCAGCCCGAATATTTCACCTTCCATCACCTCAAAGCTGATACCCTTTACGGCTGAAAATGTCCCGTAATTTTTGACAAGGTCTTTTACTTGGATAATTGGTTTTGCCATTCCCGGTTTTTTACAAATGTAACCCTATTCGTCTTCCTTCAGATGCGCCTCCAGTTCTTCCATCATATTTTTACTGCCGATAAACATAGGTGTACGCTGGTGCAATTCTGTCGGTTCAATATCCAACACTCTTATCTTGCCATTGGTGGCTTTGCCGCCCGCCACGGTAACAATAAATGCAAAAGGATTGCATTCGTACAGCAACCGAAGTTTTCCTTTCGGCTTATCCGTTGTTCCGGGATACATAAATATTCCCCCCTTTATCAGGTTGCGGTGCAAATCGGAAACCATGCTGCCGATATAGCGCTGCGTATAAGGCCCCCCGGTGGATTTATCTTTCTGCTGGCAGGTCGTTATATATTTCCTTACTCCTTCACTATAGTTAAAAAAGTTGCCGTGATTAACGGAATAAAGCTTCCCGCTTTCAGGGCATTTCATATCCGGGTGGCTTAGCGTCCATTCCCCGATGGAAGGGTCAAGTGTAAAACCGTTCACTCCTCTCCTTGTTCCATATACCAGCATAGTGGAAGAGCCATATACTACATAACCGGCGGCCACCTGCTGATTGCCCGCCTGCAAAAAATCTTCCTTGGTTACTACTGTGCCGATAGGCGTTTTGCGGCGATATACTCCGAAAATGGTGCCGATAGATACATTCACATCAATATTACTGCTGCCGTCCAGGGGGTCAAAAAGGCAGACATATTTTGAGTTGACACTTTTAGCGTCATCGAAGGCGACGAAATCGTCCAGCTCTTCGCTGGCAATACCGGCGCAACTGATGCCGTGGCGCAATACCCCGGTAAACTGGTCGTTCGCAAATATATCCAGCTTTTTCACTTCCTCTCCCTGCACATTGACTGTTCCGTAATCGCCCAGTATGTCCACCAGGCCGGCCTTGTTCACTTCTACATTCACCCGTTTGGCCGCCAGACCTATGTTACGGAGCAGGTTGGACAGCTCTCCCGTAGCATGAGGAAAATCTCTTAGCTGTTGTATCGTAAATTCGTCAAGTGTTTGAACTTTACGGTTAACTTTCATAAGCAAATAGTTAGACTAAAGCAAAAGTAAGCCTTTGCTTTGTTGTAAGCGAACCGGATTGACCGGAATATTCCGACATTTGCTGCCATTTTATTTACCTGAATAAAACCGCACAGGCTACATGAAAGTATTCAAATTTGGAGGGGCTTCCGTAAACAGTGTTGACCGGATCAGGAACCTGGGCCAGATAGTAAGCAATTATCCGGGTGAAAAAGTAGTCATCGTGGTTTCAGCCATGGGCAAAACCACCAATGCGCTGGAGAAAGTGGCAACAGCTTTTTATGCCGGAGAGAAAGATAAATCGCTTCAATTGTTTGAACAGGTAAAGCAACAGCACCTTGATACGGCCAAATACCTGCTAATTACACATTGGCTCCCTTGTGAAGCGCAGCTCAGGGATTTTTTTACAGAAGTGGAATGGCTACTCCATGATAAGCCGGTGAGGGAATTTGATTATTACTATGACCAGGTAGTATGCTGTGGTGAACTGCTCTCCACCGCCATCATCAGCGCTTACCTGAATGAAACGGAAATTGCCAACACATGGCTGGATGTACGGGATATTTTCCGTACAGATGATGATTTCCGGGCGGCCAATATTGACTGGGAATTTACAACTGAACGTATTGCCCAAACAATCATTCCTGCATTGGAGAAAATGCCGGTAGTAGTAACGCAGGGTTTTATTGGCGCCACTGACGAAAATGAAAGCACCACCCTCGGCAGAGAGGGAAGCGATTACTCGGCAGCGGTATTCGCCAATATCCTTAATGCGAAAAGCCAGACCATCTGGAAAGACGTGGAAAGTGTGATGAATGCAGACCCGAAGCAATTTCCTGAAGCGGTTGCCATACCTGAATTAAACTACGACGAAATAATAGAAATGGCCTATTATGGCGCACAGGTCATTCACCCGAAAACGATAAAGCCCTTACAAAATAAAAGCATCCCCTTATACGTAAAATGCTTTCTTGACCCTTCGCTTCCCGGCACTATTATTCATAATAAGCCGGTGCATGACCTGCCCCCGGTTATTGTATTAAAAAGCAACCAGGTAATGATTGAAATGAGCTCAAAAGATTTTTCTTTTATCGGCGAGCAGCATATCGGCCATTTATACACCCTTTTTGAAAAACTGCATATCAAACCCAATATGACGCAGAACGGCGCTATCAGCTTTATTGCCGTATTGGATGACTGGCCGGAAAAAATTGAAAAGCTGGCGCTGGAATCTTCTTCTTTTCTCGATGTACAGGTAAGCAAGGGACTTTCCCTTCTCACCATCCGGCATTATACAAAAGAAGCAACGGAAAAATATATTGGAACAAGCGATATTCTTCTGCGCCAGCAAACGCAGGACACTTTGCAGGTTTTATTGAAAGATTAATCAGGATGCAGCCGCTTCAATGGTAATGGTCTGTACCATTTTTTTTGGAACGGGCTTATCATGCAAAATGGCAGGTTCCCATGTTCCCATTTTTTCAAGACGGTTCAGCAATTCATCTTCCAGCTCTTCAGCATCCTTAATGCTTTTAAGAATTTTAAAGTTCACCGGCACGCCATCCGCATCAACGATAAACTCTACCTGTATGAATGCTTTCTTTACTTTTTCAGGAAGAAGACCGGCAAGTTCAGTGCCCAGTTGGGCCAGGTAGTTCATAAAGGCATTACCGCCGCCGGGATATTGGGGCCATTGGTGTACCGCCTCGGCCAGCTTGCCCACATCCCTCACTATACCGGCCCTTGGAGTGCGGGGCGCCTTTTTTACCGCAGCATCCTTTATTTTTTTCGGCGGCACATCATTAATAATATATTCTCCTTTAGGATCAATCAACACAACAGGCAGTTGATGGTGCTTCTCAAAATAATCAAAAGCATCTTCCAGCCTTGACGTAAATTTTTTCAACCCCGGATCGTCTTTCGTTGCGTTTTCGAGGTATTTAACACTCTTTTCCTTATTATAACGTATGGGGAAAATGTGAACCGGTATAAAATCCTGCCCTTCGCTTTTGGCATGGGCCGCCAGGATATACACTTCGTCAATTTGCTGGTCGGTAAGGGGGATACAACCTACCGTTACACAACTGCCGTGAATAAATATTTCGCCGCCCGGCCGTAAGGAATCGCTTAAAATGCGGTCTGATGCATTCGGGTAATTGATGCCGAGTGATAAATAATAATTGCTGTAAGGGTTAAACTCGTTGATATAATAAAAACCTTCCGGCACCTGGTAATCACCCTGCATCCTTTTAGGCCCCAGCGAACCGGCCAATGCACATACTTTATAGGTCTTAAAAAGCTTGAACGGCTCTTTAATTTCATTCTTTACCCATACTTCAAACTGGCTGTCATATTTAAAAGAACGGATATAAAGATATTTTGCCGGCCATTGCAGTTTCTTTTCTTCAAATTGTTTTTGAAGGGTATCTTCTTTTCTTTTCAATGCCTCGCCTGGCCGCTGAAATGATTTCTGGTAATCAATAAAAGAAAAAGAAGTTCCTCCGCCCTTTCCCGGTTTGGTTTGTGCAGAAGCGGAGAAAACCATTCCTGCCAGAAAAACATATACCACAACTACTTTCATGTATTTTCCCTGTTCAATTGATTAACGATATTACATCCTGTTTAGTGCCTGTAAATCCCAATGGATTGCTAAAGATAATATATCCCCCTGCTACCAACCGGGGGAATAAAATCAACATATGTGCAAAACAGGTAAAATACGAAGGTATCCTGCCATGGCTTTGGGAAAACCTCTTTCCTTTTTCACAAATTTCCCCTTGCCTCCTGCTCTCTTTCAATAGCTTCAAAGAGGGCCTTGAAATTGCCTTTGCCAAAACTTTTGGCCCCTTTGCGCTGTATAATTTCAAAAAATAAAGTAGGCCTGTCCTGCACCGGCTTGCTGAATAACTGAAGCAGGTACCCTTCATTGTCCCTGTCAACCAATATGCCCAGTTCCTTCAGCGGTTCCAGGTCTTCATCTATCTTTCCTACCCTTGCCGTAAGGTCGTCATAATAGCTGGTGGGCACTTTTAAAAACTCCACGCCCCTGCTCTGCAATTCACTTACTGTTTTTACAATATCATGGGTAGCCATAGCCACATGCTGCACGCCTTCGCCATTATAAAATTCCAGGAATTCCTCTACCTGTGATTTCTTTTTCCCTTCAGCCGGTTCATTGATCGGGAATTTTACAAAGCCGTTCCCGTTACTCATCACCTTGCTCATCAGCGCCGAATATTCGGTAGAAATATCTTCGTCGTCAAACGAAAGTATGTTCTTAAAACCCATTACGTCTTCATAAAATTTTACCCAGGGGTTCATCTGGTTCCAGCCCACATTGCCTACGCAATGGTCCACATATTGCAAGCCCGTATCCGCTACCTTAAAACCGGGTAAATCCCATGCCCTGTATCCCGGCATAAACGGCCCGTTATAATTTTTTCTCTCTATAAACAGATGGACGGTATCCCCGTAGGTATGTATGCCGCTTACAGCCACTTCGCCCCATTCATCCGTCAGCTTTTCCGGTTGCTTATAGCTTACTGCGCCACGCCTCGTAGTTTCTTTCCAGGCGGAAGTGGCATCATCTACACGCAGCGATAGAGCTTTTACGCCGTCTCCATGCTTATAAATATGATCTGCAATGGGATTCTCGGAACGCAAGGGTGTTGTTAGCACAAAAGTCAGCTTGTGCTGCCTTACTGCATAGCTGGCCCTGTCCCTGACACCCGTTTCCGGTCCTGCATAGGCCAGCGGTTGAAAACCGAAAGCGCTGATATAATAATAGGCGGCCTGTTTGGCATTGCCTACATAAAATTCTACATAATCCGTACCCTGTAAGGGGAGAAAATCAGTGGCGGGTGCTGTTTGCTTATTTGTTAACGTGGAAGTACTCATACTGTCGGTGCCTGAAAAACCCAGGCAGGTTTTGAATAAAAAAATGGTTTTGTTCGCACAGAAAAATCATCTTCTATTCGCTGTTCATGGCCAACGTCATCATTAACAAGGAAAAATCGTATCGCTTGTCAGCAAAAGCCTTATGCGGATAATCCGGCATCATGCTGCAAAAGTAGATAATTATTCAGGTTGCCGAACAATGTTCGCTTCTTATTAACGACTGATTATCTTTGCGCCATGCAAAAAACAGGCATCCTCGGCGGCGGGCAACTTGGCCGCATGTTGTTACAGGCCGCCGCCAATTATCCTGTGGAAACATTTATATTGGAAAACGACCCTGAATGCCCGGCCGCCCATCTGTGCCATCATTTTACCAAAGGCGATATAAAAGACTTTGATGCCGTTTATAATTTCGGAAAGGCATTGGATGCCATAACCATAGAAATAGAAAATGTAAATATTGATGCGCTGGAAAAACTGGAAGCAGAAGGAGTAAAGGTTTATCCCCAACCATCTGTTCTCAGAACAATAAAAAATAAAATTTTACAAAAGCAGTACTACCAGCAGCACCAGATACCCTCGCCTGCATTTGTCATTACAAATAATTTATCAGAGTTGCAGCAGCAGGAAGCGTTTCTGCCTGCCGTGCATAAAATAGGCGAAGGCGGCTACGACGGCAGGGGCGTTCAACTCATACAATCAAAAGAAGATATTGCTAAAGGGTTTAACGCACCGGCCATTTTAGAATCGCTGGTAGAAATTCATAAAGAAATTGCCTTGATGATTGCAGTGGGCAACAATGGCGAAACGGCATTGTACCCGCCTGTTGAAATGTTATTTAATCCCGACCTCAACCAGTTAGACTACCAGCTATGTCCTGCAGAGATTTCTGAAAAAACATTGTATGTGGCTGAGGCGATAGCATTGGCTGTGGTACGGAATCTTAAATCGCCGGGCATTTTTGCCGTTGAGATGTTCGTTGACAAAAACGGCAATGTGCTGGTAAATGAAACGGCGCCAAGAGTGCATAACAGCGGGCACCACACTATTGAAGCGCATTACAGCTCTCAGTTCGATATGCTGTGGCGGGTAATGCTCGGTTATCCCTTAGGCAATACGGATTATATTCTTCCTTCCATCATGGTAAATATTACCGGGGCAGACGGGTATAGCGGCGATGTGCAGTATGAGGGCCTGGAAGAAGTATTAAAAATAGAAGATGCTTTTGTGCACCTTTACGGCAAAAAGCAAACAAAACCCGGCCGTAAAATGGGCCATGTTACTGTCCTGAGCAAGGATAAGCAGGAGCTTTTTTTTCAATCCAATAAGATAAAACGAACTTTACTGCCAAAAACCTGATTCCGCTTATCCGTATTAAGAACCGTTCATAATTCATCATTTTTTCGTGAAAGGTATGCATAGATTTGACGTCCAAACCTTTGCAATTAACTATTAACTTTATCGCTTCCATTTAACAATAAATCTCCACCAGGTACAGGCATGAAACCCGAAGTAGTCATTATAAGCGCCGGTATGTTCTTTTTAGCAGCCTGCGGCAGCAAAAAAGACAAGATAGACCCTGCTGCAAAAAAGAGTGCACCACCGGCTATGCAGGTAGATGCTTATATAGTAAAAGCCGAATCGTTCCAGGAAAGCATTGAAGTACCCGGCACTGTAATAGCCAACGAAGTAACAGAAATTCATCCCGAAGTGCCGGGCAGGATTGTACGGCTGAACATTGCCGAAGGAAAATATGTATCCAAAGGCACTTTGCTGGCAAAACTGTACGATGGAGACCTGCTTGCCCAACTGAATAAGTTGCAGGTGCAATTGAGCATAGCTGAAAAAACAGAGCAAAGGCAGGCGCAGTTATTAGAAATACAAGGTATAAGCCAGCAGGACTACGACCTGAGCCTTTTGCAGGTAAACAGCCTGAAAGCGGATATAGGCATTATCAGAACAAGCATTCAGAAAACGGAAGTAAGGGCGCCGTTCAGCGGAAGGTTGGGCTTAAAAGAAGTAAGCCCCGGCGCTTATGTTACGCCGGCTACAGTGATTGCAGTCATTCACCAGACAGACCAGCTAAAACTCGATTTTACTGTACCTGAAAAATACACGGGGCAGGTAAAAACCGGACAATTGGTAACCTTTGGTTTTGAAGGCCTGGATAAAAAATTGGGGGCAAAAATTATCGCACTGGAATCCAATGTGGCAGAAAGCACCCGCAGCCTGCGTATAAGGGCATTGATAATGGGAAAAGACCCAAGGCTAGTTCCCGGTGCATTTGCCAAAGTGCAACTGAACTTTGACCCCGATCCCAATGCCCTGCTGGTGCCTACACAAGCAGTACTACCGCAGGCAAGAGGTAAAAAAATTATTTTGTATAAAAGCGGAACGGCAGTTTTTGCAGATATCACCACAGGCATAAGAGATTCATCCAGGATACAGGTAACGCAGGGCATAAAAGCCGGTGATACAATTGTCGTAACAGGACTGCTTAGTATAAAACCAGAAGGAAAAATCAGGATCGGGAAAGTAGTTAATTACTTTAAATAACGGAAAAAGGAAACGCTGCCTTGTTCTTTTGACCCTTAAGAGTTGTTATGAATATTTCAGAACTAAGTTTAAGAAGACCGGTACTTGCTATAGTCATGAGCATTGTCATTATCCTTTTCGGGGTAATAGGCTTCAACTTTTTAGGTGTACGGGATTATCCCGCTATTGACCCTCCCAATATCAGCGTAAGAACATCTTACCCCGGCGCCAATGCCGCCATTGTGGAAACACAGATTACCGAACCGCTTGAAAAAGCGATTAACGGGATAGCCGGTATAAAAAACATCACTTCTTCCAGCAATACCGGGTCGAGCAATATCAATGTGGAATTTGATTTAGGCGTTAGCCTGGAAACTGCCGCCAATGATGTACGGGATAAAGTAGCGCAGGCGCAGCGTTCGCTGCCCAATGACCTTGACGGCCCCCCGGTAGTAACAAAAGCAGATGCCAATTCCGACCCCATTCTGGGGATGACGGTGCAAAGCGATACCCGCAACCAGTTGCAAATAACAGAATACGCCAATAATGTGCTGATAGAAAAGCTGCAAACCATACCCGGCGTAAGCGGCATACAGATATGGGGGGAAAAGAAGTATGCCATGCGTATCTGGATGAACCCGTCCAAACTCAGTTCCTTCGGTATTACAGCAGGTGATGTGCAATCCGCTCTTATGCGTGAAAGTGTGGAGTTACCATCCGGTAAAATATACGGCAATGCCACCGAGCTTACGATACGGACTTTCGGAAGGTTGGACACAGAAGAAGAATTCAATAACCTGATCATTAAAAACGTAAATGGCGCCGATGTGCGGCTGCGGGATATTGGCGAAGCCGTACTTGGACCGGAAAATGAAGAATCCGTTTTGAAAGAAAGCGGTATTCCCATGATTGCCTTGGCGCTTATCCCCCAGCCCGGTTCCAATTATGTTGCCATCTCCGATGAATTTTACAAACGTCTTGAACAAATAAAAAAAGATGTTCCGGAAGATATACAACTCAATATCTCCCTCGACCAGACAAGGTTTATTAAAAAATCAATCCTGGAAGTGGAAGAAACGCTTATCATCGCTTTCCTGCTGGTTGTGCTTATCATCTATGCTTTTTTCCGCGACTGGCTTATCGCTATACGCCCATTGATTGATATTCCCGTATGCCTGATCGGCGCTTTCTTCATCATGTACCTGATGGGTTTTACCATCAACGTCCTTTCCCTGCTGGCCATCGTGCTGGCCACAGGTCTTGTGGTAGATGACGGGATTGTGGTTACCGAGAACATTTATAAAAAAATGGAAAAGGGGATGAACAAATGGCAGGCATCCCTGGAAGGTTCCAAAGAAATATACTTTGCCGTTATTGCCACATCCATCACTCTTGCCATTGTGTTTTTGCCTATTATCTTTCTGCAAGGTTTTGTAGGAAGGCTCTTCCGGGAATTCGGGATGGTGGTGGCCGGCGCCGTACTTATATCTGCATTTGTATCGCTTACGCTTACGCCGGTGCTGAGTTTTAAGCTTACACGAAAAGACCCGCACAAGCACGGATGGTTTTATAACAAAACAGAACCTTTCTTCCGGTGGATGGAAAGGTCTTACCAGTCCGCATTGGAAAAGTTTATGAAAGTACGATGGGTGGCATTCGTCGTTATCGCTGTGTGCGGCGGCATTATCTTTTTTATTGGGAGAACGCTGCAATCCGAACTGGCGCCACTCGAAGACCGCAGCCAGTTCCGGATTCAATTAACCACTCCGGAAGGCACAGCATTTGATGCTATGGACAAATATGTAACCCGTGTTACCAATCTTGTCATTGATTCAGTACCCGAAAAAACAATTATTCTTTCTGTAACAGCAGGCGGTGGCGGCGGTGGTAATACCAATACCGGCTTCGTTCGTGTAGTGCTTGTAGAGCCCCAACAAAGGATACGTACTCAAAAAGAGATTGTACAGATGATAAACAGGAACCTGCCAAAATACAACGAAGGGAGGGCTGTAACGGTTGAAGAACAAACTATATCCCTCAATCGCCGGGGCGGTCAACCTGTTTCATTTGTACTCCAGAATATTAATTTCGATAAGCTCACTTCTGTTCTGCCTGCCTTTCTGGATGAAGCCAGGAACAGTAAAATATTACAGAATGCAGATGCCGACCTGAAATTCAACAAACCTGAATTAAGAGTGGAAATTGACAGGCTGAAAGCCGCTGAACTTGGCGTTTCCATTGCCGATATTTCGGAAAGCCTGCAACTGGCATACAGCAACAGGCGGTTTGGCTATTTTACAAAAGACGGGAAACAATACCAGGTAATCGGCCAGGTGGACCGCAACAACCGTGATGACCCGGATGATATGAAAAATCTCTACGTTAAAAACAACCGTGGGGCATTGATCAGTATAGACAACCTGGTATCGGTTTACGAAGCCAACACTCCGCCAACTATTTATCATTTCAACAGGTTTAAATCGGCCACCCTATCTGCGGGCCTGCAACCCGGCTTCACCATCGGCGATGGCATTGAAGAAATGAACCGCATCTCCGCCAAATTACTGGATGATAGTTTTGCCACTTCCCTCTCCGGCGCTTCCCGTGATTTTGCCGAAAGCTCCAGCAATACAACCTTTGCATTTTTACTGGCACTGGCGCTTATCTTCCTTGTGCTGGCAGCGCAGTTTGAAAGTTTTATTGACCCGTTTATCATCATGCTCACCGTTCCCCTCGCCATAGCCGGGGCTGTGCTGTCGCTTTGGCTGTTCGGCCATACGCTGAATATCTTTTCGCAGATAGGAATGATTATGCTGATAGGTCTTGTAACGAAAAACGGGATACTGATTGTTGAATTTGCCAATCAAAACCGGGTGAAAGGAATGGAAAGAACAGAAGCGGTGGTTTATTCGGCCAGCCAACGGCTTCGACCTATCCTTATGACGAGCCTCGCCATGTCGCTGGGCGCTTTACCATTGGCGTTATCGCTTGGCGCCGCGGCGACCAGCAGAATTCCATTAGGTGTTGTAATCGTTGGCGGTATTTTATTTTCTCTTGTACTTACTTTATTTATAATACCGGCCATGTACTCTTACCTGTCGGCCAAAAAGAAGGTAAACGAGTTTGACACATTTATTCAATCTGAAACACAACCGGCCATTCCTGCTACGGGACAGGCATAAATCCCGTTTCGCTATGAGCAAAAAATTTTTCTTTATCTCTTTATCTTTTATAGCCTGTTCAGCCTACGGGCAGCGCTTGCTTACATTGGAAGAAGCCATTTCCACTGCATTGCAAAACAATTATGATATTCAGTTGTCCCGGAACGATTCGGCCGTAGCAACGCTGGATTATTCTTACCGCAATGCGGCATTTTACCCGAGGCTCAACGCAACGGCAGGTAGTTTATGGAACAATAACAACCAGAAACAAACCCTTGCGGACGGAACAAAACGGGAACAAAAAGGCCTTAAGTCAAATAATATCAATGCAGCCCTCAACCTGAACTGGACATTATTTGACGGGTTGAAAATGTTCATCACAAGGGATAAAATGGAAGAACTGGTACGGCTGGGCGAACTATCCATAAAGAACCAGGTAATTAATACAATAGCAGATGTTATCACCAGCTATTATGGCATTGTACGTCAAAAGCAGCAATTAAAAGCCATTGAGGAGCAAATGGCGCTCAACAGCGAAAGGGTAAAGCTGGCCCAATATAAATTGGATATTGGTGTCGGCGCCAAGCCCGATGTGCTGCAAAGCAAGGTGGACCTGAATGCACAAAAAGCATTGAAATTAGAACAGGAAATGCTGATCAACCAGTTAAAAGAAACGCTTAACCAGGCCATGAACGTAAAAGAGACCCCGCCTTATGAAGTTACAGATTCCATTCCCGTTGATATGGAATTGTCGCTGGGTGAGCTTCAGGATGCCATTGAAACCGGCAACCCGGCATTGCTTATCGCCAAAAAAAATATTGACATTGCAGGCTATACACTCAGGGAAAGAAAAGCGGAAAGGCTTCCCACCTTATCCTTTAACTCGGTTTATAATTTTACCCGTACCAATAACCAGACGGTCATCAACCCCTTCTCCACCCTTTTTAACCAAAGCAAGGGGTTGAATTACGGCCTGACGCTGAATATCCCGATACTGAACAACTTTACAACAAAAAGATTAATAAAGCAGGCCGAACTGGATGTGCAATACCAGCGGCTTGTATTTGATAACCAGCGGTCGCTGCTGCGCCTTTCGTTGCTGAACGCATTTCTGCAGTATGAACAACAGAAAAAAGCGTTGGAACTGGAAGAAGATAATATCCTTCTGGCAAAGGAAAATGCCGACATCGTATTCCAGGTGTATAAATTAAACTCCACCACGCTTATCCAACTGAAAGAAGCTGAAAAAAGCCTCCAGGATGCCCGTACACGTCTGATCAACGCAAAGTACAATACCAAAATGGCAGAAACGGAATTGCTACGGTTGAAGGGAGAAATAGTTAAGTAGTTTATAGTTTGTAGTTATTTTTGAGGAGAATCAGGCAGCGGCCGTTATTCTGTAATACTCAAAATAATTTTGTACATGGCAGAACTATCAACTACAAACTCTCAACCACAAACTGTTTTAGTAGGTATCATCATGGGCAGCGATAGCGACCTCCCTGTTATGCAGGCCGCTTCAGACATACTAAAGCAGTTTGCTATTCCGCATGAAGTAACCGTAGTTTCAGCGCACCGCACACCGCACCGCATGATAGAATATGCCAAAACCGCTAAGGAAAGGGGGCTTAAAGTAATTATTGCAGGGGCTGGCGGGGCGGCACACCTCCCCGGCATGGTAGCATCTGTTACCAC
Organism: uncultured Chitinophaga sp.; assembly: GCA_964560445.1. Classification (GTDB taxonomy): domain Bacteria; phylum Bacteroidota; class Bacteroidia; order Chitinophagales; family Chitinophagaceae; genus JJ008. Next base: position 104,822 of record CAZLLT010000002.1, on the reverse strand, counting down.
CTTGCCTGTTATCGGGGTTCCTATCAAATCAGCCAACTCAATAGACGGATGGGATTCTTTATTGTCTATTTTACAAATGCCCAATGGCGTGCCGGTAGGCACCGTAGCGCTGAACGCTTCCAAAAATGCAGGCATACTGGCCGCAGAAATTATAGGGGCATCCGATCCCGTTGTTTCGCAAAAAATTGAAGATTATAAAACCACATTAAATACAGAAGTGATAGAGAAAGTGGAAAAGCTGAAAAGAGAAGGCTGGGAAAACAAATTCGACTGAACCCTGCAATGACACTTCATAGCCGCATAGCATTTTTATTTTTCCTGTTGTTTTGCTGCAGTTGCCAAAACAGGAAAAATACACTCGAAAAACTGGTTGAAACAGACCTATACCCTTCGGCTTCCGGTATTGAAACAGACGGCAGCGGCTTTTGGGCGGCAGGCGACAATGTGAATTATCTTCTGAAATTAGACAGCAATTTTTCCCCGGTTGATTCCCTGCTGCTTTATAGTGTTGCAGAAAAAAATATTCCCAAGCCGGTTAAGCCCGATTTTGAATCCATCACCCGTTTATGGAATAACAAGCTGCTGGTATTGGGTTCCGGTTCTTTAAGCCCTTCACGAAACAAAGGATGGCTGATAGATACTGAAAGCTCAACAAAAGACAGCATACTGCTCGACAGTTTTTATGCCCGGTTGCAGGCAATGGGAATACACGAAATAAATATTGAAGGCGCCACTGCCATACCGGGGGGAATCCTGCTCGCCAACCGCGGCAATAAGAGCTATCCCAAAAACCATTTGTTACTGGCGGCTCCCCGCTTCTGGGAAGATATGCAGAGCAGTCCCCTGCATATTGCCCTGATTGGTACCAATACTGACAGTACTTTATTCAGTGGCGTATCAGGCCTGGCCTACGCACAAAAAAGCGATTGGCTGGTGGCAACGGTTTCCACTGAAGACACAAAAAGCAGCTTTGAAGATGGCGCTATCGGCAAAAGCTATATCTGGCTCATAAAAGATATTTCGGCCAAAAAGAACTGGGCCGCCATCAACCCGGATATGATTATAGACCTCGAAAAAACAGACCCCCGTTTTAAAGGGCATAAAATAGAATCCGTTTGCATCATTGAAGAAACGGATAAATCACTCCGCCTGGCGCTGGCCGCAGACAATGATGACGGCAGCAGCGCTTTTTTCAGGTTGTTGATAGTAAAGCGGTAAAACACTATTTAAAAATAATATGTACCTTACTATACCAATCGTTTGGCAACTACCAATACAGTTTGTATGAGGCAATTCCTGCAACCGTTTTTCCTGGCGTTATGCCTTTCCGTTTTCATGCTTTCCCTTCCGGCACAACAGCCGTTGCAACTACGGGACACTACCATTGCGCCGCAGACCTTTGCCATGATAGTAGGCGTTTCCAAATACAAATACATCCGGTCGCTGAACTATGCACATAAGGATGCCGAACTTTTCAGGGATTATCTCAAATCGCCGGGAGGCGGAAGCGTAAAAGATGAAAATATCTTTTGCCTGCTCAACGAAGAAGCATTGAATTCGGTATTCTGGAGTAAAGGGTTTCAATGGCTGAAAGCCAAAAAACTCCGCAAAGGCGACCGCCTTTTTATTTACCTGGCCGGGCATGGCGATGCGATTGATGAAGACCAGTTTTTCTTTCTTACCTATGATTGCAACCCTGCCGGGGACAAGAACAATTACCTTGCAGGCGGCGCCATCCAGCTTTTTAACCTGAAAAAAAAGATTGCCGCCGAAACCACCAAAGGTGTGGAAGTATTCTTTATCATGGATGCCTGCCGCACCAATGAACTCCCCGGCGGCGCTGACGGCCTGAACTTTCTCAACACCGCCATCACCGAAAAAAAAGCAGGTGAAGTAATCATGCTGTCAACAGCCGCAGGAGAATATTCTCTTGAGGATGCTTCCATTGGCAACGGGCATGGCCTGTTTACCTATTATCTCGTTGATGGATTGAGTGGACTTGCTGACGATAATGAACCCGACCAGAAAATAACATTCAGTGAAATACAAAACTATATCAGCAGCAATGTGCCGTTGACGGCGCAACAGCGGTTTAACAGGAAGCAGGACCCGTATTTCTGCTGCAACGAACATGGAGAAAAAGTGATCGGCCATGTGGACACTGCTTATTTGTCAAACTGGTTACAAAGAAAAAAACAGCAAGGCTACAGAGGCGGCAATTCTTCTTCCGCCCCGGTTAATTACAGGCACCTCCCCTTTACCGCCGATACCCTGCTGCTGGAAACCTACCGCCGCTTCAATGCCGCCGTAAAAGATAAAAAACTTACCGGCTCCTCCTCTGCAGAAGAATACTATACACAGCTAAACAAAAAATTCCCCGGCAATCCTTACACCCTCGATGCCCAATCCTCACTTACAGTCGGGTATATCAATGCGGCACAGGAAAAAGTAAATGATTATCTCTCCTGCATGGCAACACCTTCCGCAAAAGAAAAACAACTTTCGTTTGAATTAGGCAACAACCTTCAAAAGGCCATTGAACTGGTAAAGGAAGAAGAGCCGGAGTTCGCTGCTTCCCTGGTGGGAAGAATGTATTTTTTAAAAGCAGGAGGCGATTTCGGCAATAACGGGAAAAATGGCAGCAAGGAACTTGCTTACCATCATGCCTACGCAGCATTGGCAGCCGAACCCGGAGCCGCCTATATACAAAACAAGCTAGCCCTGCTGCACCTGGCCGACAACAGGCTTGACAGCGCTTTGCATTATGCAAATAAAACCACCCGTATCGCCACTAAATGGCTATGCGGCTTATACACCCTGTCGCTTATTCAAAAAGAACTGGGGCAAAAACCCGATTTTCCACTGGATTCTTTACCCAAACGAAAAGCCGGTGTTCCAAAAAAGATACAATGGGGTGGCCTTACCGGCGGCGGCATCAGTGAACTTATCATCACCACTGCCCCTCCGCCTGCGAATGACTCTTTACCCTGGGCAGTTGGGGCAGCCAGGAAATTCAAGTATGATATTGGCTTCACAGCACAGGTCAACTTCAGTAATTATTTTTCTATACGGCCATCTGTTATTGCTTCGCTGGAAAATTCAGAACTTATTTATGATACCCGGCCGGCCTCCGGCGGACAGGAAGACCAGGAAACAGTAGCTATTAAAAGAACCATGCTTTCCATTCCGGTACCTGTGGTAATCAGGTTATCTGATAAAAAAGTGGCGCCGTACATAACCGCAGGCCCTGTATTGAATGTACTCTTGCAGCAAAACGAGGCAGGAAGGGAAAAGCTGTCGCTGAAAAAGGTGGATTTTATGGGGGATATTGGCCTGGGACTGGATATTGCCACTCCCGGCAACCGCATCGTTATCTCTCCGGAACTAAAGTACTCCCGTGGGCTTAGCAATGTAAGCGGCACAAGGAATGATTACGGGTTAAGCATCCTGAACATGAAGCGGCAGAATTTTACTTTCGCTATTTATATCCGGGCTAAATAAAATAGAGATAAGGAATATTTTCACTGAAAACGATACAACACCTGTTTTTCCTGTTACAGTAGACCATCGTTTTAACTCCTGTTTTCAATACCTGCTAATCTTTTGCGTTAAACATTATCTGTTCTATTATTGTTACCGGAATCCCACATGTTTATTGTTAAATAAAAAAACTCTCTTGCTTTCGGGGATAACATATTCACAAACTCTGCATACTCATCTTTTGCTTCACTATAAAAATCAATAAATATTTCATCTAAACAGGCGTCAACAATACTATCCCTTTTTGAATCAACCACCCCGTTAATAAAATCAACAAAAGAATCAATGTTTTTTATATTTTTTTCCTTTAAGGAATTAATTAAATAACCAGCTAAAAAACTAAATAAGACAGCCGGCAGGTCTTCTATATCTTTTGTTATCACAAACTCCGGGAATCTTATTCTAACCTCGTTTAAAATATCTTTAAATCGAATCATTTAATTTAGAGATTTACAAAATAATGTTATTCTTATCTCGTTCCCGCTCAAAGCCCCTCCCCTGCTTTATGCACCCGCAAGGATTTCGGGATGATACGAAGCTAAAAGCCACCTTACCACACCCAAAAGATACAAAATAAAAAGAGGGCATTGCAGCCCTCTTTTTTATCATTGCGATTGCGATTATTTCAATCAGTATTTTATCTTGAATTCCAGCAAAGTCGGGTCTTCAAAGAAATCTTCAATATCCGCAACAATAGTAACCTGTTTGCCGTCTTCAGAAAGTTTGGCCCCTTTGCCAGCTACTTTTTCTGCCGGGCGGGGAAGGTTAATAATATAGGTTGCTTTCATCTTCAACCCCATCATGGCGGCTTCTTTTACACCCTTCAGGTATTCATCGCTTTCCACGCCTTTATATTTATTCTCGTCTAATTTTTTGGTCAATTCCCCTTTTGAAAAATCATATTTGTAGTAGTCATCAAAAGAAGAAGGTTCAGGCATCTCGTCCATACCCGGGGCGGCCCCACCTTTTTTGTCCACCTCATTCTTCATGGCCTCGTTCAATACTTTGCCGGAAAGGGTATTATATGCCACAATTTCAGACGGCTTGGAAAAAGGAAAAGCAATATGGGTAACAAACTTATCATCGGCAATATGGATATTAAGCCGCAGGGTCCCTTTTCTTACCATTTCTCTTTCTTCCGGGCTAAGGCTGGCGATGCTGTCGGCCACTTCGGCAAGGGAAATAACGGAGTCAATTTTCTGGTCGCCTGCTTTTGCCATTTCATCGGCCCCGCCCAACTGCTTTGCCATGGCAATCAGCGCCCCCATATCATTGGAGTTGGAAACGATGCCGGTACCGTCCTCATTCAGCGTTATCTCCTGGATAGTGTCCAGGCAACTGGTAAGCAGGAAAACCCCGGAAACGGTCAATAAGTACAAAATTTTACGCATATAGGTTTATGTTTTCAAGTCAACAATGATGAAAAACGGGAAATCCCCGTTGCATGAAATATGCAGGGCGCAAAGAAAAGGCATTTATGTCAACCAAAAGCGGCAGTGTCAGGATATAATTTTCACCAGCAGTTCTTTCAGCAAAGAAGCATCTTCGGTATTCACGCTGCCTACGCCTACGCTTTTCAGGTTATAGCTATGCAGCAGGAGCAACGCTTTTTCCGCTTCCTGGTAATTATACAGGCGGGAGGCCTGCATATATTCTTTTATAAAAAAGGGGTTGACGCCGATAGCAGCCGCTATTTCCTTTTCGCTGCCCCTCGTGCCATGTATCATAAATACTTTGCTGAAAAAATTATACAAAGAAGGCAGCACCATCTGTATCGGTGCCGCTTTGGGATTGGATTCAAAATAAGCAACGATGCGGATGCACCGGGCAAGGTCTCTGGCCGTCAGCGCCGATTGCAGTTCAAATACATTGTATTCCTTGCTTACGCCGATGTATTGCTCAATATCGTCTTCATTGATGGATTTTCTTTTACCGAGGTTGATGGCCAGTTTATCCACTTCGTTATTGATCCGGGTAAGGTCATTGCCCACATGGTCAACCAACAGGGCCAGCGCCCTGGGCGTAATGGAAAGCCCTTTGGCTTCTGTTATTTCCCGGGTCCATTCAGGCAGTTCCCTGTCATAAATTTTTTTGGTGGTAAACAACTCCCCTTTTTCCTTCACCAGTTTTGCAAACTTCTTACGGGCATCTAATTTTTTGTCTTTATACGCCACTACTAACAGTGTGGAAGACAGCGGGGATTCAATGTACCCTTCTAATTTCTCCACATCCCTCATTTGCTGCGCTTCTTTCAGTATCACCACCTGTCTTTCTGCAAACATGGGATAGCGGCGGCAGGCATTCACTACAGCCGCCCAATCGGCATCCTTACCGTAAAAAACAGTAAGGTTGAATGAAGTTTCACTATCCGAAAGAATACGGTTTTCAGCATATTCCGTTACCTGATTGATAAAGTATTCTTCCTCCCCTTCTAACCAATAGACCGGCTTGAAAACTTTCTTCTTCCAATCCGAAATAATAGATGCTGCTGTCATAAAACGCTAAGATACAGGCTTTGAGGGTCATTTTAGCGGTAAATCACACCTGTTGAAAAGCAGTCGGCCAATTTTCTGGCATGGTTTTCGAAATTTGGAGCACCGGACGCAAGTTTTTTAACAGCTTTTAACCAACTGGTGTGCAACCCGCACAGTACTTTTGAAAGTTTAACGCTGTTCCTAAACCACAAAAAATTAAAATTAAATACTTAAATCCTCTAGTATGACAAACACCAATTATCCATCCGCTACAGGCTCTACACCTGAGCAACCTAAAAGCAACAACAGTAAAAATATCCTGATCGGCTTGCTGGCCGCAGGCTTGCTGGGCACCTGGGGTTACCTGTTATGGAACAACAACAAGGCAGAGCAAAAATTTGAAGAAAAAGAATTGCAGGCTACCGCTTACATGACGCAGCGTGATTCCATCCGCATGATGTATGATGAAGCTGAAATACGCCTCGATTCTATTACCGGCGCCAACAATTCATTGCAAGGCGACAAAACAACCCTGCAAAAAGAGATTGATGCCAAAAAAGCGGAGATACGCAAAATCCTGAACGACAAAAATGCCACTCAGTCCCAACTGGCAAAGGCCCGGACGATGATAACTGAATTAAATGATAAAATCAGCAACCTGGAAGCAGAAGTAACAAGACTTACCGGCGAAAACCAGGAACTGAATGTGGCTAATACCGTTTTAAGACAGGAAAAAACCGACCTGGAATCCAATATCCAGACCATTTCCACAGAAAAAGCAGACCTGGAACGTACGGTAGATGTAGCTTCTACTTTCAGCGCCTCCAATATCCAACTGACGCCGGTAAATGAAAAGAAAAGCGGGAAAGAAAAAGAAACAACAAATGCTAAAAGAGTGGACAAAATCGTTGTGGCTTTTGATGTAGAAAACCGTATTGCAAAATCAGGCCCGGCAGATATGTACCTTATCGTAACGGCCCCTGATGGCAAAGTAATCTCTGAAGGCAATGCACTGAACACCCGCCTGGATGGCGAAAAGAACTTTACAGCGAGGATACCTGTAGAATACGAGCAGGGAACCCGCAAAAACATACAGTTCCCCATCCGCCAGGAAAACTTCCAGACGGGTAACTATAAAATTGAAATTTATCATAACGGCTTCAAAATCGGCGAAGGTATAAGAAGCCTGAAAAAAGGTGGTTTATTCGGTTAAAAGCAGTTAACTCCTGCAAAAGAAACCGTCCCTTGCAAAAGGGGCGGTTTTTCTTTTTTTATACGCTTACAAAACCAACTATTACTGAACTAAAGTATTCCTGTAGTTTTAGTTTAAACACATTTTTTTCACATATCTCCGCTACGCACAATATATAAGCTGCCGCTAGGCCGCATTATAGTATTTTTATCCGCAGAAAACGAAGAACTATGAGAACTGTTTTTTATACGGGATGGCTGTTTTCTTTAGGCTTTCTTGCTTTTGGCGCTGTCAACGCACAAAGCAAAAAAGCAGGCAAATTCAGCGCTTCTGTTTATGCGGGTATTGAAGTAGGTTCCAAGGGAGTAAAATTGAGCATCGTTGAGATAGGCAAAAATGCAAAAAGCGCCGGTTCCTTTTCTGTTTTAAAAGACAGCTCAACCAATACCGATTTTATTTCGTTTACCGAATCTTCCTTTGCCGCTACGCTGGATGGGCTTACCGGCCTGTTTACCACAACAAAGAATGAATACAATGTTGCCCCCGGTAATATTTTCACGGTAATAAGCAGCGGTGTAAAAACACAGGCCGCCAAAGAAAACAAAACAGAATGGATCCATTGGCTTATTGATTCGTTCCGCACCCGCATCAATGAACCCGGCCGTGTGGTAAACATAACAGATGTGCAGGAAGAAGCCCGGCTTTCCCACCTGGGCATTGTACCGGAGTCAAGAAGGTATTCCACCTTCCTGCTCGACATCGGAAGCGGTAATACCAAGGGAGGTTTTTTCCCCGGAACGGATACCCGCAACTTCAAATTATTTGAAATCAACTGGGGCACCAAAAGCGTTGCCAACCTGGCAGAAAAAAGATGCGAAGAAGAAGGCGACAATAAGCTGCCTGTATATAACAAACAATTGCAGCGGGTTTTATACGCTATCGAAAACCCGGAAATTATTTATGCTGTAAATGCAAGCGGTGTGTACGGCCTTAGCGATAATATTGGCATAAGCGGCGGCATTGCATGGGCCATTGCCACATTGCTCCACCCGGAGTTGTTGGAATTCCCTGTTATTTCTGTATCGTATGATGATGTAGAACGGTTCAGCCGCAAGCTCAATGAAAAATTCAACCTGCTGTCGCCGGAGTTGCTTGCCGCTTCCGCATCTGGCGATGAGAAGGATGCAATAAAAAAAGCGGCCACCACCGTACACAAAGTTTTTGACCAACGATCGCTGATGGCCGGTTGCGGCTTGTTATTGAAAATAATGCGCCAGTTCAGTTCTACATTTGAAACCAAGCAATTTTACCTGATCAAAAATGCCCAGGTAGGCTGGATATCAGCCTATGTAGATGAAGAAGCGGCCGGTAATTAAATAAAAAAACAGACATGAAGAATCTCCTGTTAGCCTTGCTTTCCGCCGGTTTGATCGGCACCTGGGTTTATCACCTGTACGACAAAGCACATTACAGCCAGCGCAGAACAGAAGTGTATATAAAAGATTCCATTGCCGTAGCAGAGGGGGTAAAGGATTCTTTGCAGCGGCTTTACTCCTATACAATAAAAGAACTGGATACAAAGCTTGACTCAAGCCGTTCCAATGCTGCTTCGCTGAAATCCAAATTAGATAATAAGCTGGATGAAATCTATAAACTCAAAGGAGAAATAGACGGTATATTAAAAAACCGCAGTTCCTCCAAAAAAGACCTTGAACTGGCACAGGAAAAAATTACGGAATTGCAGGAACTGGTAGCCGGCCTCCGTTCAGAAAATTCGTCAATGGAAGTTGAAAAGCAGCGGTTGAACAATATTATGAGCCAGTTGAACGGAGAAATAACGGGATTGCAGGAAAATATGAAACGGCTGGATGATGAGAATAAAGTATTGACTGAAAAAGTGAACATGGCTTCCGTATTCGTGGCTTCGGAGCTCAATCTTGCCCCTATTACGATTAAGAACAACAAAGAACAGGAAACGAACCAGGTACGCAAAGTAAGCAAGCTGGTCATCTCTTTCAATGTGCAGAACAATATAAACCAGTATAACAATGCCGATGTATATATCGTCATCACCCAGCCCGATGGCAGCATCCTGAAAAATGATGATGTGTGGGAGGCTTCCTCTAAACTGGAACTGCGTAGCGGCGCTAAAATACCTTTTACCCGGAAAGTGCGGTTTGAATACCTGAAAGGGGAAAGCAAAAACCTTGTTTTCTCCATCAATGCCGATGAATATTACAAAGGCGCTTACACCCTGCAGGTTTATCACAATGGCTTTATGATAGGCCAGGTTACCAAAACACTGGTGTAACACAAGTGATCCCCGGATTTTTTATTTGTATTTTTGATACAAACAGTTTTATTACATGCCAACTGAAATAAAATGTCCCGAGTGCGGGCATGAATTTGAGCCAACGGACAGCATCCGGGAAGAAGTGCAGAAAGAGCTTCGCAGCCAAATGAGTGAATGGAAAAAACAGCAACAGCAAAAATTTGAAGCCCAACTGCTGGAAGAAAAGAAAAAAACGCAGGCAGAAACGGAAGAACTGATCCGCAAATCGGTTTCGGCAGATTTTGAAAGCAAACTCCGCCTGCTGGAACAAAATAATAAAGACAATGAAGAAAGGCTGAAAGAAGCCCGCCAGAAAGAAACCGAGTTCCTTCGCAAAGAACAGGAACTGAAAAATAAAGAAGCGGAAATAGAACTAAATGTTCAAAAACAACTGCAACAAGCCCGGGAGAAACTAACGGAAGACATCCGCAAAATAGAAGAACAAAAAATTGCCGCTAAGGAAACTGAATTTCAACTACGGATAAAAGAGTTAGAAAAGCAACGGGACGACCAAAAGAAACTGGCAGAAGAAGCAGTACGCAAAGCACAGCAGGGTTCCATGCAATTACAGGGCGAAGTACAGGAACTGGCGTTGGAAGAAATGCTGAGGGCTGCCTTTCCGTTTGATATAATAAGCGAAGTAGGCAAAGGTGTTCGTGGCGCCGATTGCATCCAAACCGTACGCAATAATTTAGGGCAGGAATGCGGTAAAATAATTTTTGAAAGCAAACGGACAAAAGATTTTGGCAACGATTGGATTGAAAAGCTGAAGGCCGACATGCGGAGCCAGGGGGCTGATGTGGCTGTGATTGTTACTCAAGCGCTACCCAAAGAATTGGATAAATTTGGAGAAAAAGATGGTGTGTGGATCTGCACTTTTGCAGAAGTGAAGCCAATTGTTCAAATGCTGCGGGATGGGATTATGAAAGTGGCTGTTGCCTTAAGAAGCCAGGAGAACAAAGGCGATAAAATGAGTCTGCTGTACAATTACCTCACCAGCCGTGAGTTTGCAGAGCAATGGGGCGCCATCCGGGAAGGTTTTATGAATATGAAAATATCCATTCAGAAAGAAAGAGATGCTATGGAAAAACTATGGAAGCAACGGGAGAAGCAATTAGAAAAAGTATTGCTCAGCGCTGCCCATGTCCGCGGCTCTATTGAAGGTATTTCCGGAAGCGAGGTTGACCTTAATTTATTGGGTTCAGGTGATGATACGGATGAATAGTTATTAAACCACCCACGACAATACCAATTGCTCAAACCGGTGAAAACGGATATTCAGTTCTTCGTTTGTTTTGGTGAAGGAACAATTAATTGAGTTCCTTTCATCGTTGTATTCCTTAAGCAGGATATTTCCTTTAAAGTCCACTCTCCCATCGCCATACCATTTGAATACGGCTTCCTTACAACTCCATAATAAGGTCATGGTATCAAAATCCCCATCTTTAACTTGGAATACCTGTTTTTCGTCATTGGATAAAAACTTATCCCGGATGGCGGCAATTTTTTGTACCGGTATCTCTATATCAATCCCCACCCTGCCGGTCCGGCTTACAATGGCCGCTGCATAGTCGCCGCAATGCGAAATAGAAAAATGGTACTGCTCACCGGGCAAATAGGGTTTCCGGGTATCGGCTATCTGTATCAGTTCATAAGGGAAATCGGGGAACATAAATTGGAGCAGGAACCGCCCGGCCAGGTGCTGCAACCGCTTGTGCGGATGGGTAACAGCCCGGTGCTGCGGCACATTTCTTTTAAAGAAATCCTCCGTTTCTTCTATCTTCCATACACCAATCCGTGTATCCTCGTTGATTTGTTGTTGAAAAAAAACAGGCATTACTCAGGCTTTCCTCTTTATTTTGCCGATACAAATAAAACCGAAGATAAAAAATGATACTCTCCGATACACGGATACTGGAAGAAATTGAAAAAGGCACCATAAAAATAAGCCCTTATAACAGGGAATGCCTCGGAAGCAACAGCTATGATGTGCACCTGGGTAAAACACTGGCTACTTATAAAGAGCACATGATCGATGCAAAAAAGCACAACACCATCGAATATTTTGAAATACCCGATGATGGCATTGTGCTGTACCCGCATATCTTCTACCTCGGCGTTACGGAAGAATATACAGAAACCCTGGCCCATGTGCCATTCCTGGAAGGAAAATCATCCACCGGGCGCCTCGGCATAGACATCCACGCCACAGCCGGTAAAGGAGATGTGGGCTTTTGCGGCAACTGGACGCTTGAAATATCCGTTAAGCAACCGGTAAAAGTGTACAAAGGCATGCCGGTCGGGCAGCTTATTTATTTTCCCGTGGAAGGGACTATACTGGTACCGTACAATCAAAAGAAGAATTCAAAATACAGCAACCAGCCTGACAAGCCGGTGGAGAGCATGATGTGGAAGAATAAGTTTTAATCGTGAGGCGTGAACCGTGAGTATGGAGTCCTAAATTCAAAGTTTCTTTCCAGAGTTTGAAGAATTCCTATCGCTATTAGCCCGAAAACTCACGATTCACGATTCACGCCTAAAGGCTGCCAACTCACAACGCCTCTACCCCAAACTTCTTATAATAAGCTACCAGCCAGTCTACCACTTCATTGTAGCTTCTTTTCCCTGCGGGCTGGTTATTGGCTCTCAGAAAATGGCCGTAACCCCACATAATTACCGGCTCAATGGGGTTCCTGTAGCGGGCATAGAAATCCCGGAGCTCTTTCCTGTCTTTAATGGCCTGCGGATGCAATTGAGATTGATAGGATGCAGCGATTGATGTGTCACGCAGGTAAAGCTCTGTTATTGCATAATTGTACATATCAAAATAAAGCGAATAGCTGAATACATCGGATGCATACCGCCTGCAGGCAAGGTAAGCCACAAAATTGGCCTCATTCTCTTTGGCATACCCAAGCTGGTGCGCTATTTCATGGCTGGTAACAAACGGTTCAATAAATGAGGGGACAGTAGTGTTTACCTGCGCCTCTCCTGAAAAAGGGTTGTAATATCCCTGGAAGCCGAGATAATTACCCAGGTAGCTGAATAAAGAAGGCTTTACCGACCTGGGGTTGTACTTTAAGAAAGAATACTCGTCAGCAGCATGCCTGTACGCATCCGCCGCGGTTCTGAACAGCAGCTTCTTCCTGTTAAATGAATCTCTCTCCCCTTCCTTCACCAAAGCGGCGTAATGATTGAGCCTTGATTGCAATACAGCGGTCAGCGTATCAAGGTCGTTTACAGCATACGCTTTTACATCCAGTTGCAATTGCTTCACGACCCCCACCCTGTTATAATTAAGTCCCCATAACAGGTTAAAAAACACATATATAAAAAGAAAGAAAAAAATAGCCTGTTGCAGGGCATTACCGAAATAGGCCCGGTTGAGCTTCTTTTGAAAAAGAAGACGAAAAAAACGGTAGGTCCTGAACAGGATGACCAGGACCAGGAAGACATAAAAAAGGTCTCCTATGCTAAACGGGATCCACCCGAAGAGGAAACGCTGCACCCGGGTTATATAGGGAAATACGCCCAGGCTGTAATTTCTTTCCACCCAGCCAGGGTACCAGGAAGCCCACTTGATCAGGATGGTAAGAACAATGAGCAGTACCCAGCTCCAGCTTTTCATAAGGCGGTCAAACAGGCGTGATAAAAACTGCTGCAAAGGCGCTTTTTTAGTTAACTATTAAAAATCAGCCGTTTAAGGCCCGTAAGTTTGCGAAAATAATCTAAATTTCGGCTCCATATCTCCAATTAATCCCTTACCTTTGCATCCCGATTTTTCGGGCTAAATAGTTGTTTTATGAGCCGCCGCCGGGAGTTTGAAATAGCTTTTGTGGGGTTAAAGCCCGGGGTGCATGAATACAATTACCTTGTTGATGATAAGTTCTTTGATGCTTTCCAGCAGCAGGATTTCCGGAACTGCAAGGCAAATGTAAAGCTGTCGCTTGATAAAAAGAGCAGCTTTATGATGCTCCGCTTTGAAATAGGCGGCACGCTGGAAGTTACCTGCGACCGCTGCAACAATCCGCTGCCGCTTGAGCTGTGGGATGAGTTCAACATCACCGTAAAGATGGTGGAAGAACCGGAGCTGATGAACGAACAGGAAGACGACCCGGACGTTTATTATATCAGCCGCAGCGAAAGCCATATTGATGTGGCCGGGTGGATCTACGAATTCATCAACCTGAGCCTGCCCTTGCAGAAGGCCTGCACTTTTGAAAAAATGGACGGCCCGCACTGCAACAAAGCAGCTTTTGAAGCGCTGCGGAAAATGGAAGCAACCAAAGAAGCAAAAGAAAACCCGATCTGGAAAGGATTGGAAAAATTTAAAGGCTTAGAATAACCTGTTATAAAGTTTAAAATATGCCAAATCCGAAACGCCGGCACAGCCAGCAAAGAAGCGCAAAACGCAGAACGCATTATAAAGCTACTGCCACTACATTGACAACCGACAGCACAACCGGTGAAACACATGTACGCCACCGTGCACATGTAAGCGAAGGGAAATTGTACTACAAAGGAAAAGTAGTAGCAGAAACTTCTCCCGTTAAAAAATAACGGTATTTAGCTTATTCTTTATTCCAGAACCGCCGGGATATAATCTATTCCTGCCGTGTCTGGAATTTGTTATTTTTAGCAGCCACATTCTACAATGATAATATGGTGATCGGTATTGACATGATGGGCGGCGATTTTGCACCACTCGAAGCAGTGAAAGGGGTGCAACTATATCTTTCCGGGCACAATATCCCGGCATCGCTGGTGCTTATTGGCGATAAAAAACAAATAGACGAACTTCTTACGGCACACAAAATAGCCTCCTCAACTATCGACGTAGTGCATGCAGCGCAGGTAATAGGTATGCAGGAGCACCCTACAAAAGCATTAAAGGAAAAACAGCAATCTTCCATAGCCATCGGTTTTCATTTGCTGGCTTCAGGAAAAATAGATGCCTTTATCAGCGCCGGAAATACAGGGGCCATGCTGGTGGGGACTCTTTTCAGCATTAAAGCGCTGGAAGGCGTTATCCGCCCTGCCATTTCAACCATCATTCCCAAAGTAACCGGCGGCACCGGCCTCCTGCTTGATGTGGGGCTGAATGCCGATTGCAAACCCGAGCAACTGAACCAGTTTGCCATTATGGGTTCGGTATACACACAGCTCATCCTTGGCATTGAAAATCCCAAAGTAGGGCTTATCAATGTCGGGGAAGAAGAAGGCAAAGGCAACCAACTGGCCCAGGCCACCTATCCCCTGCTCAGGGAGAACAGGCATATTAATTTCATCGGGAACATTGAAGGCCGTGATGTATTGCAGGACAAAGCAGATGTGATCGTTTGCGAGGGGTTTACCGGCAATATCATCCTCAAGATGGCCGAATCCCTTTACGATATTGCCCGGCAGCAGCAGGTAAAAAGCGAATACTTTGAACGGTTCAATTTCGAGAACTACGGGGGCACTCCTGTGCTGGGCGTAGCCAAACCGGTAATCATCGGGCACGGCATCTCCGGCGCCAAAGCCTTTATGAACATGATACACCTGGCCCAACTGATGTTGGAAAAAAAGGTGATGGAAAAGATGAAGGAAGAACTTTCCTGATTCATTTCCCCCAGTCTATCCGGCTGACAGCAAAAGTCATCTTTGGGTGACAGTACAGTGGCAGGTGGCAGCTCATAATGGCTTATCGGGAAAAAAATCTTTGACAGAGCAATTAAAGAGCTTCGCAAGCTCGTTAAGATGGCTTGTATTATACTTGGCCCTGAATTTTGAGCTCTCGATATGCCCGATAAAGCCGGTTGACAGGTTTAAGTGAATGGCAATATCCTCCTGCGAAAGCCCATTCTGTATTCTCAGGGTCTTTACCCGGTCTATAATGTATAGGTCAATCTTCGTCTTTGCTGCCCGGTTTGCCATTGAAGGCAAGGAAAACAAAGATTTTTCTCTAATCTCCTATACCTGTATAAGTAAATGTTTTATCTTTGGTTTCGTAGAAAACAGTTTATATGAAACCACCGATTTCTTTACTGAGACCGTACCTGTCGTTTCTGCTGCTAGCAATTCTTACCATTTGCGTCTATGTATCCTGCCGGAAGATAGATGAGGCAGCACCTGAAAGCCCTGTTACCGCTGCAGAACATATAAGCCCTGAAGCCAAATTCTTTAATGAGCATCCGCCGCAGCATCCTCTTGTTGGTGCTATACGTAGCTGGATGAAGCGGCATAACGATGAAAAGCCTTTTTTAGAAACCTTTATTGCCAGGGCGGGCTACCCCCGGTGGGACAAGGCTAAAGCGCTGCCCGGGCCAGCAATATTTGTGGAAACGGAAGACAGCTCAGCTGCTTATGATTATGTGTACATCCCTTTTGTGCAGGAGCCGGAAAATAAGGTGAACAGCATAATGGTGGTGAGGGCTTCTGATACAGATACGACCAGCGCTTTTGTAATGGACTGGCAATACAAGGATTATGGCTTTGATGATGAAGCAAGCGGCTGGAGCGCAGAGAAGATATTCCTGTTATTCGCCAACTTTGATTATACGGTATTCGGCCATCATCATTTCCTGCTGACCGATAGTTTGCTGTTTTCAGGCATTTATCCCGTCCATAGCAATAATGCGAACGGGAGACCCATCAGGCTGCATGTGCCGTCAACAACAGAGTTCTTTCCTTCCGCGGAATGTATCGGTGTTGTTACGCTTACAACCCTGTACATTCCTACAGGCAACTGTAACTGTCCTTCCTCGTGGACGTCCTGCGACCTGTGTTCTGTATGTGCCACACCATTCACTTATTCTTTCTGCGATCCCGCCAATTGCAGGGGTATCACTATTGAATGCGGCGGTAATGATGCGCCGCCACCTTTGCCGCCCGGTGAAGGCGGCGGAGGAGGAAGTGGAGGAGGCAACGGACCGGAACCGCCACCACCCTGCGAGGTGAATTGCGATGGCGGGTGGCTGCCGATACTGCCTCCGCCCAATAAGACCCCCTGCGATATAGCCCATAGTGCAGCAAAGAATATGGATTCGGTGTATGTAAAATCAAACGCAAACGCTCAATTGGCGACTATTCCCAATCTTGCTACTGATCCAAATGAGAATGGGTTTCGGATTTTTAAAACATTTAATATTGTTTCTCAAAATCCACCACAAATTGAAATCACCGGTTATGTAACAGAGGCTGTAACACAAGGCACTCCTTCTGGTATTAATTTCCCAACTTCTGTACCAAGTATGCATATATCTGTTGCTAAGTTACATACCCACCCACCTGATGGCAGAAGTGCACCATCTGCTAAGGATATTTATAATTTGATTGAAAACCGGGTTGATAACAGCTATTATGAAGGGGATTTTATAGCCGCCGCTGATGGCACCAAGTATGCATTTACCGTAACAAACCTTTCACAGGCTTCGGCGTTTCTTGACTCACTAAGTGGAAACTTAAGCGGCACTGATTGGAACCCATCTTCACTTATTGGAAAGGCGTTTAGAGAGGCTTACGATTATCTTTATGATAATGATTCAACTAAATTGAACTATGCCTACGAAATGGCAATGGCAGCAGTGTTAAACCAGTTCAATGTGGGTGTAACCTTACATAAAAAAGATGTAAATGGAAATTTTAAACCGATTGTCGTAAAAACGACAGTACCAAACCCCAATAAACCCATGAAAAAAGTGTACACGCAAGAATGTCTTTAATTTTATAAATTTGTAAAATACAAATCAATGAAAAGAATATTAATTATAGCATGTGTTGTATTGCTTGGATTTGTAAGAAACGCTGAAGCGCAAACGGGTGTGCCAGATACATTAGCCTATTTGCAATCCATAATTGCAAATAAGGCAAACTATATAGGGCAACCGTTTTCTGTTTTGCAGAATAATCTACAGATTCAAATAAAATACTTCCAGCCTTTTGCCGGTATTCATCATGATAAGAATAAAGAGACATCTACATCATTTGCCTTTTATTTTCCCGGTAATGCCGATGAAATTTATTTGACATTTCCTAAATTGGAGATTTATTGGCAACCTTATCTAAACGCTGTTCAGTCAAGAGGAATTGCACAAGGCAATAGGGGGATATGGTCCTCTGCTGCCCAAGCATTTTACGCCAATGGTATAATTGCAGATATTAAAATACGGGAATGAAAAAAGTACTATTAATGCTTGTGTATCTTGTGACTATATCTACAAGAGACACTAAAGCGCAAGCCGTTCCCGATACGTTAGCTTATTTGCAAAATATAGTAGCTAATAAATCTCAATATATTGGACAACCGTTTTCTGTTTTATATAATAATTTACAAATACAGGTAAAATTCTTTAGCCCTTTCGCAGCTATTCATCATGATAAGAACAAGGAAACATCCACTTCTTTTAGTTTTTATTTTCCGCAAACCGCTGATGACATGTATTTAACTTATCCTAAGCTAAGAATATCTTGGCAACTACATTTGGACATTAATCAATCCCTGAATTTATATAACCTTAATGACGGGGGGACTACGCCTGTTTATAATTTTTATAAGAATGCGATAATTGCAGATATACAAATACGGGAGTGAAAAAGATAATTATTGTAACGATTTTCACTGTTGCGGCGTTTGCAAAGGAAAGTAGAGCTCAAAAGGGTGTCGTGCCAGATACGTTATCTACAAACTATCGTGGCTAATAAATCGCAATTCATTGGACAGCTGTTTTCTGTATTAGTTGATAACCTAAAAGTTCAAATTAAATTCTTTTCTCCAATCTCGGGGCTTCATCATGACATGTCGAAGGAAACTGCAACTTCGTTTTCCTTTTATTTCCCACAGCCAACAGAAGATCATTATCTTACTTACCCACGACTAAGAATTTCTTGGAGTCCATACTTGAATACCTTACAATCAGACGGTTTGTTTGAAAATGTAGAGGGGTTGTGGACTATAGCTGCGTATAATTTTTATAAGAATGCTATAATTGCAGATATTAAGGTTCGGGAATAATAATTCAATTTTGAGAATTAAGGGATGGCTCCGTTTTAGGCGTAAGCCAGGCCCGCAGGTCACGGCATCTCCGGCGCCAAAGCCTTTATGAACATGATACACCTGGCCCAGCTGATGTTAGAAAAACAGGTGATGGAAAAAATGAAGGAAGAGTTTTCATAAATAGGTGCTTTTACCCGTTACAAAGAAGGTCTTCCCTCCTTCCAGAACTCATCAGGATATAAATGTTTCAAATGAGGAGAAAAAGCTTCTCCGGGCAATACTGCATCTGCAATTTTTGCCTCACCAGGAACGAATGCGTTTCGCAGGTAAGGGAAAAGTTCTTTTTCCTCAAACCGGATATGAGCCTCAAGTAACTTTACCAATTCTTGCAACTGAACCGGGTTGATAATATCATCACCCGTAATGATGGCCTGAATGCGGTTATGAAAATCCAAATGCTCATTCCTTGTTTTTTGAAAAACGGGAACTGAATTGCCCGAAAAAATCAGCATTTCTTCATCCCTGAAATGATAACAAAGGCTCCGGCTCCAGAAAAAGTGAACGTAGTTAGCTATCCGCCTGGTTTCAATTCCCAAATCTATTCCTTCTTTCACCCTCCAGCAAAACAACAATCCAAAACGATGATCCTCCCGGAGTGGACGTAAATAAAGTGAATTCAACTCGGCTTTGTACATTTATTTTAAAGCTGCATTTATATTAGCTACAACGCTATAAATTGTTGAACTGCTGCTGCAAATACTCCTGCAAAACAAGGGCATGTGTATGCTCTTTGTCCCTGGCGGCATACAAAAGTGTAATCACCTTATCCCCCTTATGCTCATATACAAAAGAGTCAACCGCTTTATTTTTCCGCAGCTCTGCCCTGTAATATTTTTGAAAATCATTCCATAAATCGGGTGTATGACCAAACCATTTTCGCAAGCCGGGGCTTGGCGCCAATTCCTTCGCCCATGTATCGTAAGCCACGTCTTCCTTTGTCAGCCCCCTTGGCCACAGCCGGTCTGCCAATATACGGCGGCCATCCCCTTTCAATGGTCTTGCATAAACATTCCTGATCCTGACAAGCGTTTTCACCTGTATAAATTTAGGTAGCGAAAAAATAAAAGACAAATTTATCTTTTATTTAGAATAATTCTTTAGTTTACACTCTGAAAAAACAAAATGTTTTCAAAAAAATGCGAATATGCCATCAGGGCTATGATTTTCATAGCGCAAAAAACAAAAGAAGGGTACAGAACGGGAGTTAAAGAAATTGCTGAAGGCATCGGATCCCCTGAACATTTTATAGCCAAGATATTGCAGGAACTGGGAAAGAAAGGAATAGTACAATCCGTCAAAGGTCCCAATGGAGGTTTCTACCTGGACAATAAATCCATGAACCGGTCTTTGGCCGATGTGATAAAAGTTGTGGATGGCAATAAGGTGTTCCAGGGCTGCGGCTTGGGCCTAAAACAATGTTCTGAATTACAGCCCTGCCCTGTACACCATGAGTTCAAGAGGGTACGCAAGCAATTGTTTCAGGTGCTTGATAAAGCGAGGATAAGCGCTTTTTCCGGGGCGCTGGACAGTAGCATGGTTTTTTTGAAACAATAACAGATAATTTAATACCAACACTATCAGGTACTCCCATGAATAAAAAAGAAGACATATCCGGTATAGAAGATATCCGCCTGCTGGTAAACGCTTTTTATGATAAAGTAAAGCAAGATGCTTTATTAGGCCCTATCTTTTCAGGCGTAATAAAAGATAACTGGCCTGTACACCTTGAAAAAATGTACCGGTTCTGGCAAACAATACTGCTGGAAGAACATACTTATTACGGAAGCCCCTTTCTGCCCCATGCAAACTTGCCTGTAGAAAAAGAGCATTTCGATCAGTGGCTTTCCCTGTTCTTTACCACGGTAGATGAATATTTTGCAGGCGAAAAAGCAGAAGAAGCCAAATTCCGGAGCCGTAAAATGGCCGATATGTTCTACAGCAAGATCCTCTATTACAGATCAAATCAATCAACCCCTTTAATCTAACCAAATGATAAAGCATTGTATAGCCAATGAAAAGAGATGAAAATATTATGCCTTTATCCCGTGATCATCATTTCGGCTTATTATTTTGCTGGAAAATAAGGCAAGGTATAAAACAAGGTGTGGACGCAAACCGTATAAAACAATATATTTTGTATTACCGGGACAACCATCTCAACCGGCATTTTCAATTGGAAGAGGATATTCTTTTTCTTTCAGAAGAAGACCCGTACTGCGGCAAAGCCATAAAAGAGCACCGGCAAATAGCGCTTTGCATGAAAGCTATCGAAACCAGCAACACAAGCACAGACCAGTTACTGGCCCTTGCGGACATGGTTGATGCACATATCCGGTATGAAGAAAGGGAACTATTTCCCTATCTTGAAAATAAGTACACTGCGAAGCAATTAAGCGCCATAGGAGCAGTGCTTCAAAAACTGCCCCCTGAAGAAAGAACAGATAAATACAACGATGAATTCTGGACAAATGGAAAATCCTGAAACGGCGTAAATCAATCACAATTATTCCCGCCCTCAATACCGCTTTCCGCTTTTACAGGGTTATATTGATGCCCGTTTTGCAAACACAACTTCATCTCTTTGAAGAAATACGCTACTGTATATAAAGTTCTGTAAAGGAACAAAGAGCTTTTTGAAGGAGACATGCCCAAAAGAAAAGGCCGCTGATTTTCAGCGACCTGATTCAAATTGAGTGATCCCGCTGGGACTCGAACCCAGGGCCCCAACATTAAAAGTGTTGTGCTCTACCAACTGAGCTACGAGATCTCCGAAGGAGTCCGTTGGACAACCTTTTCCCTGAAACTTCCCGGATGGGCTGTTTTTTGGGAGTGCAAAAATACGGCCCTGCACCTTTCAAACCAAAAGTTTTTCAAAGAGTTATCCTCATATTATACAAGCAGTTGCAAAGCAGCATGCTTTTTTTCGTTGGCTAATTTTAAAGTAGGTTTGCACAACTAATGAATTGTTATGTCAGATTATTTTACAGACAAGGTAGTAGTGGTAACCGGTGGCACTGAAGGTATCGGTAAAGCCCTTGTGGAAGACCTTATTACTATGGGCGCCAAAGTAGCTACCTGCGGGCGGAATCATGACAAATTATACCGCTTGCAGGCAGAGCATCCTTCCGCCTTTCTGCATACCATGGTGGCCGATGTAAGCAGCGAAAATGATTGCAGGCGTTTTATTGAAACCACTATAAAGGTCTTTGGCGGCATTGATATAGTCATAAACAATGCGGGTATTTCCATGCGGGCCTTGCTGAAAGATGCAGAAATAGATGTGATACGAAAAGTGATGGACATTAATTTTTATGGAACGGTGTATTGCACCAAATATGCCCTGGCCTCTGTGATAGAAAGAAAAGGAACCATCGTTGGCGTATCTTCCATTGCCGGGTACAGAGGCTTGCCGGGCCGAAGCGGCTACTCCGCCAGCAAATTTGCCGTGCAGGGATGGCTGGAAGCCATTCGCACCGAACTGATGGATGATGGCGTACATGTAATGTGGGTGTGCCCGGGCTTTACCACTTCCAATATCCGCAATGCAGCATTGGATAAGAATGCACAATCGCATGGCGAAACGCCGATGGACGAAAGTAAAATGATGAGTTCCGGGGAATGTGCCAGCCATATTTTAAATGCCATACGTAAAAAGAAAAGGACACTGGTACTTACATTTACCGGTAAACGCACCGTATTCATGCAAAAATTTTTACCGGGATGGGGAGATAAACTCGTTCATAAGTTTTTTTTTAAGAACGGCGAATTGATAAAATAAATTTTGGATTATGTATGTTAAATAATCCAAAACCCGGAACCGAAATAAAACATGCCCTTACTAACCCTTTCATCTGATATTGGCAACCGCGACTACCTGGCAGGGGCCATTAAAGCCCAATTGCTCCAGGTAAACCCGGATTTTCAGTTGGTTGATATTTCTCATTCCATTCCGGCCTATAATTACCCGCAGGCGGCTTATATCTGTCGCAGCGCCTATAAAAATTTTCCGTCCTTCACCTATCATATTATCCTTGTAAACCTTTTTGAAAGCAAGCCGGACCAGCTATTGCTTGCCTACCATAAAGAACAGTATTTTTTGTGCGGCGACAATGGCCTTCTTACCATGATACTGGAAGAAAAACCGGAACTGGTAATAGGCATTCCTTTAAAAAAGACTGACACCAAGAACACCATTTATTGTGCAACGGTAATGGGAAAAACCATTAACCAGTTAGTGCAGGGCGAATCCATCAAAAATATCGGCGAACCGGATGTAAGCTACCTGCAAAAAAACCATTTAAGGCCCCTTCTCGATAAAGACTGGATAGAAGGGCAGATTATTTTCATTGACAATTTTGAAAACGTAATAGTAAATATTACCCATGAGCAGTTTGAAGAGCAGCGCAAAGGAAGAAGCTTCCGGGTTGTTTTTAAAAGGGATGAAATGATAGACCGCATCAGCGAAAGCTATGCAGATGTGAATGAAGGGGAAAAACTGGCCCTTTTTAACAGCGCCGGCTACCTTGAAATAGCTATTAATAAGGGAAATGCCGCCGGCCTGTTTGGCCTGAAGGGGTTCTCAGAAAAGGGAAGCCAGGTTTCCGGCTTTCTGGAAAGGCAACTACCTTATCAAACCGTTCGTGTTTATTTTGAATAACCGGGACGAAAACCACCTGTACTTCCTGCGCCCGTTTTACCTTGCAAACCCCTATTTTTGCCTGATTTCAAAATCAATTCTTTATGAATTTCAGAAAAGTAAATAATGGTACCGGATGGGCCGTATTCCTGATTGCATTGCTTACCTATGTTTTTACCCGTGAAGCAAGGGGAAGCCTTTGGGATACCGGAGAGTTTATAGCCAGCGCCAACCAGTTAGGGTTGCCCCACCCTCCCGGTGCGCCGTTGTTTGTACTGTTAGGCCGTTTTTTTATCATCCTCTTTGGGGATAACGGGATGACGGCTGCCAGCGCTGTCAACTTCATGAGCGCCTTAGCCAGCGCCGGAACCATACTGTTTCTTTTCTGGAGCATTACGCATTTTGCCCGTAAAATGTTTGTTGGCGCCGGAGAAGAGTTAACCGGCCATCAATTGGTTACTACCATGGGGGCCGGTGTGGTAGGCGCCCTTGCTTATACGTTCAGCGATTCTTTCTGGTACAGCGCTGTGGAAGGTGAAGTATATGCACTTTCATCTTTCTTTACAGCCCTCGTATTCTGGGCCATTTTAAAATGGGAACACGCAGATGAAAAAGCGGGCAACAACCTGGAAGCCCGTACACGGAGCGACCGTTGGATTGTTTTCATCTTCTTTATGATGGGGCTTTCCATCGGTGTTCACATCCTGAACTTGCTTACAATCCCCGCTATAGTCATGGTGTACTATTATCGCCGCTACCAGACAACTACCTGGGGAGCCATCTGGGCTTTTCTCGTTGGTTGTGTTATAACCGGAGTGGTACAGGCAGGCGTTATCCAATACTCTATGCGGGCCGCCGGACAGTTTGATGTATTTTTTGTCAACACTTTTAGCCTTCCTTTCTTTTCCGGTTTTGCCATTTATTTTATTGCCATTGCTACATTAATCATTTGGGCGCTGAGCTTTACTGAAAAGAACATATCGAAAGCCAAACTTATTACATGGTTTACTTTATTTCTTTTACTGTCAGCATTACCATTTATTCTTGATATAGGTGTAGGCTTAAAATTTCTGAAATTCTTGTTATTGGGTGCTGTGGCGACTCTTGCAGGCTATTTCCTTAAACCAGGGGCATTAAAAATCCTTAAACTATCCCTCTGGTGTTATGCCTTTATGATGCTGGGATACTTTATGTATTTCACTTCATTAATACGTTCCAATGCCAATCCGGGCATTGATATGAATAATGTAGATAACCCGATCAACCTTGTTTACTACCTGAGCCGTGAACAATATGGAGAAGCCCCGTTGGTGTATGGCCCTCATTTTGCCGCTTCTTACAGGGATGATGACGGTGATGGCAAAGTAGATATGAAGAAAGGGGAAATGCGGTACAGAAAGGGTGCAGATAAATATATCCCGGTCGGAAGAAATGAAAAGCCTCTTTATGAAAAAGGGGATATGCAGTTGTTCCCCCGTGTATGGGACCCCAGCAACGACCAGTACCATGCAGATTTTTATGCGGAATGGCTGGGCCTGGCACAAGACCAGCAAACAGGCCGCTATGAAGCACCAACTTATGGCGATAATATCAACTGGTTTTTCAGTTACCAGATGGGCCTCATGTACTGGCGGTATTTTATGTGGAACTTTTCCGGAAAGCAAAATGATATACAGGGCTTTGGTAACAAGCGGGACGGCAACTGGATAACCGGCATTTCATTGCTTGACAACCAGCGCCTCGGCGACCAGGACCAATTGCCTGACAGCATCAAAAACAACAAGGCCCGCAACAAACTTTACCTGATACCCTTCCTGCTTGGAATTGTGGGATGTGTGTACCAGTTTTTGCGAAACAGGAAAGACTGGATTGTAACCTTCCTTCTCTTCTTCCTTACAGGGATTGCCGTAGTGCTATATCTTAATCAACCGGGCAACCAGCCCCGTGAACGGGATTATGCCTACGTTGGTTCCTTCTATGCATTTGCAATATGGATTGGTCTTGCTGTTGTTGCCTTTGTAAAACTGGCGCAGCAAAGAACTAATAAAGAACTATTACAAAACCAGCTTTTATACGGCGGCATTCTCACCTTTCTTGTGTCATGGATGAGTTGTGCAAACGATGGCTCCAAAGGATTAATTGTTTCCCTGCTGATAGGGCTTCTGTATGCTTTATTTGCAGCCGGGGTTACTTTTTTGGTACGGGCTGTTTCTTCAGCAGGCCAGAACCTTAAAATACTCAACCTTGCTACACTGATAATCGGCCTTTCTGCGCCATTGCTGATGGCACAGCAGGAATGGGATGACCATGACCGCAGTCATAAAACAACCGCCCCAGACCTGGCAAGGGATTACCTGGAAAGCTGCGCCCCCAACGCCATCCTGTTTTCTTTCGGTGATAATGATACCTATCCCTTGTGGTATGCACAGGAAGTGGAAGGTGTTCGCCGCGACATTCGTGTAGTGAATTTCAGCTTACTCGGTATTGATTGGTATATCAACCAGCTTCGTTATAAAATCAATGATGCCGACTCAATAGATGTTATTTTCTCCCCGGAGCAAGTGGCTACCGGCACGAGGGATTATATAATACATAAAGCGAACCCAAGATTATCTCAAACGGATTATTACAACCTGTATGATGTAATGAAAAATTATGTAGGCAGCGATGACCGTTCCAGGATGGATAATTCAAGAGGGGAATGGCTGAATACTTTCCCCGTTACCAAAGTGTTCCTTCCGGTTGACAAAGACCTTGTCCGAAGCAATCGTACAGTTAATGAATCTGACAGTGTATTGGACAGGGTTCAGTTTGACCTTCCAAAGAGAGCGCTGATGAAAAATGATATTTTATTACTTAATATTATTGCAGCCAACCAGTGGAAACGCCCCATTTACTTTACTTCACCCATGGGAGAACTGGGTTTTGCCCCTTACCTGCGTAAAGACGGCCTGTCATACAGGTTTGTGCCAATTGCGAATAAATACCCGCAGCAAAATTGGGTAATTGATCAAACCTTGCGCCAGGTAGTCCGCAGCGGTACACAAATCCGTGATAACAATAGCGACACGATGTACAATAACCTGATGAACAAATACAGGTTTGGCGGAGCAGACCGTGAAGGCGTTTATTTCGATGAAGAAAACCGCCGGCATATTCTTAATATCCGTGCATTATATGCTGAAGCCGCAGGTAACCTCGCTGATGCAGGTAAGCTCACTGAAGCGCAACAATTAATAGATAAGGTAGAACAAGGTCTTCATCCTGAAAACATCCCTTATGCAATGGTAAGCCGCTACAACGGGCACAACCAGACGGGCCTTATTTATTTGGAAGCCTGTTATAAGGCAGGGAAAAAAGAATTGGCCGAAAAAATCAGGACAAGCATCCGGAAAGACCTGGAGCAGCAAAAGAAATATTACGATTATATCAGCGCTGAAAGACCCGACCTGTTTGGCGGGTTTGAAAGGTCAGAAGCTCCGTTTAATGAAGCCTTCCTGATGGTGCTGGATGCCATTGAGAAAAAATATGCACCGGAAGTGCAGGTACAAATGCCCGTGGAAGGAATCGATCCTACCATCATCACAAACCCGGCATTGCCCGATAGTATTCACATACCGGAAGGCAATTAAGCACATATAATTATAATTCTTCCGAACAAGTATATGAAAGCCCCCTTGCGGGGCTTTTTTTATGAACAAGCTGTCTTTTAAGTTGTTGATAAAGGAACAATAACCCGGCCGGTCGCTATCCTGCCTGATATTGTTGTAAATTGTATCATCATGCGAGGTTATCATTTCTCCCGGTTTGATGCGGCAGGCAATGACAAAAGCAAATTTGAGCAGTTGCTTGACCTTTTTATGCAACTCCTTACCTATACCAGTGGCGATGTGGCTGAAGCGATGCAATGGATGAATGAACTGGACAAAAATTTTCAGCTTACCGATGGCGAATACGGCATGGGTGATTTTATTGATGAACTAAGGGAAAAAGGATATATCACTGAAGACAATGAAGCAGGCGAAATAAAAATAACGCCCAAGACGGAACAGGGCATTCGTAAAAAAAGCCTGGAAGAAATTTTTGGCAAACTCAAAAAAGCAAAAAAAGGAAACCACCGCACTTTTAAACCAGGGCAGGGTGATGAGCAAAACTCGGATACAAGACCTTTTCAGTTCGGCGATATGCTTGAACAGATAGATTTCACCGAATCTATCCGTAATGCACAGATCAATCATGGTATTGACAGTTTTAGTATGCAGGAAGACGATCTCACTATTCGTGAAACCGACTTCAAATCCCAGACATCAACGGTATTGATGATTGACATTTCCCACTCCATGATATTGTACGGCGAAGACAGGATAACACCGGCAAAAAAAGTGGCGATGGCCCTGAGTGAGCTTATCAAAACAAAATATCCCAAAGACACATTGGATATTGTGGTATTTGGCAACGATGCCTGGCCTATAGAAATAAAAGATATTCCTTATTTGCAGGTAGGCCCCTATCACACCAATACGGTAGCGGGACTGGAACTGGCAATGGATTTGCTACGAAGAAGAAAAAATCCGAACAAGCAAATCTTTATGATAACAGATGGCAAGCCCACTTGTCTGAAAACAGGGAAACGTTATTATAAAAACAGTTTCGGGCTTGACCGGAAAGTGATAAACCGCTGCATGAACCTGGCCGCACAATGCAAAAAACTGAAAATACCCATCACTACCTTTATGATTGCTACCGACCCCTACCTGCAAAAATTTGTACAGGAATTTACGGAGATGAACCATGGCAAAGCCTTTTTTGCAGGCTTGGATGATTTGGGAAGTTTTATATTTAAAGATTTTGAAAGCGGGAAGAGAAAAACATTGTATTAGTCGGAACCCTGATTTGGAAAGATTAAAAAGATTAGGAAGAAAATATGGCAGACTATAAGTATAAAGAAATTACTGAAAAGATTATCGGATCATCAATGAAAGTACACTCAATTCTGGGGAATGGCTTTCAAGAAGTAATCTATCAAAGGGCATTGGAAATAGAAATGAATGAAGCCGGCCTTCGTTTTGCAAGGGAGTTTAGTATGCCAATTTTTTATAAAGGAAGGAATATCGGCGAGAGAAGGGCTGATTTCTTTGTAGAGGAAAAGATCATGGTAGAATTAAAAGCCATTATTCAACTCGAAAAAGTACACCTTGCACAGGCAAAAAATTACCTTGAAGCGTACAATATGCAGGTAGGTCTTTTAATA
This sequence comes from uncultured Chitinophaga sp., assembly GCA_964560445.1. Taxonomy (GTDB): domain Bacteria; phylum Bacteroidota; class Bacteroidia; order Chitinophagales; family Chitinophagaceae; genus JJ008. Next base: position 76,363 of record CAZLLT010000002.1, on the reverse strand, counting down.
AATTTTGGCAGCATCAGCCTTGAATTTAAACGATTGGAAAACAATAAATATATCGAACGCAACCATCCAATAAATCAATAAATCTACCCAAATCGTGGTTCAGACAATGAATACTCATACTATACAAACCTTAGGCGAACTAAAACAATCCGGTTATCAGCCCAAAAGCATTAAAGAAGAGATACGGCAGAACCTGATAAAAAAATTACAGCAGGGAGAAAATACTTTTTCCGGTATCGTTGGCTATGAAGACACGGTGATACCCGATGTGGAAAGGGCTTTATTGAGCAAGCACAATATTCTTTTTCTCGGCCTTCGGGGTCAGGCCAAAACCCGCATGGCAAGGCAAATGACAGAATTGCTGAATGAATACATTCCCGTTATTGCAGGCAGCGAGTTGAATGATGATCCGCTTAACCCTGTTTCCGGCTATGCCAAAAAGCTGGTCAGCGAAAAAGGCGATGATACGCCGGTAAAATGGCTGCACCGCAGCCAGCGTTATGGTGAAAAATTGGCCACCCCCGACGTAAGTGTAGCCGATCTTATCGGCGATATTGACCCCATCAAAGCAGCCAACCTGAAGCTCAGCTTTTCTGATGAAGGTGTGATTCATTACGGTATTATTCCACGAAGCAACAGGAGTATTTTTGTTATCAATGAACTGCCTGATTTGCAGGCAAGGATACAGGTTTCCTTATTCAATATTTTAGAAGAAGGCGATGTGCAGATAAGAGGCTTTAAGCTGCGTTTGCCGCTTGACATTCTCTTTGTGTTCACCGCCAACCCGGAAGATTATACAAACAGGGGCTCCATTGTAACGCCCCTGAAAGACAGAATACAAAGCCAGATATTGACACACTATCCTAAATCCATTGAGCAGGCGCTGGAAATTACCGAACAGGAAGCCGCTATTGCCCCGGAGCAAATAGCAAGAGTAGATGTAAGCGACCTGGTGAAACGACTGATAGAGCAGGTAGCTTTCGAGGCCCGCAGCAGTGAACTCGTTGATAAAAAAAGCGGTGTATCCGCCCGGCTTACCATTGCAGCTTTTGAAAACGCCGTAAGCGCAGCGGAACGAAGAGCCATCATCAATAAAGAAAAACAAACACAGGTCTGGATCAGCGACCTGGCCGGTATTATCCCTTCTATTACAGGTAAAGTAGAATTAGTATATGAAGGCGAACAGGAAGGGCCGTTCCAGGTAGCGATGAATTTATTGGATAAAGCTATCCGCACACAATTCGTTCAGTACTTTCCCAATCCCGACCAGTTGAAAAAAAGAAGGTCTTCAGGCAAGCCATCTATGCAGGAAAAAGAGCCTGAGAACCCTTTTCGCCCCATTACCCAATGGTTTGATAAAGGCAACCAACTGAACATCTCTTTTAACACAACTGATAAAGACAAACTGATACAGCTTTACCAGGTGGACGGCTTAAATGCGCTGGTAAAAAAATATTTCAAACAGGCCAACGAGCACCAAAGCGGCCTCCTGATGGAATTTGTGTTGCACGGCCTGGCGGCCTATTCGCTTATCAGTAAAAAAATGTTTGAATCCAACGTAGAATTCAAAGACCTTGTGGGCAGCATGATGAATTTTGATGAAAAGGATTTTGAGTTTGACGAAGAAGCTTAAAGCCGGTAGCCAATACTGGCGCCGCCCCAGAACTTTACAGGCATCTCTGATTGAAACAATGGTGAAATAAAGGCCCGATAAACAAAGCCTTTCTCCCTAAACGGCTGATACCTGTACCCGACGCTTGAAAAAAGCCAGGTGGAAGTTTCATCACTAAAAAAACCTTTTACCGGCTCTTCGCAGCCCCGCTTGGTTCCGCCATCAATAACAGGAAATACTACTCCGGCACCCGCTTCTATTTTATGCTGCCTGGAGCCAATAAGATAATTAATGCCCAACGGAACCGAAAGAATCACGCCGCTATTACAGGTTTCACAAAAGAACCCTTTCGGCACGGCACCTATTCCCATTCTGTATCCGAGTCCGTTTTCTTTTCCCGAAAACCTTGAATCCATATTCAGGCTGACCAGCCCAGCCACCCCCATCCCCTCAAGCTGAACCTGGAAAGCTGTTTTGCTTTTAGCTTGCTGGGCAAAAAGAGAATAAGGAAAACATCCTAATAGAAGAAAAAACCATTTTCCCATAATCGTCGTTTACGCTAAGACAACTCATTTGACAAAACTGTTGCCTGCATTTAAATAATATTCACCTCCCTTTCCAACACCACACCAAACTTATCTTTTACACTCTGCAAAATATCTTCGCTGAGATCGTATATCTCTTTGCCTGTGGCTTTACCATAATTCACCAATACAAGTGCCTGTTTTGCATGTACCCCTGCATTCCCCCTTCTGTATCCCTTCCAGGTAGTTCCACTTTTATCGGGGCCGCATTGTTCAATCATCCAGCCTGCTGCGAGCTTCCTGTTTCCGTTAGCAACAGGATAAGCTACAAGGTGAGGAAACGATGATATCAATTCTTCATATTTCTCAACAGACACTTCGGGGTTTTTGAAAAAACTGCCTGCATTACCTATTTCTTCCGGGTTGGGTAATTTGGAAGTCCTGATTCGTATCACAGCATCGGAAATAGCCCTGATGGAAAGTTCTGTAACTCCCATCTTCTCCAGTTCCTGTTCAATAGCGCCGTAACTTGTATTGAACGCCGGTTTTTTTCTCAATTGATAGGTAACATTCAATATTACAAATTGCCCTTTATATTTTTTTTTGAACACACTTTCCCTGTAACCAAATTCACAATCGTTACGGGTAAACTGTACTGCTTTTTTATCCCCGATATGCCAGGCTTCCAGGCAATAAAATACATCTTTAACCTCTACTCCGTAAGCCCCGATATTCTGCATAGGCGAAGCGCCAACATGGCCCGGTATCAGTGAGAGGTTTTCAACCCCGGCCCAACTACGTTCGATACAATACTGCACAAACCGGTGCCAGCTCTCCCCCGCACCTGCCCTTACATATACATCATCTGCATCTTCTTTTACTATATCAATCCCTTTTAACTCATTTTTCAGAATAAGTCCGTCAAAATTTCGGGTAAATAAAACATTACTGCCCCCGCCAAGCACCATGAGCGGTTGGGCCGAACCAAAAGCCAATAGCTCCTCTAATTCATCCCTATTCTTAAAAGCGTCAAAATACTTTGCCGTTGCGTCAACACCGAAAGTGGTGTAAGGGCGAAGTGAAATTTGCTGCTGCAATTGCATACTGCAAACATCCTGTTTTTTTTGTACCTGAAAAACTTAAGCTGCTGAATTTATAAGAGATTCCTAACTTAACTGCATGAAAAGAGCTTATTGGGAAAAAACAGCCCCTTCTTACAACGAAGAGATATTTGATGTATTGAAGAACGACAGGAAGAACCTTATCCGCAAAGCCATAAAAAAATATAGCTCCAAAAGCAAAACCGCCATTGATGCAGGCTGCGCCATCGGCAAATGGTTGCCCGTACTTTCGCCTCTTTTCAGAAAAGTATATGCTGTTGATATTTCACAGAAGAACCTTGACATTGCCCGGCAACTTCATGCCGGCCTTACAAATATTGAATACCTCCGGGCTGATATGTCCCGGAAAAATACCGGCCTGCCCGTTGGCGACTTTGGTATTTGTATCAATGCGATATTAACCCCGTCTTTAAAAGAAAGGGAACTGTTTTTTGCCGCCCTTGGTTCCTGCATCAGGAAAGGCGGTTATTGGATAATCACAGTGCCTTCCCTCGAATCGTATTTGCTTACCCAGGTGGTGCAACAGCAATGGAAGATTGACCGTTCTTTTTTTCCTGAAGAAAAGAATGGCAAGGAAGCTATACGCAAGTGGAACAACCTTAAAAAAGGAAATGCCGATATTGATGATGTGCCACACAAACATTTTTTAAAAGAAGAATTGCAGCACCTGCTCCCTCACTATGGTTTCAGCGTAACGGATATTCAGAAAATAGAATATGAATGGTCAACCGAATTTCACCGCCCTCCGGAATGGCTGCAACAACCCGGCCCCTGGGACTGGATGATTGTTACAAGAAAAAACTAACCACCGCCATATATTCTCCTTTACCGGGCAAAAACAACAAATACATGGGTTGTTTAACCGGTTCTCCACTCCCTGTGGAAAATTTTAACACTGCTATTTGATCGCTTACGGTGAAATTTACCAAACCACTTTTCTATTCCATGGAAACAACCAAAGAAATATCTGCCCTGTTTACACTAATTGACGATCCCGATGAGGAAGTGTTTGGCGCCGTATCGGAAAAAATAGTTGATTATGGTAAAAACATCATCCCCAACCTGGAACACCTCTGGGAAACGACCCCCAGCGAGGAAATACAGACACGTATTGAATTATTGATTCATCGTCTTCACTACCGGGACCTGTATGATGATTTCAGGCAGTGGAGTGTTTCCGGCCATCACGACCTGATGGTTGGCGCCATGCTGACCAGCAAATTCCAGTATCCCGAAATTTCTACGGCCCCCGTATTACAAGAGATTGAAAAAGTCCGCCGCAATATCTGGCTTGAATTGAACAATTATCTTACTCCGCTGGAACAAATCAATATTGTAACCAGCATCCTGTACAGCTATTACGGACTGAAAGGATGCGAAGTAAATTACAAAGAGGTAAATGAGTTTTTGCTGCACAAAACATTAGAAACAAAAAGGGGAAACCAGCTAAGCAACGGCATATTGTATCTTTTGCTCTGCGAATTGCTTGATATTCCTGTAAGGGCTGTTCAGATACCCAAACAATTCATTATTGCCTTTTTCAAACCCGGTTATTCTGACGAGAACCTTACTGACCCGCAAAGCAAGATTGAGTTTTTTATAGACCCTACATCAGGGCAGGTGTTCACCCACGATGATGTAGAAAATTATTTTAAACGAATTGCGGTGCCCCCTTCGGGCTTTTATTTCCGGCCACAGAAGAACAAGCAGGTTATAAAACTGCTGTTGGAAGAGTTCAGCAAATGTTTTGCACAGGAAAAAGAGCTTTATAAGCAAACAGAACTGACAGATATTTCCAGGCTGCTGGATTAATCCGGCCTATAATGTCAACGTCCATCCGTCCCTGTATTCTCTTTTTACAAACTGGTTGGCTTCATCAAAGTTGGTAATCTTCATATTCTCTGCGTCCCACAGTAATTTTTTGCGGCCAAGGTATTTATCGCCCCAGCCTTTCAATTTCGGGTTCTTAATCATCCAGCTTCTGATGGCCAGGTTGCCCATCAGGATACTTTCGGTAAAGGGGCCTGCAAATTCAAATGGTGAACTTGTTGCTGCATTACCATATCCCGCAATACAGGCATTCACCCACTGCAAATAATGCCCTTCGGGAACCCGTTTTATTGTTTCCTTCGGCAATTCTTTTTCCTTCATCAGCCTGGTAGGCAGCAGCCTGGGATTGGCGCCATAGCAATCCAGCAGCAATTTTCCTTTGGTGCCTACGAACAATACGCCTCCATCCCAGTTGCCAAAGTCTTCTTCCGGCAACAATTCTTCCGGTCTTGGCGGAAGCAGTCCGCCATCATGCCAGGATACTTTTATTTTTCCTGTTCCATTAATTACCGGATACGTAAGATGAATAATAGATGCAGGCGGACAGGCATCCGGGTTTTGCGTATCATTCCACATTTCTTTCCATATTGTGGCTACACTACATTCTGCCGAATCAGGATACTTGATAGGCAATATCCTGTAAATAGGGTCCATGATATGGCAAGCCATATCACCCAAAGCGCCGGTTCCGAATGCCCACCAGCCTCTCCAGTTGAATGGCAGATAGGCAGGATTGTAGTTAATGTATTTAGCCGGCCCAAGCCATAAATCCCATTTCAGTTCATCCGGTATATCAAACTTTCCTTCAGGTGTAGGAATGCCCTGCGGCCAAACTGGGCGATTGGTCCACGCATGGGCTTCATACACTTCCCCGATTATACCTGCATCGTATATCTCTTTTGCTTTTCGTACACCATCACCGGAACCACCCTGGTTGCCCATCTGGGTTACTACTTTATATTTCTTCGCCGCTTCGGTAAGTATCCGGGCTTCATAAATATCATGTGTTAGCGGCTTTTGTGTATAAACATGCTTGCCAAGCTGCATGGCGGCAAGCGTAGCTACGGCATGGGTATTATCCGGTGTGGATACAGATACCGCATCAATCGTATTCTTTTCCTTCTCCAGCATAGTGCGGAAGTCATGGTAATAATTCGCCTTGGGGAAATTCTCCCTTGATTTTTTTGCTTCCCTGTCATCTACATCGCAAAGGGCAACGATATTTACCCTGGCGCTTTTGGCAAATTCCTGTAAGTCGCTAACCCCTTTGCCACCCACGCCTATACCGGCAATGTTCAGCTTATCACTGGGGGAAATATAACCCCGGCCCAATACATGCCTCGGTACAATAAAAAAACCTGCTGAAGCAAGTGAGGCATTACGGATAAACTTCCTGCGGGAAAGACCTGCTTTTTGTTTGATGGACTTCATAACGAAATTTTCACCAAGTTTACATCAAAATTGTAACATGACCATTAACTGGGGCGACTTTGAAAAAATAGATATCCGTGCAGGAACTATTATTGAAGTGAATGATTTCCCCAAAGCCAGAAAACCCGCTTTTAAACTGTTAATAGATTTTGGCCCGTCAACAGGCACTAAAAGATCATCCGCACAAATAACAGCCCATTATCAAAAAGAAGACCTGATCAACCGGCAGGTAATCGCTGTGATTAACTTCCCGCCTAAACAAATAGCCGGTTTTATAAGCGAATGCCTGGTATTAGGTATATATGACGAAAACAATGATGTAATTTTACTGCAACCGGAAAAGCCGGTGAAAAACGGGCAAAAAATTGGCTGAAACATTCATCACATATTATCAATCCCCTGTCGGCCTGTTGAGGATCGGCGGCACAGATGATTTCGTCAGTGAAATAACCTTTCATGATACATCACAAAAAGTGCCGGCAAAAACAAAGCAATTGCCGCCGCTTATCATACAATGCGTAGAGCAACTGATACAATATTTCAACGGGCAACGCAGGCAATTTGAATTGCCGCTGAACCAGCCGGGTACGCCGTTTCAGCAGGAAGTGTGGAACGAGTTAACCGCTATTCCTTTTGGAAAGACCATCAGCTACCTTGACCTTGCAAGAAGAATCGGCGACAGTAAAGCAACAAGGGCTGTAGCCAATGCCAACGGGAAAAACAATATTGCTATTATTGTGCCCTGCCACCGGGTTATCGGCTCCAATAAAGAACTGGTAGGCTATGCAGGAGGGTTATGGAGAAAAAAGTGGCTGCTGGAGCATGAAATGAAGATCGCCTATGGCGTTCAAACGCTTTTTTAACCGGTTATTTCAGCGCATCATTTGTAAAAGCAAACGGCAGAAGATGGCTTGCCGTTTCAAGAACAATCACTTTACCCTGCTGCCCGCCTAAGATTATCCTTATCGGTTTTAGCGTTCTTATTTCATATTCCGATAAAGCCTGTCGGCACATACCGCAGGGCGAAATGGGCTGATCGTTTTTTTGGTTTTGCCCGGTATAGCTGATAGCAATTGCTTTAACCGGTACTCCCGGGTACAGCACACCTGCAGAGCCAAGCAATACCCTTTCTGCACAGGTGCCTACGGGATAAGATGCGTTTTCCTGGTTAGTGCCCACTACGATTGCGCCGTTTTCCAGGATGGCTACCGCCCCAACATGAAAATTGGAATAGGGGGCATACGCTTTTGCCGTAGCCTTCCTGGCTTCAGCCAATAGAGAGGCATCTTCCTTATCCAGTTCATCAATACTGCTATATACGTTGTAAGCAAATTCAAATTTGTTTTCTTTCATTGGCTCCTCTTTAAGTTCAATACATCATCTTGTTTACCTAAACAGACAAAAATGCCCCTGATAAACAAGGGCATTTAAAGTTAGTTTATTTTATAATCTTAAACAACCGTTTCCATCTCGGCCCGCCTTCCCAGCTAAACCATATCATCCAGGCTTTACCCACTACCCTGTCTTCGGGAACAAAGCCCCAGAACCTGGAGTCCTGCGACTGGTGGCGGTTATCACCCATCATCCAGAAATAATCCATCTTGAAGGTATAAGAAGTTACTTCCTGCCCATTAAGAAAGAATTTACCATCTTTTGCATAAAAATCATTTTTCTCATACACTCTTATTGCCCTTTGGTAAATATCGTAAGTGCTATCGCTCAGACTGATGGTTTTTCCTTTTGCCGGTATCCATATCGGCCCGTAATTATCCAAACGCCATTTATTTTGTAATACATGGGCATCCGGTCCATACGGATTGGACCATTCTGTTTCCAAAATCGGCGTAATTGATTCTACAAAGCCGCTTTTCTTCAGCTTTTCGGCCCCTTCATAAGTCAGGTTCCATTGAAATGTACGTGGAGTGGATGAAATGCCAAAAACATCCTTTTCAAAATCGAAATCATACTCTTCTTTCATAAAGTCCTGGTCAAGTGCCTGGCCATTGGTAACTACCTTATAGGGCATTACAGATTTGGGAGGCGCTGTTTCCGCCACACCATTAATGTAAACCGTACCATCTATAATTTGCAAAGTATCCCCGGCAACGGCCACACAACGTTTAATATAGTTATCCGATTTATCTGCCGGGTGAACGGCCAAAGGATACATTGTAGGATTGTCCAATACTATCTTCCGGCCGGCATCCTGGTTACCCCTTCCTTCAATGCGGCATACTTCGTAATAAGGTTTAAAGGACTGATATTCTGATTTATTTATCACCGTATCACCGGCAGGGAAATTAAACACTACAGCATCTCCCCTTTTAACAGGCGAAGCAAACCATCTTGTATAAGGTATCTTTATCAGTTCCGAGTATGATTTACGACTTGAACCAAAAGGCAAATAGTTATGAACAAAAGGAACGGATAAAGGCGTATTGGGAATACGGGGCCCATAGCTAAGTTTGCTTACAAACAAAAAATCCCGCACCAGCAACGATTTTTCCATAGAGCCGGAAGGAATCGTATAGGCTTCAAAAATAAATGTCCGGATCAGCGTGGCAGCCACTACTGCAAAAATGGCGGCATCCACCCATTCCCGCCATCCTTCTTTTTTATGCTTTTTAACAGCCTCGGGCCCCAGGTAAGGAGGGTTCTCTTTGTAAGCGAGATAAGGGAAATATAAAGGGGCTGCCAACGCTGATAGGGTATGACTGCCAAGGGAAAATTTGCCGAAAAGCTTAACAAATTCAATGAATATACCGGGGCTTATAAACCAACCTACAACAGGGATCAGTTGCCAGAAAACCCAATGTTTGGGCCTTTGAGCCAACTCTTGCATTATCCAGGTGTTATAAAAAGGAATATATGCTTTCCAGGCAGGCGCCCCGGCTTTTACAAAAAGCTTTGCCAGCCCGAAAGAAGGCAAAAAGACGATCAGGATGCTTATGAGATAAACAATGAACAAATGTTGTAAAGGCATGAGCCATATTTTAAGGTGGACAAAATTATCATAAATATTTGCGTATCAAAATTTTAATATTCAAAGTTTTGCTAAAGAAGAGCCGCTATTCTTCGCTGGCAACCTTAATTTTGTATTGTTTCAGATGAGCAGGTTTACCATTAAAGATATTGAAAACCTTTGCGGGATAAAGGCGCATACACTGCGTATGTGGGAGCAGCGCCATAACCTTTGCCTGGCCCATAGAAAAGAAAGCCATCACCGGGTGTACGATAATGAGGCTGTGAAAAAAATATTGTGGATTTCCTACTTATATCATAACGGGTATAAAATATCCCAGATAGCCAAACTTAGTACGGAAGAAATTTTTCAATTGGTTCAGCATGCATGTGCCGCCACTCAGAAAAGCAATGAAGGATATATCAGCAAACTTATAACCGCCGGCCTGGAACTGGATAAAGATAAGTTTGAGAAAACCATCAACTGCCTGCTGCTCCAGATCGGGTTCGACCGGTGCATCATTGATATTTTCTACCCATTTTTACAGCGGATGAACCTGTTATGGATGACGAACCATGCCCTGAAAGCGCAACAACGTTTTGTGAGCCACATCATCCGCAAAACCATCATTTTGGCCACAGAGGGGCTTGAAGTAACAAGTAAAGAAAACAACATCATCATTTTTTCTCCGGAAGGAGAGCATGATGAAATACCGCTGCTGGCTGCCGCTTATTTTCTCAGGAAAAATGGCATATATACTACCTACTTCGGCGCCAATGTTTCAGATGAAGCCATAACCTATTATGCGGAAGCGAAGGCCGTAAACGGAATCTTCCTCCATATTGTTACCAATATTTATCACTGTAAACTGAAAGATAAGATACACAGCTTATGCAGCCAATTTGCAGCCCTGCCTGTATTTATCTCCGGCATGCCGCTAAAATGTGTTGGTGAAAAACCCGGCAACCTTCATATTGTAGAAACACCGGATATGCTGCCTGAACTGGTAAAAAGCAATGCTACAGTGCACCCGGCTATTTAGGCATTACATAATTCTTTACATCCTCCGAAGTAATCGTTTTGCCGGATAAGATCACCAGCCTTTCCACTACATTGCGAAGTTCCCTTATATTGCCCGTCCAGTTATATTGTTGCAGCAGTTGTATGGCATCCTCCTCCATCACCTTTTTAGCTATACCGTAATCGGAACAAATATCCCCGAGGAACTGCTCTGTTAAAAGAGGGATATCATCCCTTCTTTCGTTCAGCGAAGGCACATGTATCAGGATAACGCTAAGGCGATGGTAGAGGTCAAGACGAAAATTCTTTGCTTCCACTTCTTTCAGAAGGTCTTTGTTGGTAGCGGCAATAACCCTTACATCTACGCTGATGTCTTTATCAGCCCCCACCCTTGTTATTTTCCCTTCCTGGAGGGCACGCAGCACTTTGGCCTGTGCGCTGGCGCTCATATCGCCAATCTCATCCAGGAAAAGGGTGCCGCCCGAAGCCGATTCAAACTTACCGATGCGCTGTTTTACTGCCGAGGTAAAGGAGCCTTTTTCATGACCAAAAAGCTCACTTTCTATTAATTCCGTGGGGATAGCGGCGCAGTTTACTTCCACTATGGGGCCACCGGCCCTGTTACTTTTTTCATGCACCCACCTGGCCACCAGTTCCTTTCCTACGCCATTTTCCCCGGTAATCAATATCCTTGCATCGGTTGGCGCCACCTTGTCAATTGTATCTTTTATTTTCTTGATAGGCGTTGATGCGCCAATCATTTCCTGCACCCGTGCCGCTTTTCTCTTCAGCACTTTTGTTTCAGAAACAAGGGTGCTTTTGTCCATAGCATTCCGGATAGTGATGAGCAGCCTGTTAAGGTCCGGGGGCTTGGAAATATAGTCGTAAGCGCCTTTTTTAACGGCCTCCACAGCGGTTTCAATATTGCCATGCCCTGAAATCATGATGATGGGCACATCGGCGTTTATTTCACCGGCTTTTTGAAGAAACTCAATACCATCCAGCTTAGGCATTTTTATATCGCATAAAACCAGGTCGAAGGTTTTTTCCCTGAATTTTTTAAGCCCTTCTTCTCCATCTGAAGCCTCGTCCACCTTGTATCCTTCAAAAGAAAGAATTTCAGTAAGGGTTTTCCGGATTGCCTTTTCATCGTCAATAATCAATATTTCTGCCATGCAGTTTTTTTGGGTAAAAATAAAAGATTTGGGTTGAAGCAGTACAGGTAAAGATAGCTCATTAAAAACAAGGAGGCCGGGTAGAAACCCAGCCTCGTTTTAAAATCCAATATCCTATGAAAAACCAAGACAAAGATGGCAGGAAAAATCGAATACGTTGCATTTCCACAGAAATAATTTTAAAAAATACCCTAAAAAGGGGATGCCTTTGCCGGTTATTGCAGATGATCTCCTGTTAATGTGTACTCTTTACAAACCCTAATAGCGCCTAAACAGCGCTATTATTAAAAATGGTTGTATAACGAACTTTATTTTTGGAGATAAAGTACCTCTTTTACCAGCTTCACAGTACGGGCTATGTCAGGAAGCGCCGCAGCTACCAGGTTGGGCGCATAATGCAGCGGTGCATCAGCCGCCGTTATGCGGCGGATGGGGGCGTCAAGATAATCAAAGCCCTCTTTCTGGATGCGGTAGGTGATTTCTGAAGAAACGGAAGCAAAAGGCCATTGCTCTTCCACAATCACCAACCGGTTGGTCTTTTTCACGCTTTCAAGGATTGTCTTCCAATCCAACGGGCGGATGCTGCGAAGGTCTATTACTTCAGCGCTTACCCCCTCTTTTTCCAATTCAGCCGCGGCACCCAAAGCCACCTTCATCATTTTATTAAAAGAAACAATTGTTACATCTGTTCCCGCCTTTTTAATAGCTGCTTTCCCTAACTCAATATAATATTCCTCCTCAGGTACTTCACTTTTATCGCCATACATTACTTCGCTTTCCATGAATATTACCGGGTCTTCTTCATACCGGATAGATTGCTTCAGCAATCCTTTCGCATCATAACCGTTGCTGGGCGATACTACTTTAATACCGGGGATATTGGCATACAAACTTTCAAAGGCAGTGGAGTGCTGTGCCCCCAATTGCCCCGCAGAACCATTAGGCCCCCTGAAAACAATGGGGCAAGACACTTGTCCACCACTCATTGCCAGCATTTTAGAGGCTGTATTTAAAATTTGGTCTAAAGCCAGTACTGCAAAGTTCCACGTCATGAATTCCACTACGGGACGTAGCCCGTTTTGTGCAGCGCCTACGCCAATTGCGGAAAAACCGAGTTCTGAAATCGGGGTATCTATTACTCTTTTAGGACCAAACTCGGCCAGCATGCCCTGGCTTACTTTATAGGCGCCATTGTATTCAGCTACTTCCTCTCCCATCAAAAACACCCGTTCATCTCTTCTCATTTCCTCGTTTAATGCTTCCCGCAAGGCTTCCCTGAATGCAATAGATCTTGCCATTTTCGTTATAAATTTTTAAGTCGGGCAAATTTAAGCGAGGAACAGCATATTACCTAAAGTTCCGTAGGAGAAGGGCTTAGCTCCCAGGCATCAATTTCTGCATTCTCTTACCAGTTTTTGCAAAGCCGGTTTGGGCTAACAGTTTCATCAAAAGCCTGTAATAGCTGTGCTTATTTCTGAAATATCAGGAACTTCCTGCCTGTATTATCAGCCCTGTAGAATTTACCCTCTTCCACCCATAAGCCTTCAGAGTGGCCTTTGAGATGGTGCACATCTGTATTGAACAGTTTGCCTCCGTGAAGAACACGGATGGTATCGCTGATTACCGTATGCCCGGTAGCAATATGTTTTGCCCGGTAAAAAGCCAGTGTGCTGTCAAGTTGGGAAACTGTAGCAATAGGCTTGCCTGCATAATAACCCCTGTACCACAGCGGGCCGAACTCGCCAAAGAGCATATCTACCTGGGCATCGGGATAATTGGCCAGTGAATCGGCATAATAAGGCCGGGCCAGTTTGTTTACCCTTTTTACGGGCAGTTCTTCCCTGTTCAATTGTGCAGAAATGCCCCCATGCACAAAAAGTATGTCTCCGATTTTTTCTACTACGTTTTTTGACCTCAGCCACCTGCCAAGTTCTGTATCCTCGCCAAACAGGGCCGTATAGCTTTTATTAAGCAGCAGGGCATTTTCGGTGTATTTGGTATTGACGTACCGCAGATCGGCGCTAAGGTTCATAATTTCATGGTTGCCCAGTATAAAATGTACATAGCCGCCTGCCGCCTGCGCCTTTGCCTCCAAAGCATAAATAAGCCAGAGTATTTCAGTTACTTTATCGCCCCGGTCAAAAAAATCGCCGGTAAGCACCAGGTGGCCTGTGCCAAAAGTCCAGTTGAAATCGTTGTCTATAATACCATTGCCTTGCAGCAATTTCCTGAAAGCGGCAAAATTTCCTTCAATATCCGAAATGACGAACATGTGGGACACATTCCTGAATTCAGGCTCTTCATCCTCTACCTTCTTCTTTAATCGTACGGTAAATTCTTTGCCTTCAATATCAGTTCTTACCCTTAATTCCAGGCTCCCTTTCTGCGAAGCGGCCACACTGTCGGCCCTTATGGTGCGGATACCCTTGTTATCATCTATATATTGCGCCACTACCCTCTTATTCTTATAGAATACATAAGGCCCGTCATCATACATAGCTAACGGCTCTACCTGCCTGGTATTTCTAAAAATATCCCCGGCATACAGAAGAAAAAAGAATGGTAAAAAAGTAAATAGGACTCTCGGCATATTTAAACTCTTTAGCAATTATTGAATATAAGACCTGCTTACAGGCGGTTGGGTTGCCCCCGCTTCAAAAATATACATGAAATTAGGATTATAACCCTTTTAAAGAAACCAAAATCGCTAAAAACGGCCTGAATTAGGATAAGCAATGCCCTGCAAAAGATTACAGGGTTTCAAACCCCCAAAGGCCAGGGTTGGAAGATTCATGATCGAAGATAAAGTCCCTATATTTATTCGTTGTACGCCGCCTTTATGAAACATATTCTAAGCACAATCATCGCCTCTTTCGCCTGTTGGATAATTTGCCGTGCACAGGCAAGTGAGAAACCAAGGAATAACATTTTGTCTGTTGAAGTGGGTAAAGCAGGGCTTATTTACAACCTTAGTTTTGACCATAAACTTGCAACAAAGAATTTCGGTTTCCGTTTTGGTACAGGCTCAAATCTTGCTAAATATTTAAAGGCTATCACTGTTGGCGGTGGTGGCTATTACCTCGTTGGCAAACAAGTCAGCTTTCTTGAACTCGGAATAGACCTGCAATACCTGATAGTGGACGAAGTAAGTAATGACCAAAAAAGGGTTTCGCTTATTTATCCTAACTATTCCATCAAGACAATCCATGGGAGTCTTAATCTTGGTTATCGCACTTATGGAGAAAAGACTATGTTTAGAGTTGGTTTTTCACCAGGTCTTATCAAAGACGGCTTTGTACCCGGCGGCTATATTAGCTATGGAGTAAGATTTTAAATTAACGCATTCATCAATGTCGGGTGATTAAAGTAGCCTACGGCATTCACCGTTTTCCTGAGTATTCCAATTCTTTAAGAGATTAAAAAATCAGGCTTTACCATCCAGCAGCAAAATACCCGCCTACTCCTTCTCTTTTTTTACAGGCAACAGCTTAAAGTAAGTAACCTTAAACCGGTTATTTTCAAGCTTCCCTTCTACTTCTGCATGGCGGATAGCTTCACAAAAACCATCTTCGCCATGGGCATCTCCATGATCGTCAATAGAAGTACCATCCACAAAATACGCTTTGCCGTCAAAACGAACAGCAAGGTGGCAGCCCTTGCCCGGAAGCTTGAACTGGCATTCCCCGCAAGACGCTTCCACTACTTTTCTTTTAGATGTGTCCGCTGCAGGTTTTGTTTGTCCAAAACAAATACTACCCGCCAATAAGAGTACACTGATAATGACTATCTTTTGCATGATTCAAAAATAGGCATTTCCTCCTAAAATATCTTTACCAAATCAGCCTTATCTGCTTTATGGTTCCTGGCGTACAATTGAATAATTTTGCCCATGCACCCACATATAGAAACGCTTATCCGCTGTGTTGACCTTGAAGAAAAAGAACAAGCTAACCGGTACAGGCTTGATGCTGCACATAGTTTAAAATCACTGAAAGCCGAAGGCCTGGCCCTTCACCCCATTATTGTTACCCGGAAAACATTCGGCTACGCTGATTACCCCGAAATTTCCTTCCGGCTTAGGTTCCCTCCTGAATCAAACCTGTTTAGGGATGGCGCTGCCATTGAGTGTTTTATTTCCGGCGAAGAGCCGGTAAAAGGAATATTGCTCGGCCTCGATGGCCTTGTTGGTGAATTCCGCCTTTTTGCCTCTGATTTTCCGGACTGGATAGAAGACGATGGCGTGGGGATAAAACTTGCCCCCGATACCCGCACTACCGGTATTATGAAAAAAGCATTGCAGGGGTTAGAGAATAATAAACCCCTTTACAGGCTATTTGAAAAATTACATGCTGATACACCTGTAAAAAGAGAACCAGAAATAAAACTGCCCGGTATTGTTTTTCAAAATAAGCAACTGAACCCATCGCAACAGGAAGCTGTGCAGGCCATTGCAGAAAATACAGGTTTGGCCATTGTACATGGCCCTCCCGGTACAGGTAAAACAACAACACTTGTAGAAGCCATCCTGCAACTGACCGGCAAGGGTAATAAAGTATTGGTGTCGGCGCCAAGTAATACGGCTGTTGATAATATAGCCAGGAGGTTAATTCAAAAAGGCATACGCCTGCTGCGGACAGGCAACACAAATAAGGTGGATGCCGATATTTTCAACCATACGCCGGAGGGCATTCTTTCCGGCAACAAGCAACAGAAAGAAATAAAGCAATTGCGGATCAGGGCCGAAGAATTCAGGAGAATGGCATTGAAATATAAAAGGAGCTTTGGCAAGGCCGAAAGAGAGCAACGCAACCTTTTATTCAAAGAAGTAAAAGCCATAAGAGAAGAAATAAAAAAAATACAAGCCTATAATGAAGAAAAACTGTTTAAAGAAGCAGATGTTATAGCGGGTACTCCTATCGGACTATATGATACCGGCATACAGCAACTGCATTTTGATACGCTTATTATGGATGAGGCAGGGCAATGTATAGAACCGCTGGCCTGGTGCATCTTTTCTTTTGCGGAAAGAATTGTATTGGCCGGCGACCACTTACAACTTCCGCCTACGGTATTGAGCCGGGAAGCGGCGCAACTCGGTTTTAACCGTTCCATCCTCGAAGTAGCTGCAAAAGATACAACAGAGCTATCGCTGCTGAATACACAATACCGGATGCGGCAAGCCATTGCCGGATTTAGCAGCCATTATTTTTACAGCAACTCATTACTAACGCCTGACCAGCTTAAAAATACCGGAACACATCTTACATTCATAGACACTGCCGGTTCCGGTTATAACGAAAAGCACGGGCCCGATGGCGTAAGCCTTCAAAACGAAGGTGAACTGCATATCGTGAAGGAGTTGCTGCAAAGCGGCATTGTTGATCTGTCTGAAACCGCTTTTATCTCCCCCTATGCCGGGCAGGTAACGGTTGCCAAAGCATCTTTGCCGCAGCAGCTAAGGTGCAGCACTATTGACAGCTTCCAGGGGCAGGAAGCAAAAAACATTATTCTTTCCCTGGTAAGAAGCAATGATGAAGGCCAGATTGGTTTTCTTACGGATTATCGCCGGATGAATGTGGCCATGACAAGGGCCAAAGAGCAACTTATTGTTATCGGCGACAGCGCCACCATCGGCGCTGATCCTTTTTATGGTTCCTTTCTGGGATATGTTGAAAAAGAAGGCGCATACAGAACAGCATGGGAGTTTGAAATGATCTGATAACCGCAGAATGGTATCAATTGTTTCCGCCCGGAGTCTCTTACTCCCCGCCCTGTGCGCTGGCAAGGACTCCGGGCAGTTATGGAATAAGATGTTATTTTTTATCAGCAAAACCTAAAGGTACAAAGCATTTCGTTCCCTGACCGCCCCATGTCGGCTGCGCCAGACAGGGGCAGGAACGTTTTGTGTGGAAGACTGCGGGCAGGAAAAAAACACTTTTTGCAGAAAACCCTATAAAAAATAAAACAGGGCTGAAGGAACAGCCCTGTAAATCAATATCTGATCGTCTTAAAACTAAAACCAACTATTTTGAGACATTACCACTTATTTCTTGGTTATGTAGGCTGCAAAAATACACAACCCATAAGACAAAAAGATATAGCCTATTACAAAAACTCTTTTCCAAAATGTAGCCTTATGATTTCTCTGCATATTGTCATAAAATTCAATTATTTTAACGTCCTTTCCGTTTTTCATCAACAACAAATAGTTCACGCCAAAAATAATTGCCGCCATTAGTAAAATACTTGTTGTGATATTCAAAGAAACAGAAGTAAATTTATCAACTATAAAAATAACTGATAAAATATTTAACCCGACACATAACGAAACAAATATCAGGCTTGAAAAAGCATAATCTTTATCTCTCTTGTTAATTCTACGTGCAAAAATTGCCACGGTATAAAAAAAATAATAATAAAAATTATTCATAGCAGCTATTTCTTTCCATCGCCAAAAATATCATTTCCCCAAACAATATCTATAAACCCTACAGCTAATCCCACAGCAGGAAAAAAAACTCCAACTCCCGTATAAACTAATTGAAAAGCGAAATGAAGCGTATTGATATTGCCTGCACGCCAATTTGCAAAAGAAAAGAAAGCGCTTACTCCAGCAAGTCCTTTTGCATAACGATCAAACTTGTTTCCGCCCGGAGTCTCTTACTCCCCGCCCTGTGCGCCAGCAAGGACTCCGGGCAGTTATGGAACAAGATGTTATTTTTCATCAGCAAAATCTAAAGATACAAAGCGTTTCGTTCCCTGACTGCCCCATGTCGGCTGCGCCAGACAGGGGCAGGAACGTTTTGTGTGGAAGACTACGGGCAGGAAAAAACTTAAAAACACCGGCCTATCTGAATTTTGTTCCAATTGTGCTCTTGCTACTGTGCATATCTTTTTAATAAAAAAACTACCCATGGCATAATTATTAGTTTACTACATGTAAACTTGCAGCATGACCCATCTAAAAGCTTCTTATGCCTTAAAAGAATTGATTGCTGATTTCATTGCAGAAAATAATGACTATCAGAAAAGGTGCCTTTACCTTCAGGAAATATTGGCTATGGGCCGGTTGAATGATGTTTGGAGAAAAGCCCTGGTTGCCTTTTTTGATGTTCCTTTTCAAAGCGCCCCTCTTCGTTCATTTAGCAAAAATTAATCGCCCCGCTGCTGCCTTTAACCGGTAAAACCCTTGCTTCTTGATTATAGTCATTCTTATCCTTTATGGCAAGGATACCTACCCGGTTGCTACTTAGTGCTTTACAGAACCGCCTCGTAATTTCCCTAAAATTAATTTTAAGTGCTTTTGCTTATGCAAATTATTGTCTATTTTGGCTAAGAGTTAAATCCGAATAGACACCCATGGAAAGCCAAGCACCGCATTTGCAGCAACGCCCCCGTAAAGTAAATTCCACAGATTTTACAATTAAAGATTATCCCCTTCTTGATTATTTAAAATATTCCCTGAATAAAATCAAGGCTATTGGATATACTCCTTCATTGGAAGAATATGAGCAACGAAAACTGAGCATTTTTAACCAGCTTAATTTCTTCCTTTTAATCATCAATGTGTGTATTCCCATAGTTGGAATCATTACTATTCCCGGGATCCCGTTTAATGTATGGGCTATCAGCTTTCTGCCCGCTACTATAAGTCTTGCTGTGCTATACCTGAATAAGATACTACGTCACGAAGCGGCGCTATACCTGTTTTTTATTGCCTACCCGTTTGTAACCTGCGTGGTGTATATGTCAGGGATGGATGCCGGCATCGGGCTTACGTTTATTCTTTGTGGTATTCTTTCTGTTTTCTTCCTGAAAGAACCGGGCAGCATCGTTTTCTCACTTGCCTTTTCCATGATAAGTTATTTCATACTTATCGTGGTGCTGGAGCAGTATAAATTCAATTTTCAGCTCCTTAATTCCAATCTTTACCTGAGCAATCACCTGCTGTTACTTGCATTTATTTTTTACGGGTTGTACCTTATTAAGAATGAAAATATCCTGTACCATCAAAATATACTGGTAAAAAATAAAGCGCTGGAAGAAAAGAACGGGCAGATTTCAAAGCAGGCGCAGGTTTTGCAATCCAACACAGTAACGTTAAGAAAACAAGCAGAAGAACTGGCAGAGTTGAACAGTATAAAAAATAAAGTGTTCAGCGTTATCTCCCACGACCTGAAAGCCCCCATGTATGCCCTGCGTAACCTTTTCCGGGAAGTTCACCAGGATAATATGCCTGCTGAAGACCTTAAAAAGCTGGTTCCGGGAGTATTGAACGATATTAATTTTACCACCAGCCTGATGGAGAACCTGCTGCAATGGTCTAAATCGCAAATGAAAGCAGGCAACCCCTTACCTGAAAAAATCAGCATAAAGAACGCCATTAACGAAGTAACGCAACTGTTGCACCTCCAGGCAAAGCCCAAAAATGTAACGCTTCATGTGGATAGCAAAGAAGAGGCAACCGGGCGGATAGATAAAGAAACATTGCACCTTGTGCTCAGAAACCTTATTTCAAATGCCATCAAATTTTCCCCGGAGAATGAAACTGTTTCCATAGGCATAACCCGGCATGACTCATTTATTGAAGTATATGTAAAGGATCAGGGCATTGGCATCAGCAGCAGCGACCTTAAAAAAATTAGCAGGAATGATTTCTTTACAACAAAAGGAACGGCCAATGAATCCGGTACAGGCCTGGGGTTAATGCTATGCAAGGAATTTCTTGCCAAAAACGGCGGCCAGTTATATATCGAAAGCAAAGAAGGTGTTGGCAGCACTTTCTCCTTTACTATTCCTGCTGAAGCGCCGGGTGAAGTTAATTATCTATCTCTTCCGAAAAGAATGCCGTCTCATTAAGCACTTCCACAGGCGTTGTGAAATTGAGCAGCCCCTTTTTCAGGTTTTCTTCCAGGTCTTCGCGGCTTTTACAAAAAGAGGCTTTAATAAGGGACAGTTTATACGAATTAATCTTAAAGCAGGCCAGCCTGGAGCTTTGTAAAATAAAATCTTCGTTCAGCAAAAATGATTCGGCAATATATGCCTGATCATTGTAGATAGGTTGATATTGGTTCATGCAAAAGGATATTGGTTTTCACAGGTACAGACTATTTAAAAACGCCGCAGCATTTAAAAAATTGCATACAGTTTACTGTGCATCAATAATATAAAGGCTGTCAATAACTTATGCACAATGTGGAATAATAACAACCCCCATCAGCCCTTGGTTTTTTATTTTTGCCGCTTCATTCAACCTACGGACTGCTTGCCGTATTGATTATATTACATTATACTTTAATTGAAAATAAAATGGTAGAAAAAACCTATTACAAAACGAAGGATTATTGCAAAGTGAAGTTTGCCGTTAAAGCAGAAGATGCAGCGTCAGTTAAATTAATTGGCCTTAATAATGATTGGGAAAAGGCTGTTTCCCTGGCCAAAAAGAAAGATGGCATTTTCAGTGTAAATATCAACCTGCCCAAAGACAGCTCGCATGAATTTAAGTACCTGGTAAACGATACAGAATGGCTGAATGAGCCTTTTGCAGACGGTGAATTGCCAAATATTTACGGAGGTACAAACAGTGTAGTGAACCTGTAACAGCCGCAACCCGGTATAAAACCGCCGGTTTCCCTGTACTTGCACCATTCGCATACATTTTCCCGTATTTATTCGTTAATAGTACATGGAACTGAAAATTGTACCGTACAAGGCGTTTAAACGCATTTTCTTCAATTTCCTGGCAGTTTGCCTGTTGCTGCTTGCGGGCGGACTATTGCTTTATAAAATGCGGATAAACATTTTTCCGGCCTCCCTTTTTGCCTTCAGTATCAAAAACGTATTTGTTTTCACCTGTATCAGCATAGCCCTTATATTCATCTTTTTTGCCGTAAACAATAAAAAGGAACTTCTGCGGCAAAAAGATTTTGAATCCAGGATTGCCTGGTATGAAAAATATTATACACGAAAACTCTGGTGGCATGTTATTTCAGTCCTGTCATCCGTTATTTTCCTGCTGCTGACCTTTCATTATATCTTCCTGTACTTTGCTTTGTTCGACCTGTTATCACTTTTCTCCTCCTACCCTTCAAAAGAAACCCTGAAAAACGACCTGAACGAAAACGACCTGCTCTTCAACTGATCTTTTACCCGTTAACATAACGAAAGGGTTTATTAACCTTAAATAACAGTCAACAAAACCCTTTCCGGGGTTATGTTTCACCAGGCAGCGCCAGCAACGAAACAACTTCTTTCGGCCCGATTAACATTTCCTTTACCTATTTCCGGCATACTGGCACCTCATTTGAAATTATAAGATTACCGGGATAAAATATATCGGCAGGCGGCAAGCCCGGTAAGTCATCTGCCCTAACAAATAAACAGTACTATTATGAAAAAGATTTTTACACTAATCGCAGGATTGTTCATTACTGCCGCCGTTTTTGCGGCAGCTCCCCGCCCCACCGTTACGGTAACCAGTAATAAAAATTTCAGAATCGTAATTGACGGGCGCAGCTATTTCGGAAGCAATGCAAGCATTAAGCTTGCAAACCTGGGTACAGGGCAACATACTATCAAAGTATATGAAATGCGGACCGGCATGTTTTCAAGAACAGAGAAACTGGTATCCTCTTCTTCTTTTAGCCTTGGCCGAAATGACGTTCAGATCAAAGTTGACAACTTTGGAAGAATTGCTGTGATAAAAGCTAAGGGAAAAGGAAAGAAACCCGGCAATAGTTTCCGTAAAACAAACCGGATGCAGAAACAACCTCAAAGACGATTCTAAATTGTAAACAACCTAAAACTGCCGGCTAAGTCCGGCAGTTTTCATTTATTGTTTGTTTTGCCGTAAATGTTCAATATTTCCGGCAACCAAGCCGCCCGGTTCGGGTTAAAACAGAATTCCTGCAAAATAGTTTAGCCAATTAGGCGGTATCTTGTATTTTTATCCCCGCCAAACCACCACAACCCAAATTATGAACCGATTTTTTTTTACCTCAGCAGCGGTATTATTACTGCTAACAGCTTGTCAAAACTCAAAAGAAAAGGTTGCAGACAGCAACGATGAACCTGAAATCGAAAACGTAGATGAGCCGATCGGCGATACGGCAAAAGCCAAAAAAATTACCGACAGGGATTATAGCGTAACCCCAGAAAACGCCTATAATAGCATTTTCCTGGATAGCATGGCCATGGAAACGTATATTCTCAACCGCCAGATTCATGATAAAAAAATTGCACGGCGCATCCGCAGCTTCTACAATGCCCGTAATTATCAATATGCGTGGTTTGCACCCGAAGGGCTTACAGAGCAGGCCCGTTTTTTCTGGAACCAGTATGATTATGCTGTAACACATCTAAAGGATACCACCCTTGCCAACAGCCAGTTTTATAAACTGGCAAGCAAATATTTAGACCAGGAAAAGGTTACTGTAAGCGCTAAGGATACTTTGATACGCACAACTGAATTCGGTTTTACGGAACATTTTATACGTTTCATCAACAGTACTTATGAAAAAGGTTATGTAAAAAGAAAAGAACAGGAAAAATTCATCCCGATCAGGAAAGAAAGCCCGCTGAAAATAGCCGATTCGCTGTTAACTAAAAAGCATAAAGATGATAAGTACTATGAAGATGTAAACGATATGTATGCGGGACTTAAAAAGCAGTTAACGCTATATTATGACATAGCCATCCGGGGAGGATGGCCCACCCTGCCCGATATTAAATCCCCTTTAAAAGCAGGAGCAGAACATCCTGCTATCCCGCAAATAAAAAAGCGGTTACAGCTTACACAGGATATGCCGGGAAGTGATAGCTCCTTCCTTTTTACTGATACATTGGAATCAGCAGTAAAACGCTTTCAAAAAAGACATGGCTATTCCCAAACCGGGATTATCAACGCAGCGCTTATAAAAGACATGAATGTAAGCGCTGAAAAACGGGTATCGCAGATACTAATGAATATGGACAGGATGAGATGGCTGCCCCAGAAACCGGCCGGCCATCTTATCATTGTAAATATCCCTGAATTTATGCTGCATGTGTATGATGGAAAAAAGAAAGAATTTGATATGGTGGTGGTGGTAGGGAAAGTAGGCAATAATACCATGATGTTTAACGGCGACCTGAACCAGATATACTTCAGTCCGTATTGGAATGTTCCCCAAAGCATCATAAAAAGTGAAATCCTGCCTGCCATAGCCAGGGACCCTAATTATCTTGCCAAAAAGAACATGGAAAGAGTGGGTTCGGGCATCCGCCAGCGGCCGGGGCCGGGCAATGCGTTGGGAAAAGTAAAATTTATTTTCCCCAACAACTTCAATATGTATTTCCATGATACGCCATCCAAAAGTCTTTTCAAAGAAGATAAACGGGCATTCAGTCATGGATGTATTCGCCTGAGCGAACCGCAGAAAATGGCTGAATGGCTCTTACGCAATGACCCTTCCTGGACAAAAGAAAAAATTGTTTCGGCCATGAACCAGACTACTGAAAAAGGAGTACGCCTGAAAGAAGCTGTTCCTGTTTTCATTATATACTATACAGCATGGGTGGATGATGAAGGCCTGCTGAATTTCCGCGATGATGTATATAAACACGACAGGGACCTTGCAAAAAAGATGTTTACAGATGCAGAAGAAAAACCTGTTACATCAAAATAACCAGAAAGCCCTGTAACCGCTCTTTTCGTAAAACGATTGTGGTGTGAAGGCTTTTGGCAGATAACTTATATAATTCATGTAAATTTAACACTTAAACAGTGTGGTATGCACAGGGTTATTATTCCCGTTGATTTTTCTGAAACTTCTTTGAATGCGGCACGTTATACTGCTCAAATGCTTGCTGGTAAAGACGATACGGAAGCCGTTATTTACCACAATTACGAAACGAGCAGCGACTGTGATGTAAGCCAGATATACCAGGAAATGCTGAAGAAAGAGTTTGTAAAGATTGGAGTAACAAACGTTACCAGTGCACATGATATGGGGGGCGACCTGATTGAAAATATATCAGCCCTGGCACAGAAAATAGAAGCAACCCTTGTAGTAATGGGTATCACAGGAAAATCAGCCATTCGCCAGGTGATGTTCGGAAGCAATACGCTGAAACTGATAGACAAAAACCTGTACCCTGTTATGATCGTTCCGCCTGATGCTATCTACAAAGGGTTTTCAAATGTAGCTTTTGCCTCAGATTTTAAAAACGTAGAGGAAACAACGCCTACCTCTTTAATAATCTCAGTGCTACAGATGTTTAACCCTAAATTACATATCCTTAACATCAGCAAAGAGGCCCAGACAAAGATTACCCCGGAGATGCATGAAGAAAAAAACAAGCTGCTGCAAATGTTCAAGCAGTTTGACCCTGTATTCCATGCCATCAGTCATTCCGATGTTCTCGAAGTGCTGGATTATTTTACACAGGAAATGAGTATTGATATACTTGTAACCGTACCCAAACATGAAAGTAATTCAACTTCCTTATTCAAGACCTCAAATACAAAACGTCTGGCTTATCGCAGCCACATCCCGATTTTAGCTGCTCACCAGTAACCTGTTCCCGGACTATTATTGATGCAGTTCCTGCCTTATGAATTGTTATTTGCTTTCCCGGATTCAAAAGGGTAACTTTGTACAATCTATGAAACAAAAGCCTGCAAATAACAGGAATAGTTTTTGTGTACTGCGTTCCTTCCTGCCTGTTAATTTCTATATCCCTGAATAGGCTTTTATTTTCCATTGCCCCCTTTCACTTCATCATCTAACGATCTTATGTATGAAAAATATTAAATTAATAGAAGTGCCATCAGAAATAGGCGCCGGCACCAGGGGCGCCAGCCTGGGCATTGACGCTATCAAAATAGCCGCCCTGGATTTTATGAGCAATTTCTTTATTCATTTC
This sequence comes from uncultured Chitinophaga sp., assembly GCA_964560445.1. Taxonomy (GTDB): domain Bacteria; phylum Bacteroidota; class Bacteroidia; order Chitinophagales; family Chitinophagaceae; genus JJ008. The sequence goes on along the minus strand of CAZLLT010000002.1, from coordinate 50,783 downwards.
CCTTCAGAAAGTATTCCCCACGAAAACAAATTGCTATACGAACCTATTGAGTCGCCTTATGCAAAACGCATAAAAGGGCTTGTAAGCATTTATGAAAAGCTCAGCAAATCCGTACAGGATTCTATTAAAGACAATTTTTTCCCCGTTGTACTCAGCGGCGACCACAGCACTGCCGGCGCCACCATTGCAGGTATAAAAATGGCCAAGCCTAAAAGCAAACTGGGGGTAATATGGATAGATGCCCATGCAGACCTTCACACACCCTATACAACTCCATCAGGAAACCTGCACGGAATGCCCATGGCCATATCCATTGGCAAGAACAATGAAGAATGTGCAGTGCATGAACTGGATGACCAGACGGAAAAGTATTGGAAACAACTTATTAATATAGGAAAAATTCACCCCAAAGTGCTGCCGGAGGATATTGTATTTATTTCCTTAAGGGATTATGAGAAAGAAGAAAAATTTCTCATTGATAAATACAATATGAAAGTTATTACGACCAAGGAGGTAAGAAGCAAAGGTGTTGAGAATATTGTCAGGTCGGCAATACGCTACCTGTCCGAATGTACCGACATTTATGTTTCCTTTGATGTAGACAGCCTCGACTCCTCCATCTCTAAAGGAACAGGCACCCCGGTCAGTAACGGGCTAAGGGAAAAAGAAGCGGAAGACCTTATCAGCAAGCTAATGCAAATGCGAAAAATATGCTGCTTTGAGATCACTGAAGTAAACCCTACTTTAGACAAAGAGAACCTGATGGCAGAAATCGCCTTCAATATTCTGCAAAGAAGCGTAAATGTATTATTAATGAATTAGCGGACCATGAACAAGAAAATCGTCCTCTTTTATTTGTTTGCATTATTATCAGCGGGGCAGTTTATCCATGCACAGGATAATGATTATTTACAAGCCATAAAGGCATACCAGAAAAAATATGTAAAGGAACATGAAGTAGTTAAAGGGCATGATAAAGAGCATATGCTTTTTTTCCCGGTATCGGAAGAATATAAAGTAAATACCAAAGCAGAAAGAATTTATGATGCCCCCTGGTTTAATATTCCTACTTCCGCCAACAGATTCAAGGAATACAGGGTATATGCCATCCTTCGCTTTACCCTTCATGATACGGTATTGGTATTGCATGTTTACCAGTCAAAAAGCCTGATGCAGATTAAAGAATACGAAGATGATTTGTTTATACCTTTTACAGATAAAACATGCGGGGAACAGAGTTATGACAACGGCAGGTATCTTGATCTGAAAATACAGGATATTGAACCTGGCAGCTATACAATTGACTTTAATAAAGCCTACAATCCCTACTGCGCTTATGTAAGCGGCCGGTACAACTGCCCCATTCCCCCAAAAGAAAATGATCTACCTGTTGCCATCCGTGCAGGAGAAATGAAATTCAGCCATGCTCATTAACCGTTAAAAGTTAATTGTAACCCTTCCTGAAATGAAACCGGGTTATACCCCAATTCATTTTTCGCTTTTTCAATTACAAACCCTGTTTTCAGCGGTCGGAGCGCCGGTTCTTTAAAATCAGCCCTCGTAGCACGGTGCAGCAACGCAGCATCCATTTTAAGGTAATCTGCCACAGCTACAGCCATTTCATAAGGGGTCATCACATCTTTTCCAGAAAGATGATAGATACCGGTTGCTTTTTTTTCTATGATAGACGCAATCCCTGCCGCCAGGTCGCCGACATAGGTGGGAGTACGAACCTGGTCGCACAACACTTTGTACGCTTCCCCGTTCTTTAATTTATCTTTTACTATAAGAAGAAGATTAGTCCGGCCGGAAAAATTCCGGCCATACACAAGCACCGTTCTTACAATACTCCAGTCAAACGGGTACTCCTGTACCAATTCCTCTCCTTCCAGCTTGGTTTGCCCGTAATAATTTACCGGACCCGGTTTATCTTCTTCCTTGTACATTCCCCTTTCGCCGTTAAAGACAAAATCAGTTGACATGAAAATAAAATGGCTTTTGTGCTTCTTAGCGGCTTGCAGCAAAATGGCCGTTCCGTTCACATTGATATTACGGGCCATCTCTTTTTGCAACTCACATTCATCCGGTTTGCTGATTGCTCCAGTATGCACTACAACATGAGGGTTGTGCTTATCAAACAAATGCCCTGCTTCTGCTGCAATTGTAAAATCCATGCTTTCATATACAAAATTGCCGTTTGCAGAAAAAGGCAGCCTGCATTCTCCTTTCCCGGTTGCAATTACCTGACAGCCTTTTGCCAACAGTAATTCAGCAAGATAATATCCTAAAAAGCCATTGGCCCCTGTAATAAGCACTTTCATAGTTCAAACATAATAAATCTAATGCCTGAAACAAGGAGAAGTCTCATTCTTTTACCGGCACAGGCGCCCCTTCGGAAACCCATGTTGCAAAAACCTCTGCTATTTTCCATTCCTTACCGGCATACAAACGTGGCCGCACCAGTATATACTGAATAAAATTTTTCACATCTTCAGGCCGGCATTGCGTCATTACTTGTAAAACCCTTTTTCCTGCATAAGGGCCTTTTTTTATTTCTATATTCATTGAGGAATCGTTTTCCATAAAATAGTTGCCGGTAAACTGAATATCATCAACCAATTTATCAATCAGTTCCTCCTCTTCTTTTTTCGTCCAGTTCAAGAAAACAAAGTACCTGTCGAACAGCCTGTCTCCATACACATCCTGGAATGTAATAAAATGAGAAGCCAGTTGCGGAATCAAGCCGTAATAAATGGCTGTTTTGTCCATAAACGTATATAACAGGTCGCCTCCTTTTAATGGAAAGCTGCTTGTATTGTTACCGATAGCGAAATAATAGTAGTTGCCTTTTATAAGATGACACCTGCCGTATCCTTTACGGGCTGTGTCGTAAGGCCGGTTTTCATATACACCCTGCATCAGGCCGAGTTGCCTGTCCTTAATCAGCAGGCCGTCCGGTAGTTCTATCTGAACAAGTTTTACCGAATCATTCAGGTCAACGATATAATCTGTAATGGGAAATGCCCTTAACCATTTGCCTGCCGTATCAACCTGCGCCTGCGTTTTTATAACAAAAAAAAAGGATAAAAAAAGAAATGCCTGCTTCATAGTACGTTTTATTTTAAACATACTATTCATAAAATTTTCCGGCATCCGTACCAATGGGTATTTGTGTTAAGAAAAGTATAAGAGAAAAACTACCGAACCAAACAGTTGTTAGTGGCCCCGCTTTACAATGGAAACAAATACCTATTTTTGGCGGGCAAATTTTAAAATGACTAAAAAAATTACAAAGATCGGCGTACTCACTTCAGGAGGCGACTCCCCGGGGATGAATGCCGCCATAAGAGCTGTAGTAAGAGCAGGAAATTATCACGGGCTGGAAGTGTATGGAATTATGCGTGGATATATGGGCCTTATTGAAGATGATATAGTCAGGATGGAATCCCGCTCCGTAGCCAATATCATACAAAGAGGAGGCACCATTTTAAAAACGGCACGCTGCAAAGAATTTTTCGAACCGGAAGGCCGGCAAAAAGCCTATGACAACCTGAAGAAAAGAGGAATAGAAGGGCTGGTAATTATAGGTGGTGATGGTTCTTTCCGCGGTGCCGTTCAGTTCAGTAAAGAGCATAATATCCCCTGCATAGGTTTAGCAGGCACGATTGATAAAGATATTTATGGTACGGACTTTACCATTGGTTTTGATACGGCAGTAAATACTGCGGTAGAAGCCATAGATAAAATCCGTGATACCATGGATGCTCATGACAGGATATTTATCATTGAAGTAATGGGCAGGGATGCCGGGTATATTGCCTTGCACAGCGGCATTGCCACCGGCGCAGAAAATATCCTGATACCGGAAAGAAAAACAGATATTGACCAGATCATTAAATCCCTGCTGGAAAAAGAAAAAAGAAAAAAACTGGTCAACCTGATCGTTGTAGCAGAAGGCGATGATTTTGGCGGGGCCAATAAATTGCAGGAAGTGCTGAAAAGTAAACTGCCTGCCGCCGAGATAAGAGTTTGCATTCTTGGACATATTCAGCGGGGAGGCTCTCCTACCTGTATGGACAGGCTCATTGCAAGCCGCATGGGCTACCACGCCGTAGAGTGCCTGTTAGAAGGAAAACATAATGTATTCGCCGGTATTTTGAACAACAAGATGAATTACATACCTCTTGAAGACGCTGTAAAAAACAAAGGCAAGATCAGCGAAGAATGGATGAGGATTGTTAAGATATTAGCCAGCTAAAAGAACAAAAATGGTAAAACACTCCGCAAAGTATTATCACAAGCAAATGGACACAGAAGCTGGCATCCAGCACAAAATACACAGAACGAAAATCGTAGCTACGGTAGGCCCTTCCTGTGATACATACGAAAAGCTCCTGGAACTGGTAAAGGCCGGCGTAAATGTATTCCGCCTGAATTTTTCTCACGGCACACATGAGAACAAGGCAAAGATCATTGAGTATATCAGAAAGATCAACCTGACAGAACCTTATAATATTGCCATTCTGGGCGACCTGCAGGGGCCAAAACTCAGGGTTGGCGAAATAGCGAACGGGGCTATTACAATAAAAGAAGGCGATGTACTCACTTTCACCAACGAAAAAGTAACAGGCACCAAAGAACGCATCTACGTTTCCTACCCCAATTTTCACCAGGACGTAACAGTTGGCAACACCATCCTTATCAACGATGGCAAACTGGAGGTGAAGGTTAAAAAAATCCTTGAGAACAACGATGTGCAGGTAGCTGTAACATTAGGCGGGGTGTTATCTTCCAACAAAGGGATCAATTTACCGGATACGAAAATATCCTTGCCCGCCTTAACAAAGAAAGATATAGACGACCTGGACTTCATTATTGAACAAAAGCTGGATTGGGTAGCCCTTTCTTTTGTAAGAAAGGTAAAAGACCTTGAAGACCTCCGTAAAAGACTTGAGAAGAAAAAAAGCAAAACAAAAATTATCTCTAAAATTGAAAAGCCAGAGGCGCTTGATAATCTCAGGGACCTGATAGTTCAGTCGGATGCGGTAATGATTGCCCGTGGCGACCTGGGTGTAGAATTACCCGTTGAAAAAATACCGCTTTTGCAAAAGCAAATCATCCGCATGTGCCTGCACCGGGCCAAGCCGGTTATTGTGGCCACGCAGATGATGGAAAGCATGATTGAACTTAACAAACCGAACCGGAGTGAAATAACCGATGTGGCCAATGCCGTTCTGGAAGGCGCTGATGCCGTAATGCTTAGTGCAGAAACAGCCGCAGGGCAGCACCCGGTACTGGTAGTGGAAACAATGAGAAAAATCATCCTGGAAGTAGAAAAAGCCGGTTATAATTATGACCGGGAAGAAGAACTGGCACCCCAAGCCCATTCGCCTTCTTTCTTAAGTGATGCCATCTGTTATAATGCCTGCAAGCTCGCCAAAGATGTAAATGCAAATGCTATTATAGGAATGACGCAAAGCGGCTATACAGGCTTTATGCTGAGCAGCTACAGACCCAGGGCGCCTCTCTATATCTTTACAAAGGAACGAACATTGGTAAACCAGCTTACGCTTAGCTGGGGAGTACGGGCATTTTATTATGATGAGGAAGAGAGCCTTGATGATATCATATTTGACCAGATAGATATTCTCAAGGAAAGGAAGTTTATTTCAAAAGGGGAAATTGTAGTAAGTACAGGAAGCACCCCTGTACGGCTTCACCTGCAAACCAATATGCTGAAAGTTACCAAAGTGGAATAGTGGCGCTTTGCCTTAACTGTCTATAGCTTTTTGATTTTAATATTCCTGTACCAGACGAGATTGCCATGGTCCTGCAGGCATATTCTTCCTTTTTTGTAAGTCCCGAATTCAGGCCATCGCTTGAACTTGCTTTCGCCCAGCATCTTTTTCCAGTTATCATCCCACATGGTGGTTGATACTATGCTTTCGCCATTAAGAAAAAAATCAAGTTTCCCTTTTTCCGATTTTATTTCCACCTGGTTCCATTCGCCTACGGGCTTTACCGTTTCCCTGCTACAGGCTATCAGGTCATACAAATCGCCGGCCCTGTGCTTATTTATTTTCCCGTCAGGATGGCCATCGTTGTCCAGCACCTGCATTTCCGGTCCCGTTTCATAGGAATCTTTAAACTTTGCCGTGTCTTCATGCACATAGAAGATAATACCGCTGTTCCCGTTCCTGGAAATTTTCCATTCCAGTTTCAGGTGAAAATCTTCAAACTCCTCATCCGTTACTATATCTCCGCCGCCTTTTATTTTCCACCCGTCTTTGGCAATCGTATCAAGATAGATAGCGCCATCTGTAACTTTCCATGCCTCACCTGTGGGTTGTCCGCCATATTTATGCCATCCGGCAAGGCTTTGGCCGTCAAACAACAACTGCCATCCTTCCGTCTTCTCTGCATCGGAAAGAATATTTTGTACAGGAAGTATTGTATCCCCTGGAACAGTTTTTCCTGAAGTGCCGGTTTCTCCGCAAGACATAATTAATCCGGTTGAAATGATACAGTAAGCTAACCTGAACATGTTATTATTTTTTTAAGAGAAGAATATATTTTACCATCGCTTCAGCCTCTTCCTGGGAAACACCCGGGTTAGGCGTCATCATCGTTTCGCCCCAAACACCGCTGCCGCCTTTGATGATCTTGCCTGCCAGTTCTGTAACAGTAGCCTGCGATGCACCTGCATACTTTTCCGCAACCTGCTTATAGCTCGGACCCGTCAGCTCATCATCTATTTTATGACAGGCAAAGCAGCCTTTTTCTCCCACAAGGGCCAACCCTTTCTGGTAATCAGGATTGGAAGAAAGATCGTTCTCCGGCTGCTTCGTTTCTTTTTTTGCCCCGTCATTATTTTCGTTGCTGTTCGACGAACTGCCGCCGGAACAGGCAGCTATCACCAACACAGTAATGGCAATAACTATAATTCTTTTTTTCATATTTGTAATTTTCATTGCAATAATAATAAAGAAACGGGTCAATCTAAACCTAAAATTTTACGATTGGCTTTTTGATCGGTTCCGCTTGCAGCAAAATCATCAAATGCCTTTTCTGTAACCCTGATAATATGCCTATTAATAAATTCAGCGCCTTCCCTGGCCCCGTCTTCTGGATGCTTGATGCAGCATTCCCATTCCATCACAGCCCAGCCGGAATAATCGTATTGGGCCAGCTTGCTGAAAATTGTTTTGAAATCAACCTGTCCATCACCCGGCGAACGGTAGCGGCCTGCCCTGTCGGCCCAGCCCTGGTAACCGCCAAAAGTGCCCTGCCTTCCGGTAGGATTGAATTCAGCATCTTTTACATGAAAAGCTTTTATCCTTTCATGATAAAAATCTATGTATTGGATATAATCCAGTTGCTGCAATACAAAATGCGAAGGGTCGTACAGCAAACAGGCCCTGGTATGGTTATTCACTTCTTTCAAAAACATTTCATACGTAATGCCGTCAAAAATATCTTCGCCGGGATGAACCTCGTAGCATACATCCACACCACATTCATCAAAATAATTAAGAATCGGCGTCCATCTTTTTGCCAGTTCTTTAAAGCCTTCTTCTACCAATCCTGCCGGTCGTTGCGGCCAGGGATGGAATGTATGCCATAGCAAGGAGCCGCTAAAGGTGGCATGTGCATTTAAACCCAGGTTTTGCGATGCTTTGGCCCCGTATTTCAATTGCTGAATAGCCCACTCGGTTCTTGCTTTTGCATTACCCCTCAGCTTCTCCGGGGCAAAACCATCAAAGAGTAAATCGTATGCCGGATGCACGGCTACCAACTGCCCCTGCAGGTGAGTGGACAATTCTGAAATGCTTAATCCGCATTCTGCTACTAACCCGCTTATTTCGTCTGCATAGGTTTTACTTTCGGCTGCTTTTTGCAGGTCAATAAACCGTGTATCGTTGGTTGGTATCTGCACCGCATTAAACCCTAATGCTTCGGCCCAGAGGCAAATTGATTGAAGGTTATTGAACGGCGGCTTATCATCGGCAAACTGCGCCAAAAAAATTCCGGGGCCTTTTATAGTTGTCATACGGCTTTTAAATTTGAACTTCTTGTTTTAAATAATAAAGTCAAGCCACTTTTCTGAGGACTTTCCGCTTTGAATCACCTTTTCAATAAAGGTCATTCCTCTTACGCCTTCTTCAATACCGGGAAAATCAAGCCATTCAGCCTTTGGCTTTTCCCCGGTGATCTTTGCAGCTACTGTTCTTGCAAAGTTCCGGTAAAGATTGGCAAATGCTTCCAGGTAACCTTCCGGGTGTCCAGGTGGTGTGCGGGTATTGGCCGTGGCAAATGAACCGGTATAACCTGCGCCTGCCCGCCATACTTCCTGCGGCTTATCGAGCCATTTTACCAGCAATGAATTGGCATCTTCCTGTTTCCACTCAATACTTCCTTTTTCCCCGTACACTCTTATCTTGATATTGTTTTCTTCACCGGCTGCTATCTGCGAAGCCATCAACACGCCGCTGGCCCCATTACTATATTTAATTAATACGGCGCCATCATCATCCAGTTTTCTTCCCTGCACCACGATATTAATATCTGCACAGATTTTTTCTGTTTGCAGGCCGCTTACATATTCCGCCAGGTTAAAGGCATGTGTACCTATATCGCCCATTGCACCGGCTATACCGCTTTTGGAAGGATCTGTTCTCCACGAAGCCTGCTTGTTATCCTCCGCTTCCAAAAAAGAACTCAGCCATCCCTGCGGGTATTCAACATACACTTTTCTTATTGTCCCAAATTTGCCGGACAATACCTGCTGCCTCGCTTCTTTTACCATCGGGTAACCCGTATAAGTATGCGTAAGGCAAAAAACCAATTGACTTTTATTAACTATTCCTTGTAGTTTTTTAGCTTCTTCCAGGTTGAAAGTGGCCGGCTTGTCCAGCACTACATGAAACCCGTTTTCCAGGGCCAGCCGGGCCGGCTCAAAATGAAGATGATTGGGCGTAACAATGCTTACAAAGTCCATACGTTCCCCTTCCGGCAATTTAGCTTCTGCAATAATCATTTCACTAAAAGAGCTATATACCTTATCAGCAGGAAGAAACAGTTCTTTCCCTGCCTGTGCCGATTTTTCCGGCTGGCTACTGAAACAACCGCATACCAACTCTATTTCCCCATCCAAGTTAGCCGCCATACGATGTACCGCACCAATGAATGCACCCGGTCCGCCGCCGATCATCCCCATTCGTAATTTCCTGTTCAGCATGTTGTAAACAATTGTTAGTTATATGTACAGATTAAAAAAAATCAACTTTGTAAATCTGCGCTTAAAAATAGTACATTTAGCTTTTTAAAGCCTTTATTTAAAAAAAACGGTTTTACTAAACGAGCTTGCACATGAAACTTACAACCCGGGTTCAGCTTTCTGCCATGATGTTCCTCAATTTCTTTGTATGGGGAATATGGTTTGTTACAATGGGTACCTACCTGATTAAAGGAAACATCGGCGCTACCGATGCACAAACAGGGTTAGCTTATGGCACACAATGCCTGGGCGCCATCATTGCCCCTTTCATTATTGGCTTAATTGCTGACCGCTACTTTGCAGCGCAAAAAATATTGGGTATCCTTCACCTCGTTGGCGCCGGGTTGCTTTATTTTATTTCTGAAAAAACAGGCTTTGGTTCTTTCTATTCCTTTCTGCTTATTTACATGATAATTTATATGCCGACACTGGCATTGGTAAATGCCATTGCATTGAACCAGATCAGCAACCCCGAAAAGCAATTTCCGGGCATCCGCCTGTTCGGCACCATTGGCTGGATTATTGCAGGACTCATCATTGGTAAAATGGCATGGGAAGACTCCCCATCCTCGCTGGATATAACTTTTAAAGTAGCGGCAATTACTTCAGCAGCGTTTGGTATCTTTTCCTTTTTTCTTCCCAACACCCCGCCGCCAAAAGCAGGAAAGAACGTATCTGTCAGCGAAGTATTAGGGTTGGACGCCTTAAAAGTGCTGAAGGATAAAAACTACCTGATATTTTTTCTTGCCTCCATATTAATCTGCATTCCCCTTGCTTTTTATTACGGGCAGGCCAATGTTTTTCTCAATGAAGCCGGTATGGAAGGCGCTGCCGGTAAAATGACAATGGGGCAAATGAGTGAAGCCATCTTCCTTTTCCTGATGCCCTTGTTCTTTGCCAGGTTCGGCGTTAAACAAATGCTTTTAATAGGCATGTTTGCCTGGGTGCTTCGTTACGGGCTGTTTGCCTACGGCGATGTAAACAGTAATTTATGGATGCTCTACGGCGGCATCATTCTGCATGGTATTTGTTACGATTTCTTTTTTGTTACCGGGCAGATTTATACAGACAATGCGGCAGGGCCAAAAGTACGGTCGTCCGCACAGGGGTTAATTACACTGGCCACTTATGGACTTGGCATGTATATCGGCTTCTGGGCCGCGGGAAAAATTGTTGGTAAATATGCCGTTGTTGATGAAGCAGGTAAAATAGTAAACCACGAATGGCAAACCATCTGGTTATTCCCCTGCCTGTTTGCTGCAGGAGTTGCCTTACTATTCCTCCTTCTTTTTAAAAACCCAAAAAAGCTTAAAGCTGTACACTAAACGTTTCAAATTCAGCGCCGATGAATGATAAGCAGACAAGGAGGGAAACATTAAAGCAATTGGCCGTAGGTTCTGTTGCCTTTACCGCAGGCCCCCTGCTCCACTCATTCACTACGGAAACCAATGCCGCATTGAAAGGGAATATCAATCATTCCGTATGCTATTGGTGTTATAATTCCATTCCACTGGAAGAATTTTGCAAAGCAGTAAAAAAACTGAAGCTAAAAGCGATAGACCTTTTAACGCCTGAACAATGGCCTGTTGCACAGCAGCATGGCCTCACCTGCTCCATGTGCTATACAGCAGGAAAAATAAGCCTTACCGAGGGGTGGAATAATAAAAAGAATCACGAATGGCTGATAAAAGATTTCCTGGAAGCTATTCCGCTTGTTGCCAAAGCCGGTTATAAAAACCTTATCTGCTTCAGCGGCAACCGAAATGGAATGGATGACGAAACCGGGATGCAAAACTGCGTGGAAGGTTTGAAGAAGATTATGGGGCTGGCAGAACAAAACGGCGTAATCATCCAGATGGAATTATTCAACAGCAAGGTTGACCATAAAGATTACATGGCCGACAAAAGCGCCTGGGGAGTAGAACTCTGCAAAAGGATCGGCTCTCCCAACTTCAAGCTGCTATATGATATTTATCACATGCAGATCAACGAAGGAGATGTAATCAGAACCATTAAAAACAACCACCCGTATTTCGGGCATTACCATACAGCCGGGGTGCCGGGAAGACATGAGATAGATAATTCGCAGGAGTTGTACTACCCGGCCATTATGAAGGCTATACAGGAAACCGGTTATTCCGGTTATGTGGCGCAGGAATTTATACCCAGCGGAAAAGAAACGAAAGAAAAACTGGCTGCATTGAAAAAGGCAATTAAAATTTGCGATATATGAGAATAGTCTGGAAGTTGATAGTCGGAAAGTCCGAAAGCAAGACGGATACAAGCAAACAGTCTTCCTGACTCAAAAAAAAAAACACTAACCACAAAATATGGCAGATACTATTTACGATGCAATTGTAATCGGCTCCGGTATTTCCGGTGGCTGGGCCGCCAAAGAACTTTGTGAAAAAGGACTAAAAGTGCTTATGCTCGAACGGGGGCGTAATATTGAGCATATCAAAGATTATGTAAACGCTGCCAAAGAGCCCTGGGAGTTTCCCCACCGGAACCAACGCACCCGGCAAATGATAGACGACTATCCCGTATTAAAAAGGGATTATCCGCTCAACGAAGAAACGTTTGGCATGTGGGCCAATGAAAAAGAATGTCCTTATGTAGAAGAAAAACGCTTCGACTGGTACAGGGGTTATCACCTCGGTGGCCGCTCCCTGCTCTGGGGCCGGCAAAGCTATCGTTTCAATAAATGGGACTTTGAAGCCAATGCCAAAGAAGGAATAGCAGTTGACTGGCCTATCCGCTATGATGACATAGCCCCCTGGTACAGCTATGCAGAAAAATTTGCGGGCATCCAGGGCAGTAAAGAAGGCCTGGAAGTGTTGCCCGATGGCGATTTTTTACCTGCTATGGAAATGAACATTGTAGAAAAAGATTTTGCCGCAAAAATCAAGTCGCATTATAAGGGAAGAAGACACATGTTCATTGGCCGCAGCGCCAATATCACAGAAGCAAAGCCGGAACAAAACAGGGTGAACTGCCAGTACCGCAACCGATGCTGGAGAGGCTGTCCTTTCGGCGCTTATTTCAGCACCCAGTCGGCCACATTACCCGCAGCCAGGGCCACCAACAACCTGACTCTTGAAGTAAATAAAATTGTTACCAAACTTATTTATGATAAAGACAGTAAAAAAGCAACAGGCGTAGAAGTGATAGATGCAGAAACCAACAAAACCTACGAATACAAATCAAAAATTGTTTTCGTTTGCGCTTCTTCATTCAATTCCACCTGGATATTGATGAACAGTGCTACAGATATATGGCCGGAAGGTTTGGGCAGCAGCAGTGGCGAATTGGGACATAATGTAATGGACCACCATTTCCGCTGTGGCGCCAGCGCCGATGTGGAAGGTTTTCTTGATTATACTGTTTATGGAAAAAGGCCCACCGGCGTTTATATTCCGAGGTTCAGGAATGTTTACGATGATAAGCGGGATTATGTACGGGGGTTTGGCTACCAGGGCGGCGCCGGAAGAGGCAGAGGCGTACAGGTTGCCGAAATGTTGGGCGCTGATTTCAAAGAAGCGCTATGCCAGTCCGGCGAATGGAATATGGGCATTACTGCATTTGGTGAAATGCTGCCTTACCATGAAAATACGATCAAACTGGATAAAGAGAAAAAAGACAAATGGGGATTGCCGGTATTAAAGATAAACGTGGAAATTAAAGAGAACGAGAAAAGGATGAGAAAGGATATGATGGATGATGCCAAAGAAATGCTGGAAATAGCCGGTGGTAAAAATGTTCACTCCTGGGATGCAGGCTATGCGGTAGGCATGGGCATTCATGAAATGGGAACTGCCCGCATGGGGCGGGACCCTAAAACATCGGTGCTGAACGGAAATAACCAGGTATGGGATGCACTGAATGTGTTTGTAACCGATGGCGCCTGCATGACATCTGCGTCCTGTGTAAACCCATCATTAACCTATATGGCATTAACAGCAAGAGCTGCTGATTTCGCCGTAAATGAATTGAAAAAAGGAAACTTATAATACTATGGACAGAAGAGAACTTATCAGGATGATCGCCGTACTGACAGGGGCTGCTGTAGTAGGCGGGGAAGTTTTTTTATCCGGGTGCAAATCCGCAGATAAAACAGGATTAAAATTTACCGAAGGTAACCTGTCTTTGCTCGATGAGATAGGGGAAACTATTTTGCCGGCTACAGACAGTCCCGGCGCCAAAGAAGCAAAAGTGGCGGAGTTTATGGAGCTGATTGTAAAAGACTGTTATACACCGGAAAGCCAGGAAGCATTTATAAACGGTATAACCGAAATAGACAATGCCTGTAAAAAACTGCACAATAAATCATTCATGGAATGTTCTGCACAGCAGCGGAAGGAATTATTATTACAATTGGAAGAAGAAGCGAAAGAATACAATAAGCAACAGGAAGAAAAAGATAAACCTAGAAAGAACGAGTTGAAAGAACAGGACAAAGAATACGATTTCGTTGCATCGCCGAAACATTATTATACCATGTTTAAACAACTCACCTTGCTCGGCTTCTTTACATCAGAAGCGGGACAAAAAAAAGCATTACGCTGGTTGCCCGTGCCGGGTAAATTTGACGGGGCTTACCCTTATAAAAAAGGCGATAAAGCATGGGCCTAATTAACAGACAAATACTAACAATACCGGAATGAACAAACAAAGAAGAAACTTTATCAAACTGACAGGCGGCCTTGCCGGCGGACTGATCCTCTCTCCCATTGCCTGCAAAGTAATACCAACTGATAAACAAACAATAAATACGGCCGACCTGAAAAATTTAGAAACATTCGGACTGCAGCTTTATACTCTAAGAGAAGATATGCCCAAAGATCCCAAAGGCATTTTAAAGCAGGTGGCTTCATTCGGTTATAAAGAAATTGAAAGTTACGAAGGCCCGCAGGGCATGTTCTGGGGAATGAGTAACAAAGATTTTAAAGCCTATGTGGAAGACCTGGGAATGACTGTGGTAGCATCGCATTGCAATATGAACCAGGATTTTGAAAAGAAAGCGGCTGAAGCTGCCGCTATCGGGATGAAATATCTTATCTGCCCCTGGTTAGGCCCGCAAAAAACGCTGGATGATTACAGGCGTTATGCAGATGTGTTTAACCAAAAGGGAGAGATATGCAAAAAGAACGGTATCCGCTTTGCCTATCATAACCATGCTTATTCTTTCAAACCGGAAAACGGGGTTTATCCTCAAGCCTTATTAATGAACGGCGCCGACCCTGCCCTTGTTGATTTTGAACTGGATATGTACTGGGTAGCTGCCCAAAGTGAAGATATTGAAGCATGGCTGAAAAAATATCCCAACCGTTTCCGTCTTTGTCATGTTAAAGACCGCAGCAAAACTCCCGGAACAGATGACAATAAGAATTCGGTTGACCTCGGCAAAGGCTCTATCAACTGGCCTAAAGTGCTGCATACCGCAAAAGAAACCGGCATGAAATACTATATCGTAGAGCAGGAGGCTTATGAAGGTACTACACCATTAGGAGCAGCGGAAGCCAATGCAGCGTATATGAAGGGGGTGAAGATTTAGGAGGAAAAATTCATCTCTCATCTTTTTGAACAGGCCCTATCGTATCAGGAATATCGTCAAGAGTTACTTCAATCACTTTAGGAAGTTTGCCGGATTTCCCATCCTCCTTAAGCCTGCTTTCTTTTTCTTCACGGTTTTTCCGGAGCCTCGCCATTAATTCTTCATCCCATTCACTTAAAACAGAGAACTCGCTATAAAGCAACTTCTCAATAGCGACCATATTGTTTGCCTGCCAAAATTCACTATAGGCATCCGGGTTATTATAGTAGTAATATCTGTATGTATTCTTTGTCGTTAAACACACATCTATTGCACACCCGTCATTCACTCTCCCTGGTTTGTACCCGGGCAGGTCAGTAGCATCCTCTATTGTTAAGACCTTTAAATCGAAGATATCATTTATAAATTTTATCCACCCCGATTTTGGGTCTTCATACACCACAACCTTGGAAAACGATTCATTAGTTCCTGTAATTTCATTAAAGTGTCCTTCTATCTCTGCTAATTCTGCACTCCATTTTTCTCTATTATGCCTAAGAGTGACTATTTTGATCCTGTTAAAAAGAAAGCATTCAAATCTTATTTGTATTGCAATTGAATCATACCCTTTCTCTAAAGACGGGATTCCTGTTTCTTCACCAAAATTCTTCAAATAATCATAAGTAAGGCTATCAGGTTTACCATCCCGGCCAAGAGGAAATTCATACCGGAAAGTATCCGACTTGTTTAACTCTCTAACAAATTTTGCCGCATACTCATTAGAGCTTGTAGAATCGTCCTTTCGGTTACAACCAAACAAGAAGAAGATAACAATTATGACATATAAGTATCTCATTCAAAGTAATGCTTTTTTAAGCACCCGAACCTCATCAGGGCTTATTGTATTGTTAGAATAACTCTCTGCCAAATCCGCAAAAGCCGGGTGCACAAATTCCATCCGGCTCCGTTCCTTTCCTCTTAACGAAGAGTGAAATTCAGTACAACCTGTTCTTTCCGCCAACATTTTTACATTCTCTTTTCGTACGCCGCTTCCCGGCATGATGATAATCCTTTCATCGGCAGTCTTGTTCAACGCAGCAATCAGTTCAACGCCTTCCGGTGCTGCGGGTTGTTGCCCTGAAGTAAGGATTCGTTCACAGCCCATACCAATTAATTGTTCCATCGCTTCAAACGGGTCTTTGCACCTGTCGAAAGCCCGGTGAAAAGTTACACCCAGCGGATAGGCCGCTTCAACTAACCTGGCGGTGCGCTGTACATCAATGCCGCCATCTCTGTTCAGCAAACCAATTACCACACCATCACAACCTAACTGCCTGCACAATTTCACATCGTTCAGCATTACATCAAATTCTTCATCACTGTACAAAAAGTCGCCGCCCCGTGGCCGGATGATCGGGTATAACTGCACAGTAAATTTTTCCCGGCAGGTTTTTATGGTTCCCAAAGACGGTGTAACGCCCCCTTCCGCAAGATTGGCACAAAGCTCAATCCTGTCGGCTCCGCCTTCCACCGCCTGTTTTGTTGTATTAAAATCTGAAGTTGCTATTTCAATAATGTATGACATGCGTTTATACTTGTTTATTCCCAATTCCTAAATCCTAAATCCTAATTTCTTATTCCCTCTATTTAAAATAGCTTCCTGCTGCCACTAACCCTTCCTTTTCATTATTTCGTATCGCATAGCTAAACCCCTTGTGAATGGCATAGGCCCCCGCCTGTCCTTTTTTATTAATCGCTAAAAAAGCCACTTGTATATCTTTTGCCTTATCGCCTTTTATCCTGATAATGCGTTCAATAATTTTTTTACAGGCTTCTGACGGCGAAAGACCCTGCCGCATCAGTTCTACCACGGAATGTGCACCCGCCACCCGTATCACATCTTCACCCTGGCCCGTAGCTGTGCAGGCACCTGCTTCATTATCTACAAATAACCCGGCGCCGATAATAGGCGAATCACCTACCCGCCCCCGCATCTTAAACCCGGCGCCGCTGGTGGTGCAACTGCCGCTCAGATTTCCATTGGCATCCATCGCCACCATACCAATTGTATCATGGTTCCATTCACCATTATCAAGTTTTGCAGGAGCAAAAGGGCCATGACCGGCTTTACCTGCCTGCTGGTTTTCTATATTAATGGATGGCGGCTTGTATTCGGACTTCTTCAGCCAGTTTTCATAATTCTTTTGGGCATCGGGAGAAAGCTTTTGTTCTTCCAACGGGAATCCTTCCGCTACTGCAAATTGCTGCGCCCCGCTGCCCACCAGCATTACATGCGGTGTTTTCTCCATCACCCGCCTCGCTACCGAAATAGGGTGTTTGATGCGTTCTAAAAAAGCCACGCTGCCGCAATTTGATTGTTCATCCATAATACAGGCATCCAGCGTTACAAATCCATCCCTGTCCGGGTTGGCGCCTAATCCCACACAGCAATTCTGTTCCTCCTCTGTTACCATTACCCCTTTTTCCACCGCATCCAATGCCCTGCCACCGGCGCTTAATACACTCCAGGCCGCTTTATTGGCCCGGAGGCCCGCATCCCAGGTGGAAACTACTACAGGTTTTCCTTTTACCGTAACAATAGAAGGCTGAGATGCCGCAACTTTGCCGAGCAAAACAGATAAAGAACCAAATGCAGAGGAAGCTATAAACTTTCTTCTGTTGAACATGTTATAAATTTGTTTGCGAAAATTACTACATTCAGGAATAACCACCTGTTTTAAAACTGTTATTTGAAGCATTAACCGCTATTTTTATTTTTTGAACCAAACAGGAAACATGAAGATTGAAATACTATCCGGCAGCCCCAGGAAAAACAGCCTTACCCACAGAGTAGCCATTTTTTTACAGAAAGAACTGGAGAAAAGAACCGGGCATGAAACAGGGCTTATTGCCTTAAAAGACCTTGATGTGCCGACGCTGCAATCAGTCTGGAAGAATCCCGAACAAGCCCCTGCTGCGTTGCAGCCCGTTGCCAGAAGAATATTTGAGGCCGAAGCATTTATTTTACTAACCCCCGAATACAACGGGGGCTACTCGCCTGCTTTAAAAAACCTGCTGGACCACTTTCCCAAACACCTGCATAAACCCTTTGGCATTGCCACTGCATCTGACGGGGCGCTGGGCGGCATGAGGGCTGCACAACAACTTTTATTACTTGTGCCGGGGTTATTTGGTATTGCTTCGCCGCAATTGCTGATTATTCCCAAAGTGCATGAGAAATTCAACGAAGAAGGAGAGCTAACGGATGAAAAATTTCAAAACGCTGTCAATAACTTTCTTACGGAATTTTTATGGCTGGCGGAAAGGATTGTAACGGAAAAAGCAACGGCATAATCAAACGGCCCCTTGCTTCTCCATAAATTGCTGAAGGCTTTTCCGGGCATTCTTCTGTATTTTTCTTTTCATCCAGCCCATCCAGCCGAATAATTGCCCTTTCCATCCCAGCGCCTGGGCAGCCCACTTGCTTATCTTGAACGCATCGCTGTGCTCAATGATTTTTCCGTCCTTTATCCGCATGTGGGCCTTGATATGGTTGGTTACCTTATTGCCCGTTTTTGAAAAAGTGTAGTTGGCCACCCATTTGCAGGTGTAATATTCTTCATCCAGCGCCTGTATATCGGAAAACGAAATGGTAAGGTCTTTCCCGTTCATGCAAAGCATTTTCCACATCGCCCTGACTTCATCGCCCTGCAATAGCCCGAAAACAGGATCACTGAAAAGAATAGCATCACTATAGCAACTGTTCATTTGCTCATAATCCCTCTTTCCGAATGCCGTATAAAACTGCCTGACAATATCTTCATTCAAACCCATAAATATTGATTAATATGGACAGGGAATCTGTAAATTTAATGCTTGAAATACAACCTGTCAAAGATTCTTTTATTACCAAGCATGATAACATGAAACATTCCTTTTTTGCCCTGATTGCCTCCCTTTTTTCTTTAACCGGCCAAACCCAGCAGCCTGCTTTATCGCTTGTTCCCTGGCCTGTTGAAGTAAAACAATCGGAAGGAGTTTACCTGTTAAAAAACAGTATAACCGTAAGCAATAATTTCCCGAATGTGGAATGGACTAAATTATTTTCTTACTTCAAAAAGGAAATGAACAAGCAGTTCGGCATTACCGTTACCGAAGCGCTGAAAGGGAAAGCCGCCGATATAAGTTTCGGCATGAAAAGAATGCCCACCTCCGGGAAACCGGCCTACCAGCTTTCTGTATCCGCCGATGGTATTTCCATATATAGCAATTTTGATGAACCGGCTTTTCATGCCATGCAAACATTGTTTCAACTGATCCCTGCTGATAAGGATGCTAAAAAAGAAGTTCCTTTTGTTGAAATTTTCGACCATGCCCGGTTTGCATACAGGGGTATGCACCTTGACGTGAGCCGTCATTTTTTCTCCGTTTACTTCGTAAAAAAATATATTGATTACCTGGCGTACCATAAAATCAATAAATTTCACTGGCATCTTACAGAAGACCAGGGCTGGCGCATTGAAATCAATAAATATCCCGGCCTCACCAAAGTTGGTGGCTACCGCAATGGCACAATCATCGGCCGCTATCCCGGCAACGGCAATGATAATTTTCGTTACGGCGGGTTTTATACGCAGAAGGAGGTAAAAGAGATTGTACAATATGCCAAAGACCGGTTTATTGATGTAATTCCCGAGATTGAAATGCCCGGTCATGCAGGCGCCGCTATTGCTGCTTATCCCTGGCTGAGTTGCTTTCCTGATAAGCCCACTGATATTCCTTTCAACATGAAAAGCGATAAAAGCATTGCCGAACAAAAAGCAGGACGCATAAAGCTGGTGCAGGAAACATGGGGAGTGTTTGACGATGTTTTTTGCGCAGGTAATGACGCCACTTTCGTTTTTCTGCAAAATGTAATTGATGAAGTAACGGCATTGTTCCCTTCAAAATATTTTCATATCGGCGGCGATGAATGTCCCAAAACCCATTGGAAAGCCTGTCCTAAATGCCAGCAGCGCATGAAAGAGAATAACCTGAAAGATGAACATGAACTGCAAAGCTGGTTTGTGCAAAAAATTGAGAAATACCTGAACAGCAAAGGCAAAACAATGATTGGCTGGGATGAGATACTGGAAGGCGGTTTGGCGCCCAATGCCGTTGTAATGAGCTGGAGAGGCGAAGCCGGTGGCATAGAAGCCGCCAAACAAAAGCATAACGTAATCATGACGCCGGGCAACCCCGTTTATTTCGATTACTCACAAAGTACAAACGAAGACAGCGTAACCATCGGCGGTTATAATCCCATTGAAAAAGTGTATGCCTATGAGCCGGTACCGAAAGAACTGACAGCCGAAGAAGCAGTTTATGTTTTAGGCGCACAAGCCAATGTATGGACAGAATATATGAAGAAGCCTGAAAAAGTAGAGTACATGGTCTTTCCCCGCATGGCAGCGCTAAGCGAAGTGTTGTGGAGCCCGAAAGAAAATAAAAGTTGGGAAAGCTTTGAAAAAAGGCTGCAAACGCAATTCAGAAGATATGATTTGTGGAAGGCAAATTACAGCAAAGCGTATTTTGATTTAAAAGCCACAGTACTGGCTACAGAAGATTATAATGGAGTTCTCTGGAAATTAGAAAGCAAAGCTGAAAATGGTTACATAGGATACCCGCCCGCTCTTCTGAGTTCAGCTATCTTAAAGTATAGTGAACCTTTTAAAATACAAGATTCAGAGGAAAAATCTGCATCTTTCTTTGTAAACGACAAACCCATATCTAGTATTTCCCAATCATTCCACTTCAACAAAGCTACCGGTAAAAAAATAACTTTAAAAGAACAACCTTCCTCCAAATATCCCGGCGATGGCGCCTTTACACTGGTAAACGGTGTACAGAATACAAGGGGCCTGGCCCGCAGCAGGGAATTTATCGGCTTTGAAGGAAAAGATTGCGAAGCCATTATTGATTTGGGCGCAGCAACCGAAATCAATGAAATTGTCATTCACCAACTGGATCAGCCTGCAAGCTGGATATACGCCCCGGCGCAATTTGATATAGCCATTGCAACAGACGGTGAAAATTTTTCGCCTATGGGCGTACCTGTCAGCATTGTACGGTCGGCCGATAAGGATAAAACCACATTGAAACTGGATAAGCCTGTAACCACAAGATACCTTAAGCTGGTAATTTTTAATCATGGTATCATTCCCGCAGGCGCCCCCGGTGCAGGCAGCAGGTCATGGTTATTCCTTGATGAAATTGAAGTGAACTAAATGTAAAATTCTTATTGCGGCTTTTTGCAACCCCATTTGCTTTTTCTTAGCCGATGGAATGAATATCTTTGGTGCAATTTAAACAAGCATATCTTTCATGGCTAAGAAAACAGCATCCTTTGACCTCAGGGACAGTTTTGAAAAAATACCCGTTAAGATTTATCCTGACCTGTATAAAGGCTCGCATTTTGTGGCGCAGCAGATAGCCCAGCTTATCAGGGAAAAACAAAAGAAAAAACAACGATGCGTACTCGGACTGGCCACAGGCTCTACACCAAAAACCTTGTATGCAGAGCTGGTAAGAATGTATAAAGAGGAAAAACTGAGCTTTAAAAATGTAGTTGCCTTCAACCTGGATGAGTATTACCCCATTGCCAACAATGCGCTGCAAAGCTATAACCGCTTTATGCGTACCCACCTGTTTGACCATGTGGACATAAAACCCGAAAACATTCACATCCCTGACGGGCAGACAGGCAAAGAAAATATAAAAGCCCAGTGCAATGAATATGAAAAAAAGATTGAAGCAGCAGGGGGCATTGACCTGCAGATACTCGGCATCGGCGTAAACGGGCATATCGGCTTTAATGAGCCGGGCTCAGGCATTTATTCCAAAACAAGGCTCATTACGCTGGATAATTCAACCCGCATTGCCAACTCGTATGAGTTTGCCAATATTTCAGAAGTGCCCCGCCTTGCCATCACCATGGGCATCAGCACCATCCTGAAATCAAAAAAAATAATCCTGCTTGCCTGGGGCCAAAGCAAGGCCGCCATACTTAAGAAGGCTGCGGAAGATGATGATACGGAACATATCCCGGCATCACTCCTGCAAAATCATGATGATGTAACTTTTGTGGTGGATGAAGCGGCCGCCTCAGAGCTTACACGAAACAAATCACCGTGGCTCACCGGCGATTGCGAGTGGACTCCGCAAATGATTAAGAAGGCCGTGGTAAACATGGCGCTGAAACTAAAGAAACCTGTACTAAGCCTTACCAATACCGATTACAATGAATACGGCTTAAGCGACCTGCTGGTTGAAAAAGGCGATGCGTATGAAATTAACCTGCAGGTGTATTACCTGTTGCGGGATTCTATTACAGGATGGCCGGGTGGAAAGCCCAATGCCCTGATACCTACGCATCCTGAACGTTCCTCTCCTTATCCCAAAAAGGTAATCATCTTCTCCCCTCACCCGGATGATGATATTATCAGCATGGGGGGCACTTTTCAGCGCCTGCATGACCAGGGGCATGATGTGCATGTAGCCTACCAGACCAGCGGTAATATTGCCGTAACCGATGAGTTCGTTACCCGCTTCCTCGATTTTGCGGTAGGCTTTGAAGAAATTGCAGGTATCAACACCAAAAAGTCTGGTAAAATATTAGAAGATGCCCGGAAATTTTTATCCCGGAAAAAATCAAACCAGGTAGACACTGCTGCCATCAGGGCCATTAAAGGATTGATAAGAAGATGCGAAGCAAAGGCTACCTGCCGTTATGTGGGCATTAAAGAAGCGAACATCCATTTTCAAAACCTGCCTTTTTATGAAACAGGTACCATAGAGAAAAAGCCGATGAGTGAAAAGGATGTCAAAATCACAATGGAACTGCTGCGCCAAATAAAGCCGCAGCAGGTATATTGCGCCGGCGACTTTGCCGACCCGCATGGCACACATATCATTTGCTTCAATGTTGTAACAGAAGCGCTGAAAAGAATAAAAGCCTGCCTGCCGGACAGGCAGGCTGCCGGTGATGAATGGATCAATGATTGCTGGCTCTGGCTTTACAAAGGCGCCTGGCAGGAATGGAATATCGAAGAAATAGAAATGGCTATTCCCATGAGCCCCGACCAGGTATTGAAAAAGCGGTTTGGCATATTCATTCACCAGTCGCAAAAAGACATGGTACCCTTCCAGGGAACCGATTCAAGGGAGTTCTGGCAAAGGGCCGAAGAAAGAAATGCCAATACGGCTAACCTCTATGCCGACCTCGGCCTCACCCATTATGCTGCAATGGAAGCATTTGTAAGGTGGTATTATTAATGCAGGCAGAATTGGTTAGGTTAATGGCTCCAGTTCCTGACGCAGTCATGCGTGGGGACACACAGCGGGGCGAAGTCCTCTTCGTGGTCGTTGCGGCTTTGTGGGGGAAAAACAAACCCGGTGCCATGATGCGTGTCCCCACGCATCGGGGCGGTAGGAATTTGATGAGGGAACCTGAATTTGCTGTAAAGGCAACAATACTTTTTTGCGGTAATACTATAGCAAAACAAAACAGGTCTGTGCTTCACAGACCTGTTCCAATTCGATAGCAAGAGAATTATTTAGCTGTAATGGTATCAGCTCCCGGCTGCGGCATCATCTGCATCAGGTCTTTGGGGTCAATATATACCCAGTGTTCCACCGCTTTCCCATCTTTGAATTTGCTCACATCCACACTCGACATCGTTACTTTCTGACCGCCCATCGTTCCCGAAATGGTTGCCCAGGTAAAAACATATTCATCATCAGCAAGGCTTTTTGACATCGTTGATTTCATGTCCGGCATCATCTCCCTGTATCTTTTCATTTCGCTGACGATATTATCCAGTCCTTTTACATCGCCTGTTTCTCCGCCGTGATCCACTGCATCGGCAGCAATATAATCTCCCATTTTACTGAAATCGCCTGCTTCATAGGCTTTCATGATGGCGTCATTGACTTCAAGATTCTTTTTGGCAGTGGCAGACAGACCGCCTCCGTTACTGCAAGAAACAAGCAGCATTGTTCCCGCAGCCAGAACAAGTGCAGATAATTTTTTCATGTTGATGTATTTTTAGAGAAATAAAAGGTAGGATAATTCCCGGCAAGGGCAAAATGATTTTAGATGCCGCCGGGACGGCATTTCTCTTCCACCGGACTGACTTACAAAACGATTGCCGGTGAAAAAACACAAATTGACGCCGAGTCGGCTCGGAAACAAGTATTTTACTGCTGAATGACAAACCCTCCGGGTTTGATGCCCGCCTGACCGGACGGGCAGGCTTAGTAAACACTAAGCATAGCAACCCTATAATTTTTAATTTTCTTAAAGAATTGGAAGACTCAGGGCAACCGGGGGACACGCAGCGGGGCGTAGGAATAGCATTCCATATCAACAGGATATTCTTAAATTACATTATTAAAATCAAAAGCCCCCGCATCACTACGAGGGCTTCATTATTAAATCAACAATCTTAAATCTTACTTCACTTCTTCATACGGTACATCCGTCACATTATCACCTCCCGCCGCAGCGCCTTCTGCTTGTCCGCCTGCAGCTTCTGCACCGGGCTGTTGCTCTTGCGTAGCCTTGTACATATCCTCACTCGCCGCTGTCCACGCCGTATTCAAAGAGGCCATGGCTGTATCAATGGCTGCCAGGTCCTGTGATTTGTGGGCTTCTTTCAGTTGCTCAGCCGCATTTTCAATCACGGTCTTTTTATCCTGCGGTATTTTATCGCCGTATTCCTTCAGTTGCTTTTCTGTCTGGAACACCAGGCTGTCGGCCATATTCAACTTTTCTACTTTTTCTTTTTCTTTCTTATCGGCTTCTTCATTGGCCTTTGCTTCGGCTTTCATTTTTTCCACTTCGTCTTTGCTCAATCCGCTTCCGGCCTCGATATGTATCTTTTGTTCTTTGCCTGTGCCTTTGTCTTTGGCAGTAACATGCAGGATACCGTTGGCATCAATATCAAATATCACTTCAATTTGCGGCACGCCTCTTGGTGCAGGTGGTATGCCATCAAGGTTAAAGATGCCGAGGCTCTTGTTGTCCTTGCTCATGCTGCGTTCGCCCTGCAGCACATGTATCTGCACGCCGGGCTGGTTATCGCTGGCTGTGGAGAACACTTCCGATTTCTTGGTCGGGATGGTGGTATTACTGGGTATCAGCGATGTCATCACCCCTCCCATCGTTTCAATACCAAGAGAAAGTGGTGTTACATCAAGCAACAGTACATCCTTTACTTCACCGGTCAATACAGCGCCCTGTATAGCAGCGCCTACGGCTACCACTTCGTCAGGGTTCACCCCTTTGTTGGGTTTTTTGCCGAAGAATTTTTCTACTATCTCCTGCACTTTGGGGATACGTGTAGAACCGCCTACCAATATCACTTCATCAATCTGCGATGCAGATAAGCCGGCATCTTTCAACGCCGCTTCGCAGGGTTTTAAGCATCTTGCAAACAGGTTGTCGGCTAATTGTTCAAATTTGGCACGGCTCAGCTTTTTCACTAAGTGCTTGGGCACGCCGTCAACCGCTGTGATATAGGGCAGGTTAATTTCTGTTTCGCTGGAAGAAGACAATTCAATCTTTGCTTTTTCTGCCGCTTCTTTCAGGCGTTGCAAAGCCATCGGGTCCTTGCGCAGGTCAATGGCCTCATCTTTCTTGAATTCATCGGCCAGCCAGTCCATGATCACTTTATCAAAGTCATCACCGCCCAGGTGGGTATCACCATTGGTGCTTTTTACTTCAAACACACCATCACCTAATTCCAGTACGGAAATATCAAACGTACCGCCACCGAGGTCAAATACGGCTATCCTCTGGTCGTGTTTGCCTTTGTCGAGGCCATAGGCCAGCGCAGCGGCAGTAGGCTCGTTCACAATCCGGCGCACGGTAAGCCCGGCAATCTCCCCGGCCTCTTTGGTGGCCTGGCGCTGGGCATCGTTGAAGTAGGCCGGAACGGTAATAACGGCCTCCGTAACCTCCTGACCGAGATAGTCTTCAGCGGTTTTTTTCATCTTTTGCAGCACCATCGCAGATATTTCCTGCGGGGTGTAGAGCCTGCCATCTATGTCAATACGAACGGTATTATTGTCACCTTTCGCCACTTTATAGCTCCAGTGGGTGATCTCCTCGCCTACTTCATCGAAGCGGCGGCCCATAAAACGCTTTACCGAAGCGATGGTATTTTGCGGGTTGGTGATGGCCTGGCGCTTGGCCGGGTCGCCCACTTTGCGTTCGCCGTTTTTCAAAAATGCCACTACCGATGGGGTGGTACGGCGCCCCTCATCGTTGGCAATTACAACGGGTTCATTACCTTCCATTACTGCCACGCAGCTATTGGTAGTACCCAAATCTATTCCTATAATCTTTGCCATAATATTGATTTTCCTTTTTAATGCCGTCATCCTTTGGGCAAAACGGCATTACCTGATTGTCAATGATTATGCCGTTAGGGGAAAACGTGAAAAAATGTCAGGCCTGGGTCGCTATGCCTTCATAAAAGGGAGCCCATAGGCCAAAGATGCAGTAACCGGCAACACAGCCGTTCAGAATGGCTTAAACACTTGCCGGTGAAGGCGCAGAAGCCTATTTCAGGTTTTGGGTAATTTGATTTGCCGTTTCGCTGACTTTCTTCATAAGGTTGCTCAGGGTACTCATCATTTTGCTCATCCTATCCATGGCCATCTGCAGCCGCAGGGATTCCATCTCCCCCATTTCGCTCATGGAATCCAGGTCTTTTTTTACTTCTTCCCTTAGCCTATCCGCCTCTTCTTTTGATACCTGCGTACCGGTTGTTACCGGCACCCTCGTTTTGTCAGTCGTTTTTGTTTTGTCAACCGGCGCCTTTTGAACAGGCTTCCTGGCCTGGAGTTTTGTTTTGGATGCAGAGGCTTCTTTTACTACCAGGCGGATTGAATCCAACTGAAGCCTTGTTACCGGTTTAGCATCTTCGAGGCGTAACTTTGCAGCACGCAATTTTTGTTTTTGCTCATTGATATTTTTCACGTTTTCCATAATAGCTTTCAGGTCTTCATTCGCTGACCTGGAGGCTTCCATCATTACCAGGAATGCCAATGCTTCTATATCAGCATTGCCCAATTTATTCAATGCGCCATAAGCTTTTGCCTTACTGTTTACCTCATCAGTACCCAGCTTGTTATCATGGGTTTCCTTAGCCGTTTTTTTGATCCACGCCACATGTCTTTTGTTGATCTGCGACATCATTTTAGCATGAAGGGCTTTTGCTTCCGGCGAAGGTTCCTGTTGTGCCAGCGTGGTAACTGCCAGAAAAAGGGAGCATATAATAAGCGAAAGTTGCTTTCTTTTCATAGCCGACCGTTTTAGTATCTAAAGTTAATATTTCCGGGCGGTAGTGGCACAGCTTGAAATAGTATTTGTCAAAAAACTAACCACGGAGGCACAACGGCACGGGGATTCACAGGGTTAGCTCTGTGTTGCTTTGCGTTCCCTGCGCCTCTGTGGTTCAAATTTGGGGAAGACCCCGCAATAGCTGAATTTTACATTGACCTATAACAAATGCTAACTATCAAACGAACCGACAGCAACGACACAGATTTTCATCTGTTAGTGGAAAAGTTGAATCGCTACCTCGACGTTCAATATGGCCGCCTGCAGGATTATTACAACCAGTTCAATAAAATTGATAATATTCTCAATGTAGTACTTGCCTATTTGAATGATGAGCCGGTTGGCTGCGGCTGTTTCAAAAAATTTGAAGACGCTTCGGTGGAAGTAAAAAGAATGTTTGTGAAAGACGAAGCAAGAGGCAACGGTATCGGCGCTGCCATACTGATTGAATTAGAAAAGTGGGCAGCCGAACTGGGCAACAAAACAATGGTGCTGGAAATGGGTAATAAGCAGCCGGAAGCAGCCCGGCTTTATAAAAAGCAGGGATATACTATAATTCCCAATTACGGTCAATACACAGGTATAGAAACGAGTATTTGCATGAAGAAAAACGTATGATGCCTTAGTAATTTATTCACAAATTCTTATTTTTTCTTTAGCTATTTTTGACCGTTAATTCAAGAATGAAAGAAAAAGGAATATTTTTTTTAGCAGGGCTTCTTTTATCCGTACTCGCCTATTCCCAGAAAATAAATCCCGCCCGGCCCGATTTGTCGCCGGGGAATTTCAGGCTGGACTCTTTACCCGATTCTGAAATCAACATCCCCATACAGGTAAATCTTGCGCCGCTATTCCGGCTGGCAGAGGAAAGTGTGGATACCTTATTTACTTCTCCCGGCTATCCTGACGGCTGGGTGCAGGAAGGTTGCGACATCCGTTACAAATACATTTTCCGCAGAAGCCCTTTTACTATCAGGGCGGCCGGTCCCACCCTTTACCTTGGCTTTACCGGCTATTACAAAATTATAGGCTCCACAAGGGCCTGCGTAAACGGCACCATCATTTCCCCCTGGACACCGCCCTGCCGCTGCGGATTTGGAGATGAAGGCGAAAGAAAAGTAACCGTTGGCTTTACTGCTTCTATCAGTATTCAACCGGATTATAAAGTAAAGCTGAACATAAAAAGGGAAGAGCCTGAAGCGCTGGATAAATGTGAAGTCTGCTTCTGGGGACAGGATATTACCAGCCAGGTATTGAAAGGATTAAAAACAGAGCTTGATGCTTCAAAAGCACTGTTAGAGAAAGACTATGGCGCCATTGACCTGAAACCTTATTTCCAGCAGGTATGGGACCAGATGAACAAAGTGCAGGACCTGTATGGGCTGGGCTGGCTACAGGTAAACCCGCAGAAAGTAAACATCAACAACATTTATATTGACAAGGATTCGTTGAACATTTACCTGGGGCTTTCTGCAAAGCCTAAAATCAGTTTTGAAAAACCGATTGAAAAAAATTCATGGGTTCCACGATTGGGTTCTTTCGGCAGAAACCGTGGCTTCTCCATTTTTCTTGATGCGGTACTCAATTATGATTCACTAAGTAACCTGCTCAATGCGGAATTGAAGGGGAAGGAATTTGATTTCCGAAAGGCATTTGTAAAAAAGAAATTCATCATTGAAGAATGTAAAATATATGGCGGCGGCTTTGACAAACTGATCATTAAAATAAATTTTTCAGGCACCAATACCGGAGCGGTTTATCTTACGGGGCGGCCCGCTTATGATACCGCCACTAAAACGCTGCAGGTAGAAGATGTTGACTTCGACATCAAATCAAAAAATGTATTACTCTCCTCTGCCGACTGGCTGTTTGACAAAAAAATTACAAGGGAAATAAAAAAGTATGCCCGGTTTGAATTGGGCGCCTATATTGACGCTGCCAAAACCACCATCAATGAACAGTTGAACCAGCAATGGATGCAGGGTGTAAGCAGCTACGGCGCTATTGAAGATATAAGCCTGATACGCATTTACCCGATGCAGCAGCACCTGGTGATACGCAGCAATTGTAACGGCCAGCTTTCCGTAAAAGCAGAATCGGCCTCCATTACGTTTTAGAAGCATCTTCGTTTTCCGGCAAAGACAAGCGGAAAGAAAAATTCCGCTGGGCAATGTAGCTGATAACAATAACTACAACCAGCGTAATGACCTGCGCTATAATCGGGTAGATATGAAACCGCTCTACCAGTATTTTAAGCAGGATATAATTTAAGGCAAGGTTAAACAGGCAAACCATCAGGTAACGGAACATTTGCACTTTCCAGTTCATCCGGGAATCGCTGAACACCACGAATTTGGCCATAAAAAACCCTATCGGGAACGTAATGCAGAAAGACAGAATCAGGGCTGCAATGTGGCCCTTGAAAGCATAAAAGCCAAAATCAAATGTTTTTTCCGCAAAAATAAATTTGAAACTAAACGCAAAAATGAGAAAGCCAAGCAACGCATTAGCGCCGCCCGCCGCCGCATACCGGAATGTCTGAAGGTTCATTACCTTCCTGAACGGCGGATAAAAAAAATCAATCACCGGCAGAAGAAAATTCCGGGTTTTGTAAATATATCGGCGCATTACAAGCAAAGTAATTGAAAGAAAGCCCAAATGCCAAATTCCGGGCTTAAATTTGCGGCTTATTATGATTACTGAAATGAGTATCGTCAACACCATAAAACCTCTTGTAACATCGGCACTGAAAAAATTGTACGGAGCAGAGATCAGCGAAAAAGAACTGACCATCAATACGACCAAGCAGGAATTTGAAGGAGATTACACGATTGTATTGTTTTCATTTGTAAAGCAATTGAAAAAATCGCCGGAACAATTAGGCAATGAATTAGGCGAGGCCCTGATCAAAAACAACCCGGAATTTTTCAAGAGCTTTAATGTTATCAAAGGATTTCTGAATCTCGTCATCAGCGACGATTACTGGGCAAATTTTCTTCAGGTCAATTACAATAACAAACAATTCGGGTACGATATTCCTAAAAATGAGAAGGTAATGGTGGAATACTCCTCGCCCAACACCAATAAACCTTTGCACCTCGGCCACCTGCGGAATATTTTTCTCGGATGGAGCATTGCACAAATTTTAAAACAATGCGGATACGACACTATTAAAAGCTGCATTGTAAATGACAGGGGCATTCATATCTGCAAAAGCATGATTGCCTGGCAGCTTTTTGGCAATGGCGCCACTCCCGGAAGCACCAGTATCAAAGGCGATCATTTTGTAGGGGATTACTATGTAAAATTCAATGAAGAGCATAAACGCCAAATGGCAGCGCTGATAGAAAAAGGAATAGGCAAAGAAGAAGCCGAAAAAGAAGCGCCGATAATGAAAGCCACACAGCAAATGCTGCTGGATTGGGAAGCCGGGAAACCGGAGGTAATGGAATTATGGAACAAAATGAACGGCTGGGTATATGAAGGTTTTGACACTACTTATAAGCGAATAGGCGCCGACTTTCAGAAAATGTATTACGAAAGCAATACTTACCTGCTGGGCAAGCAGTTTGTAGAAGAAGGATTGCAACAGGGGGTATTCTTTAAAAAAGAAGATGGCAGTGTATGGATTGACCTGACGGCAGAAGGACTGGATGAAAAACTGGTGCTGCGGAAAGACGGCACTTCCGTTTACATTACCCAGGACCTGGGGCTGGCGCAGCAGAAATATGATGAATTCAACTACAACCAGAGTATTTATGTGATAGCGGATGAACAGAACTATCACATGAAAGTACTGAAACTGATTCTACAAAAGTTGGGCAAGCCCTATGCAAACGGCATTTACCACTTAAGCTATGGTATGGTAGAGTTGCCAAGCGGCAGGATGAAGAGCCGGGAAGGAACCGTAGTGGATGCAGATGATATGGCAGATGAAATGGTAAACGTGGCCCGGCAAAAAACAGAAGGACTGGGCAAAGTAAAAGACTTCACCGAAGTTGAATTGAAAGAACTATATGACACTATTGCCCTGGGCGCCTTGAAGTTTTTCCTGCTGCGGGTAGATCCTAAAAAGAAAATGATTTTCAACCCGGAGGAATCAATCGACTTCCATGGTTTTACAGGGCCCTTTGTGCAATACACTCATGCAAGGATAAAATCGATTTTAAGAAAGAAAGTGGCGAGTGGAAAGTGGAAAGCAGGGAGTCTTTTGAAATTGGAAAAAGACCTTATCGTTTTGCTGGAGCAATATCCTTCGGTTATTGAACAGGCCTGTGCAGAGCATAATCCTTCGGTAATTGCCATTTATGTCTTCAACCTGGCCAAAGCATTCAATACCTTCTACACAGAACATTCTGTAATGAACGCTGAGTCGGAAGAGAAAAAAGAATTGCGGCTTCAGTTGTCGGAAATGACGGCGAATGTAATTGCTTCTGGAATGGGGCTGCTGGGAATAAAAGTGCCGGAGAGAATGTAAATACAGGAGGCTGTCTTTCTATGACGGCCTCCTGTATCTTATGCTACTGGGGTTTCCAAAAATCAGTTATACCCGGGGTTCTGCTGCGCTTTTATTCCGGGGTTGGCATTGATCTCTGAAAGAGGAATGGGTAATATGGTTTTAAAGAATGTGCGGTCAATCGTTTTAGGACGATGCGTAATAACACCTCCGAGATATTCATCGTTAAACGTAATAGACCTGTTCAGTCGCATCATATCAAAGAAACGATGGCCTTCTCCCAAAAGTTCCTTGCTCCTTTCATCAAGTATCATATCCAAAGTAACCGTAGCATTGGTGGCAGCGGGTAGTGCAGGAGCCCTTTTTCTGATTTCATTCAGGTAACCTGCAGCCTTGTCTTTATCTGTCGGTAATGCCGCTTCAGCAGCAATCAGGTAAACTTCGGACAGGCGAATCACCTTTATGTTTACCGCAGTGGCAGGACTTTTTCCATCGCCGGTCAGGCCGGTGCCGCCGCTATATTTATAGCAGGCACCATAATGCGGATTTCCGGAGGTAGAAACTTCATCGGGCCCCATTACGCCCCAGCGTACATCTGTAGCATCTTCTCCCAGGCGGGCAAGGAAATAATCGCTGGCCCCAAACCATCCTAAAATAGCGCTGCCCCCCACGCCTTTGCCCCGCAGGTATGCACCAAGCGAGGCGTTGCCTAAATCTCCCTGCGTAGGAAATACGCCCAGTTCAAATATAGCTTCGCTTCCAAATTGCGATCTCCAGGAATTAACCCAGTTGGCCGGTGTGTAGAGGGAATAAACGGGGGCGCCAATTACAGTTTCCGCAGCGCTTAAAGCCTCTGCATTATTCCCCATAGACAAATACACCCTGGCCTGCAACGCTTTGTTGGCATAGTAATTCAGGTAGCCGTTTGTTTTTGTTTTTGGCAGCAAGGGTTCGGCAGCTTTGAGGTCTGCGATGATCTGGGTATAATTATCCTCTACCGTATTTCTTAAAGGCTGTGCTGAAATGGGCAACCGGGAAGTAACATTTGGCACGCCATAAGCTGACTTGTCTTCGGTATAGGGCTGCCCATATAACCGAACCAGGTCAGAATAAACCAACGCCCTGGCCGTAAGCGCCTGCCCTTTGTAAGTGGCAAAGTTTTCAGCGCTTCCTTCATTTTCCAGTTTTTCGATATTCTCCAGTAAAGAATTTATCTGGAGAAGCACATCATATAAGCTAGACCAAAGATCCCCATAGCTACCGGAGTTCGGGGAATGGTTGAAGCTAT
The DNA here is from genome assembly GCA_964560445.1 of uncultured Chitinophaga sp. GTDB lineage: Bacteria > Bacteroidota > Bacteroidia > Chitinophagales > Chitinophagaceae > JJ008. The sequence continues at coordinate 17,841 of CAZLLT010000002.1, read as the reverse complement.
ACAGGTTGTCCAGGCCCCGGCCTTGCGAGAACACAGTAAGGTCCCCTCCTTTCACATCTCCATATAAAACGAAATTTCTTCCATAATAAGAGGAACTGATCATGCTTCTCATAATCCCATTGACGGCCACCTTGGCGTCGTTGGCGGTTTTAATATATGACGAGGCATCTCCGGCGTTCGTAGGCGGAACATCCAGAAAGCTTTTTTTGCACGAAGCAGTAAAAACCAGGGAGGAGATCACTGCTATTTTTAAAATATCCTTGTATATCATAATAACTTCATTTAAAATTTGTTGATTAAATCAGAAGCTCACTTCTATTCCGAAGGTGTATGTTTTCCCATAAGGCGTTTCCCAGCCGCGGGTGCCATATTGGTTAACCTCCGGATCTGCAATTTTATACTTAGACATTGTTAGCAGGTTGGTCCCGTTTACAAACAAACGGCCATTGGATAACCCGATTTTTGTCATTATACTGCGTGGCAGCTTATAGGCCAGCGTTACATTCTTCAGGCGCAGGAAAGAAGCGTTAAACAAATTACGGGTGCTGGACTGTATCGGGTCGGTTAAGTCATTGCCGCTTAATAAAGGCAATGTTCCCGACTTGTTATTTTCTGTCCACATATTATCCCATGTGTATTGTGCCCTTATCCTTTCCCAGTAATAGCCATCATCCGAAACATCCTTCAAAGCCCCATCGTATAAATCGCCGCCGATTTTATAAATAAAGTTGAAGCCCAATGAAAAATCTTTGTATTCCAGGTCAGTAAAAATGCCGCCGTAGGCTTTAGGCGTAGCATTCCCGATAATAACCCTGTTGGCCGTGCCGAAGGTATAAGTAGCCCCCCTTCCGTTATGCAGAAAGTCGCCGGCCGTTTTATCTTCCGGGTCGTTTACATACCAAACATTCTTCCCATTGTCAGCATCTACTCCCCCCCATTCATAACCATAAAAGGACAGGTAAGGGTTTCCTTCCCTGAAGATATACTGCGCCCTGGCATCCCCTCCTGTTGGGTCAGACCAGATAATATCATTGCCAGTTAGTGATTCAGCGCTCCTGTAGAGCCTGTCAACATTCGATTTAAGGAAAGTAACATTTAATGATGCCCCCCATCTGAAGTCTTTTTTCCGGATAATATCCCCTCCTAATTCCAGTTCCAGCCCCTTGTTCGTAATCTGTCCCACATTACTCAATACGCTGGAGAAACCGGTTACCAGGGAAGTGGGCACATCCAGCAACAGGTCTTTTGATTTACGGTTAAAGTATTCCACAGAACCGGTAAACCGCTGGTTAAAGAATCCGAATTCCAGCGCTATATCCGCTGTATGGTTCGTTTCCCACTTTACACCTTCATTACCCGCGGTGGATATAGAGCCGCCAGCCGATCCCATATAATTATTGGTGTAGTTGTACAAAGCCCTCCACCCATAATTGGAAGAAGGCATGGTGCCGTTAACCCCATAAGAAGCCCTTAAAGTCAGATGGCTCAGGGATTTGATGTTTTTTATGAAGTCTTCCTTATCCATCCTCCAGGAAGCGCCTACCGACCAGAAATTACCCCACCGTGTATCAGGGGCCAGCCGGGATGAGCCATCCCTCCTGAAAGAGAAAGAGGCATAGTATTTTTGATCATAATTGTATTCCGCCCTTGATAAAACAGATTGAAGGTTATATCCCCAGTTATACGCATTGGAAGAGGTTACCCCTGCAGTGGCCACCGTATGCACTACTTCAGAAGGCAGGTCGGTTCCTGTGCTTCGCATAAAATCAGTAACATTCTTTTCTGCTTCATAGCCGGCCAATAGATCAAGGCCATGTACATTAAACTGCTTACTGTAATTAAGGGTTGTGGAAGAAACCAGTTTATTAAAATCTGTCAGGTACTCTGAAATAGACCCGTTGCTGGACTGCCCGTTAAAGTGCTTGGGGCTGTAATACAGAAACTCTCTTATCCTTGTATCATTATAGGACAATATGGATTTCAGCCTCAGGTCAGATGTAAAGTGAACTGTAAGCCCGCCTACTGCATTTAAGTTTACATTTTTTGAACCGTTTTCCCATTCATTCCTGTAGTACTCGTTGTTATAAGCGAGGCTTCCGAGGCGGGCTGTAAACGGCAACCCTGTTTTATAATCTGTAGGCCAGTATAAAGACCATAGCAGGTTTCTTGTTTGGAAGAACACATTGCCGCCCAGGTTTCTTGTATCATTAAAACCAGTCTGCTTACTGCTCGAAACACTTACATTCGACATCAATTCTACAAATTTTCCCACTTTCTGGTTCAGGTTCACCCTTCCGGAAATACGATCGAAGCCGTTTTCAATAATCCGGCTCTGGTCTTTTGTATAAGAAACCGAAGCATAATACTTTGTTCCGGCAGACCCACCGCTTACTGACAGGTCGTTGGTATTATATAACCCGGTGCGGAACAGGACATCATCCCAATTAAAGTATTTTCCCTCCCTGTTCTCAATACCGTCTGTCATACCGGAAATAACCACATTCTCATACCGGCCTGTCCCATTGGTAGAAAATGTGTACCCATGCCTGTTAAACTTTGTATTCAACCTGCTCAACGAATTGCTATTGGCAAATTGTTCCGTACTTCCACCTGTAGTATTATAATCATGGAAAACCTGGTAGAGCATATTTACCTGTTCCTGCACACCTGCCGCTTCATAATTATCCGTGGCCCAGGAAGGGGTAAATCCAATAGATGATTTTAAACTGACCAGCGGTTTACCGGCCTTTCCGTTTTTTGTGGTAATTACAACAATACCATTTGCCGCCCTGGAACCATACAAAGCAGAAGCCGCAGCATCTTTCAGTATAGTAATGGATTCAATATCGGCGGGGTTTAAGTTGTTCATAACATTGTTGGTAGCATAAATGGCGCCGCTCAATTGCCCTCCTGAACCGCTTACAACAGGCACCCCGTCAATTACATATAAAGGTTCATTTGAAGCATTCATTGAGCCAATCCCCCTGATGCGTAAATTGGAAATGGCCCCAGCCTGCCCTGATGATTGCGTTACCTGCAAACCCGGCACCCTCCCCGTAAGAGCATTCTCAAACGATGTAACAGGAATGTCTTTTATCGCTTCCGGCTTAATGACAGAAGCCGAACCGGTAAAAGTTCTTTTAGTGGCAGTACCGTAGGCTACCACCATTACCTCATCCAGGCTCCCTGTTTCTGTTAAGGTCAAAGAGTAATCAGATGTGGAGCCGACAGAAATTTCCCTGTCCTGAAAGCCGGTCGAAGAAATAATCAATACAGCATTCGCATTGGAAACGGTAATAGAGAAACCACCGTCTTTGTCGGCCATCACGCCGTTGGTTGTTCCTTTTTCCTGGACAGTGGCAAAGGGAATCGGTTCCCCTTTGCTGTTCTGCACTTTCCCTGTTACCAATCTCGTCTGCGCCATCAACGAAAAGCCAAAGAGCAGGAAACAACTAAAAAGTAATAGTGTAATTCTTGTTTTTCCCATAGCAGTAGTTTTAAAGAATAAAAAAAAGTTATCTTGGAAGTTACAAATAAAAAAAAAGGAATAAACAATTATTGCCTGTATAAATTATTAACACTGCGTTTTCCAAACGCAAAAAACCGCAAACTTTGTTTCTTTTATAACAAGGCCCGGATAGGTTTTATTACTTGAATAAGGAATAAAAAAAGCTGCCCCGAAGGAGCAGCCCCAACATCGTTTCATTGAAACAAGATTACAATCCCGCCATCATTTTCTTCTGCTTATAAGCAGCAAGGCTTGGATCCATTTCAATAGCTTTATCGCAAAGGCGAATACCTTTTTGCTTGTTGTCCTGACCGCCCATTTTCTGGTAACACATACCGATCATGTAAAGCGAAGTAGCGCTTTCCTTATCATATTCCAGCAACCTGTCCCAGTACTCAATTGCTTCTTTATACTTGCTTTTAAAATAATAGGCTTCAGCCACCATATTAAGTATGTTCAGGTCGCTGGGTTTTCTTTTCAATATCTCATTCAGGATATTTACCCCTTCATTCAGGTCGCCGACATTCAGGTAAGCGATGCCAAGGTTCTCAAGGTAATCATTGTCTTTTTTGTAGCCTTTCTCTCCTGCTTCCAGGATATACTTCAATGCATCCTTATCGTTATGCATGGCATAACAAATAAGACCCAGTTCATAAATCCAGTAGTTTTTAGAAGGGTCCAGTTCGATTGCCTGTTTGAAATAAGGAATAGACGTTTTGTAATTCATCATATCCGCATAGCTACGGGCAATCAGGTAAGGTATCTCTGCGTTGGCAGGTTCTTGCTTAGCTGCTTTGCTAAGGTATTTAATAGCTTCACCATAATTATCTATGTCGTAATTGACCCGGCCGATATAATAATCAACCTTGGCTGACGGGTCTGCTTTTTTCAGCTTATTGGCATACAAAAGCACATCATCATTTCTCTTCATCTGGAAAGAAAGTTTCATTATCCACCTGTAATTCTCAGGTGTTTCATCACCTAATGCAACAAGCTTTATATACATTATCCTTGACTTATCATACTTCCGAAGATCGTAATAAGCAGAAGCCAGTTCCGAAACGATGGATTTGCTTGCCGTATCATAAACAGCAGCCTTCTCAAAATTTTTCAGTGATTCAAGCCGTCGGCCTTTATTTTTTTCTTCTAATCCTTTCTGGTAAAAATAATCGGCACTGTCAACTCCGATATGGATGGCCTTAATAGAAGTTTGGGCATTTGCAAAAAAAGACGTTGCCACAGCACTGCAAAACAGAAATACACGGTACAACATAGGGGCGAATTTTGGTATTCGAACAGGATATCTATTCAGTATGGAAAAATAAAACCTCCACATGACTAATCAAAACTTAACCCGGTAAAAAGAAGCATATATCATTCCAAAATAGTAGTTATCGCAGAATGATACCACTGAGCGGAGGTAGATTTACGAGCAGCTTATATTTTTTTTCTTTCTTATCAACCAATTTTACACTGATTTCCGGGTTAAAAACCTTGCCGGCGCCCCAGTAACGGCTGTCGTCGCTATTAAAAATTTCACGTTGAAATACTTTATCAAAAACGTAAATTTCCCAATCATGCCGCACCACGGGGGTCATGTTTAATATCACCAGCAGGTCATCTTTTTTTCGCTTTCCTTTGCGCCGGTATGCTATCACAGATTCTTGCCTATGCGACAAATCAATCCACTCAAATCCATTCATATTAAATTGATTCTGAAACAGCGCCGACTCCTGTTTCAATAATTTATTAAGATCAGAAACGCAGTCTTTCAACTGCCTGTGTGCATCGTACTGCAAAAGCTCCCAATCCAATTCGGTTTTATAATTCCATTCCGTAGTTTGCCCGAACTCATTGCCCATGAAAAGCAGCTTGGCGCCGGGATGTGTCCACATATAAGTGTACAATAATCTCAGGTTGGCGAATTGCTGCCACTCATCACCCGGCATTTTATAGATTATCGGGCTTTTGCCATGCACCACTTCATCGTGGCTGAGGGGCAGCATAAAGTTTTCATCATAATAATACATCATGCTGAACGAAAACTTATCCTGGTGAAACTGCCGCATCAGCGGGTCCATTTTAAAATAGTCCAGCGTATCATGCATCCAGCCCATCATCCACTTCATGCCAAATCCTAGCCCATCCTGCCAGGTGGGTTTTGAAACACCGGGCCAGTCGGTAGCTTCTTCGGCAATGGTTTGCACATCCGGAAAATCCCTGTAAAGCGTTTCGTTAAGGTCTTTTATAAAAGCAATAGCTTCAAGGTTTCCGTTGCCGCCAAATTCATTCGGTTCCCACTCCCCTTCCTTTCTTGAATAATCCAGTTTAAGCATGGAAGAAACAGCATCTACCCGTATTCCGTCAATATGAAACAAATCGAACCAGAACCGGGCGCTGCTGATTAAAAATGATTTTACTTCCCCCCGCTTATAATTGAAAATATAACTGTTCCAGTCCGGGTGATACCCTTTACGCATATCGGCATACTCGTAGGTATGCGTACCATCAAACATAAATAAGCCATGTGCATCGTAAGGAAAATGGGATGGCACCCAGTCCAGTATCACGCCGATATCCTCCTGGTGAAAAGCATCAATAAGCCGCATCAGCCCTTGCGGGTCCCCGAACCTTGACGTAGCCGCAAAAAAACCGGTGCACTGATAGCCCCAGCTTCCGTCAAAAGGATGTTCCATTACCGGCATCAACTCCACATGGGTAAACCCCATTTCCTTTACATAAGGCACCAAACGTTCCCTTATCTGGTCATAACTGTTATAGCTTTCTTCATCGTTCTTATCGGGCCTTTGCCAGCTTGCCAGGTGCACTTCATACACACTCCACGGCGCATTCAGTTTATTGTGCTTTTTTCTTTTTTTCATCCACCCCTTATCCTGCCACTCGTAATACATATCCCAGGTAATGCTGGCGGTATCAGGTCTTTTTTCCCAGAAATTGGCAAAAGGGTCGCCTTTGTCCAGCTTTCTTTTGGAATAGCCGACTATATGGTACTTATAAGTTTCGCCTAATTTAAAATGCGGGATAAACCCTTCCCATATACCGCTTTTATCCCACCGCGGCGTTAGTTCATATTCATTTTCTTTCCAGTCATTAAAATTCCCGATAACAGAAACAGATGTGGCATTGGGCGCCCATACGCAGAAATACATGCCCCACACATCCCTTAGCCGTATAGAATGAGAACCAAATTTTTTATAGAGTGTATAATTAGTGCCGTTATGAAAATTGCGGACATCTTCATCTGTTAGCAAAGAGAAATTCCATACCGGTTTTGACGTATCTATGAAATTGGCGGCCTCATACTGCACTGTGATTGCAGCAACATCGTCCAAAGCATTTTCTTGTTTTGACAAAGGTTTTGCTTCCGGCTCATGGTCCGGTTTTATTTTCTTTTTATTCCTGTTCATTCTTCTACAACTTACGCCACTTTATTGAATAATTAACAATTTCAGGAAACTAAGAAAATAGTTATACAGTAGCCATGAATTATTTTTGTGCGCCATCCATTACCGATCAAACCAATTTGTTTATAGTCATGAGAAAAACTACCGGAACGCTATTGTTCCTGCTGCTTACACTGTTTTCTTATTCCCAATCAGCTTCTGTAAAAGGTACTGTAGCAGATTCTTTAGAAAATAAAAACCTGCAAAACTCTGTCATTTCTGTTCTCCACACCGGCGATTCTGTGCTTGTTCGGTTCAGTCGTGCAGATGCAAACGGCAATTTTTCAATTGCCAAACTTGCACCGGGGCAGTATATTATCATGGTCACCCATCCTTATATGGGTGATTTTTTTGAACCACTGGAAATAAAAGAACCGGACCAGGAAGTAACGCTTAAGAAGATTTATCTAACCCCAAAGAGTAAACTGCTCGAAGAAGTAATTGTAAGAACCGGTACGCCTATAAGAATAAAGGGAGATACAACAGTATATACGGCAGACAGTTTTAAAGTAAGGCCGGGGGCCAATGTGGAAGAGCTGTTAAGAAGGCTGCCCGGCATTTCGGTAGACCGGGACGGCAAGATTACTGCCATGGGAGAAAGAGTAACCAAAGTGCTGGTGGACGGGGAAGAGTTCTTTGGCAGCGATCCGGGCATTGCCACCAAAAACCTGCGTGCAGATGCCGTTCAGGAAATACAGGTATTTGATAAAAAAAGCGACCAGGCAGAATTTACGGGCATAGATGATGGCATCCGGGACAAAACCATCAACATCAAAATGAAGAAAAACGCCGGGCATTTTGGTAAAATAGAACTCGGCGGCGGCCTGAAAGACAGGTACAACAATGCCGCAATGGCCAACTTATTTGAAGGCAAACGGAAAATTGCAGCCTATGGCCTGATGAGCAATACCGGGCAAACGCAACTTGACTGGCAGGATAATCAAAATTATGGTGGCAGCGCTGGTATGGAGTCGGGCATTACCGAAGACGGAGGCGTATTCATCACGTCTTCCGGTAGCGGGGAAGACAGCTATTGGGGCGGCCGCAACGGCATACCGCAAAACTGGAGCGGGGGCCTCCATTACAGCAATAAATTTGGCAGGGATGATAAACAGGGCATTAACACCGGGTACAGGTTCAACAAAGTAAATGCCCCCGGCATTACCCGCACCTATTCCAAAAACTTTTTGCCTGACACCAGTTGGAACAGCAATAGCATTGCTGATAATTATAACTCCAATATCAGGCATAACCTTAATCTGACGGTTGACCTGAACCTCGATTCAGCCAACAGTCTTAAATGGACTATGCAGGCCGGCAAGCGCAACACCAAATCCTATTCTAACCTGTTCAGCGAAGCATTGACCGTGGATGCTGACAGCATTAATAATAATACCCGCAACAACCGTAAAGATGCAGAAAACAACAATGTAAACACTACCCTGCTATGGCGGCATAAGTTCCGGAAAACAGCAAGAACACTTTCAATGAACACCAGCTTTAACTGGAACGAATCTAAAAGTGATGGCATTCTTTATTCTCTCGCCAGGTATTATGAAAACGGCCTGTTTAATTATGCTGATACCCTTGACCAGCAAAATATTCAAAACAGCGTCAACAACGGGATCTCTACACGCATAGCGTATACAGAACCCCTAAGCAAGGAACTTTTCCTGGAAGCCAGCTATTCATTTTCGTATACTACCAATACCAACGAACTCATCACCAATCATAAAACTAATGATGGCAAGTACGAAGATTTTATAGATTCCTTAAGCCTGTCATTCCAGTTCAACAGGATAATCCATACACCAGGATTAAGTTTCCGGCTGAACAAACCTAAATACAACATTACAGTTGGCTCTTCTGCAGGCTTCAGCCGTTTTATCCAGGAGAATAATTCCACCGGCTTAAAGACGAACTATAATTTTGTAAACCTGTTTCCCCGTGTAAGTTTCCAGTATAAAATAAAACCCAATGAACAATTTCGGATAAATTATAACGGCTCTACCACAGCGCCTACCGTCAACCAGTTGCAACCTATCCGTATCAACACCGACCCATTGAACGAATACGTCGGCAACCCCGACCTGGAACAATCATTCCGTCATACCGTTGATGCCAGCTATAGCTTTTATAATATTCTAAAAGAAAGAGGTCTTTGGTCCTATATAAGCGCCAATTACACAGATAATGCTTTTGTACAGGCCAGTACGGTTGACGCTTCCGGCAAACGGACTTACCAAACCGTCAACGCCTCTGGAGCATATAATATCAACCTGGGCAGCAGTTATAATTTTAAGGTAACAAAGCATAAAATAGGGCTTGGCCTTGGACCTACTGCCAGTATGAACAGAAGAATTGACTTTGTAAACGGTGTAAAAAACCTTACAACCACTTCAGGTTATGGCCTTGGATTCAGTATTGACAAACGAATCGAAAATAAATTTGAGGTACAAGCTCAACCTTCATTTACATGGAACAAATCGGAGGCAACCGTTAACAGCAATGCCAATGCCAAATACTGGCAATTCCAGGGCTGGCTTGAGGGCCGGGTGTATTTATCCAAAAGTTTCGACATCGCCTCGTCAGTAGAAACAGAAATACGCCAAAAAGACCCCCGCTTTACACAAAACAATAATTTCACGAAATGGAATGCCTTTCTTACCAAACGCTTCCTGGCCGATAACAAACTGGAAGCAAAGTTCGGCGTCTATGACATCCTGAACCAGAACAGGGGCTTTAGCCGCAATTTCAACAGCTACAGCTTTACTGAAACATTCTATAACACATTAAAAAGATACTGGCTGCTTACACTGACCTGGAATTTTTCCAAAAACGGCAAGCCTGCAAGCTGGTAACCATAAATCATCTGACATGAAAAAGATATTATCCGTATTGTTTCTTTTTGTCGGCTATACTGTAAATGGCCAGCAGTTTGTTAGTTCAGGGCTTATAGAGTATGAAGTAAAGGTAAATGTGCATAAGCAATTAGGCGATAATGTATGGGCCGAGCAGATCAAAAACCAGGTGCCGCAGTTCAGCACTTCCTGGTACCATCTCACTTTTACAGATAAGCATTCCCTTTACAAGCTGAACAGGAAGGATGAAAAATCGAAAATTCCTTTTCAGAACAGCTATGCCGATGAAGACACCTGGTATAATAATTACCAGGAAGAGACCTCCGTAAAAAGAAAATTTGTGTTTGATGATATGTACCTGCTGAACGATTCCCTGATGGATATTGAATGGCAGTTGTCGCCGAACGAAACAAGGGTAATTGCAGGGTTTAACTGCCGAAAGGCGCAGGCAATCATTTTCGACAGCGTATATGTTTTTGCATTTTATACGGATGAAATTGTAACCAGCGGCGGCCCCATGGGTTTGCACGGGTTGCCGGGAATGATACTGGGCGTTACCATCCCCCGGATGTACACTAGCTGGATAGCCACCAGGCTACAGGTAGCTGATGTAAATACCGGCGTCATACAGGCGCCCAATAAGGGTAAGAAAAAGGATGTAAAGGCGCTTCAGAAAAACATAGAAGAAGCCACCAAAGATTGGGGCAACTGGGGGCAGCAGTCTATCTGGAATATTTTTTTGTAACGGTTTTTACCGGACCAATTCCAACACAAAACTTTGTTTGGGGGCCACTTCAAGCTCATCGAAAGATATTGTTTTGCCGGAGATAATATCTTTTGCCTTCGCAAAGCCTTTTGTCTTTTCTGCGAATTGACTCCACACAGGTTTTACAGGCTTATTGCCGGTGTTGGCAATTACCATTACAGTCTGCTCATCCGTATAGCGGAAATAAGTGTACACCCCATTATCAGGAATAAACTGAACGGTTTTTCCTACCGTAAGCGCAGAAGATTTTTTGCGGTACTGCGCCAGCTTGCTTACAAAATCAAATAGTTCGTTTTGCTCTGCACTTCGGCCTTCCTTTGTAAAACGGCTCTCCTTATCCCCTTCCCATCCGCCGGGAAAATCTTCACGAACATGGGCATCCGTACTTCCTTTTAAATTTTTCATCAGCACTTCCGTACCATAATATAACTGTGGAATGCCCCTCAGTGTCAGCAACCAGGTAAGCGCTGTTTTCATTTTATTCTTGTCCTCTCCCAGTACGGAGAAAATCCTGTCCATATCATGGTTATCGAGAAAAATGCAGTTATTCAGCGGATTTTTATACAGTACATCATTGGTAAGGGCTATGTAAAGTTTGTTCACTCCATTCAACCATCCGAATTCTTCGTTCAAACCCGCCATGATACCAAATGCAACCTGGAAATCAAGCATACCTTCCGCATTATGCTTAAACGGTGTGTTCAGGTTATTCTGTGTAAAATAAGCATTGGCAACGGTTGAATTCACCCACGATTCCCCGAAAATGGTTAGCCTGGGAAATTCCGTTTCCAGGGCTGTGTTTATATCATTCATGAACTGCTCATCGCAATATTTATAAGTATCTACCCGCCATCCGTCAATACCGTACTCCTCGGTAGTCCAGATGGCATGTTGAATTAAAAAAGTTGCCACCAACGGGTTACGCTGGTTCAGGTCGGGCAGATGGTCGGTAAACCAGCCATCCAGCATTTTTTTCCTGTCATATTCCGAAGCATAGGGGTCAAAGAAAACCTCTTCCCGGTGATGGGGCGAAGTAAATGTTTCCCAGGTATTAATCCAGTCCTTGGCAGGAGGGTCTATATACGACCAGTGTTCTTTACTGATATGGTTATACACGGCATCCTGTATTACTTTCATCCCGTTTTGGTGCAACGTGTTACAGAAATTCTTATAGCCTTCATTGCCGCCAAAACGCTTATCTATCTGGTAATGGTCGGTAAACCAATACCCGTGATAACCGGCAATATCATTGCCCCATTCATGCATCAGGTTGGTATTGTTTTCAATCACCGGCGTAAGCCAGAGAGTAGTAACACCTAATTCCTGCAGGTAATCCAGGTGATTGATTATGCCCTGGAAATCGCCGCCATGCCGGCGGAATTTGTTAGTGCGGTCATTGGCCTGCTCACGGTATGTTGCAATGACATCATTGGAAGGATCACCGTTGGAGAAACGGTCGGGCATCATCAGGTAAATAAAATCTTTTGCCGTAACGCCCTGCACCCTTGATACTCCATTTTGGTTACTACGGGCTTTGAGTTCATAATCAAATTGCAGCTTGCTTTTTCCTTTGCTGAAATCAAAATGCAGGATACCGGGCTTTGCATCAGCCGTGATCTCCAGGTTTAAAAACACATAGTTGGGATTATCCGTCCGGGTAATGCTTTTCAGCAATACGCCATCAGCCAGCCGGTTATTCCGGGCAGAGAGGTTGTAATCGTCAAAATTCTTCCCTACATCTTTCTGATGAACGATTAACTGTAAATCCTGATTTTTAAACCCGGTAAACCAATGCGTGGGATAAATGGTTTGGGAAAAGGAAAAACAAGAAATGAAAAATAAAGAATAAGAAATGAGAAGCAATTTCTTCTTCATAAGAATTATTTTAATCGCTCTGAAATAATGGTTATTTATCTTTTATCCGTAAAGTTAGAAAAGCGCCAACTATCATGGCAATACCACCTGTTACAATGGCCCAGATGGCCTGCCCATCAAATAAATATTTCGTAAGCAGGCCTAAAATGGTGGCCGCCAGTATTTGCGGAATAACTATAAAAAAATTAAATATGCCCATATATACACCCATCTTTTTGGCAGGCAAACTTTGTGTAAGCATCGAATACGGCATAGCCAAAATGCTGCACCAGGCCAGGCCCACACCAAGCATACTTATTATGAGCATTTTTTCGTTGGTAAAGATGTAAAAAGAAATCAGGCCAAGCCCGCCTGCTATCAGCGCTATGGTATGTGTTACAGGCCGTGAATATTTTTTAGCCAATACGGGGAGCAATAGTGCAAACAAAGCGGCAAAACCGTTGTAAAATGCAAACAGTACACCAACCCAGTTTCCCATCTTATTGAATGCTTCAGAAGTAGTATCTGTAGTCCCTGCAATATGTTGCGCCAAAGCAGCAGTGGTATATATCCACATAGAGAACAGGGCAAACCAGGAAAAGAATTGTACAACAGCTAACTTCTTCATTGTAGGCGGCAAGAAATTCAGGTCGTCCATTACTTCAAGAAAACCGCTTTTGCTCTTCTTGTTTGCCAATGCCCCTGCCATCAACTGGAATAATCCAAAAGCCGCAATACCGCCGGTTAATACATATAATTCCTTTTCCAGTTTCTCTGTAACAGAGCTATTATATAAATACAACGCAACGGTCAGGGTAGCCCCGGCCAGAAACCATAACCAGCCCTTTCTAAAAAAGGATTGTGCAGGCGTTTTTATCATTACCCCTTTTTCAATCTCCTGTATCTCCCCAAATGATTGTAGCTGTTCCGGAGAATATTCTTTTGTTGTAAATACCGTATAAAATATTGCAGCCATGTACACAGCCGCCCCAATGATGAACGAAATCTTTACAGAATCGGGAATAACGCCTTCCGGAGCCACATTGGGTACTCCCAGGCGGGTCAGTATTTCAGGAAGCAAAGAAGAAATAACAGCCCCGATGCCTATAAAAAAACTTTGCATGGCAAACCCACGGGTACGCTGGGAGTCTGGCAGCATATCGCCGACAAAGGCCCTGAACGGTTCCATAGATACATTAATAGAGGCATCCAGCAACCAAAGCATAATTGCAGCCATCCATAATTCTGTAACATTCGGGAAAATAAACAAAGCAAGAGAAGCCAGGATAGCGCCAACCATAAAGAAAGGCCGTCTTCTCCCCCATCGCTTATGCCAGGTCTTATCACTCCAATGGCCTATAATTGGCTGAACGATTAGCCCGGTAAGTGGCGCTGCTATCCATAAAATGGGAATGTCGTTTATTTCTGCACCAAGTGTTTGAAAGATGCGGCTTACGTTGGCATTTTGTAAACCAAAAGCAAACTGGATCCCAAAAAACCCGACACTCATGTTGATAATCTGTGAAAGGCTTAAAGCAGGCTTTGTTCCTGTATATGCAGAAGACATAACAATCGTTGTTTAAACTGGCCTTGAAGATAGGAAGTTTATGTAAAAAGTACACATTTTAAAAGCCTAGGGACAATTACCTGGCTTAACGGTATTACCGTGTTACTTTACCAGTTTTGCAAGCAGTACGATCTGCCCCAGATGATAGGCATCATGCTGCAGAATACCCTGCAAATGCTCATAATAGCTATGCCCGTTGGGAATGTAAATATTGTCGAACCAGTCGCCATCGGCGCTATCCAGGAATTGCAGCAATTGCTTCTGGGATGTTTCAAATTTCTGCAGGGTTTGCTGCCATGCTTTGGCAGATGTATCGCTGACAGGTTCAATAAAATTATTTTCAGGCGCAGGCGATTTCTTTCCCTGCATACGTTCCAGGTTGGCGAGTCGCCAGGCTATCATGTGGTTCACAATCTGCCAGATAGAATTATGGTCGCCTGTTTTAGCAGCAGCCTGGCCGGCGCTGATCCGGCTTAAGGTATGAGTAATGGTTACATCCAGCCAGGGATTGCCGTTATAATGGTCTTCGATCAGTTGTCGTATCCGCTGAAGTTCTTTCATGGCTTCCTGCTCCGCAATGATTAAATAAGTCGTTATTTTAAACTGGTAAATAAAGCCTCTGCGGGCAAAGATAAAGCGTCTGCAAGCGCTTTTACGGTTACAATGGTGGTGTTAATCTCTCCCCTTTCAATCCGCCCAACCTGGTTCACCGGTATATCGGCTGTGTTGGCCAGATCCTCCTGGCTGATGTTTTGCGCCAAACGAAGCTTCTTTAGCCGCCGCCCAAACGCCTTTACAAACTTTTCGTCTTTGATTAACACAGCACAAAATCAGGCATACGAGGTTTTTTTTTAACACATATATGTGTTTATTCATTTTTTTATGTATTTACTTTAGCTTTAATAAACCATTAAACCTAACTGCCATGCGCAACTACCGCCACCTGATCTTTCCAGCTATTGTTCTATGCCTCGTTGCTTACATCTCCTGTCGTAAAATAGACCAGGCAGTAGCTAAGAACCTTCCTCCGCAGGAAGAACATGCAAACCCGGAAGCAAAATTTTTTACAGAGCATCCACCGCAGCATTCTCTTGTTACCGCCATCCGTGACTGGATGCGGCGGAAAAACAGCGAAAAATCTTTTTTAGAAACTTTTATAGCGAGGGCTGGCTATCCCCGTTGGGACAAGGCAAAAGCATTTCCCAAACCGGCCATCGCTTTAGAAACAGAAGATGAAGGGGCACGATATGATTATGCATATATCCCTTTTGTACGTGAAACTGAGAACAAAGTAGGCGGTATCATGGTTGTAAAGGCTTCTGCAACTGATACCGTCAATCGTTTCCTGATGGACTGGCAATACAAGGATTACGGGTATAATTCCCGTGCAGATGACTGAAGCGCTGAAAAGATATTTATGCTATTTGCCAATTTCGACTACACTGTATTTGGGAACCACCATTTCTTATTAACCGACAGCCTGCTGTTTGCCGATGCATATCCAGGTATCAACCCGCAGGATGTTGGAAATTATCAGAATGGTCGGCCAATAACATTGGCTGTGCCGGAAGAAGGGTTATTTGCTCCGGTTACGGAGTGCTTTGGCCCTGCCCTGGTTATTACAACCTTCGTGCCCTCGGGTCAGTGTAATTGCATTACGGCCCCAGTATGTAATGATTGGTTTACCGGATGCGATCCCTGCTCTATCACTATTAGTGTTTCAACTTTTTGCAACCCATCGACCTGCCGGGGTATTACCATTGAATGTGGTGGTGGAGCACCACCCCCTCTTCCTGGTGATGGCGGTGGTGGAGGCGGTGGAGGCAGTGGCAGTGGCGGCGGCAACAACCCGGAACCACCACCTCCCTGCGAGGTGGATTGTGATGGCGGCTGGCTGCCGACACTGCCGCCACCCAATAAAAACAATGACCCATGTAAGCAACTCAAGAGGCTTTTCAACACACCTAAACCCGACATTAAGCCAATTATAATAGATTCGTTACAGCCGTTCATAACGGCAAACCTTACCGGGGAAAAAGGCGTCTTGCTGACGAAAGCAGCTACTGACAGTATAACCATTAGCATGATGCCGGCAACAACAAACAACGAGATACAAGTACCCACAGGAGGAGATAGGTATAGCGCCATACATACCCATGAGACTATCAGCTACCCGATGTTTTCATGGAGCGATGTATATAAATTACATAACCTAAGTATCAATATCGCCTCTCACAATACGGGACAAGCCAGCTTTCTGCTTACGGCTAAGCATGACAACGGTACTTTCGAAACTTATGCTATAGTATTTGATACAACCGGAACCACGTTAAATGATTTTTTCAATAATCCTGAAAATGTCGGGTGTACGCATCAGGAAATTATTGACAAAATGAATAAAAAATTAGCAAAAGAGTATGAAACTGAAGCCATTAATGGTACATATAATTATGAAAAGGTTTTTTTAAGAGCTAATTTCGGGCTGAATGTATCTTTGTATAAAGCTAACAGTACGTTGACCAATTGGAGCAAATTATCTATAAGCAGCAATTCTGCAACAGCAACGGTGAATTCAACTAATTGCAATTAAAACAAACTATTATGAAAACATTTTCAATAACATTATTAACTATGGCAGCGATAATTAGCTGTAAAGCACAAAACCCAATCGTTGATATTACTGAATCAGAGCTTGGACTGCCTAATGGATATTATGTAAAGGATAAAAACAATCTTCTAAATCAATTTGAGGGTACTTATATCTATACCAATGGCAATACTTCTTTTAAAATACTATTGGTAAAGAAAGTGCAGCAATACAATGGAAGATATTATGAAGACCTTGTAATCGGAGAGTATCAATATATCGAAAACGGAATGGAAAAAGTAAATACTCTTTTCGAGATAAATACCGTATATAACGATCAGAGAAGCCATAATATTGACGGGAATTTGGTTGTAAACAATAATTTTAGAATGTGGAAGTGCCCAGAATGCTCACCTAATGAAAAAAGGCTAAGCGCCAGCATAAGAGATGCTTCCACAGATAGATATGCCAGAATTTTTATGCGCAGGACAACGGTAAATAGCCAGCAGGTTATGATAATAAAAATATCGCATGTAATGGGAATGCCATATAATGAACAGAATGGTCCGCCGCCTGCATTTTCATTACCACTGGGCGAACTTACATTGATAAAGCAATAGTAGCGGAGTGAAGTGAAGATATTGCCTGTTATATTGGCCATCTTTTACTGCCTTAATACCAATGCCCAGGTTACCCGTCCGCCTTATTTTGATACCTGCCAATACCTGCAGCCACTTGCCGGCGAATGGATGAATGTGAACGGGAATGATACTATAAAGATATATTTACGATACCATAGAAATTTCGATTCTGACCCTGAAACATTTAATAGCACAATTGATGAGTTATGGGGTTGGGTAGAGTATAAACAAGGAAATACCGTTATAGTAAGCGATTATGCCAACAGATTTGTAACCTTACCATATAATTTAGATGACTTAACGCCTGGCCTGCGATCAATTATACTTAGTGCAGGAGTGGGAGAAAATAAGGTGATCCCGGTAGGATATAATCCTTGCACAAACCCTATTACTAATTTAGCAGGTTTTTTTATAGACAGGGTACGATGTAACACGGATAAATACATTACTGCAACAGTTAATCTTCAGGGCACACAAATGACCTGGCAAATAGATCACCGTCCGGTTTTTTGGCTCGATAGTGCCTGGTGCAGGGGATATGAGGTGGCTCGAATTACACGGACACAAAATTCTCTTGGGTTAAACAATAATAA
>CAZLLT010000001.1:537581-583740 GCA_964560445.1 uncultured Chitinophaga sp. | reverse complement strand
AGAATAAACGGACAAAACTGGATTTCGGAAAAAGGAATTTATAAGATGGGGGGGGTATCCGACCCCGGTTCTTCGTAGTCTTCAGTTCTTTGATAAATAATTAAATTATAGGGTTGTTATGATTTGTTTGCAACAAAGCATCAAACTCGATAGAGTTTGTTTTTTTGTTTTGGTTGCTGGTATTTTTTGTAGGATGTCGGTAGTTGCAAACTACCTCCTGCGCCTGTTTGACAGCCTGGGCCAACAGCAACAGGCATTTTGCTATCGCCTAATCCTGCTCATACATCGCTTACGGTGCAGCTTACAGGCGATGCGATTGTAACAAATGGCCCTGGCACAAGGGAAATACAATTAACCGATAAAACAGGCCGGGTAATAAGGCGTTATAATTATGCAGCAGGTAAGCAAATCACCTTAGATGTCAGCGCCCTGAGGCCGGATGTATATTATATCCGTGTATTTGATGGTAAGCAATGGCAGGGTAAAGCGTTTATTAAAAACTAAATAGTTGTTCATTAAACAAAAGAGGCCGTCTAAAAGACGGCCTCTTTTGTTTTTACCTTTTCATCCTGCTTTAGTACTTTTATACCATGGGAAATACAAAAATTTATCACCTGTTTGTATATGGTTCATTACGCAGCGGTTTTCGCAGTCCCGCCTATGAGTATATCAGCCGCTTCTTTGAACTGGTAGGAGATGCCAGGACAAAAGGAAAATTAGTGGACATGGGCAGCTACCCGGCCGGTATTCCCGGCGATGATGGTTATATCATCGGCGAACTGTACCGTATCAAAAATGAAGATGAGTTTTCCTGGACAATCGGCCAGTTAGATGATTACGAAGGTGTAACGGTTGAGCCGGATGAAGTACAACTGTACCGCCGTGAGATAGCTGCGGTGGAGTTGGGAAATGCTGTGCTCCCTGCCTGGGTGTATTGGTTCAATGGCGATGTGTCGGGCAGGCTGGTAGTAGCTTCAGGGGATATACTGGACTATCTTAACAAAAAGAACAATCCATGAAAAAGGACCTTTATTTCCCGATTATTTGTTTGCTGTTTCTTTTACAATCCTGCGAGTTTAATTGTTCGGTAGGCCGGAAAGAAGCTGAAAAAGGGAAAGCTGAATTTAAAAACGGCATCAGGGTCAGCAATGATATTGCAATTGAAGCCAACGGCGTGCAGGTTGAAAAAGCGTACCTGCTGTTTGAAAACGGGGAGGCGGTGCCTTCCGGCAATATTGTTGATTTTTCACAGCCGGTAAAATTGATATTGCACATTGATAAAGGATGGAAAGAAGAAAAGGAGAAGGTATTTCTCGGTGCAGCAGAAAAAATTGAATCCGGCAATGATGTTTTATTGGATGCGGCAGATTTATTTGAGCAATATACGGATGGGCTGTCGGCAAAAGATGCCAATGTAATCAGCCTGACCGCTACTATCCGGCTCCGGGAAGCCATTCAGCCGCTCACTACTTTTCTTGTTACGTTCCGTATATGGGACAAGAAAGGGGGCGGGGAAATTACGGGCAGCTATAAATTATATTCAAAATAAGCAGCGCTACACTGTTTCTAAACAATATTGTGAGCAAAAAAATATATTTCCTTTCCGATTTTCACCTCGGCGCCCCTGACCATGCAGCCAGTCTTGAAAGAGAAAAGCGCATCGTACAATTCCTGGATGAAATCAAAAATGATGCGGCTGAAATTTTTCTCGTTGGCGATATGTTTGACTTCTGGTATGAGTACCGCAAAGTAGTGCCCAAAGGCTATGTGCGGTTGCTGGGCAAACTGGCCGAACTATCCGATAGCGGCATTGCCCTGCATTTCTTTGTAGGCAACCATGATATGTGGATGAAAGATTATTTTCAGAAAGAGCTGAACATGCCTGTTTATTTTGAGCCGGAATTATTTGAGCGCAACGGTAAAAAAATACTGGTAGGCCATGGCGATGGATTAGGTCCCGGCGATCATGGTTATAAGCGGTTGAAAAAACTGTTCCGGAACCCGGTGAGCCGGTGGCTTTTTGGTATTTTTCCTCCCCTTTTCGGCATGGGGCTTGCCAATTACCTGAGCCGCAGGAGCAGGGCGCAAACCGGCGCCGTCGAAGAAGTTTTTTTAGGCGAAGAAAAAGAATGGCTGATTATTTACTGCAAGGAAATGCTGAAAGCCCGCCTGGAAGAGGGACAGGAAAAAAACATTGACTTTTTTGTGTTCGGGCATAGACACCTGCCGATAGATTTTCGTCTTACCTCCATCTCCCCAAAGGGAGGAGTAGTAGTGGGTGAGGCCAGGTATATTAACCTCGGCGACTGGATCAGGTATTCTACGTATGCAGCTTTTGATGGCAGTGAAATGGCATTGAAGTCATATACCGGCCAGGACAATAAGATAATCAGGAATTGATGAAGAAAAGAGCACTCATATTATTTTTTGTTTTCTCCTTTTTACAGCAAAGCTACGGGCAGGCCGACAGCCTGTTCCGGCTTATTCATACTATTCCCGGCGACATTGCCGCCTTTACGGTAGATAACCTGGATAATATTTATATACTCAGCAGCCGCAACCAGTTAAAAAAGCTGAATGCCAACGGCGATTCGGTAGCGGTTTTTAATGATGTAAAAAATTTCGGCCAGGCATCGCTGGTAGATGTGTCGAACCCGCTGAAAGTGCTGCTGTACTACAAGGATTTTGCAACGGTGGTGATGCTTGACCGGTTGCTCAGCAACCGGAACAGCATTGACCTGCGCAGGCAGAATATTTTCCAGGCCAATGCTATCGGCCAGTCGTACGATAATAAAATATGGGTGTATGATGAACTGGAGAGCAAGCTGAAAAAAATTGATGAAGACGGCAAACTGTTACAGGAAACGGCCGATCTCCGTTTGCTGCTTTCACAGGCGCCTTCGCCTGTCAAGATATTTGATGAGAACAGGTATGTATATCTCTACGATACATTGAAAGGCGTATATGTGTTTGATTACTTCGGCACACTGAAGAATACGGTTATGATAAAAGGGTGGAAAAACCTTAAAGTAACGGGTAAGTATATTTATGGTTCCCGTTCAGACACGTTGTTTCGTTACCAGTTTAGTAATTTTCAGACCGATGAATGGAAGATGCCGGAAGCTATTTACCGCAGCAAGGCGTTTAATTTCACTACTACCCGTATTTATGCCCTGAAAGAAGACGGGCTGGAAGTCTATTCTATTAATTGATTTTTCATCGGAAAGTCACCTCTTACTTTTTTTCTTGACAAAAAAAGTAACAAACCTGCCTGCCGGTAGGCAAGAAAGTCAAGGCAAAATCAATTGCTGCGTTCCGCCTTGCCTTCTATACAGCAGTTGGTTGTTGCCACCAGGGCGGAACGAGGCGCTGGTAAATTCTTTTAACGGGAAATCAGGGGATAGAACGAAAGTGAATTTTCGCAGCGCCTATTTTTCGATGCGCACAATACTTCACTTAAGAAAAAAGCTGCCATCGAAAAATCAGCGCAGTAGGGTTCTGCGAATAGCAGGTAGCAGAGTTTTCGTCCCTTCACTACAAGTGCAAAGGAACATTTCAAATTATCGGAGTATTGTTGTGCGTGGGCCGTCCTGTCGGCGGAGTCCCGATAGCTATCGGGATCAGGACTTGAATTTTTGGTTCTTTTGGTTCAAGCCAAAAGAACATAAAAAAGAATTATAGCTTGTAACACTCTTACTGAAGTATCTCCCCTATCTCCTTATCAAAGAGGCCGTATTTGCCATATTCCACTACACGGCCCAATTCTTTACCTTCTTTAAAGAAGATAAGAGTGGGGACATTTTTTACATTGAGGGCCTCGGCAAGGTGGCCGGAAGTGGTTTTGGCCCTGTCAACCCCTACCAGCGTAATTTTATTTGCCGGGAAACCGGCAGCGTCTGTCAGCGAGAAAAATTTGGGGATGATGGCGTGGGAGTCGCCGCACCAGGTACCCATGAAGGCAACGATCTGAACGGAATCTGCATTTTTTTTAAGGCCCTCCAGGGCTTTTGTATTGGGAGTATATCCCTGCAGGTTTTCTGCATACCATTTAAAGGAAGTATCATTTTCCAGCGCCTGGCGGGAAATGATACCCTTTAAGGTTTTTTCATTGGGTCTTTCTGCCAAAACTTCATACTGGTTTTGTGCAAAAACTGCATTTCCCAGTAAGAGGGCAAGGATAAAAACGGGCTTTGTTCTTTTCATTTCTGCACTAAGTGGCAAAGTAAAAGGGGGTACGGTGTGTAAATGATGCAGGAACTCATTTAACCGTTGCATCATCTGACATCGTTATTACAAACCGGCCTTTAATTCAAGCAAAAAACGCCTGATTTTTTCCAGCGATTGTATCATGGTAAACTTCTCCTCTGCCTTTTTATTTTTCTTTAAATAATCTTTAGCTCCTTCAATGGTGAATTTGCGGCGGCGAAGCAGGTCGTAGATGAGAAC
Organism: uncultured Chitinophaga sp.; assembly: GCA_964560445.1. Lineage (GTDB taxonomy): Bacteria > Bacteroidota > Bacteroidia > Chitinophagales > Chitinophagaceae > JJ008. The sequence continues at coordinate 579,294 of CAZLLT010000001.1, read as the reverse complement.
AAGGTTTTTTATATCCACAGGCCGGAAAAAGCGGTCGCCTTTCCGGTTTTTACGGGGCTGTAAAATGTCGAACTCCGTTTCCCAATACCGTATCAGTGATTGATTTTCACGAAACATGGCTGCCACCTCACCGATAGAGTAGTATTGTTTTTTAAACAGCGTTTCATCATCCGGCACCTGAACCAGGTCGGCTGTTAAAGCAATATCCTTTAAGGAACGGCGGCCCCTCGTGGATACAGGTTTTTGTACCGTCTCCCTGCTTACCCGCACAGGCGGCGCTAACTTTTCTTCAGGTTCTGCCAGAGCCATTACAGGCGATGCCGGTTTTTCTTCTACCGCCTCACTGAAATCAAATGTTATTTGCGAAAGTGGTTTTCCCATCTATCGGTAAAGATAAGCCGGTAGAATAGTACAAGGCGGCGAACGGTTGCTAATGTGGAAAATTAATTGTTAATCAAGACTTTGGTTGCTTGCCGCTGCTTTTTTAAGTAGCAGGTCAAACTGTTCCGGGGTAAGGTCGTTATAGAAAAAATAAATAGGGTCCAGTTTGGCCCCGTTTTTATGCACTTCATAATGGCAGTGTGGGCCGGTGGATTTTCCGGTGCTGCCTACCCAGCCAATTACTTCGCCTCTTTTTACCGGCTGGCCGGATTTTATTTTCACTCTCACCATGTGGCCATACAGTGTTTCATAGCCATACCCGTGTTTCAGCACCACATAATTGCCATAACCATTCCCGGCATTACCTGCTACAATGGCTGTGCCATCCGCCGTTGCATAGATAGGGGTTCCCTGCGGGGCAGAAAAATCAAGACCGGCATGAAACTTTACGGTTTTGTAAACCGGGTCTATCCGGCGGCCGAAACCGGAAGCAATCCGGTTCAGGTCTTTATTGCTTACAGGCTGTATGGCCGGGGTGTGGGCCAGCATTTTTTCTTTGTTCTTTACCAGTTCCGTTACGTCTTTATATGATTTTTCCTGTGCAGCGGTCCTGCTTTTCAGGTTGTTCAGGGTTTTTACCACCGCCGAAGCCAACTGGTGGTCTTTTATCTTTTCCACCGTTGCAATTTCCTGTTCTATCTCCAGTTCTTTGGCCCTGGCGCTGTCGGGAACGGGATCGGCTTCAAAAATGGCCCGGTAAATATCATTATCCCTTTTTTCCAGTTCCTTCATCTGGTTTTCCAGCGAGGCCAGTTCATCCCTGAGGTCGTAATAATTATCTTTTAATTGCTTGTTCTGCCTTGCCAGCAGCCTTTCGTTGGGGGAGCCGATAAACTGAAAAGCAACAAACGAGATAATGGCGGCCGTAACCAGCGCCGCAGCAATAAAGCCGAAAATGCGTAATAGCCTTATACGAAGGGGTACTTCCAGTTTTTCGTAACGGAGTGTATTGGTGTTATAGTAATATTTGATCTTCTTCATTGAGGTAAGCCTTAACCATTTCTGACGGAAAATGCCGCCTGAATATTTTACCTTTGCCCGTCCCTGCTGCGGGGGTAACAAATATAAACCCTTCGCAGGCAAAAGTCAACCCCGGCAGGGAATTGATTCACACATAAAACGGTGATAAAATAATTATGTTGCTGCTTGTATTCCGTTTTCTGCAAACCCGGAGAAAAAATTTCCGCTTATGCAGGTGCAGGTAGTTCCGGCAGGCGTATTTACTAACCACCAATTACAGCTTTTCGTATGATGACGAGTGAAGAAATACGTAATAAGTTCCTGAAATTCTTCAGGTCCAAAGGCCATACCATTGTTCCCTCTGCCCCAATCGTAGTTAAGAACGACCCTACCCTGATGTTCACCAATGCCGGTATGAACCAGTTCAAGGATTATTTCCTTGGCAATAAGAAGCCCGAACATACAAGGGTGGCCGATACGCAGAAATGCCTTCGTGTAAGCGGCAAGCACAATGACCTTGAAGAAGTAGGCGTGGATACCTATCACCACACCATGTTTGAAATGCTGGGCAACTGGAGTTTTGGAGATCCTGCCCAGCCAAAGGCAGGGTACTTTAAGCAAGAGGCCATTGCCTGGAGTTGGGAACTGCTTACAGAAATATACAAACTTGACAAAAGCCGTTTGTACGTTACCATTTTTGAAGGCGATGCCAAAGAAGGGTTGCCCAGGGATGAAGAAGCATATAATGAGTGGAAAAAATGGATTGCTGAAGACAGGATATTGTCAGGTAATAAAAAAGATAATTTCTGGGAAATGGGTGATACCGGTCCCTGCGGACCTTGTACGGAGATACATTATGATACCCGCCCGGAAGCCAATAACGATGGCCACGCATTAGTGAATAATGATGATACCGGCATGGTGATGGAAATCTGGAACAATGTGTTCATCCAGTTTAACCGGAAAAAAGACGGGACATTAGAACCCTTACCGGCCAGGCATGTGGATACCGGAATGGGACTGGAAAGATTGGTGAGGGTGATACAGGGTAAAACATCCAATTATGATACGGATGTGTTTACGGGAACCATCGCAGCGATAGAAAAAATTGTTTCGAAGAAATATAGTAATAGCGACAGCAAGCAGGACGTTGCATTTAGAGTAATTTCAGACCATATCCGTGCTATCAGCTTTACCATTGCAGACGGCCAGTTACCATCCAACACAGGTGCCGGGTATGTAATAAGAAGGATTTTAAGAAGGGCGGTTCGTTATTACTATTCTTACCTGGATTACAAACAACCACTATTGCACCAGTTGGTTCCTGTTATTGCCAAACAGTTTGAAAAAGTATTTCCTGAATTAAACCAGCAAAAAGATTTTGTGGCCAGGGTAATTAAAGAAGAGGAAGAGGCTTTTTTAAGAACGGTTGACAAAGGGTTGACTATGCTTAATGAAGCATCGGAAGATATTTCGGGAGAAGAAGCGTTTAAGCTATATGACACTTATGGGTTTCCCCTTGACCTTACCAAATTGGTGGCAGGAGAAAAAGGATTAAATGTGGACGAAGACGGGTTTAAAGTCGAAATGCAAAAACAAAAATCCCGTAGCCGTGCCGCCACTACCATAGATACGGAAGACTGGGTAGTGCTGAAAAAAGGTTCCAATAAGTTCGTGGGCTATGATTCATTGGAAACAAGAACCGAGATTTTAAGATACCGGAAAATAAAAGCCAAAGGCAAAGAATCGTACCAGTTGGTTTTGGAAACAACGCCTTTTTACGCCGAAAGCGGAGGACAGGTGGGTGATAAAGGTGAACTCACGATTCACGGCTCACGACTCACGATAATTGATACCAAAAAAGAAAACGACCTCATCATCCATTTCGCAGAATCAATCCCGGATGATCTCTCCGGTGAAGTAATAGCAAAAGTGGATGCCAAAAAAAGAAAGGATACTGCTTTGCACCATTCCGCCACCCACCTGTTGCATGCCGCGTTGAGAAAAGTATTGGGTAATCATGTAGCGCAAAAAGGTTCGATGGTCAATGAAGAACGTCTCCGGTTTGACTTTTCTCATTTTGCCAAAGTAACGGACGAAGAAATCAGCCGCATTGAAGCATTGGTAAACGAGAAGATAAGAGAGAATATTCCTGTTGTAATAAAAGAAATGCCGAAGGATGAAGCGTTGCAATTGGGCGCTATGGCCCTGTTTGGTGAAAAATATGGTGATGTGGTGAGAGCGGTTATTATTGATCCTGACTATTCAGTGGAATTATGCGGCGGTACCCATGTCGGCGCCACCGGTGAACTGGGCTTGTTCAAGATAACAGGCGAAACGGCTGTTGCCGCCGGTGTGAGAAGGGTAGAAGCTGTTTGCGGCAAACAGGCGGAAGAATATGTAAACAACCAGATTAGTTTGCTGGATAGTGTAAAAACTGCTTTGAAGAACCCTAAGGATATTCAGAAAGCCATTGAGAATATCCAGGCAGAAAATGCCGAACTGAAAAAGCGTCTTGAAATGATGGAGGCAAGGCAGTTGGTAGGCATCCGCAATGAATTGCTGCAGAAAGACGAGATCATCAACAGCATCAACTTCATCGGCGATATAGTGGAAGTAAGCAATGCCGATGCGCTTAAAAAACTATGCCTTGACCTTAAGAACCAACTCCGGGATTTTGTAGTGGTGCTTTGTGCCAATATCGGGGGCAAACCATTCGTGGCCGTAAGCATTGCCGAAAATGTGGTGGCAGCAAAGAATCTGGATGCGGGAAAGATCATCAAGGAAACAGTAGCCCCTCTTATCAAAGGCGGTGGCGGCGGACAAAAAACACTGGCTACGGCAGGCGGGCAGCAGGCAGGCGAACTGGATAAAGTGATCCTGGCGGTGAAAGGGCTGCTGTAAATCGTTGCTTGTGGGTTTCTCAATTTGTTCAAGGTCAATTATTTGAACAAAAGTTATTCTCCTATCGTATTTAAAACAAATAATTTCAGCAAAAAACAAGCAGTTAATATATTTATCGTAATATTGCAATATTAAATTGAATTATGGGCGCAACTAAAACAGAACATTTTACCGGTAAACAAAATGCCATTGCAACGCTTGCCAAAGCATTGGGGCATCCTGCAAGGGTGGCCATCATAGAGTATCTGATGAAAGTGAATGAATGTATCTGCGGTGATATTGTGAATGAATTGCCGCTGGCACAGCCTACCGTTTCGCAACATTTGAAAGAACTCAAAAACGCAGGATTGATAAAAGGAAATATCGAAGGCAATGCCATTTGCTATTGCATTGATGAAAAAGCCATTGAGAGATTGCAAAACTATTTTACCAGTATCTCGGTTAAGCTGAAAGCAAAAAACAATTGTTGTTAATTAAAAATTTTCAAAATGAAAAATGCAGAAGATATTAAGGAGCTTGTAAAGCAGAAATACAGTGAGATTGCCTTGCAGGACAAAGACGCCAATCAATCATCCTGTTGCGGCTCGGGTTGTTGCTCAACAGAAGTATACAATATAATGACCGATGATTACAGCAGGATGGAAGGTTATAACCCGGATGCAGACCTGGGCCTCGGTTGCGGTTTGCCGACACAGTTTGCAAAGATCAAAAAAGGCAATACGGTGATTGACCTGGGCAGCGGTGCAGGCAATGATTGTTTTATTGCAAGAAATGAAACAGGTGAGGATGGCAGGGTAATCGGTATTGATTTTACACCGGCCATGATAGAAAAGGCAAGAGCCAATGCCAGGAAATTGGGTTTTACAAATGTTGAGTTAAGGCAGGGCGATATTGAGAATATTCCTGTCTCGGCCAATATAGCCGATGTGATAGTGAGCAATTGTGTGTTGAACCTTTTGCCGGACAAAGACAGGGTATTCAAAGAAATTTTCCGGGTGTTGAAGCCAGGAGGCCATTTCAGTATTTCAGATATTGTATTGGTTGGCAACCTTCCCGATGCTTTGCGCAGGGATGCAGAGATGTATGCGGGTTGCGTGGCCGGCGCTATTCAAAAAGAAGTGTATTTAGAACTTATTAAGATAAATGGTTTTTCAAATATTGCCATTCAAAAAGAGAAACCAATCATTATTCCGGATGATATTTTGAAAAGTTACCTGGATGAAGAAGAACTTCAAAATTTCAGATCCGGTAATACAGGAATTTTCAGCATCACTGTTTTTGCAGAAAAACCTAAAACCTGCGGTTGTGAAACGGAATGTTGCAATTAAATCACTTTGGAAAAAATACAAGAAGCCAATTATCATTACCACTTCGGTAATTGTGTTGCAATTGATATGGGGCTTTGATCCCAGGTTTTGCATCATCAATGTTGTTTGGCTATTCGTTTAACAATGAGCAGGAAAAAAATATTGGTCCTTTGCACGGGCAACAGTTGCCGCAGCCAGATAGCCGAAGGCTATTTGCGGTATTTCGCCGGAGATAAAGCCGAAGTGTACAGTGCAGGCGTGGAAGCACATGGAGTAAACCCGAAAGCCATTGCCACGATGAAAGAAGACGGCATTGATATTTCAAGTCATACTTCCAATCACATTGATGAATACAGGGATATTGATTTTGATATTGTGATCACCGTTTGCGACAATGCGAAAGAACGCTGCCCTTTTTTCCCGACCACGGCAAAAAAATTTCACCACAATTTTTCCGACCCAGCAAAGACAACAGGTATAGGAAAAGAAATAAATGAACAGTTCCGGGAGGCCAGGGAACTGATCAAAAATTACTGTAAGGAATTCATAGCCAATAACTTGTGATCTAACATTCGCCCAACCGGCTCTCAGAACCGCTTTTTTAATGAGTACAGACTTTAACATTTCCGAAATATTTCGTATTTCGGGGAATCTCACTATATTTGACCTACGAAAAACAACGTAGATATTAAAAAGTATAAGTTATGAAACAACAACGATTCACATTTTCCGGTTTTGCCATCCTGTTGCTGGGCCTCACCTTTCCGGCTTTATTGCTTGCACAGGACGATAAAGAAAAGGATAAGAAAAAAGAAAAATCTGAAACAGAACAAATCATCATTACCCGTAAAGGGAAAGGCGATGATAAAGTAGTCGTGGAAATTTCAGGTGATAAGGTAACCGTAAACGGGAAACCGCTGGAAGATTACAAAGATGAAAAGGGCAATATAAGCGTTCGTAAGAGCAAGGGATATGGTTTGAATAGCCTGGCCATTACAGTTCCCCGCGGCCAAAGCAGTTTATGGAGTTTTGATGATAATAATAATGTGCAATTGGAATTAGAAAAATACTATGCCGACAGGGCCATGCTTGGCGTATCTACCGAAAAAACAGAAGAAGGTGTCAAAGTGCAAAGCATTACCAAGGAAAGCGGTGCCGAAAAAGCGGGCCTGCAGAAAGGCGATATTATCCTGAGCATAGATGATACAAAAATTGAAACGCCTGATGACCTTTCCAAAGCAGTACGTCAACATAAACCGGGCGATAAGGTAACAGTTACCTATCAGAGGGACAAGAAACAAAATAAAGCCACGGCAGAACTTACCAAATGGAAAGGCATAACTGCCTGGACTGATACATGGAGTGATAATTTTAATTTCGACCACATAGTGCCCAAGCTGCAAGCCATTCCCCAGTTGAAGAACTTCCGTTACGAAGGAAATTATGATTTTAATTTAAGCGGCTCAACGCCTAAACTGGGGCTTTCTGTTCAGGATACGGATGAAGGCACAGGTGTAAAAGTGATTGATGTGGATAAAGATAGCAATGCGGAAAAAGCCGGTATTAAAAAAGACGATATCATTACTGATGTTGACAATACGGTTATTAAAGGCACAGATGATATTGTAAAAACGCTGAAAGCAAGCAAGGAAAAAGGCTCTGTTCTTTTCAAACTGAAACGAAACGGCAAAACCCAGAGCATTGAAGTAAGAATGCCTAAAAAAATTAAAACCGCTGACCTGTAATTGAAAATCCATTTCATATTGAACTGCCCCGCCATCCGGCGGGGCAGTTTGTTTATATAAAAGACTGGTTCCTGCTGCCGGAAATGGGTTACTTTTGCCCACTCAACTTTTATGGCAGCACAAGACATATACGAGATAGTGGTGGGGCTGGAAGTTCATGCACAACTGGCAACAAAAACCAAGTTGTTTTGCGGCGACAGTATTGCCTTTGGCGCTGAGCCGAATACGCATATCAGTCCTGTTACTTTGGCCCATCCCGGCGCCCTGCCCAAAATGAACCGCAAAGCAGTTGAGTTTGCCATAAAAATGGGCCTTGCCTGCAATTGTGAAATAGAAAAAGAAAATTATTTTGCCCGGAAAAATTATTTCTACCCCGACCTGCCTAAAGGCTACCAGGTATCGCAGCATACTACGCCTATTTGCAAGCAGGGGCACATAACGGTTCTCCTGGATAAAGAAAAGAAGCAAATCCGCCTGAACAGGATACATCTTGAAGAAGATGCAGGCAAAAGCATCCATGATGCGGATGAAGAAAATACCTGTATTGATTATAACCGTGCAGGTACACCATTGATAGAGATAGTTACAGAGCCGGATATCCGCAGTTCGGATGAAGCCTTTGCTTTTCTTACCGAGATACGAAAGCTGGTACGCTACCTGGGGATATGCGATGGCAATATGGAAGAAGGAAGCCTTCGTTGCGATGCCAATATTTCTGTCCGCAAAAAAGGAGAAACAAAACTGGGCACCCGTGTAGAAATAAAAAACCTCAATTCTATCCGGAATGTAAAAAGGGCCATTGAATCGGAGGCCGAAAGGCAAATCGGGTTACTGGAAAACGGGGAAGCTATTGTACAGCAAACAAGAAGTTATGATGCCCAGGCAAACACCAGTTTTTCTATCCGGGATAAAGAAGAGGCGGATGATTACCGCTATTTTCCCGAGCCTGACCTCAGCCCTTTTTATCTTGATGATGATTTTATACAAGGCATTCAGCAAACCATTCCGGAACTGCAGCAGGAGAAAATTACACGTTATGTTCAGCAGCTTTCTCTTTCTGAATATGATGCCGCTGTGCTAACGGAAGAAAAAGATTTTTCTCTCTATTTTGAAGAGATAATTAATCATACGGGCAATTATAAGTCCGCAGCCAACTGGATGCTGGGCCCGGTAAAATCATGGCTGAATGAAAATAACGGGGAAATAGGGAATTTCCCTTTACGCCCTGAACAAATAGCAGTCCTTATCCGTCTTATTGAAGAAGGGAAACTGAATTTTTCGGTAGCATCAACAAAGATTTTCCCGGAACTGGTAAAGCAACCATCCCTAAGCCCGCAGGAGGTTGCTGAAAAACAAAACCTGTTTCAGCAGTCAGATACTTCTGCAATAGAGCCGATTATTGAGCAGGTGCTGGAGAAATATGCCGATAAGGTTACGGAGTATAAAAAAGGAAAAAAAGGCCTGCTTTCTTTATTTGTTGGCGAAGTGATGAAGCAATCAAAAGGAAAAGCCGACCCCAGGGTTACCAACAAATTGTTACTGGATAAATTAAACTCATAAAAAAGCAATAATGAAAAAAATAGTTACGGCAGCACTGGTAGTATTGACAATCGCATCCTGTAAAAATAAGCCGGGTGTGCAGCAGTTTGTAGTAGAAGGAAAAATTACCAACAGCGGCGCTGCCAAAATCTATCTTGAAGAAATACCGATGACCTCCATGCAGCGAATGGCGGTTGATTCTGCCACGCTGGGAAAAGACGGCGGCTACAAACTTTCAACAGGCGCCAGCGAATCCAGGACGTATACCATTCGCCTCGACCAGCAGCAATATCCGCTTACAGCCGTTATCAACGATGTAAAGGCGATTACTGTTAATGCGGAATATAAACCGGAAAGCAGGGAATTTCCGGATACTATCATAATTAAAGGGTCTGAAGCAAGCAATTCGTTGAGAAATTATATGCTTGAGTTCAACAAAAAGCTGCAGGATGTTTTTGTTATTTACAGGGAGGGAGACAGTCTTACAAAAGCAAATGCCCCCGACAGCGCAATGCAGCAACTGGAAACCCGGTTCAGGAGCATTGCGGCTGATATTAAATCTTATACCGACCAATCCTTGAGCAGCAGTACAAATCCTGCATTAACCATGTTTATACTCGGCTACTACCAGAGCACGGGTAACCAGGGCATACAATTGCTTCCTTATAGCAAAGAGGAAATAGTAAAAATTGTAGATGGGTTGCTGGTTAAAAACCCGGACAACAGTTCTTTGCTGGGCCTTCAATCTTCGTTGAAAGGATGGATAGGCAAACCGGCCCCGGAAATCAGTATGCCCAACCCCGATGGTGAGGAAGTAAAGCTGAGTTCTTTTAAAGGAAAATATGTGCTGGTAGATTTTTGGGCAAGCTGGTGCAAGCCCTGCAGGCTGGAAAACCCTAATGTGGTGAATGCCTATAATAAATACAAGGATAAGGGGTTTACCATTCTTGGCGTTTCGCTGGACCGCCCGGGGCAAAAAGCACAATGGCTGAACGCCGTGATGCAGGATAACCTTACCTGGACGCAGGTAAGCGACCTGATGGAGTGGGACAGCCCTGTTGTATCCGCCTACGGCTTTGGCGAAAAAGGCATACCGTATAATGTATTGATAGACCCTAAAGGTGTTATCATCGCCGAAGGTTTGAGGGGCGAAGACCTGGATAAAAAGCTGGCGGAAGTGCTGAAGTAAATAGGTTTGGCTTTATGGCTAAACAGTACACTATCCCATCATTCCAACATGACACGGGAGTAATACCGGAAAGCGGCCATTTTTGTCTAACCGCCGAGTATTGGCGAAGTGGCGGAAAAAGAATTCCGTCCGCCCGGCTAAACAATGCTGAGTAAAGATAAAAAAGATGAGGATATGCACATAGTTAAATAGATAAGGTCAAGCTGGATATACAGCCCAACAGAATTACAACAGTTGAAACACGGCTTCCGCCAGCCTGCATTTTAGCAATACTCATGTTGGCCGTCTGGGCTTCTCTGCCCACTGTTAAAGATCTAAAACCCATTTAGCAACTTCTGTTAATTGTTTGTCATTTGAAAGATTTGCAGCATTTGTCAAAATACCAGATTGCAACTCATCAAAAATTTCTATTGCCATACTTTTTTCAATTGCAGCGCCTATAAAAAATGTTTTAGGTGTCAATTGCATTTTTGTAAATGCTTTTCGTATTCTGATTAAAGCCGAGTTTGCAGTTTTCCAGTGTTCGTCTGCACCAGCGGGGTCAATGCCTCCTTTCAATTCTCCAAGTGCAACATATTTTTCATTTGTAGTTATTATTGAACCTGCACCTCTCAATTTATCAGTAGGTTTTGCGTTTAGCAATACGAGGTCAACATTTTTCTCAACAACAGGAACTTTAATATTTAGAAGTAACAGCCTGTCTTTATTATTTCTTTTCCAGTAAAGGTCGCTAATTCTTTTTTCAATATCCGTATCATCATCTGGTTTTTCCTGCCAAGTGTTGTTTTCTGTGTCTCTCCACTGATATTTAATTCCAGAGAGATTAAAAACAGATAATAAAGAACGTAGAAATTTTCTTTCTCCTAATGTTCCAGCTAAATTTCTTGCTTTGCCTCCAAGAGCATCGCCTTTAGTCAAAAGGTACCTGTAAACAAGTTCATCCACAAAGTTGCCGCCAGCAGGTTCAAGAAACTTTTCGATAAGGCCAACAATTGCGAGGGTTCTATCGTCTTCGGTCAAATAATTGAGAGCTTTTTCAGAAAGTCCAGAAGCGGTTAACAGACCAACTCTTAAGTCTTTTATTTTTAAAAGATCTTTGGGCTTTTTTGCTTTTGAGGAAAGAGTTTTGAGTGCTTTTGCTTCTTCGATATATGGAATAGCTATGTAATTTTTCTCCAAAGCCATTGCAATAAATCCAGCTCTTGTCTCTTGCCGTGATGTTACTAAATCTTCAGATGATTTTATTGAATTTGTACTCTTTATCTTTTTTGCCATAAGTAAACACATTTGCGGACTTCTGTTCGTCCATAGCTACCCATCTGTTGGCTACTGTTTCCTTTGCCTTTAGGTAACACAAAAATTTTATTGATATTGTAACCAAAGTTATCCGCAAACTCTGATAAAATTAAATCTACCGGTATCTCTTCGCCGCCGTAACGAACATTGTCATTAACCATAACACAATAGCCACCACTCTTTGTAACTCTTGCCATTTCAAAAATCACAAAACACATTTCAAAGAAATAGTTTTTAACCATCCTGGCAATGTTACTATTGTTTAGTTTCTCAAGTTTGTTAAGTTCAGCGAGGATTGAATTAACTTCTGTCATTGCAGTCGAGTTATTGTAAGCATTTAAAACTTTTTCGAAGCTATTCTTTTGTCCGATTGAAGTATAGAATTGTTTTAAATAATCAATCTTCTCTTTGTTTTCAACTGTACATGAAAGCATTGATTGACGAAGATTACGAACCTGGTCGTTATTGTTGCCAAGAAAAACCAATTCTAATGCGTAAGTCCGTGTATAATCATAACGATTGCAATAAGGTGGTGAGGTTACAACAAAATCAAAAGAGTTGCTTTTAATCTTTGGCAATTCCTCAAGACAAGAACCTGAAAGAATATTAACTGGAAGTTTTTCAATTCCATTAGTTTCAAATTGCTCAAATAATGAAGTGTTTTGAGTTGGCGAAAGGTCTTGAACTATATTTTGCAGTTTAGTTTTGACAGCTTCTTCAAAACTTAAAATTTTTCCTTTATCAAACGGTTTACCTGAAAGGTTTCTTTTTGAGCGATAGTCCCAACGTAAATACTGGCCGTCTTTTCTTGTGTAGCTTATTTCCTCTAAAACTGAAAAAGCTGCAAATTTCAAAAGGGTTTGAATTCTTTTGTCTTTGAGTTTTGAACAATGCGTCAAATACTTGTTCAAAGAAATTTCTGTTTCTTCAGGGAAAGCATCTTTTGTAATTGAAATATGAGCAATATGGCTGTCGTACTTTTCAAGTTTAGTAATATCTGCCCACAGAGTTTTTATTGTAGCCTTCAGTTTAACCGTATCAATATTGTTGAGAGCTTCTCTTGTTTCCATAACAAAAGAACCAACTGGCAAAAGCTCAATTCCATGTGATTCCCAGCCAATTTCCTGTCCAGCAAAAAGTGTCGTGCCTGCACCAGCAAAGGGGTCTAAGACCTTGCCCGGTTTTGGTGAATATTCAGAAAGGAAGTATTTAACAAGTGCAGAAGAAAAACCTTCTTTGTATTTGAACCATCTGTATATGGGTTCGTCTTTGTTAGCTTGAAAGCTAACTACTTTTCGACTTAGGTTGTAAGCGGTTTCCAATTTGTCTGCCAGTCGGTCAAAAAGTATTTGTCGCTCAGAAGGAAAAATTTCGGCTGTTTTTATCATCTGTCAAATTTAGAGTTTTATCGCCTGTATATTACCAAGAATCTTAGCTTTGAGTGATTAGGGCGTGCCCGATAGCCTTGCGGCCAACTTGTTAATATACGCTATTCCTTGCACTGAAAAGCCTTGATTCTCAATATAAAACTGTACAAATGATTTTGCTGTAATACTGGCACCCGGTTTATCAGATTGACCTTGTTGATTGGTTGCCTTTTTAATACCTGCTGTTTATTTCTTGTCCGCAGCATGTATGCCGGGGCGTAACGGTTTTTTATTTATAACACCGGGGTATTTGCTGGCAGCCATCAATTCATAATCCGGGTGGTTCTTTAGCTGTTGCAGTACATAACGCAACTTTTCTACATCCTCTTCCTGCTGAAAAGCCTGGTCATGCGCCAGCAATACAAGGTGGCCGGGTGTTTTCGTTTTTTCTGCGTCAAGCAGGTTGGCAATCTGGCGCAGCAATAATTCCGTGTCTGCATCCACCCGGAAGGAACTATGGTCGAAACGCCATTCAATATCCCAGCCCATGACGGCATAACCGGCATCGCCAACAGCGTCAATAGCGGCTTTGCTTGCTGTAACATCCGTATAGCTTACCGGGTCAATACGCCAGGCATTTCTTCCCGGCATACGGGCTACATTATTGGTAAAGTTCAATGCTGTTTTGCTGCGGTCAAAGTCGTGCAGTACAGTTCCGGGGTTTTTGTAAAAAGAGGAGTAGCGGCCCCTTGCATGTGTATAGCTGTGATTGCATAGTTCAATGGCGCTGTCTGCTTTCAGCTTTTCAAATAAACCGGCTTGCCAGCGGCTGTCAGCTACATGCTGACCTACAAGAAAGAAGCTGACGGGTACATTTTCTGCTTTTATAGTATTCAATACATTCTGTGTACCGCTGTTAGGGCCATCGTCAAAAGTGAGATAGATTTTTTTCTTTTTTGAAATCCTGGCTTTGGCAACGGAGTCTTCCGTCATCTTTTGCCGGATGGTTGCGGCTATTTTATCAGCCGTTTCGGATAACCGGCCCATCATTTTTGTTTCAGGCTGTCTGCAAGCGGTGATAAACAGAAAACTGGCAATGAGGATAATCGTATTCCGGTATAAAATAGCCGTCAGAGGGAAAAAATTTCTTTTGGTAGCAGTGTTGTTCATTAAAAAGGGGTGGCTTTATTCAAAAATGAAATTATAAGCAGTTCCTGTTTCTGAAAGAATTCTTTTGGTTAAAAAAAACAGAAATATAAACTGTCTTAACTTGCAGCCTTAATCTTACACCATGAGCAGGAAGCAGGAAACATTACAGGATGTGGTTATAAAATTTGCAGGCGACAGCGGCGATGGTATGCAGCTAACGGGCAGCCAGTTTACCAACAATACCGCCCTGCTTGGGATTGACCTTGCCACGTTCCCCGACTTTCCGGCGGAGATCAGGGCGCCGCAGGGCACCCTGCCAGGTGTAAGCGGTTACCAGCTTCGCTTTTCATCTGACAGGGTGTTTACCCCCGGCGACTCCTGCGATGTGCTGATTGCCATGAATGCGGCTGCTTTGAAAACAAACCTGGCTACGCTTAAAAAAGGAGGAAAGATAATCGTTAACACAGATGGTTTTGATGCCAAGAACCTGCGGCTGGCCAACTATCCCGAAGGGCATAACCCGTTGGAAAACGGTAGCCTTGACAATTATGAGGTCATCCGGATGGATGTAACAAAGATGACAAGAGAAGCCCTGAAAGAGTTTACGATGGGCATGAAGGAAAAAGACAGGGCCAAAAATATGTTTGTGCTTGGCTTTTTGTATTGGCTCTATAACAGGGACCTGGAAAGCACCATCCAGTTTTTAAAAGAAAAATTCGGTAAAAAAGCAGATATACTTGAGAGCAACCTGAAAGTATTGCAGGCGGGTTATAATTACGGGGATACTACAGAAGCGTTTACCACTACTTATAAAGTAGAGAAGGCGAAAATGGATCCCGGCTCTTATCGTTCCATTATGGGCAACCAGGCCCTGTCTTATGGCTTGATTGCCGCTTCGCAAAAAAGCGGGTTGCCTTTGTTTCTTGGCTCCTATCCCATTACACCGGCATCAGATATTCTGCATGAACTGAGCCGACATAAAAATTTCGGGGTACGTACTTTCCAGGCAGAAGATGAGATCGCTGCTATTACTTCCGCCATTGGCGCCAGCTATGGCGGCGCATTGGGGGTTACCACTTCAAGCGGCCCCGGCATTGCCCTCAAAGGCGAAGCCATCGGCCTTGCGGTAATGCTGGAATTACCATTGCTGATTGTGAATGTGCAGCGGGGCGGGCCATCTACCGGATTGCCCACCAAAACAGAACAAAGCGATTTGCTACAGGCCTATTATGGAAGAAACGGCGAATGCCCTTTGCCCATCGTTTCTGCCTCCACACCGGCTGATTGTTTTGATGCCGTATATGAAGCGGTACGCATTGCGGTTCAGCACATGGTGCCGGTAATCTTTTTAAGTGATGGATATATTGCCAACGGGGCGGAGCCCTGGCGTTTCCCTTCATCCAATGACCTGAAGCCGATACCTGTTAAGTTCAAAACAGAATTAGGAGAGGGTGAAGAAAAGCTGCAACCTTACCTGCGGGATGAAAAATTGGTACGACCCTGGGCGGTGCCCGGTCATGCAGACCTGGAACACCGTATCGGCGGCCTGGAAAAGCAAAATATTACGGGTAATGTCAGCTATGACCCCGACAACCACCAGTTGATGGTGAAGATAAGGCAGGAAAAAGTGGACAAGATTGCCGATTATATCCCCGAGCAGCAATTAGACAGCGGCCCTGATGAAGGTAAAATACTTGTTTTAGGCTGGGGCTCTACCTATGGCGCCATTAAATCAGCCGTTGCCGAAATGCAGGCAAAGGGATATGCCATCAGCCATGCCCACCTGCGGTATGTAAGGCCTTTTCCGAAGAACCTTGGCGATATGCTCAAACGCTTTGAAACCGTTTTGATACCCGAAATCAATAACGGGCAATTAATAAAAATCATCCGGGATCAGTACCTTATTGACGCCAAAGGATATAATAAAATAATGGGGGTGCCCATTACCAAAACCGAGATGGTGCTGAAATTGGAAGAGCTGGCAGGAGGGCTTAATTAGTGTGTCCCGCTTCACAGTTTAAAAATTTTGTCAAAATTTTTACTGTAAATCAATAAATTACAAAGGCTCGGTAAAAATTTCTTTCTTTTTCCGTAGGTTAGGAATGCTAACTTTTCTATCTTTGCAGCCCCAAAAACAGCCTCGGCTGTACATAAGGGGCGGTTGAGGGATAGCTCAGCTGTTCAATTTTTAACCTGTTGGTGGCTCGCTGATTGCAGCTATCAGCTCAAAGTTTATGTATAATGAGCAAATTACATTTCACTACCAAACATGCGAACGAGGCTACCGTTAAGCGCAACTGGTATGTTGTGGACGGTACTAATCAAACCGTAGGTCGTATGTGTGCTAAAATTGCTGCGGTACTCCGTGGTAAGAACAAGGCATACTACACTCCCCATGTTGACACCGGCGATTATATTATTGTAATCAATGCCGAAAAAGTTGTTTTAACCGGTAATAAACTGGACCAGAAAGTGTACGACCACTTTACAGGTTATCCCGGAGGCCGCAAAGAAGAGATTGCCCGCAATCTTATCAACCGCAGGCCGGAAGTGGTGATCGAAAGGGCTGTAAAAGGCATGTTACCTAAAAACCGCCTGGGCCGCAAGATGTACAAAAAGTTATTTGTGTATGCCGGCGCTGAACATCCGCATGGCGCACAACAACCGAAAGAATTAAAATTTTAAAAAACAGGCTATTAGCTGTTAGTATAAGCTAATAGCTAAAGGCTAAAAGCTATAATAAAAATGGAAAAGCAAACAAATGGTGTTGGTCGTCGTAAAGAAGCCGTAACAAGGGTGTTTATTTCTAAAGGAAATGGCGCTATTACAGTAAACGACAAGGATTACAAAACATATTTTTCGCTGGTGTACCTGCAAAACCAGGTAGAACGCCCATTCAAAACGATTGATGCCGTTGGCAAGTTTGATGTAAAAATCAATGCTTCCGGCGGAGGCGCCAAAGGCCAGGCAGAAGCAGCCATGCTGGGTATTGCCCGTGTATTGGTAGAATTGAATCCTGAGTTTCGTCCTGCGTTGAAAGCAGCCGGGTTACTGAAAAGGGACCCAAGGTCTGTTGAGCGTAAGAAATTTGGTCATAAAAAAGCAAGAAGAAGCTACCAGTTCTCTAAACGTTAACGAAAGCTACGGGCTATGGAGCTGCGAGTGGCAGTCTTACAGCTCACGGCTCACAGCTAAACAACTCTAATAACTATTATAATATAGAAAATGGAAAATAACACTTCACTTCAGCAGCAACTTTTGGAAGCAGGCGTACACTTTGGCCACCTGAAGAAAAAATGGAACCCCAAGATGCTGCCTTACATCTTTGCTGAAAAGAAAGGCATTCATATCATTGACCTTAACAAGACAGTTGAATGCTTGCAGGAAACAGCCGCTGCATTGAAGCAGATGGCCCGCAGCGGCAAAAAGATTTTGTTTGTCGGTACCAAGAAGCAGGCAAAAGACATTGTTACCGAATGTGCCAAAAAGGTAAACATGCCTTACGTTACCGAAAGGTGGCTGGGCGGAATGCTGACCAACTTCAATACGGTGCGTAAAAGCGTAAAGAAGATGCAGAGCATTGAAAAAATGCTGGGCGATGGTTCTTTTGAAAGTATCACCAAAAAAGAGCGCCTGACATTAAGCCGTGATAAAGAAAAAATGGAGAAAGTACTGGGTGGTATTGCCCAACTGGGTCGTGTGCCGGCTGCTTTGTTCATTATCGATATCGGGCATGAGCATATTGCTTTGGCTGAAGCCAAACGTCTTGGCGTTTCTACTTTCGGGGTAGTAGATACCAACTGCGATCCCAATAAAGTGGATTTCCCTGTTCCCGCCAATGATGATGCTACCAAGTCAATAGCCATAATCGTTAATTATATCACTGCTGCTATTGCAGAAGGATTGGCTGAAAGGCAAGCGGCTAAAGACGAGGAAGTAGAAGAAACTACAAGCGATGATGCGGAAAAGAAAGCAGCCCGTTTGGAAGCAGAAGCCCAGGAAGAAGGCGGCCGTTCCGGCAGAAGCCGTACAGGCGCCACAGGCCAGCGCCGCAGGACTACCGGCGGTACAGGCAGAGGCCCCGGCGGTGGCAAGAGATAAGTTTGCCTACTTTTTAAAAAGGAACGATTATTTAACAGATAAATTTCATAAGGAGTTTGTAACATGAGTACTGTAACAATAAGTGCACAAGACATAAATAAGCTTCGCCAGGCTACCGGCGCCGGCATGATGGACTGCCGCAAAGCGCTGACAGAAACAAACGGTGATTTTGAAGCGGCCATTGACTGGTTGCGTAAGCAAGGCCAGAAAGTAGCTGCCAAAAGAAGCGACCGTGAAGCAAAAGAAGGCGTAGTGATAGCCAAAACAACATCCGACAACAAAACAGGTATTGTTGTTTGTGTAAGCTGTGAAACTGACTTTGTTTCCAAGAACGAAGATTTCGTTGCTTTCGGACAAACGATTGCCGATGCAGCTATCAGCAATAATGTAAATAGCCTTGAAGAGTTGCTGAATACCAAAACCGGTGAGCTTACTGTAGCGGAACTGGTAAATGATAAACTGGCTACCATCGGCGAAAAGATCGGCGTTACCAAGTTTGAAAGAGTGGATGCCCCTTATGTGGCTTCTTATATTCACGGCGCTTACCGTATCGGCGTATTGGTTGGGCTGGATAAAGAAGCTGCTGAAGTAGGTAAGGATTTAGCTATGCAGATTGCTGCCCTTAACCCGGTTGCTATTGATGCCGCCAGCGTTCCTGCCGATGTAATTGCCCGTGAAAAGGATATCATTATAGATGTAATGAAGCAGGATTCCAAAATGGCAGGCAAACCGGAAGAAATGCTGGCTAAAATTGCCGAAGGTAAATTGGGGGCTTTCTTCAAAGAGCAAACGCTGACCGCACAGGCTTTCGTAAAAGATGCCGGTAAATCAGTAGGCGATTACCTGAAAGAAAGCGGTAATGTGCAAGTAACCGCTTTTAAAAGAGTGGCGTTAGGTTAATTTACTAATTGATATAAAACGAAAAGCCCCCGGATTCCGGGGGCTTTGTTTTTAATGAAACTATCGTGGGGCAAGCGTAAGACTTAAAGGTTTAAACTCGATTTTTACTATCCTGGTATCACAATTGCAGTCGCTGTCTGTACTGATGTCTGCACCGCCTGTATCGCCTACAACTATTAATGATGCTACAGGCCCGCTGGCCGGGGTTATTAAATGTTCGCCCCCGTCACAACCTTCAAACACTTCATTGCGGCCACCGCCTTGCAATACCCTGTCAAAAGTGGAAGTGGTTGCTGAATTGATCCTGGTGTACTTCATTCCTGCAGGGGCGGGTTCACCAACATTCACGGTCCATGAACCTTTTACTTCAGACCAGTCGCCTACCGTTTCTTTTGCATTAAAAGTGATAACGGCCTGAATGTTTGTTCCGTCAGGACTTATCCTTAATATTACCGATCCTTTTACATGCGGACCATGGCCGCCGAAATCACGGTCGCCTCCAACATGCTGGCTGGGGCACAGGTTGGTGACATTGGCCAGGCTATAGGTATAAGTGCCGCCTACGGGGGCACCGCTTATTTTTTTGGAAGCCGTTTCGCATTTCAGCCACATCTGTGCAAAATGTTCCGCGGATTTCATCAGGTTGTTCACTACATCTGTTCCGCCTGCGGATGATTCTACATCAAATAAAAATTCCGGCATCAGGCCGTAATGTGATACGCCGTTATCTTTTATATAATCCCATTTCCGGGTGCTGCCGGTAATGCCGCTCTTGGTTTTGATCGGCGATTTGGCAAAGAAAGCATTATAGAAATTCCGGCTTGTAGCATCATCAGTTGGCCGCATATGTTTGGGTAATGGTTCAAACCCGTTTACATCTGTGCCGATGCCCACAGCTTTGCCTCCCATTGCACTCCATACTTCCCGGTAATTTTTTACAAATTCATCTGGTGTGAAATGAGAAGTGCCGAGGCCAAACATGCCGCCTGTTTTTGCTATTCTCCTGATTAATTCTACCGGGGCATTTCTTTCATTGCCGTTAGCGCCGCGGATACCGTTATGGCCCATCACCAGCGGGTAACCACCGGAAACGGCTTCGGCCCTTTCGATTACTTTCGTCATTGATAATTGCGACATATGGTCAACGTCTATGATCATTCCCAGTTTCATCATTTCATTGATGGCCACATCGCCCAGGCTGGTAAGGCCGAGGGCATTCACATGCCCGCCGCTTACAAATTTATAAGCATCCAATTCAAGTGAAGGGTTAAGTATGTTCAATACCTTTTCATAGCTCCCACAACACAATACTTTTCCGGGAGGAGGAAAACACTTGATGGCATCATTGAAACAAGGTGCAGGAATTTGTCCAAGCCCTTCCAGGAAGCCACGAAGACCTAATATCAAACTATTCTCAAGACCCAGCGGGCCACTGGTAAGGTTGGCTTTGTATTTTACCCTGGTGTCGGTACTGCTTGCAATGCGAAAATGGGAACCGTTGGCATGCTTATTAGCAAAATTGAATAACATGCTGTAAACAGCCGTTCCCCCAAAACTGTTATCTATAAGGTGAATGGGAAAAGCATAGCGGACACCTTTTGCATAAAGCCTTTTTATTTCTGTCCTTACAGCAGCTTCATTTGTTGTAACGCCCCGTTTACCAAAGTTGCCGATTTTATCTACCTCCATCCCTAAAACCACAGCGAGTTTATTGTTGCCGACTATCCTGCGCAGGTCAGCGGCAGAATAAGCTACTTCCATAAAATCTTTATGGCGGTTCACCATTTTGATCGTTTCATCAATCTGCAGATCGGCCACGGTTTTATCATCATAAGGCCCGTCGCCATTAATAATTTCTGCGAGCATTTCGCTGTTTACTGTTAATGCCACCATTACCCGTAAACCACCTTCGTAAGCCCTTTTGATCCATTCCCACCACATTTGCTGGTGAAGGATAGAGCTTTGGTGCGGCCAGTAAGAGAAATCAGGGTAGCCGGCATGATGATGGTCGCCGTGGGGGTTATCGGATTTAAATACAAAACCATCATCCAGGGCATAATTAATAATACCTGCACGGAGATAATCACCGCAACCATTGTCAGTTCCCCATCCTCCATGGGTTGAGTTACAATGCCCCAATGCATCCGCCGCTGTTTTTGCACGGTATTCACTGCTATTGCAATCCCTTGTTCCAGCAGGGATGATGCAGCCTATATCCGGGGCGCCGTGCATCGCTTTTCTTCCAAAACCCAGGTAGCTCATAGGATGTGTGTGCATATCCACATAGCCGGTGAGTTCTTTGGGGTTCAACATGATGAGCTTTGGATCTACTTTTTTAATTGCGGAATCTGTTCTGGCAGGAGTAGTCTTGGTAACCTTTACAGGTTTCTGTGCCTGTGCTACTATACATAATAACATCAGTGCACATGGCAAGGTTCTTAGAATCATAAGATGCGTTTTAAATGGTTGGTACAATAAATAGTATGTATTTACGATGGTAAGGTACAACAGATATATGATTATATACAAGTGTGAGGACAAAACCACGAACGCTTGGCAACAAGTAGATTACCGTACATATCACACCGTTAAACAACAGGCAAAAACCCTATCTTCGCAGCCTGTCTGACAGTAGGCAGACGCAAAAACCTTCACATGCTTCCAAAGTATAAACGAATCCTTCTTAAACTTTCCGGCGAAGCCCTGATGGGCGATAAAAGCTTCGGTTTTGATACGGATATAATAGCCCAGTATGCCCAGGATATAAAATCAATTACCGAATTAGGGGTGCAGGTGGCCATTGTGATAGGAGGGGGAAATATTTACAGGGGAATGAATGAAGCGGAAACGGGCATAGAAAGGGCGCATGGCGATTATATGGGAATGCTTGCCACCGTTATCAACGGCATGGCGTTACAGGCTGGTTTGGAAAGGGTAGGGGTTTACACAAGGCTGCAAAGCGCTATCAAGATGGAGCAGATTGCCGAGCCATATATCCGCCGCCGGGCCATTCGCCACGTAGAAAAAGGAAGGGTAGTAATATTCGGCGCCGGTACCGGCAACCCTTATTTTACAACCGATACAGCCGGTTCGTTACGGGCCATAGAAATAAATGCAGACGTTATTTTAAAAGGTACAAGGGTGGATGGTGTTTATTCGGCAGACCCGGAAAAAGACCCCAAAGCCACCAAGTACAATGTCATCACTTTTGAAGAATGTATTTCCAAACATTTGAAAGTAATGGATATGACCGCTTTTACACTTTGCATGGAGAACAACCTGCCTATCATCGTCTTCAATATGAATAAAGAAGGTAATCTGTACCGGGTGGTTACCGGTGAAAAGGTTGGCACACTGGTAAGGGGATAATACGTATCAATCTTAGTAATTTTACTATTTGCATTCTCGGTCTAACCGGTATCTTGCATTCTCTTTTGACAATCGCCTGTGAAAAATTAGTGGCCTTAATCTGGTCATTTTTCAATAGTTTTCAAATAACGATGAATCGGCGATTATGGCGAACCTTACACTTTCTCTTTTTGAGTTTATTTTCCTGATGATCTGCGGCGTGATAGTGGGTCTTGTTATCTATTATATGCTATCCAGCCGCCGGGCATTGAAAGAAGAGATGAAAGGAGAAGCATCAAAAACAGGAAAGGAACTGGAAAACTGGAAACACCGCTACTTTAATGATTTGGAAGCAAAAGACAGGGAACTCGAACTGCTGCGGAAGCAACTGGCCGATATACAGGAAGAAGACAGCATCAACTCAATAGAAGCCGAAGAAGCAAAAAAAGAAAATAAACACCTGAAGGAAGAAATAGCTGTTTTAAAAGAAAAAATCGAACAACAGCCTCCCGCTGCCGCTACAACAATAACAGGTGATGATCCTGGCTATATGGAGCAATTACAACAGGCCCGCAACAGCCTGCTGGAGCATAATGAAAAAATAAACCGACTGCTCGGCCAGATTGATATTGTAAAAGAAACAGAACAAAAGCAGCAAGCCATACTAAGGACCAATGAAGAACTGAACCACCAGGTAGAAGACCTCCGCGGCCTGCTTTCAGATAAAGAAAAAGAGATAAACAATATCCGGCAAAAAGCACACCTGACCAGCGAGATGACCTCCATGCTTAATAATGCCTATACCGACTTTAATGAACTACAGTCAAAGATGGTGAAGCTAGAGCAGCAGGTAAACGGATCAAAGAAAATAAGCATGGAGCATGAAGACCTGAAAGAACAGTTTTACCGGGTTACACATGATTTTGAAGAACAAAAAATAAAATACAATGCGGCACATGCCGAAAACCAGGAACTGAAAAAGACATTGGAAGAAAATGAAGAAAAATTCCGCGACACTTCTTTCCAGTTGCAGCAATACCAAAAGCGGGTGGCTTATCTTGAAGAACTGAACAACGACCTGCAGATAGTAACAGAAGCCAATAAAAAACTGGAAGGGCAGATACGCCGCATCGGCGAACTGGAAAGCATGCTGAATGTGGTGCAGGAAGAAAGGGACGAACTGGCCAAAAAGCAGGGTACAGGCATCTGACCTCTGTCATACTTCAAATAGATTTTCCGGGGTTAACTTTGCGCCATTAACACAACAATAATATGGCTACCCGGATTGCCGATATACGCAGGAATTATTCAAAGAAAAAATTAACCGAAAGCAAGACAGCCGTTCACCCGATTGAGCAGTTTGCCAAATGGTGGAAGCAGGCGGTAAAGGCCGGTATTGATGAAGTAAACGCCATGACGCTGGCTACCGCTTCGCCTGACGGGTTGCCTGCTGCACGGATTGTATTGCTGAAAGAAGTTACAGAAGAAGGGTTTGTTTTCTTTACCAATTACAACAGCTATAAGGGCCGGCAACTGGCCGAGAACCCGAAAGCCTGTCTTGTTTTTTTCTGGAAGGAACTGGAACGGCAGGTACGCATTACCGGTATCGTGGAAAAGATAAGCGAAGCGGAAAGCGATGCCTATTTTAATTCCCGTCCGGAAGAAAGCCGTATCGGCGCCCTTGTTTCCCCGCAGAGCCAGGTAATTGAAAGCCGGGATTGGCTGGATGCACAGTTTAAAGAAAAAAAGAAAGCGGCAAAAGAAATACAACGGCCAAAGCACTGGGGCGGTTATGTTGTAAGGCCGGTTGTAATAGAATTCTGGCAGGGACGCCCCGGCCGCCTGCATGACCGGTTGCAATATACGCTACAGGATGACGGTAGCTGGGAAATTGAACGGCTGGCGCCATGAACCCCTGTAAGCTGTATAAATGTAAAACCCCCTTTACTCCTTAAAAGAGAAGGGAATGCGGCATTGCATAAAAAAGACTTGCGTAGGTAATACGCAAGTCCTTAAAAATTTGTTTCAAATATCCCCTTTGGGAGATAAGTGCAATCGGAAACTATAAAGAAATCTTGTAAAGACGCTTAACTTTTTTTCTTAGCCGCAGCTTTCTTTTTGGCAACCGGTGATTTGGCAGGGCGGCTTTTACCGAATGATCCTTTGAAACGTTTGCCCTTGGCTGTTTTTTTATCTCCTCTTCCCATAATTTTTTTGTTAAGTTGTTTTATTGTTTAGAATTAAAAAGCAATATTATTTCTTTTTCTTTTTTGCCAGCAATGGCTTCAGTTCTTTTAATGATGATTTCAGCCTTGAAGAAAGTTCCTTGCCGCTTTTAAAACGGGCCACCACTTTTTCTTTGATGATGATGGGCGAATTGGTTTGTGGGTTATGCCCCCTTCTGCCTTCCCGGTAAGAAAGAAGAAAAGTGCCAAAACCTACCAGGGTAACTTTACCTCCGGCTTTCAATGTTTTGGTAACGGCATCAGTAAAAGAATCAAGGGCTGCATTGGCCTGTGTTTTGGTGATGCCTGTATCTTCAGCAATTTTCTCAATCAGTTCTGCTTTATTCATGATGGTAAGTGCATTTATTTTAATTCCAATGTGGGCAAATTTAGAGGCTTTTTTTTTCAGGGAAAATAAAATATTCGCCCTGCCGCAGAGGAGGATGGCGAAAAATAACGGCTGACAGGCAACAGGAAAAATATCAGCGGTTTATACCCTTGTTGGCGGATGTTTCTTTTGCACAATCAATCCACAACCTGCATTACAGAGCGAAAAGAAATGGCTTTACCGCCCCAATTGCCTGCAGACTTATTCCTTATCTCAACCGAATAATTCTGTATATAATCATTGTAGGCCATCTTGCTTGTGGCATGGTATTGTACAGCATAGGTAAGCCCGTCTGTTTCATCTACTTCCAACAGGCGAAGGATAACGGCATGGGTAAAGCATCCTGTACGGATAAGCTCAGGGATATGCTCTTCTTTCATCCATTGCAGCCAGCTTTCCGCTATGGCATGATCAATTTTTGTGGTAACGTTATAAATGATTCCCATATAGCAAGGATTTACTTATTCTTTATTTCCAGGTACACCGGGCAGTGGTCGCTGTGCTTTATATCCGGGTATATTTCCGCATCTTCCAGGTTTTTCTTTAAAGGCTCTGTTACGTTGATATAATCAATGCGCCAGCCTTTATTGTTCAATCGTACACTGGGAAAGCGCTGGCTCCACCAACTGTAGCGGTGCGGTTCGGGATGAAATGCCCGGAAACTGTCTATCCACCCGCTATCCAGAAATTTTGTCATCCATTCCCTTTCCTCCGGCAAAAAGCCCGATGATTTTTTGTTTCCTTTCGGGTCATGAATATCAATTTCCTTGTGGGCAATATTATAATCGCCGCAAAGAATGAGTTTGGGATGTTTCTTTTTCAGTTTATTGAGGTAAGTAAAAAATTCATCGAGCCATTTATATTTGAAACCCTGTCGTTCATCACCCGATGTGCCGGAAGGGAAATACGCATTGATGAGGCGTATATCGCCGAAATCAAGCTGGATAACACGGCCTTCATCATCACTGTCTTTATGGCCGTTGCCATATTCCACTTTATCCGGTTTTATTTTGGTAAATACGGCTACGCCGCTGTATCCTTTTTTCTGTGCGCTGTACCAATATTGATGGTAGCCCAGCGTATCCAGTTCGGTAAGGTCCACATCTTCTTTCGTGGCTTTTGTTTCCTGCAAACAAATTATATCGGCAGGGTTTGTTTTTACCCAGTCAATAAACCCTTTTTTTATGGCTGCCCGGATACCATTAACATTATAACTGATGATACGCATGGAATAATTGTTTATTTTACCCGGCAATATACTGATACTATGCAAGAGAGCTTAACTCCCCAAAACGAAACGATTGCCATTCCTTCGAAAGAACCTGTTTACCTCGAAGGGCCTAAAAGCCGGGGCTATGAATTATCGTTTGCCTGGCGGGTATTCCGGCAGTTTATCAAAGGCTTCAGGGCATTGCACTTTGCCGGTCCCTGCATTACCGTATTTGGCTCGGCCAGGTTTGGCGAAGACCATCCCTATTATAAAAAAGCGGAGGAGTTCGGGAAGCGTATTGCCGAAGCAGGGTTTACTACGCTAACGGGCGGCGGCCCCGGTATTATGGAGGCGGCTAATAAAGGCGCCATGAGCGCCGGGGGAAAATCGGTGGGGTGCAATATTCAACTGCCCTTTGAGCAGCAGGGAAACCCTTTCGTTCACAAGTCGGTTACATTCGAGCACTTTTTTGTACGCAAAGTGCTGCTGGTAAAATATTCCTACGCATTTATCATTATGCCCGGTGGTTTTGGTACCCTGGACGAGTTTTTTGAAACATTAACGCTGGTGCAAACAAAAAGCATTACCCAGTTTCCCATTGTGCTGTTCGGAAAGGAATATCATAAAAAACTGCTGGAGTACATAGATGATATGGCGGCAAAGGGAACTATCTCAAAAGAAGATATCAACCTGGCGCTGGTTACCGATGATGTGGAGGAGGCGATGGCCCATATTATAAAATATGTCAGCGCTAATTTTAAGGTAAAGCCGCGGAGAAAATTGTGGTGGTTGTTAGAAAAAAGGTAATAACATTGCAAAAAAGCTATGGACGGAGTTGAGCTATTAGGCTATGCCGCAGGGGCATTAACCTGCTTCACCTTTTTGCCGCAGGTTATCAAAACCTGGCAATCAGGGTCGGCCAAGGATGTTTCCTTATACATGTTTGTCATTGCATTTTTAAATGAGATACTGTGGCTGCTGTATGGAATATTCATTACTAACTGGGTAATCATCTTAACAAATGCTATCATGCTTGTAATGTCGGGCATTATGATCTTGCTGAAATTAAAATACAATCATCAATAGCTATGGCGATGCAAACAATTATATGGGACCTGGGGGCTGTGCTGATTGACTGGAACCCAAAATATGTTTTTGACGAGCATTATTTTGAATCGGAAGAAAAAAGGGATTACTTCTTTACGCATATATGCACCGGCGATTGGAACGAGGAGCAGGATGCAGGCCGTTCTATTGTGGAAGCCACCCGGCTGCTGGTGCAACAGTTCCCGGAGTGGGAAAAACCCATACGGGATTATTATGGCCGCTGGTCAGAGATGCTGAAAGGCCCGATTGAGGAAACAGTAACCATTCTAAGACAATTGAAAGAATCCGGCAGGTATAAATTATATGCGTTGACCAATTGGAGCGCCGAAACCTTTCCCTTTGCCCTGGTGAAATACGATTTCCTGTCCTGGTTTGATGGGAAGGTAGTAAGCGGGGAAGAAAAAACAAGAAAGCCGTTTCCTGAATTTTACCGGCGGTTGCTGCACCGTTACCAGGTTGCCCCTTCCGAAGCCTTATTTATTGACGACAACCTGCGAAATATAAAGGCAGCGGAAGAACTGGGTATTAAAAACATACACTTTACCAATGCAGCGCAGTTAAAAGCGGAGTTGCAAAAACTGAACATTCTCTGATATGCAGTTCTTAAATGGTAACTCCGGCGGGCTAAAGCAATTGATACTTTGTATGCTCTTATTGTCAGGACTTTCTTCCTGCTATATGTTCAGGGCATATAAAAACAGGAAACTGGACCTTTCGTCTCATGAAAAACTTCCTTTTACTGATATTAATAAAGGAAAAACTTTTTTCTCGTTTGCTGAAGGAATCTTGGAAAAGGAGAGGGCAATGAAACTGGATTCTGTATTGCAGGGAACCGGAACGGCTGCTTTTTTAATTATACGCAACGACAGTATTGTATATGAGAACTATTTTAACGGGTTTAATAAGACTTCCTTGTTGCCCTCGTTTTCAGTAGTAAAATCTTTTGTAAGTACGCTGGTTCATATAGCGCATAAGGAAGGGAAAATAAAATCATTGCAGCAGCCGCTTACTGATTATTTACCCGGCTTTCTTAGTAAAGACAAACGGTTTGCAGGTATTACTATTCAGCACTTACTGGATATGCGAAGTGGCTTGAAGTGGAATGAAGGGAGTTATAATTTAAAGGATGATGCTATAAAGATGGGCTTTCGTCCAAATATTACACCTTACATTTATAAAGTAAAAGTTGAAAAAGCACCCGGCGATTTTGAGTACCAAAGCATCAATACCATGCTGCTTGCCATGATTGCAGAAAAAGCAACGGGCAAGAGCATCAGCGCATACCTTTCTGAAAAATTGTGGCAGCCATTAGGGATGGAGTATCCTGCCACCTGGAGCAGTGATAAAAAGAAAAGGGAAATTGCCTATGCCGGGTTAAATGCAACAGCAAGAGACTTTGCCCGGTTCGGACGGCTATACCTTCATAAAGGAGATTGGAATGGTGAGCAGTTATTGTCGCCGGAGTGGATCGACAGTTCAGTTTCTCAACAAGCCATGTTTGCTTATGGAGGTTATAGGAACCAGTTCTGGGGTGCTTACGGCCATCGGGAGTTTGCAGATTCTGGTTTGGCGGTAATCGCTGCCGGGCTGATGGAAGGTACAAACGGAAAGGTTCGTTCCTATATTACCAAAGAAGGTATTAAAAAATATTTTGTTACCTATTCAACAGCATCCTATTATGCGTTGGGCATACTGGGGCAATATATTTTTATTAATCCTGTTAACAATACTATTATAGTACGGGTGGGACACAACTGGAAAAGCGGCGGTTACCGTTCTTTACAGTCGTTCATTCAGTCGTTGAGTGAAAGTTTGTAGTGTGCAGGATGTTTTACTCCAGCACCGGCCTCAGCCATTTCTCTGCTTCTTCGATGCTCATGCCTTTTCGTTTGGCATAATCTTCCAATTGGTCTTTATCTATTTTGCCCAACCCGAAATAGTGGCTGCCGGGATGTGCAAAATACCAGCCGCAAACAGAAGCAGGAGGACTCATGGCCAGGCTCTCGGTAAGCTCAATGCCGATATTCTCTGTTACATTCAGCAGGGAAAATAATTTTAGTTTTTCTGTATGATCAGGGCAGGCAGGGTAGCCCGGCGCCGGGCGGATGCCCCTGTACTCTTCTCTTATCAGTTGTTCTCTGGTAAGGTTTTCATCCTTTGCATAGCCCCAATATTCTTTTCTTGTCTGGTGGTGCAGGCATTCTGCAAATGCTTCCACAAAGCGATCGGCCAATACCTGCGTCATGATCTTATTGTATTCATCCAACTCGACTGCAAACTTATCAATGTGTTTTTTGGCGCCGTGAATGGTTACGGCGAAGGCGCCCATGTAGTCGGTTCCGGCCCCCTGCCCCCCAAAGGGGGAACTTTGATTGTCGCCTTCTTTAAAGCTTGGCTCGTCTTTTAATGTCGCAAGAATTGTACTGATGACCTCGTCTGTTTTATTGACGACTTCATCATTAGTGAAACGGATTACTTTGTATCCTTTTGTATTCAACCATATTGTACGGGCTTCATCGGATGCTTTATTATCCGGTAATTGATGGATAAGGCCATCAATCTCAATTACAAGGTTCCTGTCAAGGCATACAAAATCGGCAATATAGCTTCCTATAATGTGCTGCCTTCTGAACTTATAAGAGCCTGTTTTTTTTGATTTTAATAGTTCCCATAAAATTTCTTCGGTCTTTGTTGGATTGGAACGGTGGCTATCGGCAAATTCTTTTAAAATTTTGTAATTGAAAGGATCGGCTGTCATATAACCAGGGGTTCCCCCCCCTTCCCTTCGGGAAGGGGCTTTAGCAGAGTCGTCATTTATCAGAGTAGTATTTGGGGTTAGGCCCGGCTTAACAAAATCTGCCAATGAGAAACTCGGTTGCCCCACTGCTTTCTTTAACTGCTGGCGAAGCGATTCCAGTTTCACTTCTCCTGTATCCGTTTGCAGCGTAATGGTATCGGCATTATTGCTGTTGGCAGGCCAGAGGCCGATTACACCATCGGCAGTGAACCATTTTTCGGCAACGATTTTTTCTACCAGCTTCTTTGCATCGTTGTATAGGCGGGTAGCTTCCGTACCAAATACTTTATCGGATAATACTTCGGGGAAACGTCCCGGCATTTCCCAGGCAATAAAGAAAGGGCCCCAGTCAATATAGGATGCAATAGTTGCCAGGTCAAAATCCTTCAGCACTTTTACGCCGTCAACAGCCGGTTTAACAGGGGTATAGTTCTTCCAGTCAAAATATTCTTTTGTAATGACTGCTTCCGCATAAGGAATGAGCGGCTTCTTTGTTTTATTCAAAAACTGGTTACGGACCCGCTGGTACTCTTCACCTGTTTCTTTCAGGAATTTTCCCCGTTGCTCTTTATTCAGGAGGGTGCTTACTGCCGTTACACTCCTGGAGGCATCCAGTATATGCAGTACCCCGTTATCATACTGCGGCGCAATCTTCACTGCCGTATGGGTTTTGGAAGTGGTAGCCCCGCCTATCAGTAAGGGTTGTTTCATATTGCGGCGCTTCATTTCATGGGCCACATGCACCATCTCGTCCAGCGAAGGGGTAATGAGGCCGCTAAGGCCTACAATGTCTGCTTTTTCTTTTTCGGCTGTGTCTAATATTTTATCTGCCGGCACCATTACACCGAGGTCAATAATATCATACCCGTTGCAGCCCAGCACCACGCCGACAATGTTTTTGCCAATATCATGCACATCGCCTTTTACTGTTGCCAATAAGACTTTTGGCGCATTACTATTGCCCGCAAGGGGATTGTTTTTCTTTTCTTCTTCAATAAAAGGGGTGAGCCAGGCCACACTCTTCTTCATTACCCTTGCACTTTTTACCACCTGGGGCAAAAACATTTTACCGGCGCCGAATAAATCGCCGACTACATTCATGCCACTCATCAGGGGGCCTTCAATTACATCCAAAGGCTTGGGGTATTTAAGCCTTGCTTCTTCTGTGTCGGCATCAATATAATCGGTAATCCCGTTCACCAAGGCATGTTTCAGCCTTTCTTCTACCGGTGTGCTGCGCCAGGCATCGTCTTTCTTTTCTTCTTTGCCTTTGGCTTTTACTGTTTCAGCGAAGGTTATCAGCTTTTCCGTTGCTTCATTGTTGTCGTTATTGCGATTAAGAATAACGTCTTCACATAGCTGTCTTAATTCCGGCTCAATTTCATCATACACTACCAACTGCCCTGCATTTACAATGCCCATATCCATACCGGCTTTGATGGCATAGAGAAGGAAAACGGAGTGCATGGCTTCCCTTACATGGTCATTCCCGCGGAAAGAAAAAGAAAGGTTGCTGACGCCGCCGCTTATTTTTGTAAGGGGCATTAACCTTTTTATTTCTTTTGTGGCTTCTATAAAATCTACACCGTAATTATTATGTTCTTCCATGCCCGTAGCCAGGGCAAAGATATTGGGGTCGAAAATGATGTCCTGCGGGTCGTAGCCAACCTGTTCGGTGAGTATTTTATAAGCCCGGTGGCATATTTCTACTTTTCTCTCTTTGGTATCAGCCTGCCCCTTCTCATCAAATGCCATTACTATTACAGAGGCGCCATAGCTCTGACAAATAACGGCCTGTTCGATGAACTTCTTTTCTCCTTCTTTCATGGAGATAGAGTTGACAATACATTTTCCCTGCACACATTTCAATCCCGCTTCGATGATTTCAAACTTGGAGCTGTCGATCATGATCGGGATTTTGGCAATATCCGGTTCGCTTTGCAGCAGGTTAAGAAAAGTTGTCATGGCCTGTACACCTTCCAAAAGGGCATCATCCATGTTTACATCCAGCACCTGCGCCCCGTTCTCTACCTGCTGGCGGGCTACGCTCAATGCTTCTTCGTATTTATTTTCTCTTATTAGCCGGGCAAATTTTTTAGAGCCAGTAACATTGGTCCGTTCGCCGATGTTTACAAAATTTGTTTCGGGGCGGACAACCAGCGGTTCAAGACCTGACAAACGCAAATAAGGCCTGATGACAGTATTGTTGTGCATGTGCTATGAGTTCTTTTTTACAAACAACCTTTTGATAAACGATAAATTGTTTACCACAAGTATAAGAACCGATATGATCATTAATAGCTGTGGTGTTGTCATACTAATTCTTTTTCAATTAAAGGCAGTTGTCGCGGCTTCAGTGATTGTATATGACCGGCAATATGCCTTATATGTTCCGGCGTGGTGCCGCAGCAACCGCCTACAATATTTACAAAACCTTCTTTGGCCCAGTCTTCGAGGAAATGGGCCGTTTCTTCCGGCTGTTCATCATATTCACCCATGGCATTGGGCAAACCTGCATTGGGATAAGCGGATACATAGCAGGAAGCAATTTGTGATAACTCTTCAATATGCGGCCGCATTTCTTTGGCGCCGAGGGCACAGTTCAGCCCTATGCTTAGTGGTCTGGCATGCATTACGGAGGTGTAAAAGGCTTCCAGTGTTTGCCCTGAAAGCGTTCTTCCGCTTGCATCTGTTATGGTTCCGCTGATCATAACGGGAAGCGAAGCCCCCCTGCCCTCTGCAAGAGGATTATCCCGGAAGTATTTTTTGATAGCGAAAATGGCGGCCTTTGCATTCAGCGTATCAAAAATGGTTTCAATAAGCAATATATCTACGCCGCCATCAACCAATCCTTTTACCTGCTCGTAGTAAGCATCTACCACTTCATCAAATGTTACGGCACGGTAACCGGGATTATTTACATCTGGAGAAAGCGATAGTGTTTTATTCAAGGGGCCGATAGCCCCGGCGATAAAAGCCCCGTCACGGTCTGCACCGGAAGGAGAGGAGAGAAATTCTTCAACAGCTTTCCTGGCACATTTTGCAGATGCTACATTCAGTTCATAAGCCAGTGATTCCATTCCGTAATCAGCTTGTGCAATTACTGTACTGCTGAAAGTGTTGGTTTCAATAATGTCGGCGCCTGCTTCGAGGTATTGTTTGTGAATGCCGATGATAATATCCGGTTGGGTAATGCTCAGCAGGTCATTATTACCTTTCAGGTCGCTGGGCCAGTCTTTGAACCGTTCTCCCCGGTAATCAGCTTCCGTCAGTTTATGCTGCTGTATCATAGTGCCCATGGCGCCATCAATAACCAGTATCCTTTCTTTCAAACAATCCTGAATTGTTTTCATAATCTAAATGATTTGTGAACTATAAACGCAGGAAAACTTTTGTGGGAGTTTTGTGCCGTTTATTAGTTCTGTAGCGTAGCAGGCCGAACAATAAACAAATCCGCCTTTGATGCAAGGCCAAAGGTATAAAATAAGTTCTTACTATTCAAACAGGTAAAAGGTATTGTTGGCAGGGAAGGCTTCCCTTACCGGGAGGAAACATAGCTTTCTACCGGCAGCCTGTTTTGAAGGCTTCTTCCAAGCGTCATTTCATCGGCATACTCCAGTTCGCCGCCAAAAGCAATGCCCCTTGCTATCGTAGTAATACGTACCGGGGAAGATGTTATCTTTTTCTGTATGTAATAAATGGTGGTATCTCCCTGTATATTGGGGTTAAGGGCAAAGATGAGTTCATCTGTTTTTTCTTTGATAAGCCTGCCTGCCAATGCTTCGATGTTTAGCTGGTCGGGGCCTATGCCATCGAGGGGTGAAATAACACCTCCGAGAACATGGTAAGTGCCGTTATACTGGCGGGTGCTTTCAATAGCAATTACATCACGGATATTTTCTACTACACATATCATTTCCTGCTTTCTCATGGAATTGGCGCAGATGGAGCAAATATCCCCATCGGCCACATTGAAACAGCGCTGGCAAAACTTGATCTCGCTTCGCATTTTTGCAATCACTTCGCTAAAATGGCCCACTTCTTTGGCATCCTGCTTTAATAAATGCAATACCAGCCGCAGGGCTGTTTTTTTGCCAATGCCCGGTAGTTTTGAAAATTCGTTAACGGCATTCTCCAATAAAGAAGAAGAAAATTGCATGGAACAAAGATAAGAACTGGTGCTATATAAAGCCCTGGGGTTTTAAAGGGCAATATCAAATTCGTTTTGCCAGGCGGGTTTTACATTTATCTTTTTCTCGATGGGCTTTACCATTTCAGGCTGCCTGCGCTGACCGAAGAAAGCGCCGGGGTCCCATACGCCGTTTTTGTTGGTATCATATAAAATACGCAGTTCATAATCCCCGGGCACAAAAAGCTCAACCCTGAATTCATTACCTGATAATGGATGCGATTGGTACAAATCCCTTCCCGAAAAAATAAGCAGTACGGGGTTTTGTGAAAGGCCCAGGTTGCTGAAACGAAGACGTACCGACCCGTAGTCGGCTTTTGTTTTTGTGATAAAAGTTAAAGTGTCTGTTTTCAGTAATTTATTTCCGAGGGAATCTTCTGCAAAATCCTTGTCTTTTATAATATGATATTGTGTGCCTTCAATCCAGGAAGTCTGAAGGGCGATTTTAGTTGCTGTGCTGTCCAATACAAATGTTGAATGGGGTACAGGTGTAAAAGTAGAATCGGAAAACAATTGAATTTTTGTTGAATCAAATGTCTTCAACGGTGTTTCAAAAGTCATGGTGAAACCGGATAAAATATCCTGCCTTCCGGCGGTAAGTGTGGTTTTATAGCGCAGCCGGGCTACGTCAAGCCCTTCTTTTCCTGTTCCCCTGCCCGGCACTGCGCCGGATTTTTTAGCAGCTTCTTCGGGGTCAGGCTCGTTATAGGCATAGAGTGTTACGGGTTGGTTCTGCCCGTTCACTTCTATTGCTGAATCAGCAAATGCAAACAGTTGCCTGCTATCGAGGTAGCGGTACATGCCGTTATCATTCTTCAATGCATAGAGGTAAAAAGTACCGGGAGGAAGGTTTTTAAAAGTAAAATTTCCGTTACCATCTAACTTTGCCACATAACGGGGTTTTTTATTTACCAGGGCTGAATCTTCAGGGCTTGTATGCAGAATAGCCAGAAGCGTAGAATCAACTTTTCCTGTTTCGGCCAGTATCACATTGCCTTTTAATTGCAAGGAGTCAATATAATGGCCGGTAGTAAATGTATAGGTAAACCCCTTCTTGATATTTCCTTCGGTATAGTCTTTTAACGCATTGCCAAAATCAAGGAGGTAAGTGGTATTAGGCTCCAGGGTATCTTTCAGCCGTACCGTCATGGTCTTTAGCTTGAATTCCACAACAGGATTTGCTTGCGGCAGGGGGGAAACCAGCAGGTTTTCCTGTACATTGGATACATCTATATATTCATCAAATTCAAACTCAATCCTTTTTTCTTTAAAACCTTTTGTGGAATCGTCAGGGAATGATTTTAAAAGCACCGGGGGCAATGTGTCTTTCGGCCCGCCGGAAGGGGGAATAATGTTGGCGCAGCCTGTGTGCATCAATGCCTGTGAAGCTAAGAAAAGCAGGAGAAAAAAGCCGCCTGTTACTAAATGCCTTTGTTTCATACCGGAACTGCAAACTTAAGACCTTTCAACCTTCATCATAGCTTCTTTATTCCTAACAATCCTATAAATTATGAATCAGCCTCTTCCTCACCGGCAGCGTCCGGCTGTATATCCAGGCGGTTGGTTTTGACAAAATTGCA
Organism: uncultured Chitinophaga sp.; assembly: GCA_964560445.1. Classification (GTDB taxonomy): domain Bacteria; phylum Bacteroidota; class Bacteroidia; order Chitinophagales; family Chitinophagaceae; genus JJ008. The sequence continues at coordinate 543,552 of CAZLLT010000001.1, read as the reverse complement.
CCAATGGCAATCTTCCTTGCCGCAGCCGGTATAAAAATCCCTTGCCTGTATTTTTCCCCAGATATCGACAACCTGGTTTGTTACGGTAGCAATGTCTTCCGGGGTAATAAGCACTTTCTCTTTCCGGTAATTTTTTTTCTTATCCGGTTCAATGAAGTCAAATTCTGTGCTTACCACCTTCCAGTCCTTTTGTTCATAATTATCTACAAGAATCTTGTAAAAAATGGCCTGCCGCCAGTAGTCGCCGCCATTGGGTTCTTTTTCGGAAGGTTTTTTTAATTTGGCCTTGCCTTTGTCCGGGTCGCCGGTTTTGTAATCCACCACGTTTACCGCCTTGCCGTCAAATTCCAGCTTATCTAATTTACCTTTCAGGGGCACGCCTTTCACCACTACTTTACTGATGTTTCTTTCCACAGCTACAATCTTGTTGAAGGTATGGATATGCGTGTCGTAATAATTGCTCAACACTTCATGGCCGTATTCCATGCGGCGGTCAAACTGCTGCTGCGTAAAGCTTTCCCGGTGGCGGTGCATATACCATTCAAAATCGTTGATAAATTCATCCTTGCCGGGAAACTGTTCTTTACCGCTTTCCTGCATCTTGCGGAATAATTTTTCCAAAGCATGGTGAACGGCGGAACCAAATTCCGTTGCTTCATTTTTAGGTGATGGGATGCGGACAAGGTTTTTGAAATAAAACTCCAGCGGACATTTCAGGTAATTGTTCAGGGCCGTAACGTTCATTACAAACCTGTCGAGGATGGAACTGATAAAATCTTCTTCTAACTTTTCGATGGAAGGAGAGGAGGTATTGCTGAAGCGCAGGGCGGCAAATTCATCGAGCAAAGGCTGGTCTAATATTACTTTCTCCACAGGCAATTGCTGCTGTTCGAGTATTTCAGCAATGAACATTGACGGCTCCAGTTCCTTGCCATCATCTTTGAAGCGGCTATAAGAAATATACAAATGCTGTTCGGCCCTTGTAAGCGCCACATAAAACAAACGGCGCAGTTCTTCTATGCTGTCGCCATTACCGGCAGAATCAAACATGGTGTCGGGCAGTTTATAACCACCGCCCGGTTTTCGTTTCTTTTCCCAAAGGGAAGAATTACTGCCCGCTACCAGCACATATTCAAATTCCAACCCTTTGGAGCCGTGTGCTGTCATCAGGTTTATGCCTTTATCGCTGCCGCTTATTTCTGTAAGCGGCAGGCGGATGCCTTCCTTTTCCATCAGGTCAACCAGCGCCACTAACTGTTGCAGGTCCATCAACGGGTTGCGGCGGGTTTCTTCTTTTATAAAATCAAACAACACCGTCAGCATTTTCAACTGGCGGTGCTTGTCATCACTTTGCATAATGTGGCCCAGTATGCCCGCTTCACGAATGATGGATTCAAATAACTGCTGCAAACTCAGGTTGGGCGTTTCGCCTACCAGTTTTTCCAGTGCGGCGCCTGCTTTTTTAAACCCTTCGTTAACCGCAGGGCTGAACAGGTCTTTGGCAGGCGCATTTATCTTTTCCGATAACAGTTGCCGGATAGACATTCTTTTCTCGGCAAATCTTTTTTCTGCTGATTCAATGCTCAGCTTGGCAATTTCTATCGGGGGAATGCCAAACCAATCGAAATGTAATATTTCGAAGAGCATTTCATCGCCGCCGAAAGGCGTATCATGTTCGGCGGCCAGGTAGCGCAGCAGTAAAATTATTTTTTGGGCAAAAGGCTGTTCCAGCAGGTTCAATTGCCGTTTGCTGTAAACAGGAATGTTCAGCAATTGAAAATATTGTGTCAGCTCTTCCCCGTATTTATTTTCCTTGTAAATAATGCCGATGGTACCCGGCTCTGCGCCTTGCTGCAATAAATCTCTTACCTGCATGGCAATGCCTGCTAACTCCTGGCTTTGTGTTTCGTATTCCCGAATAACAGGAGGATGGGTAAGGCTGTTGATCTTTATATTGGAAGAGATTAATTCTTTGCTCAGCCCGTCAATTTTTTTTACCAGCCTTTCGTTATTGCGGTTGATGACTGATTTGGACATATCCAGAATCGGCTGCGTGGAGCGATAGTTACTGGTAAGTACTACGGTAAGCAGGTCGTTCTTATAGCTGTCGGCAAATTGCAGCATATTTTCCACGTTGGCGCCCTGGAAGCGGTAGATGCTTTGGTCATCATCGCCTACAACAAATACATTTGGCTTTTCCCAATAGCTGATAAGCAATTCCACCAACCGGTTTTGCGTACCGCTGGTATCCTGGTATTCATCTACCAATATGTATTGAAACCGTTCCTGGTAATTGGCCAGCAGGTTTTTATTTTCTTCAAACGCTTTTATCACCCAGTTGATCATGTCGTCAAAATCATAACGGTTCTTTTGGCGCATCAGGGTTTGAAAACGGTCAAACTCATTGACGGCGGCCCGCAGCTTATCCATCCTGTCTAATTCATCCTGGTAAGCGGGTTTCAGGTCGCCTTTTTGCCATTTGCCTGCACGGCTGGTTTTGTAAACAAACTCTTCCCGGTTGGGCAGGTCTTTTATATAAGCGTCAATTTTTTCTTCAATAAAGGCAGGCGTCCATCCTTCCCGCTTCATGGCGCTGAAAAGCTGTTGCAGGTTGTTTACTTCATAATACACATCGCCGCGGTAGCGTTTCAGCGGGTGGTTTTTTGGAAAAGCGTCTATCAGCTCTTTCAGCAGTTCAATCCGTTCCAGGTCGGAGATGGCGTCAAGGGCTGTTTTTTCAAACAGGTAAAGGTTTTCCTGGATGATGTCATTGCAAAAAGCATGAAAGGTGTAGATGTTCACTTTGTAAGCATCGGGTCCTATGAATTGCAGCAGCCGTTTACGCATGGTCACCACCCCGGCATCGGTGTAGGTGAGGCAAAGAATATTCGAGGGCAGGGCATCCGTTTCCAGCAGTATTTTCCCGATGCGGCTGGCCAGTATCTGTGTTTTGCCCGTACCGGGGCCTGCTATCACCATTACGGGGCCTTCGATGGTATCAACAGCCTTACGCTGCTGCTCATTCAGCTTTTCGTATTCTTCCGAGAATTTTTTATTTAGTTTTTCTTTGTTAAGGGACATGAAATCAGGAGTTTTTTGTTGTCGTTATAGTATAAAACTATACATTCAGGTTATATTCAATGGATTTTTTAAGGCAACAGCTTCAATTAGGAAATAAAAATTCTTTAGAAGATGATTTGCACTTAGAAAATCTCATATTCTTGTAAAATGTAATAATTTTTTTTTATTTTAACGAGAAAAACTTGTTCATCTATACGCCTAATATAGAGGGAGATAACAAATTAATTTTCTAATTTAAAAAATTTCAATGAAAGCGACATCTCTTATAATTCTATTATTTCTATCGTCAGTAGCGCATTCTCAAGACACTCTTAAGGTTGAACAATATTGTGAAGTTGTTGCAACCGGGAGGCTATTAAGTAACAAAGTTACCATTGCTATTGACTACGGAGAAGAAAGAAGTATCTGGAAAGATCATAGACTCAAAGATGAGGACGGGAAGTTTAAAAAATTTAACTCTGTAATTGATGCAATTAATTATTTGGGAAAACAAGGATGGAAATTGGTAAACGCATTTCCTGTATCGGAAAGTAACGGCCCAAAGGTTTATCATTATGTGTTTAAAAAGGAGTTCCTTAAATCAGAAACTGAATAGAACCTAAGCAGGACTGAATTTGATTTAGGGAGGATATAATGATACCGGAATTTATTGTGTGAAATATTATATAATAGCGAATCCTTATTCCTTCACTCACTTAACCCCCGCCCTTCTCTTCAGTTCACTTACCTGTAGTGTCATCATCCGGCCAATGAGTTTGTTATTCCTGTAAGTAATCAGTTTTAGGGTGGCTGCATCTTTGGGCACAATCAGCGGCGATTCGTATTTCGGGTAAAAATTATCAGGGAATGAATTGTCGAACGTATAATGTATCGAAAGCCCTTCCACTTCTGTTTCCAGCGTTACAACCACCGTTGCCGAATCTTTTTTACTTGTAGTAATAATGGGGTCGTACAGGCTGGGGGCATATTTTACCTGCGCCATATCCAACTTTTCAAAATGGTTTTCAACCCTCGGCACAAAATCATTCCAATCCCTTTTTTCTTTCGGGCTCCAGAGAGCTTCCGCAATGGCAAAAGCCCGGGGCCATGTCATGTATTGCTGGTGCCTTGTATTATATACCTGTTCTGTCCATAAGTTGGCCTGCCCGCCTTTAATCAGTTTTTCATCAACGCCTTCGGGAATAGGTTCAAACTGGTAGGCTTTTTTTAAGCGCAGTGTTGCATATACCGGAGGTTCAATTGAAGCATCGCCCTGCATATAATCTATATAGGCAAAATCGGTTGGGCTCATCACTACTTCATGCCCCTGTTTGGCGGCTTCAATACCTCCTTTCATGCCCCGCCAGCTCATTACGGCGGCATTGGGGGCCAGGCCGCCATCTAAAATTTCATCCCAACCAATCATCTTTTTGCCTTTGCTGTTGATGATCTTTTCTACCCGTTTTACAAAATAGCTTTGCACCTCATCCAGGTCTTTCAATCCTTCTTTTTGCATTAATGCTTTTATCTGTTCGCTTTTTTCCCAGAAATTTCTTGCTGTTTCATCGCCGCCCATGTGGATATACGGGAAAGGAAACAGTTGCGCCACTTCGGTAAATACTTTATCTAAAAACTCGTAAGATTTTTCCAGCGCCGGGCAAATTGTATTGTCAATTACTCCATAGAAATGCTGTCCGCCGCCGGGCCATATCATAAAACGGTCGCCGGGGCTTACATAATATTCTCCGGGGGTGCAGGACAGTTCAGGATACGAAGCAAGGGCGGCCAGGCTGTGGCCGGGCACATCAATTTCCGGCAGGATGTTTACAAACCGCTCGGCTGCATAGCTCACCAATTCTTTAATGTCTTCATGGGTATAAAAGCCACCGTAAGTGGCAGGCTCGCCGGGTTCGGGTTTTGAAAGGTTGCCAAAAGTACCTGTTCTTTCCACCCGCCAGGCGCCGGTTTCGGTGAGTTTAGGCAAACTCTTTATTTCAATCCGCCATCCCTGGTCATCTGTTAAGTGCAGGTGCAGCAGGTTGAATTTGTACTTTGCCATCTGGTCAATAAATTCTTTTACCTGCGGTACGGTAAAGAAATGCCTTGATACATCGAGCATCAGCCCCCGCCAGCCAAAGCGGGGAGAGTCTTCAATGGTAAGGGCGGGAATGCTCCATACTTTTCTCAACCTTGCAGATTTGCTTTCTATCTCTTTCGGAAAAAGCTGTAACAGGGTTTGTATGCCATAAAAAATACCGGAAGGTTCGGCAGCTATTAATGAAATGCCGGTTGTTGTTACTTTCAGCCGGTAACCTTCTTTGGGAATACTGTTATCATTGCTAAGCGAAATGAATATGGATTTTGGCAATGCCGTTGTTCCTTCCTTAACAGTTATCCTGTGGCTTGTGGAAAAAGATAACTGGTCTGCAAAACGCTGTACTGTTTTTTTTACTTCCTCATTTTGGGGAATTATAATGGTAGTGGAAAAAGGCAGTACATAGTTGCCTGCGCCTGTAACTATAGAAACAGGCTGCGGAATTAATGCAGGCGCCGAAGCCGTATTGGCAGTTTGGGCATTAAGAATAAATGTGCTTATTCCCAGTATAGCGGCAAATACAATCTTTTTCATGCTGGTAATTATAAGTTACGGGCAAGATAGTTTTTTGCGGTGAGTAAAATTAAAAAGAAGCTGTTCTAAAAGCGAAAAATAAAACCACGGAGTAGCCGGAGTTGTTTTCACAGGGGCACACAGGGTATTGATAGCCGGAATGGCTTACTCTGTTTACTCTGTGCATTAACTCTGCGAAACTCTGTGGTTACAATACTTTTGAAACAACCCCCTTAAACCTTCATCACCCCGGCATCCTCGAAATATATTTTTCTATTTGTTTTATCTGGTCAACGATTTGCT
>CAZLLT010000001.1:219994-537481 GCA_964560445.1 uncultured Chitinophaga sp. | reverse complement strand
CCCGGCATCCTCGAAATATATTTTTCTATTTGTTTTATCTGGTCAACGATTTGCTGCGTGGTTGGTTTCAGGGCTTTTGCTTTCCTGAAAAAATCCTTGGCAGCACGGAATTCCCTTTTATTCATCATCAGGCTGCTCATTTGCAGGTAAGCGGCTGCTTCATTTTCTTTATCAGGTAATCCTTTTCGGATAGCGGAACGGATATAGTTTTCCGCCTGTTTCAGGTCGTTCTTCTGCATGGCCAGCATACCCATTTGCAGCATACTGGCGCCTTCGGCCTCTTTCATCGGCATACCCAGGTCAAGCCCTTTCTTCATCATTTTTTCTGCACCGTCAAAATCCTGTTTCATCATGGCAATATTGCCTTTCAGCGTATAATACACCGAGCGGATGGGTTTGTAAAGCAGGTTGGGAAATTTGATGGAACCCAGCACTTTTTCAGCGCCATCCATATCTCCGGCTTCCATGTATTCCTGTATCAGCCGCAGGGGGCCAAAGAAAAAATGCCCGAAAACCAGGATAATACCAATAAGGTATAAAGGAAATGCAGGCCAGAAGCTGACGGAATAGTTCACATACACACCTAAGGCTACCAATACAATGCCTATCCAGAGCCTGTATTTAATAATAAGATTGTAAAACTTCATTGCAAATCATTTTGGGGTGGCAAAGATAGGATTTTGACAGTCAATGGAAATGCCTGCAATAGTTGGGGGCGCATACCATTTTTTCGGATTTTAATATTTTTCACGCAAAGGCGCAGAGAAAGAATATAAAGAACGCAACGCTGCTGTAAAATTGGGCAGCTTTTTTTTATTGCCTTTACCCTGCATAACAATAGTATTTTTGCAGGAATGTACACTCTTAAAAAGTCATTAGGTCAGCATTTCCTTACGGATGAGAATGTTTGCAGAAAAATTGTTGCTGCGTTACAGCAGCACCCTTTTTCTCAATTGCTGGAAGTAGGCCCGGGAGGCGGCGCTTTGACAAAATACCTGCTGCAATTGAAAAAAACCGATTTCAGGGCGGTGGAAGTGGATGAAGAAAAAGTAAGCTACTTAATACAAACCTACCCGGCGCTTAAAGAAAGGCTGATTCATAAAAGTTTCCTGGACATTGAAAAGCCGTTTGAAGGGCGGTTTACTGTTGTGGGTAATTTCCCTTATAATATTTCTACCCAGATTTTATTTAAAGTGCTGGAGTGGAAAGCGGATGTGGAATGCATGGTGGGTATGTTCCAGAGGGAAGTGGCACAGCGGGTGGCGGCCCCGCCGGGGAATAAAGTATATGGCGTTACCAGTGTGCTGGTACAGGCTTTTTTTAAAGTAGAATACCTGTTTGATGTGCAGGAAAAAAGTTTTCAGCCCCCCCCGAAAGTAAAAAGCGGCGTGATACGGTTGCTGCCGTTAGAAGAGCCGCTGCCGATGCAGAATGAGAAAAAGTTTTTTCTATTGGTAAAAACGGCGTTTAACCAGCGGCGCAAAATGCTTCGGAATGCTGTTAAAGGTTTGTTTGATGCAGATGTGCTGGAGGATGGGTTGTTTAATAAACGGCCTGAACAATTATCAGTGAAAGAATATGCAGACCTTACATTTAAGATGAAATGATATTTAAAAGTATAGCTGACGAATGAAAAAAATTATTATAACGGCAAAGGCCCATCCTTACCTGGGCGAGCAGCTAAACCTTCACGGGTACGAAGTACTGCATGAGCCTGCTATTGCTTATGAAGAACTGCTGGAGAAAATTGGTGAGGTTGAAGGGTTAGTAGTAACTACCCGTCTTTCTGTAAATAAAGATTTGATTGATAAAGCGGTTAATTTAAAATGGATTGGCCGGCTGGGCAGCGGCATGGAGCAGATAGATGTTGCCTATGCTGAAAGCAAAGGGATAAAATGTATCAGCAGTCCGGAAGGCAACCGGAATGCAGTGGCAGAACATACATTGGGCCTGTTGCTGGCATTGATGAATAATATTGTTGCAGCGGATAAAGAAGTGAGAAACGGAGTCTGGAACAGGGAATTGAACAGGGGAGCAGAGCTTTCCGGTAAAACGGTTGGTATTATCGGCTTCGGAAATACGGGCAGCAGCTTTGCCCGGTTGTTACAACCTTTTGATGTTACTGTATTAGCGTATGATAAATACAAGTTTGGTTTTGGAAAAGGATATATAAAAGAGGCGAGTCTTAAACAGGTTTGCCGCTATGCCGATGTTATCAGCTTTCATGTACCGCTGACAAACGTAACACAGTATATGGCCGGAAAGAATTTCTTTGATTCTCTTCAGCGAAAACCGTATATATTAAATACATCCCGGGGAAAAGTGGTAAACCAGCAGAATTTGCTTGCGGCAATACAGGAAGAACAAATTGCAGGGGCGGCGCTGGATGTGCTGGAAAATGAGAAATTGGATAACTATACGACTGAACAAAAGGACTTGTTAAACAGGTTGCTTCAATACCGCCAAATCATTGTAACCCCGCATATAGCGGGCTACAGCCAGGAAGCCCCTTATAAAATGGCGAAGGTGTTATTGGAAAAACTGGGTATTATACCTGTTTGATTTATCCAATATTTTATTATATTTGTAAACACAATACTGCAACGCTTCAGCAAGTTCTGGGGCGTTGTTATTTTTTTATTTTATTTAATCAAAGGAGGTCAACATGAGTGGAATTCAATATGTGACAAAAGAGACCCTGGAACAGATGAAAAGCGATTTGCAACGTATGAAATCGGTGGACAGGCCTGCCGCCAGCAAGGCTATTGCCGAAGCAAGGGAAAAAGGCGACCTGAAAGAAAATGCCGAATACGATGCAGCCAAAGAAGCCCAGGGCTTGCTGGAAGCCAGGATTGCAGGCATGGAAGGGGCATTGGCAAATACGAGGGTGCTTGATGAGTCGAGTATAGATACCAGCAAAGTATCCATACTTACAAAAGTTACATTAACCAACCTGGGAACAAAAAAACAGGTTACCTATAAAATTGTAAGTGAAAAAGAAGCCGACCTGAAAGCCGGGAAAATTTCCATTTCTTCACCCATAGGCAAAGGCATATTGGGAAAGCAAGTGGGAGAAACGGCCGAAGTGCAGGCCCCGGCCGGCATCCTTAAATTCAAGATTGAAGGTATAACGGCATAAATAACGGGTAACGGAATAAAGAGAATAGCCCCGTGAGGGGCTTTTTTGTTTAGCAGGGATTTGCAAAGCAAATCAATATGCTATTTCTTTTAAAACTACGTATCAAAGCTTATTACCTTTATATTGTATGCTGAAGCGGTTACGCTATTATCTTCTTACTTTACGTTCAAAATACATTGGCGGCATGACTATTTTTTCAAAAATAATTGCAGGAGAGATTCCTTCTTATAAAATTGCAGAGAATGATAAGTTTTTTGCTTTCCTTGATATTTTTCCCCTGCGGGAAGGGCATGTGCTGGTGATCCCTAAAACAGAAACAGATAAATTGTTTGACCTTACTGATGAATATCTTTCCGACATTTTATTATTTGCCCGGCCTATTGCCAAAGCCATTGAAAAAGCATTTGACTGCAACCGCTGCGGCATCAGCGTAGTGGGCCTGGAAGTGCCCCATGCACATATACACCTTATACCCATCAATTCGGCTAACGATTTGAATTTTACACAAGCCAAACCAAAGGCATCTGATGAGAGTTTAAAGAAAGCGCAGGAGAGGATATTGGCGCATTTGTGATTTTACCACAGAGTATCACGGAGTTGTTTTCACGGAGATACACAGAGTTATAGAACTACCCTTTTAATCCCTTTCTTCATTGATGCTACATGAAAATTTAAGAGTAGGCCGACCCTGCAACCGCTCAATTTCAGGTAGGTCAGTATTTGTGCCATGTGTATATCATTAAAGGCTTCCACCGCTTTGATTTCTACTACCACTTTCCTTTCTGCAAGTAAATCTATCCGGTAGCCAATGTCAAGTTTTACTTCTTTATAGATAAGCGGCATCGGTTTTTCTTTTTCCGTATATAACCCATCCTGTGTCATCTCATAAAAAAGACATTCCTTATAAGAAGATTCAAGCAGTCCCGGCCCTAATGCTGAATGTACCCGGAACGCCGATTTTAAAATCCTCTCTGTTATTTCATTTTCAAGCATAAAACTCCTTTAACTCTGTGAAGAGAAACTCTGTGTAACTCCGTGGTTTATTTTCTAATAATCCTGGAAGGGTTCTTCTTAATAAAATCTTCCCAACCCTTCACTTTTGTACTTGCTCCTTTTAATGAGCTGACCTGGAAATGATGGCAGAGTGCAACAGCCAGCGCATCGGTGGCATCGAAGTATTTGGGGTTTTCTTTGAACGACAAAATGGTTTGCAGCATTTTCATCACCTGCTCTTTTGCCGCATTGCCGTTCCCGGTGATGGATTGCTTTACTTTTTTGGGAGAATACTCTGTTACTTCTAATCCGTGCCGCATGGCAGCAGCAATGGCCACACCCTGCGCCCTTCCTAACTTCAGCATACTTTGCACATTTTTGCCAAAGAAAGGCGCTTCAATGGCAAATGCATCAGGCTGGTATTTGGTAATCAGCCCGCTGACGGTATTAAAGATGAGCTGTAATTTTTTATAGCTGTCTTTTATTTTTCCGGGCTTTAATACGCCCAATTCAAGTAGCTCTGCTTTATTGCCATTTACACGTACCAATCCATAGCCCATTATAATTGTTCCGGGGTCAATACCAAGTATTATTTTTGAAGGCTTTTGCAAACAGCAATGTATTTTTACAAGACCCGCTATCAGGCAGGACTAATGAAGCTGAACAAAAATATCAAAATCTTTATCAACTATTTCCTGGGGCCGGTATTGTTCGCATGGTTGGCCTGGTCCATTTACCGGCAGATAGTGCGGCAACCCGATCTTGAAAATGCATGGCGGCAGGTAAAAGCATCGGTAAACAGCCCGCTGATCTGGAACCTCGTAGTGGTTGTATTACTGATGATCGTAAATTGGTCGCTTGAAGCAGTGAAGTGGAAGATCTCTGTTAAAGAGGTGCAGCAGTTGAGTTTTATGCGGGCATTCAAAGCTGTCTTGTCAGGCGTTTCTTTTTCCGTTACCACGCCCAACAGGGTAGGCGAGTATCTTGGGCGGGTGCTATACATGGATGAAGGTAACCGGTTGCGAACGGTTTCTATTACCATTGCCGGAAGCATCAGCCAGTTGATTATTACACTCCTGATGGGGCTTATCGGCCTTATATTGCTCCGTACCGCTATAGAAGAGCAGCATATTGTGTCGCCCTTGTGGAGCGAAGTAATACTATACGGGGTTATTGTTGCGCTTGCGCTTTTAACATTATTTTATTTCAGGTTGTCTTTTCTTGTGCGGTGGTTCAGCCGGATTCCCGGCGTACGCCGCTTTACCTACCTGGTACAAGCGCTGGAGGGTTTTGATGCAACATTATTGCTGCGGCTACTGTCTTTATCCCTGTTACGGTTCATTGTATTTTGTGTACAATATTACCTGCTCTTTCAGTTATTTGGCGTGGACATAGCATGGTGGCCTTCCTTCTGGACGGTAAGTGTTTCGTTCCTGGTAATGGCCATTATACCCACCATCAGCCTGCTGGAACTGGTGCAGCGGGGGAAAGTGGTTGCTACGGTTGTGGGATTGTACAGCGCTAATGAATTGGGTATGAATCTTGCAACGGCAGGTATATGGTTTATTAACCTGGTATTGCCGGCCATAACAGGGAGTTTGTTAATTTTACGGATGCGAAAAATTATAAGCCTGAAGAATGAAAAAGAAGTATAAATTGTTTTTGCCGCTTGTTTTATTATCCTTTGCATTTACACATAAAACCAATGCCCCCCAGGATAATTTTTGCTCTATTAAGAATGTTTCCTTCAAGGTAGGCGAGGAAGTTTCTTTCAATGTATATTATGCTGTGGCGGGAGTGTATGTAAATGCAGGAACGGCCACGTTTACCAGCAAGATGGAAACTGTTAATAACAGGCCGGTCTATCATGTTACCGGCGAGGGGAAAACCAATCCTTCTTACGACTGGGCTTACAAGGTGAGGGATAAATATGAAACCTTTATTGATACAGCTATTATGCAGCCGCTGAAATTCATCCGCAATGTGAATGAAGGCGGGTATAAGAAATACGAGAACATCAGCTTTAATAAATCGGCCAATACGGCGGTTACCGAAAAAGGTGTTTTTAAAGTGCCTTCCTGCGTACAGGATGTGGTAAGCGCCATGTATTATGCCCGTAATATTGATTTTTCTTTGTTGCAGCCGGAAGATAAAATACCTTTTTCCATGTTCCTGGATAATGAAGTGTTCGATATGTATATCCGGTATGTTGGTAAAGAAGTGATTAAAACCAAATACGGAAAGTTCAGGGCTGTTAAAATAAAGCCGTTGCTTTTAAAAGGACAGATATTTGACGGCGGGGAAAAGATGACGGTGTGGGTTACGGATGATGCCAACCGTATTCCTATACGGGTGGAAAGCCCCCTTGTGGTTGGTAAAATAAAAGTGGATATGATGAGCTATGCCAATTTGCGTTATCCGCTTACTTCCCTAATAAAAAAGAATTAGGGTTTACATTTCTTCTAACTTAAAAAAATTATTGGGCCGTATTCCCCTTTCGGTTTGTTGCAGTGTGCAACATTCATATACCGGGTCATGTTCAAAGAAAAGAATATAGTCGTTCTGTATGGCTTCCTGTAAGAAGGATTTTTTTTCTTTTAAAGTAGTAAGCGGAAACATATCATAAGCCATTACATAAGGAATGGGGATATGTCCCTGCGAAGGCAACAAGTCGGCCATGAACACAATGGTTTTGCCTTTGTATTGTATCTGCGGCAGCATCATGCTTTCAGTATGGCCGCTTACAAAGCGAACGGAAATGTTTTCTGCAAAAGATGTTTCGCCAAGTTTACCATCTATACCGTCATTAATGTCAACGAATTTCAACTGCCCGCTTTCTTCAATCGGAAGTATGTTTTCTTTTAAAAAAGAAGCTTTTTCTCTTTCGTTGGGGTACACGGCCCAGTCCCAGTGTTCTTTATTACTCCAGAATGTAGCGTTCTTAAATGCGGGAACTAATTTATCATCCTCTCTTTTGATGCTTCCGCCGCAATGGTCGAAATGCAGGTGTGTTAAAAAAACATCGGTAATATCGTTTGGATGGAAACCATATTTTGCCAATGATTTTTCCAGCGTATCATCTCCGTGTAGATAATAATGGCTGAAAAATTTTGCATCCTGCTTGTCGCCGTTGCCATTGTCAATCAGGATAAGCCTGTTGCCATCTTCTATCAATAAGCAACGCAGTGCCCAACTGCAAAGATTGTTTTCATCAGCCGGGTTCACCTTGTTCCAGATGCTCTTCGGCACTACACCGAACATGGCGCCGCCATCGAGTTTGAAATAGCCAGTGTTGATAGAGTATAAGTTCATAAAGCCTTCCTGCTCCCCGAAAAGGGGTTTTTTGAGTCTGATTGTTGTAATGTTATTTTTTATTCATAGAGTATTTTCAAATTTAGTGTTTTAAAGCCCCTCCTTTGGAGGGGTTTGGGGAGGCTGCATAGAACAATAACAGCAGCCCGATAACAAAGAAGCTTGCCAACGCCAATACGGCATTTCTCTGTGAGCCGGTAAGCTCCGTAATATACCCGAAACTGAAAATACCTACAACGGCCGCTATTTTCTCTGTTACGTCATAAAAACTGAAAAAAGAAGCTGTGTCTTTGGTTACGGGCATCAGTTTGGCATAAGTGCTTCTGCTCAGCGATTGAATGCCACCCATCACAAAACCTACGCCGGTGCCAAGGGCATAAAAGGAGTAAATGCTTCCTTTCGGAATATAAAATCCCACTATGCACAAACCAATCCATAACACCACCAGCGACATCAGTGTTTTTATATTTCCGATCTTAGAAGAAACCCATGAGATAGTATAAGCGCCGGGGATGGCAATAAGCTGAATGATTAATATAGCGATAATAAGGTTGGTGGTCGGTATTTCCAGTTCACTTTTGCCATACAATGCGGCAACCAGCATTACCGTTTGCACACCCATATTGTAAAAGAAAAAAGCGGCGAGAAAACGCTTCAGAGAAGGAAGCTGTTTTAGCTGGTTCCACACTTTCTGTAATTCTTTATAACCTTTTGCAAGTATCCTGCGTTTCAGATCGCCTGAACCTGCCGGAACGGGTTTAGGTAAACGCCTTAGGGAAAACTGTCCGAATCCCCACCACCAGATGCCCACCAGTAAAAAGGACAGCCGGAACTGAATGGTGGACGCTTCCTGCTCGTTTTCGAACCCACCCAATATGCCGGGGAAAAATACAAACACGAAACAGATGATCTGCAGGATAACGCTGCCTACATACCCGTAAGCAAAACCTTTGGCGCTGATGCGGTCACGGTCTTCCGGCGCTGCTATTTCAGGGAGAAAAGAATTATAAAATACCTGTGCACCCCAGAAGCCCACACAGGCAAGTATCATGCAGGCAAGCCCCAGTCCCAGTTGTGAGGCCGGAGAAGATGTGCTGCCGGTAGAAGTATTAAAAAAGAAAAGCAGGGCGCAGGCAAGGCTGCCCATCGTAAGAAAGAAATTCATGAACTTCGTCTTATTGCCCTTGTAGTCGGCAATGGAAGAAAGCAGTGGCGAAAGAATGGCCACAATCAGCATGGCGGCGGCAATGGCATAGTTATACAGCGCTGTATTTTCAAATTGCCTTCCCAGGAAAGTGACTGTTGTTTTGGATGCCGCTTTATTATCTGCAGCAATAGCTTCAAAATAAGCGGGGAAGATGGTGGAAGTGATAACGAGGTTGTAAGCTGAGCTTCCCCAGTCGTACATGGCCCAACCGTTGACCACTTTTTTGGAGGCGGTTTGCATCAGCTAAAAATAGGGAAAATGGTTTATTTATTAATCACCCCCGTAAAGATCAAAATAAGCAAAACAATACCGGCAATGATGCGGTAATAACCAAAGAGCTTGAAACCGTGTTTCTGCAAAAAACCGATGAAGAATTTGATAGCGAGGATAGCTACAATAAATGCCACTGCATTTCCAATCGCAAATAATTTGATGTCTTCACCGGTCAGGGTGTCATAACCTTTCAGGAGCTTATATCCTGTTGCAGCAGCCATGGTAGGCACAGCCAGGAAGAAAGAAAATTCTGCGGCGAGCTTTCTTGTCAGTTTTTGCTGCATACCGCCGATGATGCTGGCGGCGCTGCGGCTTACACCCGGTATCATGGCAATACATTGCCAAAGCCCGATGATGAAGGCTTTGGGAAAACTGATTTCTTCTTCTTTGTGTACAGTGGGCTTCTTAAAGTAGTTGTCAATAAAAAGAAGCACAATACCACCTGCTATCAATGTGATGGCTACGGTTAAGGCACTTTCCAGTAACGCATCTATTTTATCGGAAAAAATATAACCGAGCAGTAATGCAGGCATTACGGCAACGATCAGCTTCAGGTAAAACCTGGGGTTTTTAACGTCAACAAATTTTTTCCAATACAAGACCACAACGGCCAGGATGGCGCCCAACTGGATGCCTACGGTGAAGAGCTTGGTAAAATCATTATCCGGAACGCCGAGCAGCTTGCCTGCAATAATCATGTGCCCGGTAGAAGAAACGGGCAAAAACTCGGTGAGGCCCTCCACAATGGCAATAACTACGGCTTCAAAGATGGTCATAGTAGCTGGATTGGTATAAAATTAATCATTGTTTAAATAGCAACATTTGACCTCACCCCATGTTGATGGTCTTCAATGGGAGATTCTGCTTCCTCTCTCCTTAAAGAGAGGGGGTTAGGAGTACCCCAATATTTGAAATGGTACTTGGGGTAAGGTTTATAAAGCTGCGCATCCGGGTAGTCAATAAATTAAAAAGCAACCTGCATGGCAGATCGCTTTGGATATTTTTCATCGATCAAAATGATCAGGCATTTTTGGGTTTGCGAAAAATGGCAAAGATTTCAATTACCAATCCGGCCAGGATAAGAATTGGCGCTACGGTGAGCCGCATGGGGCTGTACACCGCTTCCCTGTTAAATACATTCGGGTCTTTGTTGCTGGCGCCGCCTGACATAACGAACATCCCGATTGCTATCAGCACAATACCGGCCAGCATCCATACATAATTTTCTTTTCTGAAAAGGGCGCCTTCTTGTTTCTCCTTGCTCATGGTATCAATTTAGCGGTGCAATATAGGGAAATAGTGGGAAGTGGGAGAGTAGGGAGTGGGAAGTAGCTGATGGGGCATACCTACTAGCCGCTTCCCATTATCCACTTCCTAATATAAATCGTCCAGCTTCATTCTCAGGTACTTGACCACGCTGCGGTGGGTGCTGAAAAGGGTAATGCAGATGCCCAATACAAAAAGCCCCCCAAAAAGCAGTATCAATGAAGTATTGTCATGGATGGCTTTTAGCTCCGGGAGTATTCTTTCTGCAATAAATATGACGAGTAGTACGGCGGCAATGGCAATAACCCCGCTGATGGCGCCATTGATAACAGCCCTTTTATTCATGGGCTGGGCAATGAAACTGCGGGTGGCCCCCACCATCTGCATCGTTTTTATGAGGAAGCGGTTGCTGAACATGGCCAGGCGAATGGTGTTATCAATTAAAATGATAACCACAACGGCAAGTAATATGGCAACGGCCAATAAGATAATGCTGATGCGCCTGATGTTTTTATTCAGGTTGTCAACAAGGGCTTTGGGATAGGCCACTTCGCTGACATAGGTCTGGTTTTGCAGGTCAGCCTGGATAGCTAACAGCGAATCGGCATTCATGTATTCTTTCTTCACCTTGAAATTAATGCTGTTGGGCAGGGGATTGGCATCCAGAATGCCGTCCCAGCTTTTGTTGCCATCACCTATAAATATTTTCTCGGCTTCTTCCTTGGTAACGTATTCGATGGTTTTTACATAAGGTTGGGACGAAATATAGTCCATCAGGGCAGCGCTGTCCTTTGGGTTCATATTGCCCCTTAGTTCAGCCCGCACTTCCACACTTTCTTTGAAATATTCACCTAACTTATTGGCATTTATCACCAGCCAGCCTATTACGCCGAGCAGTAACAGTACCAGCGTAACGCCGAGGATAGACATGAAATAAGAAGGTTTGCCACGTTTGATAGAAGCCTTGCTGGTTGTCGGGGACATGGGATTGTTGTTTGCGTTAATGGGTTCGGGCAAAAATAGCCAATTCAGGGTTACAATCAGTATTTTTGCGGCCCGTAATGATTGCCGTCAGGTGGTTTAAACGGTTAGTTTTTACAACTATTGCCGTAGGGGGTAAACAAATTTGTTAAAGAAAATGACAGGCATCAACCCGGTCTGCGAACTGTATAGTATGGAATACGATTTCAGAAGAATTGAAAAGCATTGGCAGCAGCAATGGAACAAATCAGGAGTGTATAAAGTAAGTAATGACTCTCCCAGGCCCAAGTGCTATGTACTGGACATGTTCCCTTATCCCAGCGGGGCGGGACTGCATGTGGGCCATCCGTTGGGCTACATTGCATCCGATATTTACAGCCGCTATAAAAGACTGAAAGGGTTTAATGTACTCCACCCGATGGGTTACGATGCATTTGGCCTGCCTGCCGAGCAGTATGCGATTGACCACGGCATCCATCCCGCCGTATCTACTGCTGCCAATATTAAAAATTTCCGCAGCCAGTTGGATAAAATCGGTTTTTGTTACGACTGGGACAGGGAAGTGAATACTTCCGACCCCAAATACTACAAATGGACACAGTGGATTTTCCTGCAATTGTTCAACAGTTTTTATGACAGAAAGGAAAACAAAGCAAAACCCATTGCCGGGCTGGTAAAGAGTTTTGAAACGGAAGGAAACACCAGTCATCCCATACCTTATGGCAGTATTTTACTCCCTGCTTCCCACTCGCCACTTGCCACTTTCTCAGCAGACCAATGGAAAAAGTTTAGCGAATTCGAACAACAAAGCATCCTCATGGAATACCGCCTGGCGTATTGTGGCTATGGCGAAGTAAACTGGTGCGAGGCTTTGGGGACTGTACTGGCCAATGATGAAGTGGTGAATGGTGTAAGCGTAAGGGGCGGCCATCCTGTGGTGAAAAAGAAACTGCGCCAATGGTACCTGCGTATTACCGAATATGCCGACAGGTTGCTGGCAGGGCTGGAACGGGTTGATTTCAGCGAAGCCATGAAAGAGATGCAGACGAACTGGATCGGGAAGAGCAGAGGGGCGGAGATTGAATTTGAAGTAGCCATTCGTGAGTCGTCAGTCGTGAGTAATACACTCACGGCTCACGGCTCACGGCTCAGAGTTTACACTACAAGGCCCGACACCATCTTTGGTGTTGACTTTATGGTTATTGCTCCGGAACATGAGTTGGTAGAAAGCATAACCACAGCGGAACAAAAACAGGCTGTTGAAGAATACATTACTTATGTAAAAAGCCGCAGCGAAAGAGAGAGAATGGCGGAGAAGAAAATCAGCGGCGTATTTACCGGGGCTTATGCCATCAACCCGTTCGATAGCAGGGAAATTCCCATCTGGATATCCGAATATGTTTTGGCAGGCTACGGCACCGGCGCCATTATGGCTGTGCCTTGCGGCGATGAAAGGGATTTTAAGTTTGCGAAGCACTTCAATATTCCCGTTACCAACATTATTGGTAGTTATTATAATGGAGAGGAAGCCAACCCGACAAACGATGCCATCCTGGAAAACTCCGGTTTTCTCAATGGCGTATTAATGAGAGATGCCGTAGAGGTAGTAATTGGTAAAATTGAGGAACTGGGGATTGGGGTAAGAAAAACAAACTATAAAATGCGGGATGCAGCATTCAGCCGCCAGCGTTATTGGGGCGAACCGTTTCCAATTGTCTGGAAAAACGGCATTGCTTATCCGCTGGATGAAAAAGAACTGCCGCTGGAATTGCCACATGTGGATAGTTATAAACCCGGCCCGGAAGGAGAGGGGCCGCTGGCGAATATTACAGAATGGACGGACAGGGCGCTGGAAACGAATACAATGCCGGGCTATGCGGGTTCTTCCTGGTATTTTCTGCGGTATATGGATCCGCAGAATGATAAGGAATTCTGCAGCCGCAAAGCGTCTGATTACTGGGGGCAGGTGGATCTATACATCGGCGGCACCGAACATGCCGTAGGCCATTTATTATACAGCCGCATGTGGACGAAAGTATTGTATGACCTTGGTTATATAGACCATGATGAACCGTATAAGAAATTGGTGAATCAGGGAATGATTGTTGCTTATTCTTTTTATGCCAATGCATCCGTTTATCGTTGGGAAAATCCAGACAAATCTTCCAAAATAACTGCATTGACAAAGCCTGTTATTACTTCTATTGATGTTGATTTAGATTCCTTGCCAGAATCATTTCTGGGTAATGATGAGCGTACATATTTAAAAACGGCAGAAAGGGTAAAAGTTCAAATCAAAAATGCTGGTAATTATGTGAGTTCGTCCGGAAGATTATTAAAAACAGAATTTGAAGAATTATTACAAAGCGATGCTTATGTAAGAAACGAACACAAAGATGTATTAGGTTATCTATGGAACAAGACAGAAGATGGTCAAGATTATTTACAACTACGAGCTGAAGTAGAGAAAATGTCAAAATCTCGCTATAATGTCGTTAATCCCGATGATCTTGTATTAAAATACGGCGCCGACACTTTCCGGATGTACGAAATGTTCCTCGGCCCGGTGGAAATGAGTAAACCCTGGGATACCAAAGGCATTGAAGGGGTGCATCGTTTCCTGAAAAAATTCTGGCGGCTGTTTGCAGATGAAATAAAGGGATTGATTGTTACCAATGATGAGCCAACTGCCGCCGAACTGAAAGTATTGCACAATGCCATTAAAAAAATTGAAAGCGATACGGAACGTTTCAGTTTCAATACGGGTGTCAGCGCTTTTATGATTGCGGTTAACGAACTGACCGATCTGAAATGCCATAAGAAAAAAATACTCGAACCGTTGTTGGTATTGTTAGCTCCCTATGCGCCACATATTACGGAAGAGTTGTGGCATTTGCTTGGCAATACTTCTTCTATCCTGAATGCAGCTTATCCTGTTTTTGAAGAAAAATATGTGAAGGAAACTTCCAAATCCTACCCGGTGGCCATCAATGGTAAAACAAGGGCAGAGCTTACCATTGCATTGGATGCTACACAACAGCAGGTGGAAGCATTGGTGCTGGCAGATGAAGCGGTACAGAAATGGCTGGATGGCAAACCGCCTAAAAAGATCATTTATGTAAAGAACAGGATGATCAACGTAGTTATCTAAGGCAATGCTGCAATGGGTAAAACCCTTTGTATAGCGCCACGGACTTTTACTATTACCGGAAAAATAAACGGGTTTCCTTTTTACATTATATATTGTTCCTATTTTTACGGGCTTCTATCAAAGCCCCTTTACTTATTATTATAAGCCAATTAACCGCTTTATGAAGAAAATTCTACTTCTTTCTCTTACTGTTTTTTTTGTTGTAATAGCTTCTGCTCAGGTTCAGGATGCAAATGAACAGGCAGCCCGGCAACTGATTACAAAGCACAGCGCTGCGATAGGTCTTACAGCAAAAGACCTTGCGGCTTATCGTGTATCTGACTCTTACCAGACGGCTGAAGGTATCCGGATGATATACCTGCAGCAAACCTACCAGGGTATTCCTGTATTTAACCAGGTACAAATAGTGGCTTTTAAAAATGATAAGCTGCTTTCCAATACCGGCGGACGTATCAGTACTATAGAAAAACTGGCTGGAAACAAAACGACCATTCCTTCTTTAACACCCGTTCAGGCTGTAACAAGGTCTTTACAGGATAACGGGCTTGCCACCGCAAAAACAATAACTGTTCTGGACCAGAATGATAAAGGGCAGTACAATTTCGGCAGGCTGGATATTGCGGAAGAAGAAATTACGGCCCAATTGCAATGGCTTCCTTTGCAGGATAAAACATTGAAACTTGTATGGCAGGTGTTGGTTGTTTCTTCCCAATCACCGGATGCCTGGCTTACTTCCGTTGATGCACATACAGGCGAAATCGCGGATAAAATAAACCTTACCGTTTTTGATCATTGGGGAGAGGCGCATGCTTCCGGATTACATAGCGGAGAAATTGAAACAGCTTATAAACCGTTCAACTTTGTTGAGCAAAGACCTTATGAAAAAGCGCCTGCTTATTCTCCTTTTGTGGTTAATTCGGCAACATACAAAGTGATAAAATATCCTGCCGAAAGCCCGCAACATCCCGGCGGCGCTCCTTCAGACCATGTAAACCCCTGGACGATGGCGCCGGGCAATGCCACCTCATTGGGTTGGCATTTTGACGGTACCGAATATCATGACAGCACAAGGGGAAATAATGTATGGGCTGCGGAAGACAGGGCCAATACAGATGATGGCAACAGCGCCCCCAACAATAATTACGGGAAAGCCGGATTGTCCACAACCGCCCAACCGGATCTTACCTTTCCTTATTTATATGACTTTACCAAAGCTCCGACAGACCCGACTTCTGATAACCAACAAGCAGCGATTGTTAACCTGTTTTACTGGAACAATATTGTACATGACCTTACTTACCTGTATGGTTTTGATGAGCCATCCGGCAATTTCCAGGTAAACAACCAGGGAAGGGGAGGCGTCGGCTCTGATGCTGTAAAAGCGCAGGCGCAGGACGGCGGCGGCACAAATAATGCTAACTTTTTAACCCTTCCCGATGGCATAAGGGGCCGTATGCAGATGTACCTGTGGACGGCTCCCAACCCGGACAGGGATGGAGACCTGGATAATGGCATTATTGTACATGAATATGGACATGGTATAAGCAACAGGTTGACAGGAGGTCCCAGCCAGGCAGCCTGTGTAGCCAATGCAGAGCATGGCGGCGAAGGATGGAGTGATTACTATGCCCTTATGTACACAACAGATTGGGCCACTGCTACAATAACAGACGGGTTTACCAAACCGAGGGGCATTGGTACTTATGCCTTAGGCCAGGCCGTTACAGGATCAGGTATACGTACGCAACGCTATTGTACTGATATGTCTGTAAACAATAAGGTGTATTTAAGCTCGTTGCCAACAACCCCGCATAACCGTGGCGAGATTTGGTGTATGGCTTTATGGGAAATGACATGGGAGATTATACAGGCAGCCGGCATTAACCCAAACCTCTTTAACCCCTCTGCGGGAGGTGGCAATGCCATTGCTTTAAAACTGGTAACAGAAGGGATGCGGTTGCAGCCTTGCAGCCCCGGCTTTATTGATGCAAGAAATGCAATTCTTAAAGCCGATACGTTGTTTTTCGGCGCCCAGTACAGTTGCGCTATCTGGAAAGCATTTGCCAAAAGAGGGATGGGGGTAAATGCCTCACAAGGCTCTTCACAAAGTGCATCAGACCAGGTTCCTGATTATAGTGTTGATAACGGTACATTGTCAGTAGTGGCAGATGTTTCCCAGGCGGAAGAGCAATCAAATGTTATTTATACCAATACTATCGTTGCCGGTAATTGTGTGCCGCTGACAAATATCACTATTACAGATACGCTTCCTGCAAATGTTACCTATGTAAGCGGCGGAACTTATAATGCAGCCAACCGCACTGTTAAGTTTGGCCCCGTTACATTATCCAATGGCCAGAGTATGACGTTCCCTTTTACTGTTATGGTGAATGACGGAACTTATTTTGCGCCGGTAACTCATCTTAATGAGCAGGTAGCCTCTTCATCTATTCCTTCGGCATGGACTATTACACCTGTTTCCGGTACGATATGGACTGTAACATCATCGTCATCTAACAGTTCGCCCAACTCATTTTTTGCGCCTACGTCCAATACGCAGCAAACTGATTTGCGGCTGGCAACTACAGAGTCGTTCACCATTTCTCCGAATACCGCATCCAACTACACCACACTGAGTTTCTGGCACAAGTACAATACGGAAGAAGGATGGGATGGCGCTGTGGTGGAAATAAGCACCAACAATGGTTCTGCCTGGTCGGATATAGGGGCCGCCAATTTTATCAAAAACGGGTATAATGGATCGCTGGGAACGGGAAGTGCACTGGCTGGAAGGGCGGCATTTACCGGGCTTAGCGGCAGCAGCTTTATTGAAAGCGTTGTAAACCTTTCTGCTTATAAAGGGCAAAGCATAAAACTACGTTTTCGCCTGGCAACAGATAATAATACAGTGGCTTCCGGCACACCCGGCTGGTGGGTAGATGATATTGTTCTTCGTTCGGAACCTGCTGTTCCTATACGTTCCAATTTATTTAATGAATCCAATCAGCGCCTTTCCTTTGCAGACATAGTAACGAAAATATTGCCCGGCAATGCTACCCCTTGTACACCCATAACGGTTTCTGAAAACCCGGTTTCTGCCACCGAATGTGAGGGAAGCAATGTTTCATTTTCTGTAATTGCTGATGCAGCTACTTCTTATCAATGGCAGGTAAATACGGGTTCGGGTTTTGTGAATATTACCAATACACCGCCATATTCCGGCGCTGCTACTGCTACGCTGACCATTACAGGAGCCGGTGTTTCTTTAAGTGGTAATCAATACCGTGTGGTACTGGAAAATGATTGTGCGCCGCTTGTTACTACCCAGGCGGCTACATTGACTGTATTTGTTCCGGTGGCTATAACAGGCCAGCCGCAGGATGTAGCCGTATGCGAAGGAGAAGATGTGTTGTTTGCCCCGGTTATCACAGGTTCTGCAATCAGTTATCAATGGCAGGTTAGTGTTAACGGAGGCTCTTCTTATGCCGATGTAGCAGGAGCTAATGGAGCTACCTTTTCTGTTAATAATGTAGCCCCGGGAGCAACAGGTCTTTTATACAGGCTGGTGGTTACAGGAGCCTGCGGTCCCGTAACGTCTGCACCGGCATTATTGACGGTAAACCTATATCCGCAGGTTTCATTAACCGGGCTTAACCCGTCTGTCATCTGTATTTCTGATGAACCCGTTTTGCTTAATGCGCCAATTCCCGGTGGCGTATGGAATGGCCAGGGGGTTGCCAATGGCAGCTTTGATCCTGCTACTGTTGGCATCGGCCCGGCAACAGTTTCTTATTCTGTTTCTGCTGAAGGATGTACAACGAATACCTCTGCATTAATACAGGTAAATGAATGCCCGGAACGTCATGTAAGGCTGTATCAGTACCCGGCGGTATTGATTTATCCTAATCCTTCAGACGGAATGTTTAATATCCGGCTCAATTCAGATTTATATACTTCTCTGGGTGTGATGGTATATAATAGCAGCGGCCAGTTGGTGTACAACCGCCAGTTTAATAATACAAGGTATGGCAGCGTATTGCCGGTGGATATTTCCAGGCAGCCGACGGGGACCTATCATATTGTGGTATATAGCGGAAACGATAAAAAAGCAGCAAGCCTTGTAGTGTACAGATAGTGAATGTATTAAACAAAACAGGCAGGCTATCCGCATTGACCGGAAGCCTGCCTGTTTTGCTTTTAAGAGAAGGGTACATGGTTACCGCTTGTTGTTATTGGCCGGAGTAGAATTTTTTGGGGCAGGTCGTTTATTATTATACATTTAAAAAATTTTTTTGTTTTATGGTTTGCCATCGGCCATAAAACTTTTACGAACCACTCAAAACTGTTTTATGAGAAAATATGCTTATCAAAAGCTTTCATTCATTCTTGTATTATTCCTGCTTGCTTCAATCGCTCAGGCACAAAAAATTCAACCCAGTGCATTGAAGCAAATACAATCTTTAATAGCAGAAAAAGAGAGCCGAACACCTGCCCAGCAAAAAATTAATTCACAGTTACTATATGCTGCTAAAATGGAAAGGGGCGAAAGGATTACCAGCGAAGTAGCCACCCTCGAAGTAAATGTAAATAAAGGGGCCAATGGCCTGGTTGATGTTACCATTTTGTGTAAGCCCGGTAATTCTCTCACTAAGGCCATTACCTCGGGCGGAGGGCAGGTTATTGAAGTATCTGCCAGGTTTAACATGATTATAGCAAGGGTGCCACTGTCCTCTTTAGAGCAGATTGCTTCATTTGATGAGGTAAAAAGTATTTATCCTACAG
This sequence comes from uncultured Chitinophaga sp., assembly GCA_964560445.1. Taxonomy (GTDB): domain Bacteria; phylum Bacteroidota; class Bacteroidia; order Chitinophagales; family Chitinophagaceae; genus JJ008. The sequence goes on along the minus strand of CAZLLT010000001.1, from coordinate 518,377 downwards.
AGAAGCCTTCTCATGCTGACCTTAATAAAAATAAAAACCCGGCATTCAGCGACATACCCTATCGCAAAAACGATGATAAGACGCCATTTGATAAATCATACGTTGAGAAAAAACTACGGCCGGATTTTGCTGCGCGGGCAGCAAAGGTACGCAGCCAGCTTGCTGACATTCTTTCCAGGCGGGATGCAGAGAACAAAAACTTCATAGGTGCGGCTAATTCCCAGGGGGATGTAACACATAAAGCCGATCTGGCCAGAACCACTTTTTCTGTTAATGGAGCCGGTATTAAAATCGGTATTCTTTCTGATAGCTATGATACAAGGACTACAGGTGTCAATGCGGCTGATGATGTTCTTTCAGGCGACCTTCCCGGTCCGGGCAACCCGAATGGGTTTACCACTCCTGTTACGGTATTGTCGGATTTTCCTAATGGAACTGACGAAGGAAGGGCCATGCTACAGATTGTACATGACCTGGCCCCCGGCGCCCAGCTTTTCTATGCTACGGCATTTACAAGTGAGGCTGGTTTTGCACAAGGTATTCTTGATTTGCGTGCAGCCGGTTGCGATATTATTTGTGATGATGTTTTCTATTTTAATGAACCGCCGTTTCAGGATGGTTTAATAGCCCAGGCGGTAAATACAGTTACGGCAGATGGCGCCATTTATTTTTCATCGGCCGGTAACCAGGGAAATAAGAATGACAATACTTCCAGTGTATGGGAAGGAGACTTTTTAGATGGAGGCGCTTCCGCTCCCCCACTACCCGCTACCGGTAATGTGCATGATTTTGGCGGCAGTATAATTTCTACCCAGATTATAAGCAATGCTGGTAACCCCATCCGCCTTTTCTGGTCTGACCCCTGGGGCGGTTCAGGAAACGATTATGATCTTTTTTCCCTTAACTCAGATATGAGTTCGGTTTTGGCTTCTTCTACAACTATTCAGAGTGGCAGCGGTTTCCCTATGGAAGGGATTGCTGCACAGACTGCAGGACGGCGTCTTGTTATAATTGCAAAAACAGGGGCCCAGCCAAGGGCTTTGCACCTAAACGCATTTGGCAGCCGTTTAGGTATAAGCACTCCGGGCCAGACACATGGACATTCAGGCGCTGCTGCTGCTTTTTCTGTGGCTGCATCTAATGCAAATGTGCCTTACCCCGGCGCTTTTAATTCATCAAATGTGGTAGAAAATTTTAGCTCTGATGGAGTAAGAAGAATCTTTTATACGGCAAGTGGCACCCCGATTACACCGGGGAATCTTCTTTTTGCCACCAACGGCGGAGAAGTGCGGCAGAAGCCGGATATAACGGCTGCTGACGGGGTATCAACTACTTTACCGGGTGGCTCCGGGTTAAACCCGTTTTTTGGCACTTCCGCAGCAGCGCCCCATGCGGCTGCCATTACTGCTTTGCTAAAGCAAAGATCATCTGTTCTAACGCCTGCACAAATACGGACAGCGCTTATCAGTACCGCTATAGATATTGAAACCCCCGGAGTGGACCGGGATGCCGGACATGGTATTGTGATGGCGTTGGAGGCTCTTACATCGGTTTCGGGTACGCCAACTTTGGAGTTCGTTAGTGCAACGCTTACGGCAGAAGGTTGTACCCCGGCCAACAACGTAATAGACCCGGGTGAATCGGTAACGGTAAGTTTCTGTGTGAGAAATATAGGCGGGGCCAATACAACAACTTTGATAGGGACACTATTACCTACAGGAGGTATTACCAATCCCAGCGCTCCGCAGGTTTATGGAGTAGTAACCCAGGGAGGAGCATCTGTTTGCCGTGATTTTACATTTACCAATAACGGTGTTTGCGGCGGTACGATTACAATGTCAGTACAGTTCCAGGATGGGGCGCTAAATCTCGGTACCTACACCTTCACATTTCAGTTAGGGGAGCCTGTTATTACATTCTCTCAAAATTTTGATGCGGTTACAGCGCCGGCCTTACCTGCAGGATGGGCAACTGATTTTACAGGAGCAGGAAGCGGTTGGACTACTTCTACTACCAATACATTCTCGGCGCCTAATTCGGCCTTTGGTCAGGAGGCGGCTGCAACAGGGGTATCAGATCTTGTTTCATCAAATATTCCCGTTACAACTTCCCAGGCAAGATTGTCATTTAGAAATTCTTTCAATTTTGAGAGTGGCTTTGACGGGGCTTTCCTGGAAATCAAAATTGGTGCTGGCGCTTTCCAGGATATCATTACGGCCGGGGGCAGTTTTATAAGCGGTGGCTATAACAGTGTGCTTGCTGGCAGTACTGCGTTTCCCGGCAAAAGTGTCTGGACAGGATTATCCGGAGGTAGTACCAGCAGCCCGGCATATGTTTCAACAGTTATTAATTTGCCTGCAGCGGTTGCAGGACAAAATATCCAATTAAGATGGAGAGTTACATCTGACCAAAATACTGTAGCAACAGGGTTGGCAGGCATACGGATTGATGATGTTGTGATAACTGACGGGGCCAGTTGCTGTACTGTCAGCGGGCCACCCCCCACTGTTACCATTAACCAGGCGGCAGGCCAGGCAGACCCTACCTCTTCTTCGCCCATTAATTTTACGGTAGTATTCAGTGAGGCGGTAACCGGCTTTACCGGTACGGATGTTTCATTTACGGGTTCTACGGCAGGAGGAACGCTGGTAGCTGCTGTAACAGGAAGCGGCACTACCTATAATGTAGCCGTATCGGGAATGAATACAACCGGATTGGTGGTAGCGTCTGTTCCCGCCGGTGTTGCTTCAAGCGCATCAGGCGCATTAAATCTTGCTTCTACCAGTACCGATAATAGCGTTACCTATAATGCGCCGCCATTGACGGTTACGATTGATCAGGCGGCAGGCCAGGCAGATCCGACATCTACTTCGCCTATTAATTTTACAGTGGTCTTCAGCGAAGCGGTAACAGGCTTCACGGGTACGGATATTTCGTTTACAGGCTCTACAGTTAGCGGTACATTAGCTGCTGCGGTAACCGGGTCAGGCGCTACCTATAATGTAGCTGTTTCGGGAATGACATCAAGTGGATTGGTAGTAGCATCTGTTCCTGCCGGTGTGGCATCAACTGCGGGTGGCGGATTAAACCTTGCATCTACCAGTACCGATAACAGTGTTACCTATAATGCGCCGCCATTAGCAGTTACCATTAACCAGGCGGCAGGCCAGGCAGACCCTACCTCTTCTTCGCCCATTAATTTTACGGTAGTATTCAGTGAGTCGGCTACCGGCTTTACCGGTACGGATATTTCGTTTACGGGTTCTACGGCAGGAGGAACGTTGGTAGCTGCTGTAACAGGTAGCGGCGCTACGTATAATGTAGCTGTATCAGGAATGACATCAAGTGGATTGGTTGTGGCATCTGTTCCTGCTGGTGTGGCGTCAACTGTAGGGGGAGAATTAAACCTTGCATCTACCAGTACCGACAATAGTGTTCAATATAACTACGGACCACCAACAGTTACCATTAACCAGGCGGCAGGCCAGGATGACCCTACTTTGTCAACAACCATCAATTTTACAGCAGTGTTCAATGAACCGGTTACCGGCTTTACCGGCGCTGATGTTATATTATCGGGAACAGCAGGCGCCAACACCGCTGTTGTAACAGGAAGCGGCACTACCTATAATGTAGCGGTTTCAGGTATGACAGATGGCGGAACAGTGATTGCCACCATTCCGGCAGATGTGGCGATAGATGCGGACGGTTTGGGTAACCTTGCATCAACCAGTACGGATAATACGGTTACATTTATTAGTTGTGTTCTTACCTGCCCGGCAGATATTATAGTTAACAATACGGCGGGCCAATGTGGCGCTATTGTTACATTCATTCCGGGTACTACAGGTGGATGCGGTGTTGTAACGTCAGTACCGGCTTCAGGGTCATTCTTCCCCGTGGGAACCACTGTAGTAACTATTTCTACAACGGGAGGGCCATCCTGTACATTCAATGTTACGGTTAATGATGTTACCCCGCCTGTTATTACCTGTCCGCAGAATATTGTTGTTAGCAATGACCCGGGCATTTGTGCAGCAACGGTTAACTATGCTTTGCCTGGTGTTAGCGATAATTGTGCCCTGGGCGCCAGTCCGCTGCAATTGATTTCCGGGTTGCCAAGCGGCAGCGTTTTTCCCATTGGCACAACTACGATTGAGTACAGGGCAACGGATGTGGCCGGTAATACATCTACCTGCTCCTTTACGGTTACTGTAAATGATACGGAACTTCCCGTTATTGACTGCCCTTCCAATATTACGGTCAGCACTTCCGGAGGCTTATGTACGGCAGCAGTAAGCTACACAGTAAGTTCAACGGATAATTGCCCCGGCGTAACACAGGCTTTGCAGTCCGGGCTTGCCAGCGGGGCCTCCTTCCCGATAGGTGTTAACACCGTAACCTGGAAAGCTACTGATGCAGCCGGTAATGAACGTACCTGCTCCTTTACGGTAACAGTGCTTGACGGCCAGGTGCCGGTCATAACAGCACAGCCGGTTAATGATTTAACCTGTGAAGGGGAGAATGGCGTATTCTCTGTAACCGCTACCAATGCAGTAAGCTATCAATGGCAGGCATTCAATGGAAGTACATGGAATAATATACCCGGCGCTACAGCTTCTGTATATACAGTAAACAATGTGAATGTAGGAATGAACACCAATTCCTTCCGTGTAATCGTAACAGGACATTGTAGTTCCGTTACCTCAACACATGCAAGCCTGTATGTAAACAAGCTGCCGATAGTGCAGGTGTCGGCCAGTCCTTCATCTGAACTGTTGCCAAATCAAAGGGGAACGATTTCGGCCACCGGCATTCCATCAGGCGGAACATTCGTCTGGTACTTTAACGGCTCGCCGTTAGGGGCCACCGGCGCTACGCTTACCGGCTTAAGTGTGGATGCACAGGGAAGTTATACGGTTGTATATACAGACCCGAATGGCTGTGTCAACACATCCGGTGCAATTCAACTGACAGCCGCTACTTCAGATAAATTGTTTATTTACCCAAGCCCGAATGCCGGCCAGTTCCAGGTTCGTTACTACAACTCAGCGAATGAACGGGTAGTTGTGTCAGTATATGATTCCAGGGGTTCGAAGGTGTATGAGAGCAGTGTAACAACGGCTGCGCCTTATACAAGGATAGATGTAAACCTTCCGTCTTCAATAGCAAGCGGAGTGTACCTGGTGCGGGTATCAAGCGGTAATAATGAAGTTGGCTCCCGGTTGATTGTAGTCGAGAAATAAAAGAAATTGTATTGGGCTATATTGTCAAAGAGGTTATCCTTTCGATAACCTCTTTGCTTTTTAATGCGATCTGGAGATCCACCTCTTTTGGCGGTGGTAATAGAGGCCAAGGCTATACAGGGTAAGAAAAAGCAGAACAAGCAGGAATTGCTTTTTTGCCACGAAACACACAAAAGAATACTAAAGAATTTTCACTTTCGTGAAAATCAGTGTGATTTCGTGGCAAACATTTTGGGCTCAGTCTTTAGTCCACCTGCAAAGCAGGTGGTAGTTTAATAGTTATTCATTCTTGATAAAACGTATCATAGCGCTGCTGCCTTCTGTGCTGGAGAGATAAGCGTCATGACGAACATTATTGATTATTGCCACCATGTAAGCAGTGTTCGGCGGAATGGCCCCCATATTTTCGGCCACCATTGTTAACTCATTTATTGTTTCAAGCGATGAAATGGCCAGTTTAATGATATAAGGGTTGGCTGTGAGCCGGATGTGCTGGTATAACAGCTTTTCGTTGAGAAAAAGAGAAATGGAATCGCCGTCAATCTCTGCATTGTCATAAAAACGCAGTTCTAAGGAGTCGCCGCTGAGCGGTACTTCTTTTACAAATATTTTTGTGCGGGAAGTAAACTTTTCTTCAATGCTTTCTTCTTTTACAGGAGCAGTTGCTATGATGGTTTTTTTGACAGGCTTTGGCCTGGTTTCCTTTTCTGCAGGTGCGGGGATTACTACCATTCGCTTATCCTGACTGCTTTCTGTGAAAGGCTTTTCCGGTACATTGTTTTCAGGAACAAGTGAAGTCGCTTCAATGCTGCTAATAAGTTCGGGGTCATTACCGCCAACGAGATAGTTGTCAATAATATAATCCCACTCATCTTCAAATACCGTATTTCCTGATTTATCAAGGTGTACCTCACCGGCAGGAGAATGGTTATCCTTTTTTACAACTTTGCCATCCAGCATCATCACACCCCCGCCGGGGCAATTAAAATCTGCGCTGGACAGCAACGGAACTTTACCAGGGTTTGAAATACTGAGCCGTCCTGTTTTTTCTTCAAGCAACCGGTCATCCCACCAAACAGCGGCGCCGGTATTGACATCAAAATAACCTTTGATGCTGTAGCGCCGGTAGTTATTGGCTGATTCATAGTAGTAAGATGTGCCGGTCAGGCTATCGCCGTTCTGAATGATCTTTACTTCCACTTTTTGCCGGTTGATTTTTCCATGCCATGCGCCGGTAATCATTTGCCCATAAAGGCCGTTTACAAGGCTGCACCCGACAATTGCAAAAATCAAACGAGGTATTATTTTCAAAAGAAAAGGGGTTGTTACGAATAATAAAACGCCGCTTGAGAATAAATATTTTGACAGAACAGGCCCTGTTGCCTGTTATAACTTTGTTATCGTAAAAACACATGATAATATGTCTTTGCTTCACTAAAATAATTAGCTTTACACCGGCTTACTTAATTCAGCTACATGTCCAATTCAAACCTGAACAGCAATAAGGAAATACTGACAGCGGCTGATGTTGTTTTTGAAAACAGCATCCGGCCTTTGCAGATACAGGAGTTTACAGGCCAGGCCCAGGTTATTGAAAATCTTGTGATTTTTATCAAAGCGGCGAAGATCAGGGGAGAGGCATTGGACCATGTCCTGTTTCACGGCCCGCCCGGTTTGGGAAAAACTACTTTATCAAGAATTGTGGCCAATGAATTGGGGGTGAATATCAAAGAAACATCCGGCCCGGTTATAGAAAAACCGGCTGACCTTGCCGGGCTGCTTACGAGTTTGGAATCAAATGATGTTTTATTCATTGATGAGATACACCGGCTGAGTACGGTGGTAGAGGAGTATCTCTATTCGGCAATGGAGGACTATAAGATTGACATCATGATAGACTCTGGTCCCAATGCAAGGAGCATCCAGATAAACCTGAACCCGTTTACTTTGATTGGAGCTACTACAAGAAGCGGGCTGCTTACAGCGCCGTTATTATCCCGCTTTGCCATTAAATCAAGATTGGAATATTATCATGCCGGGTTGCTTAATAAAATAGTTAAGCGGTCGGCAGCTATATTGGGTTCTGTTATTTCTGAAGAAGCGGTTGGCGAAATAGGCCGCCGCAGCAGGGGTACACCGCGGATTGCCAATGGCCTGCTGAGAAGGGTAAGGGATTTTGCCCAGGTATTGAATGACGGACAGATTGACCTCGGCATCACGCAACATGCTTTGCGGGCCTTAAATGTGGATGAGCATGGATTGGATGATATGGACAATCGCATACTTTCCACCATCATCGAAAAATTCAAAGGCGGGCCGGTGGGCATCACCACTATTGCTACGGCTGTGGGCGAAGAAGCAGGCACATTGGAAGAAGTATATGAGCCGTTCCTGATACAGGAAGGTTTTTTGCAGCGAACACCGAGAGGAAGGGAAGTAACGGAAAAAGCCTACGAGCATTTGGGTAAGAAGAATCCGGGAACAAAAGGAACATTATTTGAATAAAAAAACTGTTCGGGCCCGAACAGTTTTACATAATTTTTACTGACTTACAGCTTTCATTTCATTACTCCTGCACCACGAGCCTGAAACCGTTACCATGAATATTTACAATCTCGATTTTTGAATCGTCTTTCAGATATTTTCTCAGCTTGGCAATATATACATCCATACTGCGGCCGTTGAAATAGGTATCGCTGCCCCATATTTTTTTCAATGCCTGGTCCCTTGGCAGCAGGTCATTCAGGTGTTCGGCCAGCATTTTCAATAGTTCATTCTCTTTGGGAGAAAGGGTCTGGGTAATGCCGTCATGCGTCAGTTGACGCAGCTTGGGGTTAAAATGATAGCTTGCAAGGTCAAATTCCTTATTTTCATTTTCTTTATTGATTTCTTCGTTCCGTTTCAGAATGGCTTTTATCTTCAGCAATAATACCTCGCTGTCAAACGGTTTGGTGATATAATCATCGGCGCCCAGTTTATAACCCTGTATCACATCTTCTTTCATTGTTTTGGCGCTGAGGAAGAAGAGTGGAATATCCGGGTCCACGTCACGTATTTCTTCTGCCAGCGTAAAGCCGTCCATATTGGGCATCATTACATCCAGCAGGCATAATTCAAATTTTTCCCGTTGAAAAGCAGCCAGGCCCAGGCGGCCATCCCTTTCCAGCGTTACATCATAATCATTCAATTCAAGATAATTTTTAAGTACGCTTCCGAGGTTAGGGTCGTCTTCGCACAATAAGATTTTAGGTTTTTTAGCGTCCATTGATAGTTGTTTTATTACTTTATAATCATCTTGGTTTACTTCCACTCGCTTTTTCCTCTTCTAAAGAGGAAGGGGGAGAGGCAAATAAAGGTAAAGCATTTCATGCTTCAAATATACGGGCATGAATATTTTGTTAAAACACCGTGTTTTAAAGCGTTTTGCTTTCTACTTTTGCACTATTAAAAAAGGAAGAACTATTATGCATATTACCCCCGATAACCGGTTGAAGAAATTAATCGTCATTGGCGACAGGATGCTTATTAAACCAACCCGCCCGGACGAAAGAACAGCCAGTGGCCTCTACCTGCCGCCCGGCGTACAGGAAAAAGATAAAGTGCAGCAGGGCTATGTAATTAAAACCGGTCCGGGCTATGCTATCCCGATGCCTGTGGAAGATGAATCCTGGAAGGGCGAGGAGGAGAAAGTAAAATATGTGCCCTTGCAGGCCAAAGAAGGGGACCTTGCTATTTTCCTGCTAAGCGGGGCAACAGAAGTGATGTATGCCAGCAAAAAATATTTTATCGTTCCTCAAAGCGCTATACTCATGCTGGAAAGAGAAGAAGACCTTTAACTGCAATTATTCCGTTAACTTTCATAAAAAAACAAATGGCAGATACTGAAAAATTTCTTGAGGTGCTTAAGTCAGGCTATACATTTAAGGGAGAGGCATTCAAGTTGGGCTGCGGCATGGTGGATGGCAAAGTGGTAAGCGGCGCCGATGTTTTAGTGCCATTCAAAACGCTGAACCGGCATGGCCTGATTGCAGGCGCTACAGGTACGGGAAAAACAAAAACATTGCAGGTGCTGGCGGAAGGATTAAGCGATGCAAGCATTCCTGTTTTATTAATGGACATTAAAGGGGATCTTAGCGGTATTGCCGCAGCAGGTACTGTGAATGACAAGATAACCGAACGTTCCCAATTGCTGAATATAGATTTTAAGCCAACGGCCTACCCGGTTGACCTGCTCTCTTTAAGTAATGAAAAAGGCGCAAAGCTTCGGGCTACTGTAAGCGAATTCGGCCCGGTGCTGCTTTCAAAAATCCTGGGGTTAAATGATACGCAAGGCGGTTTTGTGGCCATGATCTTCAAGTATTGTGATGATAACAAGCTGCCTTTGCTCGACCTGAAGGATTTTATCAAAGTGCTGCAATTTGTAAGTGATGAGGGAAAGGCGGAGTTGGAAAAAACCTATGGTAAAATTTCCACCACCTCTACCGGCACCATTTTAAGAAAAGTGATTGAACTGCAGCAGCAGGGCGCTGATGTATTCTTTGGCGAAAAAAGTTTTGAGGTGGATGACCTGATGCGTATCAGCGATGACGGTAAAGGCATCATTTCTATTGTAAGGGTTACAGACCTGCAGGACAGGCCCAAACTGTTCTCTACTTTTATGCTGCAATTGCTGGCAGAATTGTATGCCACCTGCCCCGAAGAAGGCGATATGGATAAACCTAAACTGGTTATGTTTATTGACGAAGCGCACCTGATTTTCCAGGAGGCGAATGCTGCCTTGCTGAAGCAGATTGAAACCATCATTAAACTGATCCGTTCGAAAGGTATCGGCATTTATTTCTGTACACAAAACCCGATGGATGTGCCCGCTTCGGTGCTGGCACAATTAGGTCTGAAAGTGCAACATGCTTTAAGGGCTTTTACCGCAGCCGACAGAAAAGTAATAAAGCAAACTTCAGAAAACTATCCTGAAACGGAATTTTATACAACGGAAGATTTGATTACCCACTTAGGAACGGGCGAAGCATTGGTAACCATTTTGAACGAAAAAGGCATTCCCACACCGCTGGCGCATACCATGATACGTCCGCCGCAAAGCCGGATGGATATATTAACCGATGCGGAAATTGACAGCCTGGTGGCCAAATCAAAGATTGCTGCTAAGTACAATGAGGTAATAGATAGTAAAAGCGCTTATGAGATTCTTACAGAAAAATTGAACGATGCAGCATCAAGGGAGGCGGAAAGAAAGCAGCAACAAGAAACACCTAAAAGGACGACTACCCGAAAAGAGAAAACCCTGTTTGACGATCCTGTGGTAAAGAGCATGACCAGAACAGCAGGGAATACCATTCTGCGGCATTTGCTGGGTGTACTGGGAATAGGAAAAAAGAGATAGGCGATTCGTTATTTCAGGGCTATTCTTCCTTTGGCGTCCATTTCTATTTTATCTTCTGCCTGCAGAAACTCAATCACTTTCCAGGCTTTTTCTTTTTTAATATCGTGCAGTTTAAGAAGCAATTCTTTGGCAGGCAATGATTCATATTTTACCAGGTTGATGATGCGGTGGTGAAGCCTCTCAAATTCTTCTTTGGAAAGCGGGGTGGCTTTTTGCTTTAAACAATTATCGCAGATGCCACAGGGCTTTACGGTATCATCGCCGAAATAGGCGGCAATGATGCGGCTTCTGCAACCTGCTTCTGCATCAATATACTCCAGCATTTTTTTAACCCGTAATAAAAATTGTTCCTTTCTTTTTTCAAAAGCGGCCATATCAATACGGATATCGCCGGCTTTTATCCTGTTTCGCAGCAGTAATAATTGCGGGGTATCTTTTTGCGGGGTATATTCTACGATGCCGGACTGATGCAGCTTGCTCAAGCTGTTTTTAATCGTTTCTATATCCTGTTTCAGCAACCTCGACAATAATTTTTCAGATACAGGCACCGGCTGGTCAAAAACCCCTTCATACGAACGCAATAATGTTTTTATCAAAGGTTCAAGCGATGGGTTTTCTTTTTCAAATTCATAGAGATATTCTTTTGTAGCAATAAATCCTGCTGTAGCGGAAAGGAACACCTGCTCATTCAGCGCCAGCCAACCATCCTGCTCCAATGCTTTCAGGCCATACAACACGGTGTGGCTTTGCAGTTTGAACTTTTTTAAAAAATCAGAAAGGTCAAAATCATAATAGTTGCTATTACCTGCCCCTTCGGGAATTTGAAGGTAATTGGCAATGGCCTGGTACACTTCCTGTATGTCAGGCAAAGAAGGGAAACGGATAGAAGCGGCTTGTTCAAGTTCTGCAATATCCCTGTTGTCATATAGCAGAACGGCGTAAGAATTTTTCAAATCCCTTCCCGCTCTTCCGGCTTCCTGGTAATAGTTTTCAAGGCAGTCAGGTACGTCCACATGAATAACAGTACGTACATCCGGCTTGTCAATTCCCATTCCGAATGCATTGGTACAAACAATAACCCTTGTTTTGTTGGCGAGCCATTCTTCCTGTCTTTTATTTCTTTCATCCTGTGCAAGGCCAGCATGGTAAAAACCGGCGGCTATTCCCTGTAACCGTAAAAGATCGCTGATCTCCCTCGTTCGTTTCCGGCTTTTGCAATACACAATGCTGCTGCCCGGCACTTTTTTTAGCACTTCAATAAGCTTGTTTATTTTGGAATCAATCTTAAAAACACTGAAAGAAAGATTGGGCCTTTCAAATGATTGCCGGAAAACCTGCCCATTGTTGAATTCGAGATTGTTGCAAATGTCTTGTTGCACATCAGGGGTGGCGGATGCTGTTAATGCTAAAACAGGCACGCCGGGTAGTTCTTTTCTCAGCGCAGCGATTCTCAGATACGGCGGACGGAAATCGTAGCCCCATTGTGCAATACAATGCGCTTCATCCACGGCGATAAGTTGTATGTCAAGACCGGGTAAATATTCTTTAAAGAGAGGGGTTTCCAGCCGTTCAGGAGATACATACAAGAGCTTGCAATTACTTTCTGATGCTACTTTAAAAGTGTGTATCACTTCTTTGCGGCTCATGCCGGAATAGATGGCAAAGGCAGTGATGCCTTTTTTGCGAAGGTTGGCTACCTGGTCTTTCATTAAAGCAATCAATGGGGAAATGACAAGGCAGATGCCCTCTTTTGCCATAGCAGGCACCTGGTAGCATAATGATTTGCCGCCGCCGGTCGGCATCAGGGCCAGTGTATCATTGCCGGACAAAACAGATTGGATGATTTCTTCCTGGAGGGGACGGAAACTGTTGTAGCCCCAATATTGTTTGAGAACTTCGTGAATCGTGAGGCGTGAGTCGTGAATGCCTTGTAAATTCATTAACGGATCATTTTTGAAATCAATTGAAAACTTCTTATCATCAGTTTGCCAAGTTCGTTTAGTTTTTCTTTAGAGGAATAATCTAATTCAACTGCAATATCAAAAGCAGCGTCCACTTCAACTATCGATCCTCTGGTAATTTCATAAAACCTTTTTCGTTCAGCAATTGATTTTCTGCTGCAACCTTCTGCTACGTTAAGGTGGGTTGAAAGGGCCGCTCTTCTTATCTGGGAAGTTATACCGAATTTCTCTTCTTGAGGAAAACTTCTGGTTTCTTTATAACAGGCAAGAATAAATGTCTTGGTTACAGTAAAAACATCAAGTTTTGTATGAGACAGATTCAGGAACATAAAAAATGATTTTCCCGAATCTATGATAATTTTCCATTATAAGCGTATTTCGATTCACGATTCAAGGCTCACGATCAAATCACTTTCTTCACGAAGAGGCGAACGGAATTAATGGCTAATACTACATCGCTAAAGCCCATGACCAGGGCGCTGAAAGTAGGTGTAAGAAAACCCAACGCTGCAACAGGAATGGCGATTATATTATAAGCAAAAGCCCAGAAAAGGTTTTGCTTGATAGTGATGTAGGTATGTTTGCCAAGTCCCAGTGCCGTTGGCAGGTTTTTTAAACCATTGTTCATCAACACTACCTGTGCCGTTTGCATAGCGATTTGCGAGGCATCGTTCATGGAGATTCCGACAGTGGCTTTGGCAAGCGCCGGTGCATCATTGATACCATCACCCACCATGGCAGTCGGCGCTTTTTTGCTCAGGGCATCAATTTTTTCCAGTTTTTGCTCCGGTGTTTGTTCCGCAATAACCGTATCAATTCCCAACTGGGCCGCTAACTCATCACATTTGTCCTGCCTGTCGCCGCTCAGCAGGATGGTTTCAATATTCTTGCCGTGCAAATAACTGATTATAGCTTTTGATTCGGGCCTTATTTCATCCTTTACGTCTATCCAGCCAAGTAATTCATCATTGCGAAGTGTATAAACATTATGGGAGGCATCATTGGTAAACTGCTTCGCAGATTTATATGAGCCTGCCATGTAGCTATTGCCGTTCATGTCTTCGGCCTTCATGCCAAGCCCCTTTACTTCTTCAATTTTTTTCCAGCGTATCTCCTCTTTCAGTTTCCATTTTTTGGTAATGGAAACTGCAATGGGGTGATTGGAATATTTCTCCAGGCTGTAAACAATTTTTTTAAACTCCGTATCATCAATAGATGAAGAATACCCTGCTATTTCAAAAGTACCTGTTGTTAATGTGCCTGTTTTGTCAAAAACCACCTGCCTGATATTCTTAAACGTTTCAAGGCTTGTGGCATTGCGGAAAAGAATACCGGTTCTGGCCGCCCTGCCCAATCCTACCGCAATGGCGGCAGGCGTAGCGAGGCCCATGGCACAGGGGCAGGCAATCACCAGTACGGCAACGCTTCTGAGTAAAGCGGGGGTAAAATCATTCAGTACAATCCAGTTAATAATTAATGTGCCGGCAGCAATGGCTAATACAACAGGGATAAATACAGCGCTGATCTTATCGGCCAATACCTGTACAGGCGGCTTTTCCCCCTGCGCCTGTTTTACCATATTGATAATGCCCGACAAAACCGTGTCATTTCCTACAGCCGTTACCTGGGCCTTCGCTGTTCCGTCAGTTACCAGGCTGCCCCCGATCAGTTTATCTTTTGTTCCTTTACGGAGAGGGACGCTTTCGCCGGTAATAATGGCTTCATTTACATTCACATCTCCCCATAATATTTTACAATCTATCGGCACCTGTTCGCCGTTTTTGATAAGGATGAGATCGCCTACCCGTAAAGCCGTATTTTCTACAGGAAATATTTGCTCTTTATGCTCATCATCAAAAACAATCATGTTGGCCATTATCTTTTGCGATTTGGCCAGCTTTTTCAGTTCTCTCTGTGTGGAAGCAATTGAGGCGCTTTCCAGGTAGTTGCCCAGGAATACAAGGGTAATGATGGTGGCCGTTGTTTCATAAAACAGGTATTGGTCAGGCTGCCCGGTTAATGTGCCGTATAAACTATATGCAAAAGAGGCCAAAGCGCCGAGAGTAATCAGCACATTCATATTAGGGGCGCCGTTGCGGGTACTTTTCCAGGCGCTTTTGCCGAAATAAATCATGCCGACAATGAAAACCGGCACAGTTAATCCAAGCTGCACCCAGTGGTTCATTAACCAGTGAATATGCAGACCGGGGATCATGTGGAGCATTAACAATAATGTAAAAGGGAAACAAAACCAGAAGCGCTGCAGGTGGGTTGAGAGGAACCCGGAACCGCTTTCATTATGCTGATGTCCGTGTGCATGGTCCTGCGTTTCGGCTACTTTATAGCCGAGATCGCTAATGCCTTTGGTGAGCTTTTCCTCCGCTATATCCGGGTTGGCGTCAAACAGCACATCGCCGGTGGCGTAATTGACCGACACATTTTTTAACCCTTGTTTTTCCAGGTATTTGTGAATATTCAAAGCACAGGTAGTGCAATCCATTCCTTCAACCTTCCATTGAACCTTTTCCATACTGCAAATTTATTTCATAAGGCGATGCCCGGGTTTTGATTTAGGGAATACTATTACAACATCGTTGCGTATCACTGTATAAAACAATTGTCGAAGGGTTAAGTTCGGGGTTTCTGAAAGCGTAGCCTACATTTGTGAAATGGAGTTACAGTTTTCATTAGATACCATCCATGATGCCGCCCGGGAGTTCTGGAAACAATCTGCCGGTAAGACGGTTTTTGCTTTTCATGGTGAAATGGGAGCAGGAAAAACAACCTTTATCCATGCACTATGTGAAGCAAAGGGGATAAAAACCGTCATCAGCAGCCCAACCTTTTCCATTATTAATGAATATGAATATAATTGCGAGGGCACAAAAAGGATATTATTTCATATGGACCTGTACAGGCTGAAGGACGAGGAAGAAGCAGTGCAGGCAGGTGTTGAGGATGCGTTGTACAGCGGCTATATCTGCTTAGTAGAATGGCCGGAAAAAGCGCCGGGCATTTTCCCGGAGGATGCGATACATGTATTCATTAATGTTCTTCCAGGGGAAATAAGGCTATTGAAGTTTTAATATTATATTGATATACAGTTTATTAGAATTATAAAGTTTACAGTTTACTGTAAACTGTAAACTTTACCTAACTTTGCTTTATCACTGCATTTGTTTTACAATGAAAGTAAAGAACAGGATATTGCGACTACTGAAAGAACGGGGAGATCTGTCCGTTAATGAACTGATTGATCTCTTGCAGATTTCCCGCCAGGCGATTCATAAATCAATCAATGGGTTGATGGACGCCGGGGAAATAATAAAACTTGGGAAAGCGCCTAAAACAGTTTATCGCCTGGATAGCAGCCGCAGCGAGCCGCTTGCATCAGCAACTGTTATTGATGAAAAGACAAGGGAATTTTTAAATGAGCAATTTCTGTTGATAACAGAATCCGGCGAAATGAAAGAAGGTTTAAATGGTTTTGAACAATGGTGCCGGCAGCGAAACCTACCCGTAGATAAAACGATAGCTGAGTTCATTAAAACAAAGGAGAAGTATGCGGTATACTATAATGAGCAGGGGCTTATTGACGGCAACGAGAAATTACGAAGCACAAAAGGATATGAAAAGATATTTTTAGATCACCTGTATTACCTGGATTTTTATGCCATTGAACGTTTTGGAAAAACAAAATTGGGCACCCTTCTGTATTATGCAAAGCAGGGGCAAAGCAGAATGCTGATGGGCAAAATTGTACAGGCAATAAAGCCAAAATTAGAATACCTGGTGAAAAAGGAAAAGTATAATGCAGTGGGCTACGTGCCGCCCACCATAAAGAGGGAAGTGCAGATAATGAAATACCTGGAAACCCATCTTCGGGTTAACCTGCCAAAAGTTTCTGTCAGGAAAATATCAGGCATTATACCGGTGCCGCAAAAGTCGTTGAGCAAACTTGAAGAGAGGATAATAAATGCCGAAAACACTTTTCTTGTGGCGGAAACGGTTAAATACAACCATGTGTTGTTGATAGATGATGCCGTAGGCAGCGGCTCCACCCTGAACCAGATAGCTGGAAAACTAAAGCAAAAAAGGATAGCCAAAAAAGTTACCGGGCTGGCCATTGTGGGCAGCTTTAAAGGGTTTGATGTGGTAACTGATGTGTAACAAGGAGTCGGGTTAACAGCCTTTGGGAATGCTAAAACAAGGCGTCTGAAAATCCCTGATATTTAAGTATTTTTGAAGACCCGGTTGTTTGTTGCTGGTTATTTGGTAAAACGATACCAGCTTTTAAACCGTTGCCGGGCAGATAGTAAACCAGCATGAGCCAGCAAAAGCCGATAATCAGCACTTCTTTCAGCTACGAAACATTAGAGGAAACCCTTGATATAAAACCCAAAGCCGAAGGCATGATGATCGGTATTCCCAAGGAAATTGCTTTCCAGGAAAACCGTATCGCCTTAACCCCCGATGCGGTAAGTGTGCTGATCAATAACGGCCACCAGGTAATGATAGAGCATAATGCCGGGGAGGCTTCCCATTTCAGGGACAAAGACTACAGCGAAGCCGGCGCCAAAATCGTTTACAGTCGCGAAGATGTATTTAAAGCGCCGGTACTGGTAAAAAGCGCCCCGGTTATTGAAGAAGACCTGCCCCTACTGCAACTGAACCAGGTCATTATTTCCCCCATACATTTATCGGTGCTCAAAGCGGAGATACTCTCCTCGATGATGGAGAGAAGAATAACAGCTATTTCTTTTGAAAACCTGAAAGACGACAGCGATTCTTATCCCATCGTACGCAGCATGAGTGAGATTGCAGGCAGCGCCGTCATGCTAATAGCAGCCCAATACCTCGGTTCGGCCAATCATGGCAAAGGAGTGCTGCTGGGCGGTATTTCCGGCATTGCCCCTACAAAAGTTATCATCATCGGCGCCGGTATAGTGGGAGAGTACGCAGCAAGGGCGGCATTGGCGTTGGGCGCTTCGGTAAAAGTGTTTGACAACAGTGTGTACCGTTTAAAAAGAATGCAGAATAATATCGGCCAGCGGATGTGGACCTCTGTCCTGGAGCCCCGGCTGTTGGCCAAGCAACTAAAAACATGCGAGGTAGCGGTTGGCGCTTTGAGCAGCGAAACAGGAAGAACGCCGCTGGTGGTAACGGAAGAAATGGTAAGCAATATGCGCCCCGGCTCTGTAATTATTGATGTCAGTATTGACCGCGGCGGCTGCTTTGAAACGTCTGAAATCACTTCTCATGAGCATCCTATCTTTATGAAATACGGGGTGATACATTATTGTGTGCCCAATATCCCTTCCGGCTTTGCCCGCACGGCATCGCAGGCCATCAGCAATGTGATAATGCCTTTATTATTAGAAGCTGCCGATGAAGGGGGATTTGAAAAATTAGTCTGGCACCAGCTCCACTTGCGCAGCGGCATCTATCTCTTTAAAGGCGCATTAACCAATTTTTACCTGAGCCAGCGCTTTGACCTGAAATACACCGACCTGAATTTGCTGATTGCAAGCCGGCGTTGAGGTTGATATTATCTTTCATTGACTATTTATAATCCTCTACATTAATTTTCTCTGGTGAATCTCCCTACATAAAATCTGTAGGCCGGGGATTGTTTCTATCCCCTTTTTCAAAGGGGGACTGGTGGCAGTGTGTGGGTTGCCTGGCGTAAGCGCAGTATTCTTTGCTTTCCAGATGCAGTTTATAAACGGTATGCTGTAGTGGAAAAGCATCGCCTACGCCCTACGAAAAAAGAACTCTTCGTTCTCCCCCTTTATAGAAAGGGAGAAGTGCTTGCCTCTAAATGAAACTTTCTAAAACGGCGAATCGCCCCACCGCAAAAGAGAGCCGCCCCACCATAATATATAAAGCAGGCATGCTATTTTTACAGCATGTATTACCTGCCCTACAATAAAGACCTGAAAGCATTTTAAGGCAACTGCGAAACAATTCAACCAAGGGAGAAATACTGCTTTGGATGAAGCTAAGGGCAGGCGCTATGATGGGCTACCAGTTCAATCGTCAAAAGCCGTTGGATAAATATATTGTAGATTTTTATTGCAAACCCTTACACCTTGTGATTGAAATAGACGGGAAATATCACGAACAGGAAGAGCAGGTAGTGCAGATGAAGTGCGCCAAAAAATACTGGAAGACCTGGGGCTCCATTTTCTTCGTTTCCCGGAAATGGACGTTCGCCTGAAAATGGATGCTGTACTAAAAGAGATAGGAAACTATATCCGGACACATGAAGAAAAGCACCCGGACATAAGAAAAAGAAAAACCAGGTATTGATGTTTCTTTTCGCCTCCACCCGATCCACTTGCTCCCCCGCCTTGTGCGGCGCCAATAACTACGGGGCAGGATAAATGGTAATCTTTTCATCAGCGGGAAGAAAATAAAATAAGTCAGGGCCGCCATCTGTTTTTTTGCCTGATAAGAATGTATCTTGAAGGCAAAACCTGTTTACTTGACCAAACAGCAATTAAAATTTATTTCCCTGGCAGCCGGGCTTGCGGTTGCCTTCGGGTTATATTTTTTGAACCCTTTTCATCTGCCGCCTTCATCTGCCAAAATACTTTCCGTGGCAGGGCTGATGATAATCTGGTGGGTAACGGAAGCATTGCCTATGCCGGTGGTTTCGCTGCTGCCGATTGTTCTTTTCCCGTTATTGCATATTTCATCCTTAAAAGCGGTAACGGCGCCCTATGCCAACCCGGTCATCTTTTTGTTTATGGGGGGCTTTATGCTGGGCCTTGCTGTTGAAAAATGGAACCTGCACCGGCGCATTGCCCTGAATATTATCAGGGTTACCGGGACCAGCGGCAATAAAATTATTTTAGGGTTTATACTTGCAACAGGTCTGTTGAGTATGTGGCTTAGCAATACCTCTACTACGATGATGATGTTCCCGATTGCCTTATCGGTGATTCATGTGCTGAAAGAAAGCGAAAAAGGCGGCGGCAACCTGAAAAATTTTTCCGTTGCGCTGATGCTCACTATTGCTTATGCCTCTAACCTGAGCATCGGCACCATCATCGGCACGCCGCCTAATGTGGCTTATGTGGGGTATATTAAAGAAACCCTGGGGTATGAGATCAGTTTTTTAAACTGGATGCTGCTCTGCTTTCCCCTCTCCCTGTTATTGTTTGCCGTACTTTATTTTGTAATGGTAAAATGGCTTTTCCCGAATAATATAAAATCAAGCCCGGCTACACAGCAGCTTGTAAAAAATGAGATAGCCATGCTGGGCCCGATGACCCGGCCGGAGAAAAGGGTGCTTATCATATTTATTGCAACCGCCTTTTTATGGATGACGAGGGACCTGATCGTTAAAATAGAAATTTTTTCTTACCTCGATGATACCATTATTGCCATGCTTTGTGCATTGGCCCTTTTTCTTTGCCCTTCAGGTGGAAAGGAAGAGTATAACGATGCCCTACTGGAATGGGAAGACACTTCAAAAATGGCCTGGGGCATTTTATTGCTTTTTGGAGGGGGCATTGCGTTGGCGGGAGAGCTTGAAAAAGCAGGGTTGATAGAGCAATTAGGCGGATGGCTGGCGCAGTTTTCCGGAAGCGGCTTTTTGCTGGTTGCTATTGTTTGTCTTGTTACTATATTTTTAAGTGAGATGATGAGCAATGTGGCGCAGGTAATTGTATTTGCCCCGGTACTCACATCGCTGGCCATCTCTTTGAAGATAGACCCTTTACTTTTGGGATTACCCATGACGTTGGCTGCCAGTTGCGCCAGTATGCTGCCCATGGGAACACCGCCCAATGCCATTGTATTTGCAAGCAAGGAGATTAAGCTAAAACAAATGGTGAAGGCAGGCTTTGTAATAAATATAGCCGCCGTTATACTGATAAGCTTGTTTTCCTGGTATATATTGCCCCTGCTGATGAAGTCAACGCCGTAAAAAATAAAAGCAGGGAAATTTTCCCTGCTTTTGCAAAATCTTTTATTCTTCAGATTAAAACCTGGGGCAATTCAACTTTCTTACATTCGGGTCAACCGGCTTTTTGATATAAATAAGCGATATTTCATTTCCCCCTCTTGAATTACTGGCTGTTTTAAGGGAGCTTATATTAATATCGTAGGTATAACCAATCATTAATGATTTGAATTCAAGGCCTATATACGGAATGATGGCATCATTCACATTGTTCATCCGGGTCCATGCGCCAAGGTAGATATTGGTTGGGTCGTCTTCGTTATTATTAACGTTATAGGCATAGGCGGCGCCTGCTACAAAGTTGCGGGCATTGGCCTGGAAACTGTAGTTGGTGCTGATATGAATATAATTATTGGCCCCTGTTGGTATTTTTCCGCCTGCCTGTACCGTGGTACGGGAGTTCAGGAGATACTCACCACCCTGGAATGTTTCTTTAGGGCGGTTGATATGGTACATCGAAGCGCCGATATAAAAATTATTATAACCGTTGGTGCTGCCATTGTACAATACACCGGCGCTTACATCCACATAATTTACATTAAGCTGGTTGTTCAGGAATATTTCACCTGTGGTTCCCGGAACAAAGCCGAGCGGCGTTAGCTCATCTTCAAAATAAACCTTGCTGAGGTCTAATCTTTTATTGAAATAGCTTACCTGGAAACCGGCGCCTAACTGGTGAAATCCGTCTTCATCAAGACCTTTATGATAGGCCAGGGAAAGACCTACCGAGTTTGTAACCAATACACCATCCCCGGCCCGGTCTGTTAGCCCTAAAATACCAACGCCAAGCTGATCAATTTCCGGAACACGGTTTTTTAAGATGCCAAAATCAACAGAAGCGGTTTTGGTAACAAACGCATTGCTGATGGTGGGCCACTGGTTGCGGTAATTACCAGCCACCCGGAAAGTGCCGTCAAACTTCCCCGTCATAGCCGGGTTAAGTGTTAATGGAGAAGCGAAAAATTGGGAAAAATTAGGGTCTTGCGCTATAGCCGTACTCCCCATCATCACACATAGTGCAATTAGTATAGGATTCTTTTTCATTTAAGCGGTTAAAACAGGTTTATTTTGTCCATGAGGCAGGCGCCATTGCCTGCTATTTAACGTATATCTCTATCCCAAATT
The DNA here is from genome assembly GCA_964560445.1 of uncultured Chitinophaga sp. Taxonomy (GTDB): domain Bacteria; phylum Bacteroidota; class Bacteroidia; order Chitinophagales; family Chitinophagaceae; genus JJ008. Next base: position 496,675 of record CAZLLT010000001.1, on the reverse strand, counting down.
GCACCATATCGATGATATAGCTTTTTTTGAGATACGAAACGGAAAAATACAACAATTTTAAGACCTGTATAATGGAATTATTGCTGCTTCTTTTGGTTTCTGGCTAAGGGATAATAACCAGGGTAAAATACTTATATATTGATTTTCAATTATGATGAAGCTACCTGACCCCCGGATGTACAGCTATTGCCCTACATCTGCACTTTTGCCCCAAAGGCAAGATCGCCGGCATCGCCAAGGCCGGGAACGATATAACCTTTGGCTGTAAGTTCGTCATCTATATCGCCGCACCAGATGGTAACGGAGCTTTCTTCCCGTTTCACATACTCAATACCTACTGTACAGGCGATAGCCGCTACGATATGTATTTCCTTTGGCCTGCCTTCTTCTTTCAGGTAATGAATGGTTTTTACCAGCGAGGAACCGGTGGCCAGCATCGGGTCGGATATGATAATGATCCTGTTTTCCAGGTCCGGGCAGGAAACATAGTCAAGGCTTATTTCAAAGCTGCCGTCTTTATTATGTTTCCGGTAAGCCGAAATAAAGGCATTGTCAGCCTGGTCAAAATAATTCAACAAGCCCTGGTGCAGGGGCAGACCTGCCCGTAAGATGGTTGCCAGCACAGGCTGCTCTTTCAACAGTTTATGCTGTGCAATGCCCAAAGGCGTTTGTATTTCTTTTTCAATGAAGGGCATTACCTTGCTGATTTCATAGGCGGCTACTTCCCCGATACGTTCAAGATTGCGGCGAAAACGCATCCTGTCTGCCTGGATATGTACATTGCGGAGTTCGCTTACCCAATTGCTGACCAAAGAATGTTGCTGGCTAAGGTTGATTACCATTTTTGATTTTAGGTTTTTGATTTTTGCCATTGCTCCCATTAGCCTGTTTCGCTCAGCAAAAATGCTATTTTTGATTTTTGGCAAATCTAAAATCAAAAATCTGCAATCTAAAATATGGTTTACCGGGCAATCGGCTTAATGAGCGGCAGTTCGCTGGATGGACTGGATATTGTTTTTGCTGAATTCAATGAGCAGGGCGGTAAATGGAGCTATGAAATAATAAAAGCTGACTGTTTATCCTATAGCGAAGACTGGGTTTCCCGGCTTCAGAATGCCACATTTTTGCCTGCACTGGATTATCAATTACTGCATACCGATTATGGTCATTACCTGGGGCGGCAGGTGAATACTTTTATTGAGCAAAACAACTTACAGTATAAGGTTGGACTGATTGCATCGCATGGGCACACCACTTTTCATATTCCGGCAAAAAAAATGACGGCGCAATTAGGTGATGGGGCGGCGATTGCCGCCGAAACAGGTTTGCCCGTTGTTTCCGATTTGCGGGCAATGGACGTAGCCTTAGGCGGGCAGGGGGCGCCGATTGTTCCGATAGGGGAAAAGTTGTTGTGGGATGAATATGCTTTTTTTCTGAATATCGGGGGCATTGCTAATCTTTCAGTATACGGTGAGCCCCCTTTAGGAGGTTGGGGGTTTGATATTTGCCCCGCCAATCGTGTGCTGAATATGCTGGCCAATGAAACAGGAAAAGAATTTGATGACGGTGGCGAAATGGCCGCTTCGGGGAATGTTAACGGCACATTGCTTCAAAAATTGAATGACCTTGATTATTACAGTAAGCCGTATCCCAAGTCTTTGGCAAACGATTTTGGCACCGGCATCGTGTATCCGCTTATAAAAGCGGCAGGCACCAGCATTCCCGATGCAGTAAGAACTTACACCGAGCATATCGCTGTTCAGGTTAAAGATGCTGTTTCAGCAGTCAGCGCCCCTGGGCTTCCGGTTCCCGGTTCCCGGCTCCTCGCTACCGGTGGCGGAGCTTTCAATTCATTTTTAATTCAGCGGTTAAAAGAGCAGGTAGGCAATTTGGGTATAGAACTGATTGTTCCGGATGAGGAATTGGTAAAATATAAAGAGGCCCTGGTAATGGCCCTGATCGGGGTGCTTCGCTGGCGGCAGGAATATAATGTACTTTCTTCCGTAACAGGCGCTTCAAGAGATAGTATCGGCGGCGCTTTGTGGACCGGGCAGGAAGCCTGATTTATAACAGCAGGCCCTGTTTTTCCGAGGCTGCTCTTTGCGGGCTTTTCATTACATTGTGTGCCATTCTATCAGCGCCATTCATGCAGTCCACCTATTTTCCGCCACTTTTAACAGCAGCCGGCATAGCATGCTCGTTTCCTGCTTTAACTAAACCGGGGTTTGTAAATACCACTGCCTGGGTAGCGGAGTGCTCTGTTATTGATTCAGGCTTAACGTGTATAGAAAGGTAAAAGCATGAGAGCAAAATCAATCAAAGGAAGTTCAGCAGAAGAAATCAAAGCAGCGTTGGATGGCAGCCTTACCGAAAATTTTCACCCCACATTGGCCATCGTTTTTATTTCCATAAAGCAAGACAGGAAAGCTGTAATTGAATTATTAAAGCAAAAAGACATTGATATTTTCGGCGCCACTTCCTGTGGCGAATTCATCAACGGCTACCAAAGCGAAGGTGAAACAGCTATTTTGCTGCTTAACCTGCCCCGGGAATACTATTCTGTTATAATTAAGGAAATTGGGAATAACTCCATACAGGAAGCCGCAACATTATTTGCAGAAGCTGTATTGCAAAAATTCTCCAACCCTTCGTTGATCCTTTGCAGCACCTGTTTTTATAATGACGGAGAATACCTGGATGGAGTAACATTGGTAAGCACTATTGAAACTGCAATAGGCCCCGATAAAATATTCTATGGCGGCATGGCAGGAGATGACGGGACTTTCTCCGGCAGTTATGTATTTACTGATGCCTGCGAAACCAACCATGGTTTAGCCGCTATTGTACTGAATGCAGATAAAATAACCCTGCAGGGAATGGCCATCACGGGCTGGAAGCCAATGGGCATTTCAAGAAAAGTGACGAAAAGTGTGGGCAACCTGCTGTATGAAATAGATAGCAAGCCCGCCGTAGAGATGTACCTGAAATACCTGGGGAAAGGCGAAAGAACGGATGACAGGGAATTTAATGTGCTGCATGAACTCGCTTTTCATTATCCTTTCATTGCCGACAGGGGCGATGGGGAAACAATCATCAAATCGCCGATGCGTATTGACCACGGGGAAAATGCTTTGGTTACCGATATGGAAATGCCCGAAGGCACTACATTCTGGTTTTCCACGCCACCCGATTTTGAAATTGTGGAAGAAGTGATAGAAGAAGCTTCCTCTCTGAAAAACTCCAAAAACTTCAATGCGGATGCGCTGCTGATTTTTTCCTGTGCAGGCAGGCATCCTGCCCTGGGCCCGTTGGTTACTTCAGAAAATGAAGGGCTGGCCAATCTTTGGCAGGCGCCGATGGCGGGCTTTTTTACTTATGGTGAATTTGGAAGAACAAAAAAAGGGAAGCAATATTTTCATTCCACCGCATGTTGCTGGGTGGCGTTGAAAGAAAAATCCGAACAATAATCATGACCGCAAAACCAATCAAAGGAAAAACAACCGAAGAAATTCAGGCAGCAGTACAGCAAAGTATGGCAAATGGCTTCGAACCTACGCTTGCCATCGTTTTTATTTCCGTAAAGCAGGATCGTGAAGCCATTTGCGAACTCCTGCATGAAAAAGGCATCTACATTTTTGGCGCTACTACCTCAGGCGAATTTATCGACGCTGAAATAGGAGAAGGCAGTATTGCTATACTGCTGCTAGACATTAACCCTGCCTGGTTTAAAATAATATTCCGGGAAACAGGGGCAAGTTCTGCGTATGAAGTAGCGAGGCAGGCAGGAACAGAAGGCAGGAAAATATTCTCCAATCCCGCATTCATCATTGCATCGGGCTGGCTGCATACGGATGGCGAGCAGATTGTAGCAGGTATTGAAGCCGGTACCGGCGCCGATACAACTATTTTTGGCGGCATGGCAGGCGATGACCTGGCCCTGAGAGAGCCCCTGGTTTTTACGTATGGCCATAGCAGCACTACCGGCCTCATTGCCCTTATTATTGATGAAGACAAAATAGCGGTTAAAGGAATTGCCGCCTGCGGCTGGAAACCCATCGGCATCACAAAAACAATCACAAAAAGTATTGACAATGTGGTGTACACAATAGACGGCCAGCCTGCATTGGACCTGGTACTGAAATGGCTGGGCCTTACCATGGACCACGACAGTACGGCCAGCAGCACTGTGGTAAACCTGGGAGCCTACTATCCATTCCAGTTAGAAAGGGAAAATGCACCGCCGGTAATGCGTACCGCCATGCTGGGAAATACAAAAGACCGTTCATTAATCTGCGCCGGTAATGTGCCGCAAGGCGCCAAAGTCCGGTTTTCCCTGCCACCTGATTTTGATGTAATAGATACGGTGGTGGAAGAGTGTAACGAACTAAAAAATGAAAGCCAGCCCGAAGCGGATGCACTCATTATGTTTTCCTGTATCAGCCGTTACCTTTCTTTCGGGGTGATGACGAGTGAAGAAATTGAAAAAATACGGCAGGTGTGGCAGGCGCCCATGGTCGGCTTTTTCAGCTACGGGGAATTTGGCAAATCGAAGCGGGGCAGGCATGAATTTCATAACAATACCTGCTGCGTAGTAGTATTGAAAGAAAAAGCAACATGATAAAAGCAACAGTCCTTTACGGACATCCAACAGATGCCGAGGCGTTTGAAAAATATTATAAAGAAACGCATATCCCGTTGGTCTTAAAAACAGCCGGCATTGTTAAAACGGAGTACATAAAATTTCTGCCTAACCCTGATGGCAGCGCTCCGGCACATTATCGCATGGCGGCATTATATTTTAATACCCCTGAAGAAATGCAACAGGTAATGGCTTCTGATGATGGCAAAGCGATGGCAGCCGACCTGGCCAATTTTGCAACAGGCGGTGTAACCATACTATTTGGAATTGTAGAAAGCTAACAGAGTAATGCAAACAGATGCCTGAAAAAAGAACACTACCCAGTCCCCTTACTATATTGATGGCAGTAATTGTGATTGCGGCAGCAAGCACTTGGTTGCTGCCTGCGGGCCAATACGCCAAATTAGCTGCAGATGGCGATAAGGCATTTGTTATCAGCTCATCTGCGGGCACAGTTTCGCTTCCTTTTACACAACATACCCTCGACAGCCTTTCCATAAAAATCCCTTTGCAAAAATTCAGCAATGGCGATATACGCAAACCTATATCGGTACCCGGTACCTATCAAAAAGAAAAAGCCCGCAAACAGGGAGTTATTGAAATACTGCAAGCGCCGGTAAAAGGCGTGATGGACAGCATTGATATCATACTGTTCATTTTATTTATTGGCGGTTTTATGGCTGTTTTCAATAAAACAGGCGCCTTGTTTGAAGGGGTAAAATACCTGGCGCAGCAAATGAAAGGCAAAGAAAGGCTGCTGATTGTAATATTGGTTTTTGTGTTTTCTTTTTGCGGCGGCTCTTATGGCATGGATGTAGAAGCAATCGCCTTTTATCCTGTGTTGGTTCCGTTACTTATGGAAGAGGGCTATGATGCTATGGTGCCCTTGGCCATTGTATTTGGCGGGGCTTCTATAGGCTATATTGCCAGCTTTACCAATCCCTTCTCTGTTATTATTGCTTCCAATGCTGCCGGTATTAACTGGATTGACGGGCTTACAGGAAGACTTATATTTTTTATAATTGCTACATCGTTATTGGCCTGGTATATCCTTCGATACGCAGCGAAGGTTAAAAAAAACCCGGCGGCATCTATCGTTTACCGGATAGACGGTATCACTGCACCGCCTTTTGCAATTGAAGAAAAAACAACAATCTCAAAATTACAATTAAGCGGAAGGGCCAAGCTCCTGCTGTTGGTTTTCGGCCTTACCTTTATTGGCATGATTGCGGGTATTGTTTTTCTGGATTGGTGGACAACAGAAATGTCGGCCCTGTTTTTAGGCGCTACATTTTTGACAGCCATTATCGGCAGGATAAACGAAAAAACCTTTGTGGCCGAGTTTACAAAAGGCGCTGAAAGTATGCTGATTGTCGGACTGCTTGTTGGTTTGGCAAGAGGCGTAACCATTGTACTCAATGATGGTTTGGTAGGCGATACTATTCTCTTTTATGCCTCCAACCTGGTCCAGGGTTTTCCACCGGTTATTTTTATACTGATGGTAATGGTCTTCTACTTTTTCTTTGCCATTCCGGTAAGCTCTTCGTCCGGTATGGCCATGCTGACCATGCCCATTATCGGGGCCATCGCCATTCTGCTTAACATACCGGGACGGGAAATTGTAAACTCCTACCTGTTTGGTATCGGTATCATGTTTTTGATTTCCCCTACAGGCTCTGTTTTCCCTTCATTATTGATGGTAAAAGTCAGCTACAAAGCCTGGCTGAAATTTATTACACCAATGGTTATAGCATTACTTATCATAAGCAGTATTTTCTTACTTGTGGGAATCACTATTTAATTATTCGTTCAAAACAAAAAGATTAACGTATAACAAATAATGAAAGCAAAATCAATCAAAGGAAATTCACTCCCGGCAATCCAGGTAGCATTAACTGAAAGTAAAAAAGATGGGTACAATCCTACCCTTGCCATTGTTTTCCTCACTGCCATTGATAATGCAGAGCCCATACGTACTCTACTGGCTCAGGAAGGAATGTTCATCTTTGGCATCAGCACATCGGAAAAATTTACCGAACAGGGAATGGAAACGGATGATATCGTTGTATTATTATTGGATATTTCAACGGATAGTTTCCGAGTTATCTTAAAAGATTTTGATAGTGGTACTATATACGAAGCAGCCAGGCAGGTTGGTGAAGCAGGCGTTCGGGCATTTAATAATCCGGGGTTCATTATCTCTGCGGCAGACGTCAGAATGTGGGGCGATGAACTGATCAATGGATTAGCCGATGTTGCAGGTAATAATGTTACGGTGATGGGAGGCGTAGCGGGCAATCCCGCCGATTTTTCAGGTATTGTATTTACCAGGGATGTATCCGTTACGAGAGGAATCATTGCTCTCGTAATTGACCAGGATAAAATGGCCATATACGGGCAGGCCGTTTCCGGCTGGAAGCCGGTGGGAACAGAGAAAAAAATTACAAAATGCAAAGGCTCCTGGATTTTTACCATTGACAATGAACCTGCTCTGGATGTGATTCAGAAATTCCTGGGCAACGATATTATAAGTAACGATAAAAAAGCGGTGGGACTGGTTCCTTCCGACTTAGGGTATCCTCTGCAATTTAAAAGGGCGGCAGGCGGCTTTTTGATGAGGCCTTTGCTGATTTGGAACACAGACGATAAATCTGTAATGGTGGCAGGCGAAGTGAAAGAAGGAGAAAGTTTTCGATTTTCGCTCCCGCCGGATTTTGACGTGATTGATACGGTAATAGAAAGCACAAGAATGGTAAAACAAATTGAGATGCCTGATGTGGATGCGCTGATTGTTTTTTCCTGTGTGGGCAGGTTGGGTTCATTCGGGCCGATGATCTCGACAGAAATAGAGGGGTTAGCAGCAACATGGAAGAAACCCATGATCGGCTTTTTCTCGCTGGGCGAATTTGGAAAAATAGATGAAGGCCGGTGCGAATTTCATGGGACTACGGTATGCTGGGTGGCATTAAAAGAGAAATAAAAACAATTTAATGAAAGCAAGATCAATCAAAGGAAAATCAACGGAAGAAATTCAAGCAGCGCTGGAGCAATCTTTGCCGGGTGATTTCAACCCAACTTTAGCTATTGTATTCCTGTCTGTTCAACAGGATAGGGAAGCTGTTTCCAAATTACTGGACGATAAAGGCATTCAGATATTTGGGGCTACCACAGCAGGCGAATTTATAGATGGCGAAATGGAAAGTGGCAGCATTGTCATGCTGTTGCTCGACATAAACCCGGCTTATTTTAAGTTACAACTTCTTGAAACAAGCCAGGAGACCACCTTTGAAGATGCCATCAAATTAGGCATTACCGGAAAAGAAGCTTTTACCAACCCTGCTTTTATTATAGCAAACAGTGGAGTTACCTTAGACGGTGAACCATTTGTAGAAGGCATCACACAAGCTTTTGAAGATTCTCATACATCGCAAGGCAGGGAAGTAACCATTTTTGGAGGCAAAGCAGGAGATGATCTGGCGCTTGAAGCAACCTATGTTTTTACCAACGGAAAAAGTAGCGACAAAGCAGTGGCGGCGCTCATTATTGATGAAGATAAAATTGATGTGAGCGGTATCGCCACTTGTGGCTGGAATGCAATTGGCACCACAAAAACAGTTACTAAAAGCGAAGGGAGCATTGTATATACCATAGATGATAAACCGGCATTGGATATGTTAATGAATTACCTTGGTGTAGAGATAAAACAGGATGGTGAAAAAGAAATCGTTACATTTTTAAGCTCCTGGTATTATCCATTGCAGGTGGAACGTGAAAATGGAGATACTGTCATCCGTACAGCTATGTTTGCCAATAGTAAGGAACGTTCACTTATTTGTTCCGGGAAAGTACCTCAGGGGTCAAAGATCAAGTTTGCAATGCCGCCGGATTTTGATTCCATTGATAAAGTGGTGGCAGATTGTATAGTAATTAAGGACAATGTGCAACAGCAAGCCGATGCCCTTATCATGTTTTCATGTGTGAGCAGGCATTTGTCGTTTGGAATGGTAGTAAAAGAGGAGATTGAGCAGGTGCAGGAAATATGGAATGCGCCTATGGCAGGTTTTTTCACTTATGGCGAATATGGAAAATCTCTTTCAACGGGACAAGAAGGAAAAACCGCCAAATATGAATATCATAACAATGCTTGCTGCTTAGTGGCATTAAAAGAGAAATAATTTCAGATGCCACGAATGCACGAATAAAAAACCATTTGTGGCAATAAAACAACAGAATATGAAAGCAAAATCAATCAAAGGAAAATCGACAGAAGAAATTCAAGCAGCGTTGCAGCAAAGCATGGCCGATGGTTTTAAACCAACGTTGGCCATCTGCTTTATTTCCAAAAGCCAGGACAGGAAAGCAATCAACAATCTACTGGATGCAGAAGGCATTAGTGTTTTTGGCTGCACCACCAATGGCGAGTTCATTGATGAAGTAACAGAAAAAAACTCGGCCGCCATTCTGCTGCTTGATATGAACAGGGATCATTTTCATATCTATTTTGAAGAATATCCTGAAAATAATTACAGGGAAGTAGCAAGGAACATTGCCCGGAAAGCCGGCGAAAGGTTTACCAAGCCTGCCTTTTTAATTGGTACCAGCCATGCCGCAGCAGACGGAGAGGCCATACTTCATGGCATTGAAGATATTGCCGGCCCATTAGTAAATGCCTATGGCGGCGCTGCGGGTGACGATTACACTTTTACAGAAACATTTGTTTTCACCAACGGAAAAGACAGCAGTATCGCTATGGTATGTATTGCTGTGGATGAAACGAAAGTGGAAATAAAAGGTATAGCTACCTGCGGATGGAAGGCTGTAGGCACGGAGAAAATTGTTACAAAAAGCGAAGGGAACCACGTCTTTACGGTAGATAATATTCCGGTGCTGGACATTACGGCCAAATATGGCGGACTTGAAAATGTAACGCCGGAAAATGGAAACCTGTTGATTGAGATAGCTGCCAATTTTCCTTTGCAATTACAGAGAGAAAAAGGCGACCCCATTATGCGGCCGGGCTTAGTTGTGGATTGGAACGACCGCTCTTTTTACACCAGCGGTTCGGTGCCGCAGGGTTCCAAAGTTCGTTTTTCCCTACCACCCGATTGGGATGTGATGGAAAAAGTAATTAAAGGCGTGGAAAACCTGAAAGCCACAGAGATGCCCGAAGCAGATGCGTTGGTAGTATTAAGTTGTGCCGGAAGAATACTTTCGCTTGGCCCATTAATGAGTAAAGAATTAGAAGGAGTAAGGAATGTCTGGAATGTGCCTATGGCGGGTATGTTCTCCAATGCAGAACTGGGCAGGGCAACCGGCGGAAACCTGGAAATGCACAACCTTACAACCTGTTGTGTGGCTATAAAAGAAAAATAAAATGAATCAGTACTTGCAAAATATATTGAATTTAATTGAGCAGGATGAAAATGTAACTGCCGGGCAAAAAGAGGCTATTGCAAAATCATTGAAAGCGGCGGATAAAGAACTGGAGATAACGACTTTCAAACTTGACCGTACAGAGAAAGTAAAAAAAACAACGGCTATCCTTCTTGAAGAAACCATTGAAGAACTGGAGCAAAAACGAAAAGTCATTGAAGAATCGCATACCGCCCTGCAACAATCATTGGAAGAACTGAAAGCGGCGCAGCAACAACTGATACAGGCAGAAAAAATGGCCTCATTGGGTGAATTGACTGCCGGGATTGCCCATGAAATACAAAACCCGTTGAATTTCGTTAATAACTTCAGCGAGGTAAGCAGTGAACTGATTGATGAATTACAAGACGAAAGGCAAAAGCCGGAAGGCGAAAGGGACAAAAGCCTTGAAGATGAAATTTTAAATGATATCAAAAAAAACCTTGAAAAAATAAACCATCACGGCAAACGGGCCGATGGCATTGTAAAGGGAATGTTGCAGCACAGCCGCAGCAGTTCGGGGCAAAAGGAACCAACGGACATCAATGCGTTGTGTGATGAATATTTGCGGTTAGCTTATCATGGGTTAAGGGCAAAAGACAAAGCCTTTAATGCAAAATTTGAAACTGATTTTGACGATAGCGTTGGGAAAGTGGATATTATACCGCAGGATATAGGCAGGGTAGTTATGAATCTATTGACTAATGCTTTTTATGCCGTAAATGAAAAGAAGAAACAACAGCCGGAAGGATATGAGCCGACGGTTTCGGTCAGCACAAAAAGAGAAAAAGATAATGTTGAGGTTAAGGTTAAGGACAGCGGCAATGGCATACCTGAAAAAATACTCGATAAAATATTTCAGCCATTCTTTACCACCAAACCCACCGGGCAGGGAACAGGATTAGGGTTGAGTTTGAGTTATGATATTATAAAGGCGCATGGCGGGGAGTTGAAAGTGGAAACAAAAGAGGGGGAAGGAACAACATTTATCATTAGTATTCCAACTAACAGTTTCAGCATCTTCGGTACGGCCAACGGGGAGGTTTTTTATGGTAAAGAAAATGCGATGGATTTTTACACGGCTACCGTTGATCAATTGGCCGGAAAGGTCCGGCTCCGCAACAGGGATATCAGCCTCCAGGAACTGGATACGGATACAGTACTGGTTAGGGAGCAGGCTGATGTCTATGCCCTCATCCAGGACGAATGGACATTTTACGGACATGCCAGGATTTCCTGCATTTTAAAACACACCGGCGAGGGCTGGAAAGGAGTACACCAGCACGCTTCATTTCCCGACCACCGCACAGAAGAAGGCCAGCAGATTGCCGCAGAAAAAATAGCAAAAGAAAACCTGGAGCTTCGTGAAGCCGTAAAAAGACGAACAGTAGAACTGGAGCATAAAAACCGTGAACTGGAAATTGAAGCGGCAGTAGAAAAGGTAAGGGCACAATCTATGGCCATGCAGCAAACAAGCGATATTGCCAAAGTGAATGAAGAATTATATACACAAATAGCAAAACTCAATATTGACGGATTCACCGGCGTTGCTTTTTACTTTGTGGGCGATGATGGAATGGTAACAGTTTGGGATTTATCCAGCCCCGGCAGTATGGGCGATGCGGTCGGTTATGCGTTTAAGTACGATTCAAAAAAATGCCCCGTACTTGGTGAATTTATTCCTATTTGGCGGGCTGCAAAACAGGAATATTTTATCTTGGATTTTCCGAAAGAAAAACTGTTACTGGCTGTTGAAGAAATGGAGCCTTTCTACCCGGCAATGGCTGAGAATTTCAGAAGTGCCGTTAATAGTGGTGCTCTGCAACATCAATGGAGTACTGCCGGACGACTGAATAACGGCATCTTGTCGCTTGACCTGATGACTCCGCCTACTGAAGAGGTAAAACCCATTACGCTTAAAATGGCGGGAGCTTTTAATCTGGCCTATCAACGTTTCCTCGACCTGCAAAAAGCCGAAGCGCAGGCAAGAGAAGCGAAAATAGAAGCCGGATTGGAAAGAGTACGTTCTAAAAGTTTGGCCATGCACCATACTTCTGAATTACAGGAAGTGATTTATACGGTGCATAAAGAGCTGCTTAACCTGGATATTGCTATTGACGGAGGTTCATTTATTGCCATTAACAGCGATATAGATACACAACTCCGCTGTTGGGGATCAGGCGGCACGGCTGATACTTCGGAAGAAGTGATTCTTCCGCTTTATGAAAAACCTTTTTGTGCCCATCTTATCGCCGGAATAAAAAAAGGGCCCGGATTTTTTACCGAAGAATTTACGCAAAAAGAAAAGGAAGAATTTTTCACATTCTTATTAAAGCATGAGCCATGGTCAAAGTTAGATGCCAAACAGAAAAAAGAAACCCTGTCGGCTCCGGGAGGATATACCCGGTCATGTTGTGTATCCCTGCATACCAGTATTTTTATTATTAATCATTTGGGCAAAAAGTTTTCAGCAGCCGATAATGATATTCTGAAACGATTTGGAAAAGTTTTTGAGCAGGCTTATACCCGCTTTCTTGATTTACAAAAAGCCGAAGCACAGGCAAGAGAAGCACAGGTAGAAGCGGCATTGGAAAAAGTGCGAAGCCGTTCTTTAGCCATGCATAAAAGTGATGAAATAGGCGAAGTGATCTGGATTATTATTGAAAAGATGAAGGAACTGAATATTGAAGCACAGGGGATTTCAGTGGCGACATTTATCCCCGGCTCAAAAGACCTGTGGCACTGGCATGCCAATGCTGAAATGCCCGGCGAAGCATCCACTATGCTAATGCCTTATTTCGATAACCTCATTATAAATGACTGCCTTCATGCACGGGATACAGGCATAGAATTATTTGCAAAGCTGTATTCTAATGAGGAGAAGAACAATTATATAAACGCTGCAATAGAACATACGGATTTTAAATATTTCCCCGAAGAGTTGATACAATGGATCCGTGAACAACCTTACCTGGGTTTCTCATTCGCCATACAAAAGCATTCAGGCATTTTCCTCGAAGATTATACAGGCAAATTATTTTCAAAAGAAGACAATGATATTTTAATCCGGTTTTCAAAAGTGTTTGAGCAGGCTTATACCCGCTTTCTCGATTTGCAAAAAGCCGAAGCGCAGGCAAGGGAAGCACAGATTCAATTAGCATTGGAAAGAGTGCGGGCAGGAACGATGGCCATGCAGAAAAGTGAAGAGTTGCTGGATGTGATTACTATTTTTTCTGATCAATTGATGAAATTAAACATCAGTTTTGATAATGTATGTTTCGGGGTAAATGAGCAAGGCGATGATTTTAAATTTTGGTTTGCTACTGCGGGGGGATCCCATCCTGTTTTACTGCATATTCCATACATAAACCACCCTTTGCAAATTCGTGCCATTGAAGCGCAAAAAAATGGATTGGATTTTTTTGCCGATACACTTACCCGGGATGAAAACAAGCAATGGATTCAACACATATTTGATCATTCAGAATTTGGGTCGCTGCCGGACAAGATAAAAAATTATCTTTTAAGCAGTGAGGGTTATGCCCGATCTTCATTTATCCTAAAAAATATTAACTTATACATTGGTAATTATAAAAACATACCATACACTGAAGAAGAAAACAGCATCTTTAAAAAATTTGCTCAAACTTTCGAACAATCTTATACCCGTTTCCTCGATCTGCAAAAAGCCGAAGCACAGGCAAGGGAAGCAAGGATAGAACTTTCATTGGAACGTATCAGGGCAAGAGTTACCGCCATGAAAGTATCATCCGACTTATTGGATATAGTCGTTACCATGCGAACAGAATTTGTAGCCCTCGGGCATGAGGCGCATTATTTCTGGCACATGAAATGGCAGCCGGATATTTATGAAAAAGCGATGACATCAGGCGATGGCACCCGAATCGGTAATGTAATGACATTGCCCCGCCATATCCACGGAAACATTCCACTCATAGCCAACTGGGAAAAAAGCGATGAACCAACAGTAGTATATGCCATGGATGCGGAAGAAGCGGTGGATTATGTGGAGAAGATGATTACCCTCGGCAATTTTGAACAGGTAGATCATAATGCACCCACATTAGATGATATTCGCCACATTGGAGGGCTTACGTTTATCATGGCCCGCACCACGCATGGCGAAATAGGTTTCAGCCTGCCGGGTGTTGTTCCCAGTCCCCCTGCTGAAGGCGTGGCTACGCTGGTTCGTTTTGCCGCTGTTTTTGATTTGGCCTACCGCCGTTTTGAAGATTTGAAGAGCTCGGAAAAGCAAATCCGTGAAGCTCAGATTGAGCTGGCATTGGAAAGAGTTCGTGCAAGAACGATGGCCATGCAGCACAGCGATGAACTGGCCGATGCCTCTTTTGTATTAGACAGCCAGGTACGGGCATTAGGGATTAAAACATGGGGCTGTGCTTTTAATATTTATGGCGATAACGAATCTACGGAGTGGTTTAGCTCGGAAGCGGGCATGTTACCTCCCTATAAAACCCCAAGGGAAGATTTCTTCCTCCGTGCTTATGAAGCCGGGCAGGGTGGCCGGCCATTATACATTGAAGAATTTGCAGGAGAAGACTGCAAAGCACACTATGAATACCTGTGCACTATACCCATCATGGGCGATGCGGTGAGAAGCATGATTGAGAACGGCGGCTCTTTTCCTGAAAGACAGGTTGATCATGCTACCTTTTTCAAATATGGCTACCTGCTGTTCATCAGCATGGAACCGGTACCCGAAGCACATGATATATTTATACGATTCGCCAATGTGTTTGAGCAAACCTATACCCGTTTCCTCGATCTGCAAAAAGCCGAAGCACAGGCAAGGGAAGCGCAGGTTGAAGCCGCATTGGAAAAAGTGCGCAGCCGTACACTGGCCATGCAGCATTCAGATGAGATGCCCGAAACTGCTGCTGTTTTATTTCAGCAATTAATAGCCTTAGGCATTGAACCCAACCGCTTGTATATATCCATTGTAAAAGGCGAAGCAGGTGATAGCGAGTTCTGGATTACAGATGAAGACGGTACTAAAGTCAGCACCGCATTTTCTGCCAACCTCAATAACAATGCAACCCTTATAAAAATGTTTGAGGGCTGGAAGCAACAGCAAAAATCATTAGTGATTACTATGGAGGGCGAAGAACTGGACGCTTACATCCGGTATCTTTCCGGCCTGGGTGTTCCTTTTGAGGGTGGGCCGGAGCAAAAAAGAAGGGTGCAGGAAATGGCCTATTTCAGCAAAGGGTTTATTGGCATGGCTTCGCCGGATAAGCAACCGCCGGAGACGCTGCAATTGCTGGAACGTTTTGCTGCGGTATTCAATCTTACTTTCACCCGCTTCAACGACCTGAAAGTAGCAGAAGCACATGCAGTACAGGCAGCACAGGATTTAATTGAAATAAAAGCAGCCAGAAAAAAAGCAGAAGACACATTGGCCGAATTACAGGTTACGCAAAAGCAGTTGATACAATCCGAAAAGATGGCCAGCCTCGGTGAATTGACCGCAGGCATTGCCCATGAAATTCAAAACCCGCTGAATTTTGTCAATAATTTTTCTGAAGTAAGCAAAGAATTGATTGATGAATTACAAGGCGAGAAGCAAAAGCCAGAAGGCGAAAGGGACGAAAGCCTTGAAGATGAAATTTTAAATGACATCAAACAAAACCTCGAAAAAATCAATCATCATGGCAAACGGGCCGATGGCATTGTAAAGGGAATGTTGCAACATTCCCGGAACAGCGCCGGGCAAAAAGAACTGACAGACATCAATGTGTTGTGTGATGAATACCTTCGGCTGGCTTATCATGGTTTGCGGGCAAAGGATAAATCCTTTAATGCCAAATTTGAAACAGATTTTGATGCTTCCATTCCAAAACTCAACGTAGTGCCACAGGATATTGGCAGGGTAATTCTCAACTTAATTACCAATGCGTTTTATGTGGTGGATGAAAAGAAAAAATCAGGAGTTGACGGATACGAGCCAACTATTAAAGTTATTACAAGAAAAGTTGGAAATAAAGTAGAAGTAAGTGTGAAAGACAATGGCAACGGCATTCCTCAAAAAGTATTGGATAAAATCTTTCAACCCTTTTTCACCACTAAACCAACAGGGCAGGGAACGGGATTGGGATTGAGTTTGAGCTATGATATTGTAAAGGCACATGGTGGGGAATTGAAAGTGGAAACAAAGGAAGGTGAAGGAACAGCGTTTATTATTACGCTACCTGCACAGCCAATATAAAATAATGATGAAACCCTTTTTAGCCATAATGTTTGCCTTTTTGCTGTCTTACAGCAACAGTTTTGCACAGACAAACAACACCATTGACAGCCTGAAAAAGGCAATGGACAGCTATACCCATAATGACACAGTGAAAGTGATGAAAATGGCTCATTATGCCTGGAGTTTATCACAAAAAGACCCCGAACAAGCCATACAGGTTTTGGATAAAGCTATTGAATTGGCTAAAAACTTACAGTGGAGCTCCTGGGTTGCTAAACTTTATCGGTCCAAAGGGGAAACAGAACGCCGTCAGGAAAAATACGATGCTGCCATTGTAAACTACCTTTTTGCCCTGAAAATTGCAGAAGACATTCATTACAGCGAGGCATATTATGACATACATTTCGATTTAAGCGAAACTTATCGCCAAATGGGAGATTATGAACTTGCTAAGCTCCATGCCCAAAGATGCCTTGATATTGCAACTACCGAAAAGAATGATGGTGCATTTCTATGGGGTTTTAGCACATTGGCTGCTATATACAACCAAAATAAACAATTGGACAGTGCTTCAATATTTTTGGAGAAAGCAATGAATCTGGCGATTAAGCTGAATGATGAATATACGCAAAACTGGCTACTTGGGTTAAGGGCAGGGATTTTACGGGACAGGGATAAAGATTATGCAGGTGCCCTGAACTTGTACCATCAAATTTTAGCTTATGCATTAAAAACGGATAATAAACCCGGTATTGCCTGGATGCGGAGCGTAATATCAGGGATTTTTGCCGATTTAAACAATCAAGACAGCGCCTATTACCATGCGGAAAGGGCATTGGAAATTGCAAAGAAATACAATTTACCCCAAGCCTTAAAAGACTCTTACGAAGCATTATATCTTGCCCATGCAAAATTTGACGATTATAAAAAGGCGTATGAATACAAATTGGTTTTTGATTCGTTGTATAACAAAAACTTCAACCCGCAATCGGGCAAAAATGCGGAAAAAGCAAGATTGGAACTGGAACAGCAACGAAAAGATGCTTTGGCAGAAGCCGAAAAAATTAAAAAAGAAGCGGCAGCCAACAGGTTTAAATATCTTTTGGCAGGCATTGCCGTTATCGGTTTGATTGCCGCAGGCTTTCAGTACCGCAACAGCCGCCAGAAGCAGAAAGCAAAATCAAAAATTGAAAAAGCATACAGCGAGTTAAAATCAACTCAAGCCCAACTCATCCAATCCGAAAAAATGGCTTCGCTTGGAGAACTCACCGCAGGCATTGCCCATGAAATACAAAACCCGTTGAATTTTGTAAATAATTTTAGTGAAGTAAGTAATGAATTGCTGGATGAAATGAAGGAAGAATTATCAAAAGGCAACTATGCTGAAGTAGCAGCTATTACTAATGATGTAAAAGAAAACCTTGAAAAAATCAATCATCATGGCAAACGGGCTGATGGCATTGTGAAAGGGATGCTGCAACACTCCCGGAACAGCGCCGGGCAAAAAGAGCTGACAGACATCAATGCACTGTGCGATGAATATTTGCGGTTGGCTTATCATGGCTTAAGGGCAAAGGATAAATCATTCAATGCAAAGTTTGAAACGGATTTTGATACTTCACTACCTGAAATAAATATAGCAGCACAGGATATTGGCCGGGTGGTTTTGAACCTGATCAACAATGCTTTTTATGCCGTTACCGAAAAATCAAAACTTGCCATTCCCGGCTATGAACCCCTCGTTTTGGTGAGTACAAAAACGGTGTTGGACAAGCAGGGTATCCCGCGGGCAGAGGTGCGGGTAAAGGACAACGGTACGGGCATCCCCCGGCAGGTGGTTGATAAAATTTTTCAGCCCTTTTTTACCACCAAACCCACCGGGCAGGGCACCGGGCTGGGTCTTTCACTAAGCTATGACATCATCACAAAAGGCCATAACGGCCGGTTGTCAGTTGAAACAGAAGAAGGCCTGGGTACTGAATTTATATTTGTTGTATAATAATTGGGTATATTTAAGACATAAAATGAAACGGCTGCCAGTCCTTCTGTTGCTGCTTTTTTCAGCAGGGAAGGCCACACCACAAACCAATGCCGGGGTCTTTCGCCTTGACTCCATACCGGAAAAAGGAACCATCCTTAATACAGGATGGGTTTTTAAAGCCGGCGATAACCCGTTGTGGGCTGCCCCGGACTATAATGACGGGGACTGGGCGGCGGTTGACGCCACCGATGAGATACACCACCTGCCCATAGTACGGGATGCCGGCATGGGCTGGTTCAGGATAAAAATCCAGGCCGGGCCTTTGGTAAGAGGTAAAACCTTCGCCATGCTTACTTCCGGCTTCGGGGCCATGGAAATATTCCTGAATGGGAAACTGATTTATGATTTCGGAAAACCGGACAGCGCCTATCCTAAAGAAGTAACCCGTTTTTTTTCCAACAACCTGCTGAGCCTTACTCTGGATACAGCGGCCATGCAGGTTATTGCAGTGCGGTATTCTTTTCATAAAAAAAACCTGTATGTAAAATTTGCCAATAAGCGGCCGATCCTAAAAATAGAATTAAAGGAAATTAACCACGGTATTACAGACGTTATTAAAAAAAGCGGTTTTGAATCCACACTGCGAACGGTGCAGGTTTCTTTTTACCTGCCGTTAGGCTTCCTGCTGCTGTTTCTCTTCATGTCGTTCCGCCCGCAAAAAGAGTACCTGTATGCAGGCATATTTTGCCTGTCGCTTTTTCTTGCTATCCTTTTTCACATACTTGCTTTAACAGAGCCGGTTAGGGTAAACCATTCCAACAGTTTTTTACTGGCAACACAGGTGCTGTACATTATCGGGGCCATTTCCTTTATTCACAGTATGTATGTGCTGTATAAACTAAAAAAAGGATGGCTTTTCTGGCTGATTGTGACGTATGGCGTATTCTCCATACCGTATTATTTTATTTCGTATGATAAAAGCGGTATTGTGAACGCTTTTTTCTTCCCCGTAATCAACCTTGAGTTTTTGCGATTGAACATTATTGCAGTGTCCCGCAAACGTAAAGGGGCTGTTATCCTGCTGACAACAAGCATTGTATTCGCTTTAACAATTATCAGCTATATCTGGTGTGCCATTAACCAGGATAATAATGGCTCTGCATTGTTTCAGGGTATTTCATTCATCATCCCCGGGCTGGGCCTTTCTATTTTTTATGCAGGCGAATTTGCCCGCACTGCATCTTCGTTGCGCCAGCGGGCCGTTCAGGTAGAAACCCTGTCGCAGGAGATGATTGCAAAGGAAAAAGAGAAACAGCAAATACTCAGCGAACAAAACGAAACGCTGGAAAAACAGGTAACAGAACGGACAGCAGCGCTCAACCGGTCGCTGGAAGAACTAAAAGCCACAGAAGCCCAGCTTATTCAATCTGAAAAAATAGCGACTGTCCGTGCAAAGCAGGCGGAGGTGGAAGCGGCGCTGGAAGGGGTGAGGGCAAGGGCAATGGCGATGCAAAAAAGCTATGAACTAAGCGACCTGGTAAAAGTGCTGTACGAAAAACTGAATGAGCTTGGCATAACATCGGATGGAATAAATATTAATATAGTGGACCGGGCAACAAAAAATTTTGATTCCTGGATATCCGCCCCTGGTTTAAATACGGCAATATGCTTCCATGTGCCTTATTTTAAAAACCCTGTTACGGATGATATATATGCGGCGTTGGACGGGGGCAAAGACCTGATGACGAAGGAATATTCTTATGATGATAAAAGCTCTTTTTTTACCCACCTGTATCAACATACCGGCTTTAAGATGCTGCCCGAAGAAAGAAAGAAATTAGTGCTTGCAGCGAAAAAATGGGAGGTATCCATTGCTTTTGCCGGCAATATAGGTCTGAGTTTGCACAGCTATTCCGGGAAAATATTTTCTGATGCGGAAAATGAAATATTAAAGCGGTTTGCAAAAGTATTTGAACAAACCTATACCCGCTTTCTCGATTTGCAAAAAGCCGAGGCGCAGGGCCTGCGGGCAGAACAGGATTTAGTTGAAATAAAAGCGGCGAGGGAAAAAGCAGAAGAAACATTAATTCAATTACAGGCCACCCAAAAGCAACTTATTCAATCTGAAAAAATGGCTTCTCTTGGCGAACTTACGGCAGGTATTGCACATGAAATACAGAACCCATTGAATTTCGTCAACAATTTTTCTGAAGTGAATACAGAACTGCTTGACGAAATGAAAGATGAACTGGCGAAAGGCCATAGTGACCATGCTTTGAGGATTGCGGACGACGTCAGGCAGAATAATGAGAAAATAAACCATCATGGTAAGCGGGCAGATTCCATCGTAAAGGGGATGTTGCAGCATTCGAGAGGCAACAAGGGACAGAAAGAACTTACCGACATCAGCCAATTAGTAGATGAGTGCATGCGCCTCAGCTTTCATGGCCTGCGGGCAAAAAACAAATCGTTTAATGCAAAAACGGAAACAGATTTTGAGCCGGGGCTTCCCAAAATAAGGATAGTATCACAAGATGTTGGCCGGGTAGTGCTGAATATGTTTACAAACGCATTTTATTCTGTATTGCAAAAGGCAAAACAGGCCGACAACGGATTTGAGCCCATGGTGCGGGCAAAAACTTTTAAATTGGGCAACAAAATAGTTATTTCCATACGGGACAATGGCAATGGCATACCTCAGTCTGTTATTGATAAGATATACCAACCCTTTTTTACGACCAAACCTGCGGGAGAAGGCACGGGGCTGGGATTAAGTATCTGTTATGAAATCATAACCAACGGGCATGGCGGCGAACTGAAAGTAGAAACAAAAGAGAATGAATTTGCCGAGTTCAGCATATTGCTGCCGGTAGAAGAAAACGAACCAACATCATAAACCTAAATAGTAAGACCGTGAAGATACTCGTTGTTGACGATGAACAGGATGTGAAAACCCTTTTTGAGCAGCGTTTCCGGAAAGAAATGCGGAGTGGAGAAATACAATTTGATTTTGCCTTTTCCGGAGAAGAGGCACTCGAATTTCTCTATAGAAATAACCAGGAAGCGGTGCTGATTTTGTCTGACATCAATATGCCCGGCATGAGCGGCTTGCAGTTGTTGCAGCAGATAAAGGAAAAATATCATCAGCCGCCCCCTGTTGTAATGATGATTACTGCATACGGCGATGCGGATAATTATAATGCAGCCATGCAGCTTGGCGCTGATGACTTTCTGACCAAGCCTGTTGATTTTACATTATTAAAAGAGAAATTAAAAGCAGTAAACGGATGATCAAAATTCTGGTAGTTGACGACGAAGCAGATTTGGAATCGCTTATCAAGCAGAAATTCAGGCAAAAGATCAGGGAAAACAAGTATGAGTTTGTTTTTGCCGGAAACGGGAAAGATGCGCTGGAAAAGCTTAGTGAGCATACGGATGTGGATATTGTACTCAGCGATATCAATATGCCGGAGATGGACGGGCTTACGCTTCTCTCCAGGATCGGCGAACAAAATATATTGCTAAAGACGGTAATTGTTTCCGCTTACGGGGATATGGAGAATATCCGCACAGCCATGAACCGTGGCGCTTTTGATTTTATAACAAAACCAGTGAATTTTGACGACCTGGAAGTTACCATGGAAAAAACAATCAGGTATGTGAACCAGATGCGGGAAACGATGCGGGCCATTAAGGAAAACAATATCCTGAAAATGTATGTGGATGAAACGGTGCTGAATTTCATGGGCACACGGGAATACGAAAATTCCCTGACAGCCAATGAAATGATTGAAGCAACTGTGGCGTTTATTGATATATGCAGCTTTACCTCAATCAGCGAACATGCAGCGCCTGACAAGGTAGTGCAATTGCTGAACAGTTATTTTGACGTAATGGTAAAAGAAATCATTGCACAGGGAGGATATGTAGATAAGTTTATCGGCGATGCAATTATGGCGGTGTTCCGTGGCGATTTCCATCTCGACAGGGCCATTGATGCCTGCCTTGCTGTAAGAAAACAGATAGGAGAGCTTCCCGCGGTGGAAGCGGAAGATACTTTTATGCCGAAAGTTGCTATCGGCATCAACAGCGGGGAAATGATTTCCGGTAATATCGGGTCGGCCAACCTTCGCAGGCTGGATTATACGGTGATAGGGGATGCGGTCAATACGGCACAGCGATTACAATCGGCATCCGCTGCAGGACAGATTATCATCAGTGAAGCGGCCTATGAAAAAGTGAAGGAATTTTTTAATTGTCGCAGGGTGGGAGAAGTGAGCCTGAAGAATAAGCAAAACCCTGTTGTTATTTATGAAGTGGTAGATTAACACCCGGCTGGTTTTTAGCTATGCAGTACGAAAAAGCATATTCTTTTATTATTGATAAGCTGGAAAGGGAACTGCCTTCCTGGCTTACCTATCACAATGCAGAGCATACCAGGGCGGTGATAGATGCATCGGCGTACCTGGCGGCAAGCGAAGGTGTTGATGAGGAAGATTTGATTTTGCTGAAAACGGCTTCACTTTTTCATGATAGCGGATTCCTGGAGAATCATAATAAGCATGAAGAGATTTCCTGCAAGCTGGCAAAGCAGCATCTTCCGCAGTTTGATTATACAGATGGGCAGATAGAAACAATATGCAGCCTGATAATGGGCACAAAATTGCCCCAAACCCCTGCAGGTAGCCTGGGAAAATATCTTTGCGATGCTGATTTATTCTATCTTGGAGGAAATGAATATTCGCTTACTGCCGATAAAATGTTTTCCGAATTTAAAAAAACAGGGCAGGTCAAAACAAAAGCAGAATGGTTGCTAAAGCAGGCAGATTTCCTTTCAACACATAGATATTTTACCCAAACAGCACAAACAGAAAGAGAGCCGTTAAAGCAGGTTGCACTGCGGCAGGTAAGGGAAGATTTGAGTACATTTTCCAAACAATCCCACAAACCGCCATTATCTGAATTGCTTCAGGATGCTTTCTTTATTCTTTTCGGCGTAGCGCTGGCCAGTTTTGCATTGAAAGATTTCCTGGTACCCAATCATTTTTTTGACGGTGGTGTTACCGGTATTTCTCTGTTGGTGCATGAACTGTACCGCTTTAACCTGGCCATTGTCATCATCCTGTTTAACCTGCCGCTGATACTTATCAGCTATTTTTCTGTGGGGCGCAGTTTTGCCATCCGCACTTTTATCAGTGTAGTGTTATTGGGAGTGGCGCTAACACTTATGCCCAGTTACCCGTTAACAGCAGATAAACTGCTGATCTCCATTTTCGGAGGGGTATTTCTTGGCACAGGCATCGGCCTGGTAATGCGTGCCGGGGCCGCACTGGATGGTATAGAGGTATTGGCATTATATACACTGAAGAAAACATCATTTACCATTACTGAAATTATTTTAGGGATAAACATTCTCATATTTACGGTAGCAGCCTTATCATTTGGCGTGGAAACGGCATTGTATTCTATCCTTACTTATTTCGCAGCAGCCCGTAGTATTGATTACGTTGTGGAAGGTTTGCAGGCATACACAGGGGTAACCATCATTTCAGGGAAAAGTGAGATTATCAAATATGAACTTGTAAATAACTTAGGCCGGGGCATTACGGTATATAAAGGGGAAAGAGGTTTTTTGCCCGGCAATTTTGATGTAAGCGCTGATTGCGACATTATTTTTACCGTCATTACCCGTTTGGAAATGCGTAAGCTGAAAAACCTGGTGTACGATGTAGATCCTAAGGCTTTTGTTTTTGCCAGTACCATCAAAGAAACATCAGGGGGTATTATCAAAAGAAGGCATAAGCATTGAGGGGTTTATGCAAGGTGTATTGTTACAACTGCTTTATAATACTAATTTTCCTTTTGTGGCTTTTTGAATTTGTTCCACTGTTACATCCGGGGCACATTCCACCAGTTTAAACCCACCTTCGGGCAGTATATCAAATACGCCCAATTCTGTTACTACTTTTTTTACGCAGCGGATGCCGGTTAAAGGAAGCGTACACTCCGGCAACAATTTTGATTCCCCGGCTTTGTTTACATGCTGCATGGCCACAATGATATTTTCAGCGCTGGCTACCAGGTCCATGGCGCCGCCCATGCCTTTTACCATTTTGCCGGGAATTTTCCAGTTAGCAATATCGCCGTTTTCTGATACTTCCATGGCGCCAAGAATGGTAAGGTTTACTTTCCGTGCCCGTATCATACCAAAACTAAGCGATGAATCGAAAAAGGAAGAACCGGGCAAAACAGTAATGGTTTGCTTGCCGGCGTTGATGTAATCTGCATCTTCTTCTCCCTCAAAAGGGAAAGGCCCCATACCGAGCAGGCCGTTTTCGCTTTGCAGCACAACATGTATATCATCAGGCAGGTAATTGGCAACAAGAGTGGGGATGCCGATGCCAAGGTTTACATAGTAACCGTTTTTTACTTCCTGCGCTATCCGTTTTGCAATTCCGTCTTTATCAAGCATATCATTAATTGTTTTTACCCCTTACTGTTCTTTGTTCAATGCGTTTCTCATATTTCTCTCCTTGTACAATATGCGTTACATAAATACCGGGGGTATGAATAAAATTGGGGTCAAGTTCACCGGGCTCTACCAATTCCTCCACTTCGGCAATTGTAATTTTTCCAGCCATGGCCATAACGTGATTGAAATTTAGTGCTGTGGCACGATACACGAGGTTGCCCATGGTATCTCCCTTCCAGGCTTTTACCAGCGCATAATCAACTTCAAAAGCCGTTTCCATCAGGTATTCTTTTTCTATGCCATGAAAGGTGAATTTTCTTGACTCTTTTCCGGCAGCCACTTCAGTTCCTACACCGGCAGGGGTAAAGATGGCAGGCATTCCATATCCTGCTGCCAGGCAGCGGGTGGCCAATGTGCCTTGCGGTATCAGTTCCACTTCCAGTTCTCCGGCAAGCATCTGCCGTTCAAATTCTGCATTCTCTCCTACATAAGAGGCAATCATTTTTTTAATTTGCTTTTGTTGTAACAGTAAACCCAGCCCGAAATCATCTACACCGGCATTATTGCTGATACAGGTAAGGTTATTGATATCCTTTCTTAATAAGGCGGCAATCAGGTTTTCGGGAATGCCGCAAAGGCCAAAGCCGCCTACGGCCAGTGTCATGCCGTTTTGGATATTTTTTATTGCTTCATCTGCGGAGGATATCACTTTATTGATCATGTTCCTTTATTTAAATATAAGCGGGAGGAATATAAGCAAAGATACAACAGTCCTTATTGACAAGGCTGCTTGAAGTGTGTATTGAAGAATACAAGGACTTACAATCCTAACACTTCTTTTAGTTTACTATAACCATTCCGGCTTACGGGCACCTTGGCGCCGGAGCGTAATATGGCAACATGGTTATCCTTTTCATAAGGATCTATGCGGGTTATCTGCTGCACATTTACAATATAGGAACGATGAGAGCGGGCAAACTGGTTCTTATCCAATGTCTGCTCAAAATGGCCCATTGTTTTGTTTTTAAGAAAATAACCCTCTGCCGTATGGATTTTTACATAATCATCAGCGGCCTCAAGATAAAATACATCATGTGCCGGTATGATTTTTATTTTGCTGCCGTTCTTTACCACAATACGCTGGTTTTGTGAAGGGGCTAAGGAAGCGGTTTCAAGCAGTTCCTGTGTAGTATTTTCTGAGGCGGGTTTCCGTTCCATCCATTTGGCTATGGCTTTATCAAACCTGTCCTGTCCGAATGGTTTCAACAGGTAGTCAATGGCATGTGCTTCAAAGGCTTTGATGGCATATTCGTCAAAAGCGGTTGTAAATATTACGTGGGGTAGCTGATCTATCAGTTCAAGCATTTCAAACCCGTTGATTTTGGGCATTTGTATATCAAGGAATATAAGGTCAGGGTTATGTTCCTGAATGGCTTTAAGACCTTCAAACCCGTCATTACATTCCTGCACCAGCTCCAGTTCAGGATGTTTTTCCAGGTACTCCTTTACTATGCTTCTGGCCAGCGGCTCATCGTCAATAATTATGATCTTGCTCATTGTTCCTGTGGGATTTTAACCGTAGTTGTAAAGATATTCTCTTTTATAGTGGTGGAAAGCAGGTCGGCTCTTGCAAACAATAAATATAACCGGCGTTGTACTGATTTAAGCCCGAAACCTGTACCGTGTTTGGGCGAAGAGGTTTCAGGGTCAAACGGATTGGTTACGCTGATAACAAGATGGCCGTCTTCTTTTGTGGCAGACAATCCGATAATTGTTTCGCCTGTAGTATCATACAACCCGAACTTGATAGCATTTTCCACTATTGGCTGAAGCAGCAAAGCCGGCAGTTTGAACTGCTGTATGGCTTCATCTGCAATGATATTTGTGGCCAGCCTGTTGCCAAACCTCACTTTTTCAATATCAAGGTACAATTGCAGGTATTGCAGCTCTTCCTGCAGTGTTACCCATTGTGTTTCTTCTTTTTTAATAGTACCGCGAAGGAACTCGGAAAGCTGCTGCACCATCTTCCTGGCTTCATTGGGCCGACTGCCTATCAAAGCATTGATAGAATTGAGGCTATTGAAGAGGAAATGCGGCTGTAATTGTTGCCTTAACTTGAAGAGTTCTGCTTCTTTGGCATGGCGTTCGGCATCTGCTTTTCTTATTTCATTTTCTTTTTGTTCCTTTTCGTTGTACCAAAGAATAGAAATCATGGTGATGCAGCCTAATAATAAGAAGCCTATGCTGAAGCGGATGGAAAGGGAATGTTTGAGCATCTCATTATATCCTTCGTAATGCCCTAATGCCAATTGTAAAAGCCACTTGCTTACAAAAAGCCAAACGATAGCAAGGATAAGCGACAAAGAAAAGATATTGATATACTGTTCGCCTCTCGGCAGATAGTACCGCAGTGTATTCATAATGAGGAGACATACGCCCAGCAGGAGCATATTGCTGATGACGCTGTCAATGGCAGCAGCATTGACGGGCAGCTCGAAATAATTCAATACCATCGTCTGGTCCGCCAGTATCACCATCCAGCAAAGGATGAAGACGATCCTGAACTTCATTATGGATAAGATGGAATTGGACATGCCGTGTTAAGCAAGGTTTAGCATTTCAGGTGTATCGTGAAAGCGGATATTGCTTGCCCTTGCATATACTGTGTGCATGTAGCTTTCTGCATTGTCTTTTTCCTCAATGCGGGAATAGAGTTCAGCCCCATCAATGAGTTCATTAAGCTGGTACAGTTCCGATATGCTGATAAACTGCCATTGCACCAGGGTTTGTTGCTGGTTGAAGAACATTTCTTCTTCCCTCATGCCCATAGCTTGCGCTTTATGAAAAGCTTCTTCTTTGCTTGCAGCGCTTATTAACCGCAGTTGTTCATCAAACTGGGCGGTATGATTGCCATCTCCGCATACGATGCGGAATACAAATTTTGATAGATACCAGTTCATAAAAGTTGGTTTTGATAACAATTGTAAGCAGGCTTAGAAATTTTTTATGTCAATGCCGCCGAATATCACTGTTCCTTTCAGAACAATCGTTTTCGATGGCGCTTCGGCAACAGGTACAATATGTCTTTTATCTTCGATGCCGCCGAATATCATTACGGCTTCAGATTTGATTTCCCAATTAGAGGGTATTATCAGCTTGGTTCCCCCGAAAATGGTAGTTACTTCTATCACGGCTTCATGGGTCATATCTGCCTGGGTAAGGTCTATTTCATTGCCACCGAAAATATTGACAATATCCCCGCCTTTAAAATTCTTAGAGATAATCCTCTTTTTGGACCCGCTGAAAATACAGGTGCTGTCTATAAAATCATCTTTAGTATAAGTGGTTTCTGTTTGCAATGCAGGGTCCGAAGAGCCAAAATTTCCATCATCATCAAAAGAATGCCAGCTGTTTCGTGGGCGAAGTATAAGATAGAGCCCACCGATGATTAATACACCGGGCCATATAAACTTCCGGGCTTCTGTATTGCTGGTGATGTCTGTAATAATGAATGCAGCTCCTACCAGGATGAGTATCAGCCAGGCCACACCTTTGAAGTTGTGCTTAAAGCCCATAAATAGCCCCAGGCCGATCAGGAACATCTTCCAGCTAAATACCCATCGGGGCAAATCAGGATTGGTTACTTTCAGCAAAGCCACAACACCGATGAGCAGGATAAAAATGCCGGTCCATAAATTACTGTTATTACTGTTCCGGCCAACCCGGATATCCAGCTTTGCTTTGATTCTTTCTGCCTTGTTTTCAAAACGGGAATCCATTTCTTTTAATTTGAACCAAAGCTATGGCCCGGAGGAGGGATAACCAAGCGGATACAGGCTGCCGGTATGCTAAAATCGGTAAATGGAAGAAAAGCCCGGCTAAAAGGAGGATACGGAACCATTCTAAGACAGGGAAGTACTCCAGATGAGTTTGTAGGGATCGCCTTCGCCTTTTATACAGGTAAAAAGGAAGCAGGTTATAAAGGGCATATTGATTCTCTCCGCTTCTTCATTGTTTATCGGGTATTCAAGCGCCACGGTTCCGCTTACATAGGCTTCCGTAGAAGAAGGTTCCAGGGCTTTCAGGCCACGGGGCATTTTCAGTTTGGTAAAGCCGAATTCATAGCGGCGGTAGGCCAGTTTTTCTATAAGTGTCTGTACAAACTCGGGCTGGTCGAACATTGCATTGATATATAAATCTTGTTTCATAACAAAGCATTTAGAGGTTATTGCCATAAAACCCTTTGCTTATTCACTGCTGCCATTTCACCGGGTTGCTGCGTTGTTATGAATTAGATGCCGGAGTACAAGGAATGCTTATTAACGGAATGTGAAAACCGGCGGTCATGCGAATCTTATGTATCTATGAGCTTGAATTGACCCCCGTCAAACAAACCTTTATCACTCAGCTTGATATGAGGGATTACCAGCAATGCCATAAAGGAGAGGGTCATAAAAGGAGAGGCAAGGGTGGAACCTGCTTCTTTGGCTGCTTTATCAATAAGAGAATATTGTTCAGCCACTTTGTAGCCATCTTCATTGCTCATCAGCCCGGCTACCGGTAAGGGCACAATGGCCTCCCTCCCGAACTTCGTTCCTAACCATTGGTTATCTCCAATGGAGGGAGGGCCTACAAAACTGACACCGCCTTTGTGCTCAATCACTAAATTCACTGCATTACAAATACTTTCATCATCCACGCCTACGGCCACAATATTATGACTGTCATGCGCTACAGAGGAGGCAATGGCGCCTTGCTTCAGCCCGAAGTTTTTTATAAAAGCTTTTGCAACAGGTACATCATTGTATCGGTTAATGACTACAATCTTTAAAATATCCCTTTCTGTATCACTAACAATTTTTCCGTTTATTATTTTGGGTTCAAAAGAAAGTTTGTTGGTAATCAATTGGCCATCCAATGCTTCAATTACGGGGATGAGAAGTGGCGAGTGGGAAGTGGGGAGCGGGACTTGAAAATCGGCGGCTGTTTTTTGGGTACAGGAAAAGTTGTTTATTATTTTGGATTTTGTTTTTTTTATTTTTGATTCACCGTTCTCAGCAATTAACTCTCCATTGATGAAAGTTTTCACTACTTCGAAATTTTCCAGATCTTTCACTATAATAAAATCAGCCGGGTCGCCTTCTCTTAACAAACCGACATCTAATTTGTAATGCAGGACAGGGTTTACACAAGCTGCTTTTAATATCTTAAACAGGTCAATACTTTTGGCTACAGCCCTTGCACATAATTGGTTGATATGCCCCAACACCAGGCTGTCGGGGTGCTTATCGTCACTGCAAAACATGATTTTGTCAGGATAATCGTTCAGCAGGGCAATCAACGCTTCAAAATTTTTGGCAGCGCTGCCTTCCCGGATGATGATCTTCATGCCATATTTTAGTTTGTCTATGGCTTCGTCAGCAGTAAAACATTCATGATCAGTGGAAATTCTTACTATTGAGGAATCTAAAGCACCTCCTTTGGAGAGGTTTGGGGAGGCATCTATATATTTCCTTGCCTCCTCTCCCCGAAGACCCGGTGCATGGCCGTCAACAGGTTTCCCGAGGCGGTGAGCAGCGGCAATTTTTTTCATCACTTCTTCATCTCCGGACAATACCCCAGGAAAATTCATCATTTCACTCAGGTATTTAATGTCATCCCGAAGCAACAATTTTTCAACGGCTACGGCATCCAGTGATGCGCCTGCTGTTTCAAATGTTGTGGCCGGTACACAGCTTGGCGCACCGAAATTGAACTTAAACGGAACCGTTTTCCCGTTTTGTATCATGAATTCAACACCTTCTATGCCACATACATTGGCTATTTCATGCGGGTCGCTGACAGTGGCAACAGTGCCATGTACCACCGCCAGCCGGGCAAATTCTGAAGGTACCAGCATGGAACTTTCTATGTGAACGTGGCTGTCAATGAATCCGGGGAGCAGGTAGTGGAAAGTGGCAAGTGGGGTTGTCAGTTCTTTGATGAAAGCTATCCTGTTATTTTGAACGGTTATTTCGGCCGGGTAAATTTTTTGACGGTGAACATCCACCAAATTGCCGCTGACGGAAAAAGAAGACATTGATCTCAGATTTCTCTAAAGATAATACTTCCGGCTTTTTAAAAATGCTAAACGGCTTCGGCAAGAATGGGCTTGGCCTGTAGTTGCGGCTGATATTTTTTGGTGCGTTCTTTCATCAAGGCGATGACTTCCTCCTCGCTGGAGAACATGTTGTCAATGTTGACGATGTTCTTAGCCAGCTTGTCGTACCGTTTTGTCATCAGCCAGACAAAAATGTGCAGGTAATGAATGCCGTCGAAGGTAAAGGTCTTCTGTTTTACAAACAGGTCTTTGTTTTTCAGGAATTCGCCGGGTATTTCTGTATAATGCAATGCAGGGCGGGAATGGTGTACGGCGTGATAGCCATCGTTCCAGCAGGCTTTATTGTAACCGGTATTGATACAGTTGATGGCATTGTCTTCTAAATTGCCAAGGTCAATAAAGGCATGTTGTGCCCAATTGCCGAGCATCATTACCAGCCTTGCAAAAAGGAAGGGAATAATGAAAATAAAAAGAGTGGCTTTGAAGTTTACAAAGCTCATGCCAATACAAAAGAGAAAAAAGGCGCCTTCCCCCGCTGTCATACGCATATAAAATCTCTTCCGCTTGCGGTTGAAAAAATACATGAACGTATCTCTGAAACCAAGGAAAAGAAAATTGATATAATACTTTAAAAAACCCCGAAGGCTGTCCCGCTGGTACGGCAGGGTGCTGCTGGCATCCTCCAGCATATTATTTTCTACATGGTGCATGCCCATATGATGGGCAAAATAGGTTTCCGGTGTGTGCCCGAAGAAAGGGCATACAAACCATATGATATAATTGAAAAGCCAGTTTTGTTTCTTTTTAAAAAGTTTGCGATGGCATATACAGTGAAGCATCAGACCGAAGCGCCCCTTAAAATACATCTGTGAAACATAGAAATAGGGAATATACGCCAGCCACCAATACCATCCCTGCAACAGGTTGGTGTAAAGGATGATAGCAGTGGGAATAACCGTTAAATGGATAGCGGTAAGTAGATAGATAAAAGGAAGGTCCCTTTTATCATTTATCCGCTTTAGCCAGAACTTATCATACAATGAATACTTCTTAGGCTCAACATATACAGGATCGGTCAACGCCGCCAGTGCTTTCATGTTTCAGGGATGTTAAAGTATTGTCTCGGATAATCTCAATCAGCCAACCCGGAAGCAATAGTGAATAACTGCAATAACCGGGTAAAAGTACAGTTAAATACCTAATGTGTACCGATTTGTTTTTGCTACGACGGATGACTTTGGTCAGCCGGGGCTTACATTTCCAGATTTGGTTTTACGTTTCTGACACCTGTTGTTGCCCCTCCGTTCAGGGTAAGGTCAACCGGCTTATTGGTTTTCCAGGCCTCCCTCGTGAAATCGGGAACTGTAACAGACTTGCTTTTTTTGGCTACGGAACGCTGGGTAAGTGGGAAAAGTGAACTCCAGGCGGCAGCATCATAAACGTCCTGGTCAAGCGGCAGCCCGTTTCGCAGGCAATCAATCAGCCGCCAGTCCATAATAAAGTCCATGCCGCCATGCCCGCCCACTTCTTTGGCTATATTTCCGATATGGTTTACAATAGGAGGAGAATATTTTTTATATAACTCATCTAAGTCCTCTTTTTTTATCCAGGTATGGCCAAAAGCTATCTTTTCGGGGCCGGGCCATTTTTGGGCTATGCCTTTCGTGCCGCTTACGGTATGTATCCGGGAATAAGGCCGTATGGTGGATACATCATGCTGCACCATTATCGTTTTGCCTTTGGCGGTTTTAACCAGGGAAGTGTTCATATTGCCCCGGTAGGGCCTGTCGGTATATTCTTTAAAAAAGTCATCTTTTTCTGCAAGTTCTTTTGCCTTATTGTTCATCGTAAAATCATTCGTACTCATACTAACGAGGTAATCAAATTTATCACCCCGGTTGATGTTCATACATTGAGCCACCGGCCCAAGTCCATGCGTGGGATAGAGATTGCCATTCTGCCCGATATTTTCTTTCAGCCGCCACATATCGGCATAAGCTTTCTTATTGAAGGTCCAGTGTTCGGTAAGGTCATGTATATAGGCCCCTTCGGCATGTACCAACTCCCCAAAAAGACCCTGGCGGCTCATATTCAGCGTCAGCAGTTCAAAGAAATCGTAACAGCAGTTTTCAAGCATCATGCAGTGCTTTCTTGTTTTTTCAGAAGTTTCCACGAGGTCCCATAATTCGTCCATTGTTTTTCCTGCAGGTACTTCTACAGCGGCATGTTTACCGTTTTTCATAGCCCTTAGGGCAATGGGTGTATGCAGATGCCAGGGAGTAACACAATAAACAAGATCAATATCATTGCTATCGCATAAGGCTTTCCATCCTTCTTCTCCGCTGAATTCCTTTGCAGCGGGCCTTTTCATTTGTTTTAGAGATTGCTGGGCTTTGGCAATACGGTCAGGATATTTATCGCAGAGGGCCACAATTTCCAGGCCGTCAATATAGCCCAGCCGTTTCACGGCTTCTCCTCCCCTCATACCTAACCCGGCTACGGCCACACGAACAATATCAATTTTAGGGGCTGCATATCCGCACATATTAAAACGCTGCTTGCCCGATTCCATAGCGGCAGAGCGGTCCATTTCTTCATTTGTAGGAAAACTATCGGCGGCAAACGAAGGGATGCCTGTTGCCAATACACTGCTTCCTATTGTAAGGTTGCGTAGGAATTTTCTTCGGTTTGACTTCATATAGTATGCAATTATTCGTTAATGTAATAAAGCAAAGAAATAACAGGGAAATGCAATGTTAATAAATGCGGCGGTATTACAATCAGCCCTGTTGATTTTTCGGCTGTAATGTGCATAATGGATACGGCAGAAAGGCCGGCCGGGTGTAGTTGAATCCGGGACAAAGAAAGTTGATGCACTTGGTAAAAGCTGCTGATTGGCCGAAATTGTTATGGCAACTGTTCTTCTGGCAATAATTTTGAACCGACAAGGGGAAAATCCAATCCTTATGATAAAGACAATGACTATTAATGTGCTGATGATACTGCTGTATTATTTTCTTTTACTGGCCTTCTTTTATTTTTAGAAAAGATTATTCTTCCAGCAGGTCGGGTCTTCGTTCCTTTGTGCGGTTTAGCGATTGCTCATGCCGCCATTCTTCAATTAGTTTATGATTGCCGCTCATTAATATATCGGGCACTTTCCATCCGCGAAAATCCACCGGCCTGGTATAAACGGGCGGCGCCAATAGATTATCCTGGAAAGAATCGGTAAGGGCCGATGTTTCATCATTTAATACACCCGGTAAAAGCCGCCCGATGGCATCCACCAATATGGCCGCAGGCAGTTCCCCGCCGCTCAGCACATAATCGCCGATAGATATTTCTTTTGTAACAAAATGCTGCCTCACCCTTTCATCAATACCTTTATAGTGTCCGCATATCAGCAATAAATTTTGCTTTAACGAAAGGGCATTTGCTGTTTTTTGGTTTAGCCTTTCCCCATCGGGTGTCAGGTAAATAATCTCATCGTATTTTTTGTTGGCCGAAAGTTCTTCAATAGCATTGACCAATGGCCCGCATAGCATCACCATACCGGCCCCCCCGCCATATTGGTAATCGTCCACCTGCCCGTATTCATTGACGGCCCATTTGCGAAGGTGGTGTATTTCCACTTTCAGCAAACCCTTCTCCTGCGCCCTTTTCATCATGCTGTGCTGCAGAGGACTTTCCAGTAACTCCGGTAAAACAGTGAGGATGTCAATGTGCATGAAGCAAAGATAACAGCCAATCAGTTACACGAAACTTCTACAGAAGAAATCGTTTCATTGGCTGAACGGTCTTTGGCCAAAACCTGTATTCTGTAATTAACGCCTGCCGCGGCAGTAAGCGGTTGATTGAATACGGCATTAGGCCCCGCAGGGTACAGGTGCACATCCATCAGCAGGGTCCCGGTATTTGTATTGGAGACATGTATGTGCATTTCGACAATGTGATCATTATCGGTAGCCGTACCTGCAATAGTAATAACCTGGCCGACAGAGAATAGGGCGCCATTGGCAGGGCTGGTTATTGTTACAACCGGGCGCTGGTTGTCTTTTTCCCCTGCTGATTTGGAGCAGGAAGCTATTCCCCAACCCGTTATTGCAACGGCCAGTAACACTTGTTTCATTACACTAAATTATAAAAATAGAATCAGTGTATTGTTTTGACCGATAAGAATGGCATTGAGTTAATGTACTTTATAACCTGTGCTTTTAAGCTTTACCGCCATATAGAGTACCAGCCCCAAAATGGCTACAGCCCCAAGGTAGGCGATAAAAAACAGGTAATCTTCTTTAAAAGATAGTGGAGTGTATGGTTTTTTTAATTCCGAAGGAGCGGCAAACGGCTGGCTGTTTGCCTCGTCGGCTTTGCTTGTGGACTGGATATAGGCTACAATATTTTTTACATTTTCATCAGTAAGGTCAGGATGATCGGGCATGGGAATTTTATTGAACTGTTCATATACGGCTACGGCTGCCGTATCGCCGCTTTTTATCATGGAAGCAGATGATTTTACGAAACTTATGATCCAGTCTATCGATCTTTTTTCCCCGATATTGGCGAGTGCAGGGCCGGTAAGCGCCTTATTTACCGTATGGCAGGCAGCGCAACGGGAATTGAACAAAGCTTTCCCATCTTCAATATTTTCTGCTTTAATAAATGTAAAAGGGCTTATGGATAGTATAATGCACAGGAAAAACTGCCGTAGTTTCATTATTGTAGCTTTTTAATGTCTGTAATTAGTTGTTCTACTTCTTTACTGTCTGTTCCGGTATAAAAGCCTCTTATTTTTTGCTCTTTGTCTGTTAAAACAAATTTCTCACTATGGATAAAATCTGCAGGGCCCCCATCGCCGTCAGCAGCCACTATCATAAAACTATTGCGGGCCAGCCGGTAGATTTCTTTTTTATCACCGGTCAGAAAATCCCAGCGGCTGTCATCAATGCCAAAGCGTTGGATAAAAGCGCTTAGCCGGGCGGGATTATCTTTTTCCGGGTCAACACTGAAGAAGCTGATCCGGATTTCCGGGTTGTTTTTAAAAGCCTCTTGCACCTTCTTCATGTTCTTCGTCATATTGGGGCACACAACGGGGCAATGAGTGAAAAAGAACCCTGAAACAACAATTTTGTTATCCCAATCGGCAAGGCTTACCTTTTCATTGTGCTGATTGATTAATTCAAAATGTTCAATCCTGTGGTTTTCATTTTTACCGTAAAACGGCAAGGGTTTTGCCTTTTGCTCGTACCAGGAAACGGCGGCAAAAGCAAGCACAGGCAATGCAAATACTATTGCTGCATAAAACCATATAGGAGATTTCTTTTTCATTTGGGTTTATGAATTTGAACAGGCACCGGGTTATTATCTTGAAACGGAGGGGCGCCGGGGCCTGAGTTTTTATTTACGTTCATCAGCGCCGGTACGTAGGCCAGCAGTATAATAATAAGCATGGCTACCAGCCAGGGTTTGAACCTGTCGAACAGGGCCACCCGTTTTTCATCATGATACGCTTCGCTTACAGGTATTTCCAGCATGCCTTCTTCCCGTTTTTTACTTAAAAAGGTTCCGAAGAATATAACTATGAAAAGCATAGCGGCAACAAACATGATAATACCTCCCAGCATGGCAAGCAATGTAGTGGGCACCCAGTCGCTGCGGAAAAGTTCGCTTTCGGGGTTAAGGTAAGTGGTTCCCATATTGGTTCTTCTTGGCTCGCCTCTTAAGCCGCCCCAACTCATGCCAAAAGAAAATATCAGCATCCCGATTACCCATAAGTAAGGAACGATGGTATTGATCCTTGGCCAAAACACTTTTTTGCCGCTTAATCCTGAATAGATATATAAACTCATGGCCACTATGCCCAGGAATACCGGCCCGGCAACGGTCATGTGAAAGTGGCCGGGGAGCCATGCAGTGTTATGAATTACATTGTTTAGCGAGTAAGAGGCATTTACAATTCCCGTAACCCCGCCGAATATGAAAAGAATAAGGCCGCAGATAAAATAGGAAAACAAATATTTTTTATCATCGAACCAGGGCAACTTGCCCATCCATCCGAATAAGCCCTTGCCACCATTTTGCCGGCCCGCATGTTCCAATGAAGCGGCTAAGGTAAAAGCTGTCATAAAGCTGGGGATGGCCACACCATAAGTAAGCAGCCCGTGAAAGAATTTTACTCCCTGTGTAATGGTCGGGTCGCTGTATTGATGGTGAACGCCAACCGGGATTGAAAAAATAAGGAACAGGAATAAGGCGATGCGTCCTGCCAGGTCGGAGTACAATTTACCGCCTGCAATTTTTGGCAATATGGTATAAAACATAATGTATGCAGGAAGCAACCAGAAATAAACCAGGGCATGACCGAAGAACCAGAACAGGGTTCTTGCCAGGTTAACGTTTACGGTTTCTGTCCATCCCAACGACCAGGGAATAAGCAATACAAGTACTTCGTATGCCACCGCTAATGTGCACACAAACCAGATGATGAAGTTGACCAGCGTACCGAGCACTGCCAAAGGCGTTTTAGTTTCCGGGTTTTCTTTTTTCCACCTGTTGTACATTTTCGCCCATTCGTACAAAGGCAGCCAGGAACCTACAATTAGCAGGGCGGCGCCGAGATAGAATAAAGGGTGGGCTTTCAGCGGGGGATAAAAAGTATATAGTACGGAAGCCTTACCGGCCAGCATAGCCCAGGCGGCCATCAGCACACCGGCAATCATCAGCCAGCAACTGGTCCACATAATCTTTTTATTGGGTTCTTTCTTCAGGTAAAAAGCCATGGTTACATGCCCGAAGGCGACAGCAAAGAAGGTGGTAAGCACCAGTGCATTGATAACGCCGTGAAGGGTGAGGCCCTGGTAATAATCCAGTTTGGCAAATGAAGTTTGCTTCAGCACACCGGCCCGGTAAATAGTCTGTATCAGTCCATGATAAATGCCGATGATAAGCAGTGCAACGGGAATGGCCAGTTCCAGGTAAATGACCCGTTTAAATGATTTGGATACTTGCATGGTTCTGTGGTTTTCTTTTTACTTTGCTTCCGGATAGTTTACAATTACCTGTGCCCGCATATTCTGGTGGCCGGTGCCGCAGTATTCGTGGCATACAATATCATATACCCCGGGCTTATCAAATTTTACTGTTGTTTTATTAATGGCGCCGTAAACGGCCATCATATTTACATTCTTAGGAGCGATGTTAAAACCGTGGACCACATCTTTGGAAGTAAGAAAAAAATCCACCTCGCTGCCCACGGGAATAAATATTTCAGAAGGTTGAAACAGCCACATCTGCGCTACTGCAAACACCTGGTACGTAGAGTCGTCCAGCTTATTAACCTTTGGCTCTGTGTATGCTTTGTCGTAGGGTAAACATTCGGGCACATCGCTCCTGTATTTATTTTTTGCATATAAAAGCGAGAATACAAACAGGCCGATAAGGGCAAGTGTGATAGTGATTACTTTTTTTTCTGCTTTGTCAATAAGTGCCATAAACGGGAGTTTAGGATCTTTCAATCATTAAAAAATAGATGCCATACCAGAATAAAAGCGTCAGTATGACAAGACCTATAAAAAAGGCAATAGCCCCTTTAGGAAAGAATTTTTTTTCTTCTTGGGATGGTTTCATGCAGTGTTTGTTTTAACATTTCGATGACAAAAGTACCCGTCGCATACTGACGCTACCATGACCTTTTGGATGGCACTGCCCTGATTTTAATCAGGTAGCCGGGTGAGGCGAATCATAAATGTAAAGAGACCTGAGTGAATAGAACCATTATACAGGTCTTAGTTAAGTTGGCTTTTTGTTTGCTGACCAGGGGTTACCATTTCCTTCAGCAGTTCTACAGCTTTCGGGAAAAGGATATTATTTTCCAGGTGTACATGTTGGTGCAAGTCTATTTCAAAAGCCTGCAAAGAGGCATAAGCCAGCTTATAGGTTGTGCAGGCATCCGCCGGGGCGCTATAGTTGTTACTCAGCGTTCTTATTTCTTCTGTTAAGGAACCGGCATGGTCATGCTCCTGCTCCATCATCATTATCGGCGCTTGCAGGTAAAAAAGGTTCATCCTGTATTCGCCGGCGGGCTGCCCGGCTATTTTTTCTACTTCTTTGATGCGGGGAAAGAGCACCTGCTCTTCTTTCATCATGTGCATATCCATTTCTTCTTTTATGGCTGCGGCCAGGTCAAAAATTTTCAAAAGTTCGGGATGGCGCTGGCCATGTTTCGATGCTACTTTTTGCAGGTAAGCAAGCAGTTGGGGTAACTCCCTCTTGACATAATCGTGGTGGGTGGAAACGATATAGTCGGCCAGTTGTGCCAGGCTCAATTGGTCAAAGGGAAAGGAATGCTGGCTGTTCCCGGTAGTTGAAGACAGATTGTTTAATTCAGTTAC
The DNA here is from genome assembly GCA_964560445.1 of uncultured Chitinophaga sp. Lineage (GTDB taxonomy): Bacteria > Bacteroidota > Bacteroidia > Chitinophagales > Chitinophagaceae > JJ008. The sequence goes on along the minus strand of CAZLLT010000001.1, from coordinate 457,455 downwards.
CAGTTCTTCAATGGCGATATCCTGTTCGGCGCAGGCCTGTTGCAGCGACCGCTTGCCCTTGCAGCAAAAGTCGAGATGATATTTTTCAAATACAGCGGCAGTGCGGTGATTGCCTGTTACAATTTGTGCCAGGGTTTGATGATTGAACTCGTTCATGATAATATGTTTAAGTTGAGAAATTGAATTACATGTCTTTTCTTTTAAAACTCCGGAGGGCCAGCCAAAAGGGGACAACAGCCCATAGCAGCATGATGCCTGCGGTAAACAGGATGCCGCTGCCGCTGCCGAAGAAATCTTTGTACAGGGCGCCGGTGTAGCCCATTAATGCGCTGATGTCCATTTTCAGCATAATGAAAATCCTTCCGAGGTCAATTGGGTTGAGGGCAGAAAGTAAAAGGGTGAATTTTTCCATAGGGTATTCACTGAAGGCAAAAAGAATCAGCAGCACAAGGCCATCGTATATGAGTGAAAAATAAAACCACAATAACAGGGCGATACCGATGCCCCTTGATTTGTCTTTCGATTTTACGGAAGCAAGAAAAGCGATAGACGCAAAAACCACCGTCAGCGCTGAGCCGGTAAATAAGAGGGCAAACCCGGTAGCATCAGCGGAAAAAAGCAATACCGGTATGCCTACGCCAAGCCAGAAAGCACTGAGCAGGGAAATACAGACGCTGCCAAACTCACTCAACAAAATCCGGGTGCGGCTTATGGGTTGCGAGAGCATCAGTTCAATAAATTCATAGGAATTGTAATAATGAATGGTGGTAAATACAAGGCTTACCAGCGGCAAAACAATCAGCGCAATGTTCAACAGGCTGAGCAGGGCCCTGCTGCTGTTTTCTTCCATCCGGAACAGGCTTACCGATACGATGAACAGGAAAAGCGTATAGGCAATGACAATCTTATTGCGGAGAATATCGTATAAAACGTAGCGGGATAGTTTGAACATAGTTATTGTTTTGAATGTTCTTTCCTTTCGTTAAAAGCAAAGACCCTGTCCACCCATTTACCGTCAGGCTGATACCCCATCATCACTTTGGCAATGGCTTTGCTTAGTTTTAATTCCCCGGTTTCTTCCTGCAATGTTTCCAGGTCTTTGATGAATTGCAGCTTTCCTTCCTGTAAGTACATAATATGGGTGGTCAGTTCTTCGAGGTCGCTCAGCACATGGGAGGTAATCAGGATCAGCTTGTTTTTTTTCTTTTCTGCAATAATCTTTTCCTTCAGTATTTCGGATGATAAGGGGTCAAGACCCGCAGTAGGTTCATCGAGGATAAGGATGGATGGGTTAAATAAAAAAGCCAGCGCTGCACTCACTTTCTGGCGGGTTCCGCCGCTAAGGGTTCGCATCGGTTTTTCGAGTATAGCATCAATGCTGAATTTTTCAATGAGTTCCTTATCTGTATCCGCCTCCGGCACATTCCTGAACTTTTTAAGCATGGCGAATAACTGCCCCGCTTTCATATTGTCGGGGTAGCGGCCTATTTGCGGCATATAGCCAATATCGCTGCGGTAGGCCGGGTCGGCGGTGATTGGTTTCTCATTCACAAAGATTTTTCCGCAGTCCGGCCGCACCATGCCCAGGATACATTTGATCAGCGTGGTTTTTCCGGATGCGTTGGGGCCAATAAGGGAAATAACCTGCCCCTTGCTGAAATCTGCAGATACTTTATCAAGGGCCTGCAGTTTCCTGAATTTTTTACTTACCTGTTCAATACGGATCATAGCTTGATAAATTTCATCATGGGTTTATCGTCAAAAAGGCTTTGTGGCGTAAGGCCGGGAACGGCTTTTTCTGCTTTGTCGAGCAAAGACACCAGGAAACTCCTGTACAGCATCAGCGTAGTGGGATTTTGCTCAATGATCATGGAGTACATGCTTACCGGGTGATAAGGTATGTCGCCAATACCATCCCTGTTCATGTCGTACCCTTCGTATTTATCCCAGTAATTCTGTGAAAAGGTGTTCAGCACCATGGTGCCGTTGGTACCCACATCAAAGCTGTTGCCGGTAAAGTTGTTGTATTTAAAAACATTGTCATCGCAACTGGCCTGCACTTTTACTGCCCAGCCATTTTGCCGGAAAAGATTTTTTTCTATTCCAATCCGGCTGCTGCCTTCCATGTGAATGCCCACGGTATTTTTATAAAATGTATTCTGCTGAATATGGCTGTCGCTGATGTCTTTCAAAAGAATGCCGTATGCGGATGGCCCCCAGTTCTGGTCAAAATGGTTTTTCTCCATCCATACTTTTTTGGAGTACATTACCGCCACACCGGCGCCATTGTTCCGGAAAGTGTTGTTCTCGTAGCGGTCATCATTGGAGAACATGAAATGAAGACCGTAACGGATATTCTTTTCGCTGTGGTTGTTTTTTATTATCGATTCGGTTACAAATTCAAAATAGATTCCGTCGCGGTGCCCTTGAACATGATTATTTTCTATCAGGGCATGGCTTGATTTCCATAAATGGATGCCGTTGCCGGTTAACTGCTCGGATGCAGGCGTGCCGGTTATTTTATTGTTCCGGATAATGGCATGTCTGGCATTGGAAACATGAATGGCGAAATAAGCATTACTGATAATGTTGTCTTCAATGGTAACATGGCTGCAGTCAACCAGTTTTATGGACGCAAAATCATTCAGCGCCGAGTAGCCTGAATTTTTAAATCTTATTCCTTTAATCAGGATATTTTTTCCACTGATAAGAAGGATTTCATGCTTGTTTTCACCATCCAGCACAGGATGGTTTTTGCCGATAAGGGTTAGCGATTTGGTGAGGGTAATGCCGCCTTCTTTGTAAATGCCTTTCAGCAATATAATGCTGTCGCCGGTATTGGCGGCGGCTATCGCTTTTTTAAGGCTGGTGTATGCCTGTCCCGGCCCCACAATAATAGATTTTCCTGAAGAGGCAAGCAGGGAACAGGAGAAGAAGATTGTCAGCAATATCCGCATGGCATTTTATAGTTTGGTCAGCAGTTCATTCCAGCTTAGTATAGCGCCGTTTTTTCCCGCATTAAATTTTTCTGCAGCGGCTTTTGTGGCAAAAGCGGCAACCTGGCTGTTCATCGGGCTTTGGATTCCTTTAGCCTGGACAAAGAATGCTTTAGTGATATCGAGAAAGTCATTTTCTTTTTCGAAATGGATAACCACTGTTTGCTTTATGTCTTTCTCCGCTACTTTGCCTTCTTTCAGAAAGCGGGCCATGCAGATAACATCATCAAACTTGAATATTTTTCCTTTGGTGGTTATGATCTCGCATCCAAACCTGGCATCCATGATGGTCATTTTGCAAACATGGCAACCATCGCTGCCGAACTTAAAGGGTTCGGGTTGGGCAGAGCAGGAAGAAAAAGCGACGACAATACAGAGGGCGGTTAGTACATAACCCGGTTTTGGCCCTTTCCGTTGCTTCCGTCGCCTGTGCCATTCTGTGAACCAAACGCCGAAAGCCAACAAGCCGGCAGCAATTACAACCCATCCGCCTACATCGGGAAACGAATAGGCATCAAAATTCAGTAACCGCTTATGGCCAAACAGAGGCGGCTGGTAAGAAAGGCCCGGCACTTGTATCGGAGCAGTTGGGTCCAGGTTATGGCCGTACTCGTAGCCCCATTTATAAAAATCGTACATGGCCAGCATGCCGCCTATCACTGTAAGGGCAATATAGTAGAACAAAAACCTGCGGCTGCCTGTGATGGCCACTGCCATTCCTAACAACATAAAAAACCCGACTACAAAAGGCAGAAACCTGAATTCGGGAAACATATCTACGGTAATATGCTTCATGCCAATATAATGGTTCAGCCCGTTGATAATATCTACATCGCCGGTAATGGTGTTGATCCAGATATACATGGATAGCCCTTCGGGATATTGAGGGGCAAACAGGTCAATGCGCCACACCGGAAGAAAAAAAACAGCAACCAATGCGCCGGAAGCGAAAGCTACAAGGATACGGGAAGCTATGCTTAGTTTGTTGTTCATTGTTGATGGTTTAAATATTCCGCAAGGGAAGCAGACAAATTATAAAGACCCGATGCCCTGTTATTATTTTGCCGGGGGCAGCAATACGGCATCAATTATATGAATGATGCCATTGCTGGCTGGCACGGAAGCAACTACATTCGCTGTTCCGTTCACCACTATCTTTCCGTCTTTAATATTGATGGTGATGTTATCTCCATTGGCCTGCCCGATCACCTGGCCATCCCGCAGGTTTTCGGCTTTATATACGGCTACAGCTACATGGTATTGCAGAATGTCCTGGAGGTCTGTTTTTTTATCATTCTTCATAAGCCCATCCACTGTGCCCGCCGGTAACTTGTCGAATGCAGCATTAGTAGGTGCAAAAACAGTAAAGGGGCCCGCATTGGAAAGCGAAGTAACGAGATCGGCCTGTTTTAAAGCAGCTACCAGTGTTGTATGATCTGCAGAGCCTACGGCAATCTTAACTACATCTTTTGCTGATTCATCATCCTGAACAGCTTCCTGCCCGCCGGTAAGAACTGTTTCGGTGTTATCGCCGCTTTCATTTGTTTTTGTATTATTGCATTGGCTGAATATTAAAGTCAGCGCTAAAGCAGGAATAAAAAGAATCTTTTTCATAACTAAAGATTTATGAATGAGTATCCGGTTGAAAGAGCAACCCTGCTTACCAGGGTTGCTCTTTGAAATATTTCTTAATTGCCTGTTGTGGCCGCAGGTTCGGGGTCGCCGGTACTGAATTTCAGCGGAACATTGGCGCCTGCCGGGCTTACCCGGATATAGCCCTGCATTTCCTGGTGCAATGCGGAACAAAAGTCAGTGCAATACATCGGAAACACGCCTACACGGTCCGGCACCCATTTGAGGGTTTGTGTTTCACCCGGCATGATGAGTAGTTCGGCATTATTGGCGCCTTTGATGGCAAAACCATGCGGAATATCCCAGTCCTGCTCCAGGTTGGTAACGTGGAAGTAAACAATATCCCCCATTTTCACCCCTTCAATATTGTCGGGGGTAAAGTGTGAACGGATGGAAGCCATGGAAACATGCACTTCATTTCCTTTGCGTTCTACTTTGGCATTCTTTTCACCCAGTGCCGCAAAAGGGTGCTTGTTTTCTTCCAGTTTGAATATTTTCTGGCTGTTTTTCATTATTAGCTCCGCAGGTATGGCTTCAGCATAGTGCGGTTCCCCGATAGTTGGGAAGTCAAGGATGAGTTTCATTTTATCGCCGCTGATGTCGTATAGCTGGGCGCTTTGTGTTAGCTCAGGGCCGGTGGGCAGGAAGCGGTCTTTAGTGATTTTGTTATAAGCAATTACATATTTCCCATGCGGCTTTTTAGTGGGGCCGCCCGGTACACTCAGGTGCCCGATGGAATAATAAGTCGGCACCCGGTCCACCACCTGCAGGTCTTTGATGTTCCATTTCACAATTTCAGACGACACAAAAAACGAGGTATAGGCAAACCCATTACCATCAAATTCAGTGTGCAAAGGCCCAAGCCCGGGTTTTTGCACTTCACCGTGCAATACAGCTTCATATTTCAGCACGGGAATGCCATCGTACTGGCCATCGAAGTTTTTGTCAGCTATCGCTTTTTCTATTTTGGAAAAAGCAAATACCGGGATGGTGGCTGCTAACTTGCCGCTGCCTACAATGTATTCCCCGGTAGGGTCGGTATCACAACCGTGAGGAGATTTGGGGCAAGGCATGAAATAAACCATATCAGGACAGTCCGCCGGGTCCAGCATCAGCACTTCTGTTTTAATGGTTGAAGTGGCGGAGTGGGTAAAATCATCGTATTTATTATGGGCATACTTCACGGCTTTTTTCACTCCCTTTCCCGCTTTGGCATATTCTTCCGCTTTTTTCCAGTTTACGGCCATAATGAAGTCTTTATCTTTTTGCGATGCATTTACTTCCAGCAGCGTGTTGGCTTTTTCAGAATTATAGCAGCTAAAGAAAAACCAGCCGGCTGATTTTCCTTTACCGGCACGGGCCAGGTCGAAGTTGATGCCCGGCGTAAGTATCTGGAAAGCGATATTCATTTCACCACTGGTTTTATCAACAGATAAAAAACTTACAGTACCCTTGAAGTTCTCTTTGTACGAGTTGATGGGAACATCCTGTTTGTCGCCGATGGGTACGCTGAAGCGGGTGCCTGCTACAACGTATTCAGTGTTTTCGGTAATAAAAGGCGATGAGTGGTTACCGGCGCTGTTGGGAATTTCAATTATTTCAGCAGTGCGGAATGTTTTCATATCTATCCGTGCAATGCGTGGCGTATTGTTGGCATTTCCAAAAGCCCAACGGCCATCATGTTCGCTGGCGGTAGTGGATAGGGCAATGTGGTGAAGGTCATCCCAGGGCACAAAGCCATGCGAAGTGTTCAGCATGGGTTTGGTTTCTTCGCTGTATCCCCAGCTTTTTTCCGGGTCAACAGAAAAAACAGGGATGACCCTGAAAAGACGGCCTGAAGGAATCCCGTAAACGGACATCTGGCCACTGAAGCCGCCGGAAACAAAGTTGTAAAATTCATCATACTTGCCCGGCGCTATATAAGCTTTTGAGGCAGCATCGCCGCCTACGGCGGATTGTGTACCTTTTGGTTTGCATCCCTGTATCCATGCCAATCCGGCTGTGAGAAGGGAGATTGCAAACAATGATCTGGTTAAGGAGAGTTTCATTGTATTGTTTTAGCAGTTAAATAATTATTTTGTTCAGTTGTTATTTTTCTCCGTCATTGTTACGCATAAACTCAAGTACCTGCCTTGCTTCCTCTTTAGTGATATTCTGGTTGGGCATTCTCACCAGGCATTGTTCTAATTGCTTCTGTGCCTCCTCATCTGTTTCCAGCATAATGTCCACATTGGTAATCATATTCATAATCCAGACGGGCTGCCTTCTTTGAGTAACATTTTTCCAGCCGGGGCCTACCAGCCTGTCTTCGGTAAGGCGGTGGCAGCTCTGGCATTTCAGCTCGTAAACAGCTTTTCCGCTTGTTACCATCCCCTGATCAAGCGGGTGGCTGATTGTTATATCCGCTTCTGTAAGCAGGTCGCCATGCACTTCTGGTTTGTCTTTGGTGAGTTCTGCAATATCAACCGTCTTTTTGTCGCTTTTAACCCCTTCTTTGCAGGCAAGAAGACAAGCAACAGTGATGGTGAAAATGGCGGCAATTGTAGCGTTGCGTTTCATTTTGGAGGTTTTAGTGAATAGATAAAAGAGATACAGGTGTCTTTAATAGACCCAAAAGTATTTTCAATCCCCTTCGCCTCCTTTGATAACCATCACGGCTTTCAATGATATTTGTCAGGTAGTGAAAAAAGGCTTCTTCTTAAGTTTGAAGCTGATATAAAGCATGGTTTTATCCAAATCATTCGGGTATGCGCTAAGGGGGGTTTTGTATGTTGCCACGATGAACGACAGCAAGAAGAAGGTGCGGATTCATGAAATGGCGGAAAGGCTTTCTGTGCCGCGGCATTTTCTGGCAAAAGTGATGAAGCGCATTGTAAAAGAAGGAATCCTGGATGCTGTACGGGGCTCGCACGGCGGATTTTGTATTAATGAAAAAACCCTTCAGACAAAGCTTATAAAGATTGCAGAAATTTCAGGGGATAATGAGGGGTACACTTCTTGTGTGCTCAGGCTGAGAAAATGCAATGCCAAAGCTCCCTGTCCGATGCATAACCAGGTAGAACAACTACGTAGCCAGTGGTTATCTCTTTTGACTACTACAACGCTGAATGATTTACTGAGAAAAGACCAGCCTGATTTTATCAGGAGCATTGCGGCAATAGGATAGGATGATGTACATCATTTTTCTTTTGCCGGAATTTTCCTTATTTCCCCTCAATTATTAACAGGCCAGGCGCCAGTCGTATGTTTTTGCAACTATTGGATATCAATTCGCAGACCTCTGTATCAGAAATTGTAAACAGGGATTACCGTACGGCGGATGTGTTTCGCAAATATGGCATCAGCTATTGCTGCGGTGGAAAATGGCCTTTGCAAGTAGCCTGTGATATGAACGGGATTGATATGGGAGAAATAAAGAAGGAGTTACAGGCGGCTACCCGCAACCTGCAATTGCCGCACCAGGTAAATGCAGCCGATTGGGATACCGATTTTTTGATTAGCTATATTATTAACGTACACCATCAGTATCTTAAACTTACATTGCCTGTTACGAGGGACTTATTGCGGGAATTTGCAGAGTCGCATAGTAAAAAATTCTATTACCTCGAAGAACTCGAATCCTGGTTTAACCAGTTGGCAAATACACTAATCCATGTTGGAGAAGAAGAGGAGACCGGTTTTTTTCCTTATATCAGGCAAATTACTCATTCGCACAGGCAGCAAGAGCCATACGGGGCTTTACTGGTCCGCACCCTGCGGAAGCCAATTGAAAAAGCCGTATCGGAAAGGCAGAAAGAAACTACGGAAATAATCTCCTCTATCCGCCAGCTTACCAGTCAGTACCAACCTCCTGATAAAGCCTGTGTAAGTCATAAAGTTGTATTCGGAAGGCTGAAGGAACTTGACAACGATCTGATGCGGCATTTCTTTCTCGAAGAAACTGTTTTATTTCCCCGGTTAAGGAAAATAGAACAGGAATTACTTGGCGGTTGAGGCTTTATTTATTCATGCACACATAAAACAGGAATGCGGGACTGTACAATGAATTGCTTAGTGCTACTCGGTTTAAACAGGCTATCCAGCAGTTTGTGTTTTTTGGGAATGGTTATCAGAAGATCAAGGTTTTTGTTTTCTGCAAATTCTGTAATGCCATCCTCAATATCCTTATGATTGATAAAGTGATAATGCGGCCGGAGTTCTTCCAGCATGTTATGCAATAAGAAAGATTGCTCCGGTGTATCGGGCCGGAAATGTTTATTGTCATAATCTACGTTCAGGATATGCAATTCTGCATTGAATTCCTTTACTATTTCCTTAATGTGATTAACGGGTGTTGTTTCCACCACTTTCCTGAAATCGCAGGCAAACCCTATTTTCTGAATGCCTTTCCCCAATTCTTTACCAGGGGGCACTACAATTACCGGCCAGGCCAAATGCCGGATAGCTCTTAATGCAGTGCTTCCAAAAACAATTTTTTCCAGCCCGGTTTTTCCTTTAGTGCCCATTACAATTGCAAAAGGGCGGATCTTTTCGCATAATTTTTCCAATTCATCTACCGGGTCGCCCATTACAGATTCGGTATATATTTTTACCATTCCGGAAGTGATGCGCCCCAGGTTATTTTTCAATTTTTCAATATCGGCTTCGCTTCCTTGTTTTATTTCTTCTGCGGATATAAGCGCCAGCGGAACATCTGTAATGGAAAGAGGGATAGTATATGTGTTAAACAGCAATAGGCTTGCGCCGGTGGCTTTGGCCATATCAGCGGCATAGCTGGCTGCATTCAATGAAACAGGAGAAAAATCGGTAGGAACAATTATTGTTTTCATGATGCATTGTTTAAGAAAACTAAATTAAGCCATGCCTGCCATTGTATTGCCTGATACAGGTCAGTCCTGCGGCTGATTGTCTGGAAATGGATGCCGGGGCTAAACAAATGAAACTCATTGCACCGGGTGATTTCAATCAGTTTGCAGCGCTGTTCTTTGCTTAAGTTTTGCCTTCAGTAAATAGAAATTTAATAGCGCTGTTTAGTAAATATGTAAGCAGGAAAGTAGCCGTAGCAGGGTTTCGGCTGCCCGCATTTATTGAATAACCGGGAGATAATCTTTTTATTTCCCTTTATATAATTTTATTTTGATAAAAAATAGAGGGTTCTTTTATGCTTGATCATGCACACATGAACTCATTGTACGAGAATGCGACAGAAGGGATTATCCTTACCGGCGCTACCGGTAAAATAGTCATGGTTAATCCGGCAGCGGAGAAAATATTCGGCTACCTGGAATCTGAATTGAAGGGTCAGCCGGTGGAGGTATTGCTGCCTGATGCGGTAAGGGAAGGCCATAATAAGTTGCGGGAAGGGTTTTATCATCATCCGTCTAACCGGGCCATGGGCCAGGGGCGGGATTTGTTTGCAAGAAGAAAAGACGGGAAAGATATTCCGGTGGAAGTCAGTTTAAGCCATTACCAGCAGGGCGACGAGATGTTTGTTATTGCCTTTATAGTGGATATTACCCTCCGGAAGGAGATAGAGAACAATATGCTGAAGCAAAAAGCGGAATTGGAGCAGGTAACCGCCAAAATAAAACAACTGAATACAGACCTGGAAGTAAAAGTGGAAGAAAGGACAATGATACTGAAAGAAGCATTGCAGAAGCTGGAACAGTCGCAGCAGGAGCTAAGCGATGCGCTGGACAAGGAAAGGCAGTTGAACGAGATTAAGAGCAGGTTTGTTTCTATGGCTTCACATGAATTCAGGACACCATTGACAACGGTGCTTTCTTCTGCTTCATTGATTGCAAAGTATAAAGATACCGGCGACCAGGAAAAAAGGGAAAAGCACATTCAGCGGATAAAAGATTCTGTAACAAACCTGAATGATATTCTTGAAGATTTCCTGTCGCTTGGCAGGCTTAATGAAGGGAGGGTGGATATAAAGAAAGAATCAATCGTTTTAAAGGAGGTTGTTGAGGAAGTGATGGATGAAATGAAGGCTTTTCTCAAAAGAGGCCAGCAACTGACACTTGATTGTAAAGATGCTTATACCGCCCGGACGGATAAAAAGCTTTTCAGGAATATCCTTATCAACCTGATAGGCAATGCAATTAAATTTTCGGACGAGAATAAAACAGTATCAATAACGGTACAGGCAGAAGCGGATAAAATACATATATCCATAGCCGACCAGGGTATCGGTATATCCCGGGACGATCAGCAGCATCTTTTTACCAGTTTCTTCAGGGCAGGCAATGCAACGAATATACAGGGCACAGGTCTTGGGTTGCATATTGTAAAAAGGTATATAGAACTCCTCGAAGGTGAAATTTCTGTATTCAGTGAGCTAAATAAAGGCACAACCGTTAATTTTAGCATTCCTTCAAATGTATAACAACTATGAAGTCTATACTGGTTATTGACGATAATCCCGGCATTCGGGATAATACAGCCGAAATACTGGAGTTGGCGGGGTATAAAACATTTACAGCCGAGAATGGCAAAAAAGGCGTTGAACTTGCCCAAAAAGAAAAACCTGATGTAATTATCTGTGATATTATGATGCCTGAACTGGATGGGTACGGCGTATTGCACCTGCTCAGGAAGAACCCGGAAACGGAACGTATTCCCTTTGTGTTCCTTACCGCCAAAACCGAACGGAGTGATTTCCGTAAAGGAATGGAAATGGGCGCTGACGACTATATTACCAAGCCGTTTGAAGATATTGAGTTGTTAAATGCTGTTGAGGTGCGCCTTAAAAAAGCGGCGGTGCTGGATAATAAGTATGCCGCATCGCCCCATGGAATAAACCAGTTTATAAAGGATGTAAAAGAGGCGGGCCTTGTGGAGCAACTGGCGGACCAGTATGATGTTGAAACTTTTTCAAAAAAGCAGGTACTGTACCAGGAAGGCAAACGTCCCCGGTTCCTTTATTACCTTGTAAAAGGGAAAGTAAAAGGTGTTCGTGTACATGAGGACGGCAAGGAATATATAACCGACCTTTTCAGCGATGGCGGTTTTATCGGCTACACGGCGCTTATAGAAGATAAGTTTTATGATGATTCAGCCGTTATACTTGAAGAGGCAGAAATTATGAAAGTGCCCAGGGAAGATTTTCTGCAAATGATATATGGCAATATGGATGTGGCAGCAAAATTTATTCATATCATTACCAGGAATGTAAGCGACAAAGAGCAGCGGCTTTTAAGCCTTGCCTACAGTTCTCTGCGGAAAAGGGTGGCAGGGGCTTTAATTGACATTCATACCAGGTTTAATGCAGAAAACACCAGCAAGCCGTTGGAAATTTCAAGGGAAGACTTTGCCCGCTATGTCGGCACAGCTACGGAATCGCTTATCCGCACACTCAGCGATTTTAAATCAGAGAAACTGATAGAGATAAAAGAAGGCAAGATTGGTATTGTAAATATGGATAAACTGAAGAATCTTGTTTATTAAAGGAAAATAAAAAACCCCCGCCTTTCAGCTACAGGCAGGGGGCCGCCTTTCCAGGCTCATCCTGATATGTAACAACATTATTCTTCCCCTGGTTTTTCATTAATGATCGGCATCCCTGTTGAGATCGTATTCATCTGCTTTGTGTGCTGTTCCTTTATTTCCTTCAGAAATTTCCCGGCCATGTTCGTTCTGGTGTTCCAGTGTCCATTTATCGGTAATGGTTGTTTCGAGCCAAAGGTTCCCTGATTTCCTGAACACCTGTACGGGAATATTGAATTGATCTTTAAAAAAGGTTTCCAGTTCTTTTACCTTCATGCCCTCATCAATTTCGATATGGCTGTGTTGTACGGAAGAATAGGTTTCTTTTATCTTCTTGTTTCCGGGTATTATTCTCCGGGCTGAAAAATCAGATTCGGCCCAGGCCCTGGGAGAAAAGAATTCAAGTTTCAGGAACGGGAAGCGGGTATTGAACTCTTTTTGTATGCTGCTGATCGGCAGGTCAGGGTTTATTTCTAATTGAATAGTCATTTTGGCGCTAATAGACATAAATAGTTGTTGAAATTTCTTTGTTGCTTCCATCTCCTTTGGGAATATGAATAACCAGCTCTCCGTTCAGGTAACAGGCGCTTGCCAGCAACGTATCGGCATCATCCGGCAGCATAAACGACCTTGACCAGTCTGAATAGTTGTATTCATACCTGTCGTTGGCTTTCCTGAACGGCGCTTTCTTTTTGGCGGAAATGAAAAGTACCGGGTGCTGAACGCTGATATGAATATCATTCCGTTGCAGGCCGGGCGCCGCCATTTCAATGATATATTCTGAAGCTGATTCGGAAATATTGGTTGCCGGAACAGTATGCTCAGGGGTAACATTCGCCCCTTTTTCAGGCTGCTTTTTAAACTGGCAGGCGCCTGAAGGGTTAACTCTGGGTATATGTTGAGATACAATGACCGGATACATAATTTATCATTTAACAACGAAAGTATAGCAGCCAACAGCCGATAAAAATGATATAGTACAGGTTCTGTGATGATTTCTGTCAGCCCGTTTCGGTTTGGGCAAATGGAAGCAGGTTATTCTTCTTCGTGAAACTTATCCAGGTCCCTTCTTTCTTTTTTTGTCGGCCTTCCTATTTTGCTGGGCCTTTTGCCGGTATGAAAGCTGGCGGCCTGGTATTGGATGCGTTGGATTTCCTCTTCCGGGGTGATGTCAGCATAATAGTTGATGGCTTCGGAAAAGGCCACCCGTTTGTGCAACAGGGCAGTTACTTTAATGCGCCAGCGTTTGACTTCGGTCTTCACTTCATATTCATCGCCGATGTTTACGGGTTTGGAAGCTTTGGCTGCTGTGTCGCTGAATTTCACTTTACCGGTATCACAGGCTGTTGCGGCCATTGTTCTTGTTTTGAACAGGCGGATGGCCCAGAGGTATTTGTCAAGGCGGAGTTTTTCATTATTTGCCATTTAATCACCTTTTTCAAGTTCAAATATATCTTCAACCTTCATTTTAAATACCCTCGCTATTTTAAGCGCCAGCATAGTTGAAGGAACATACATAGAAGTCTCTATAGCAAAAATAGTTTGCCTGGAAACGCCCAATTCATCTGCCAATTGGTTTTGTGTGATATTTTTCTGTGAACGCAACTCTTTGACCTTATTCTTCATTTTCAGCTTTGAATTTGTTACGGACTAGTATAAGATTGAACCTGATGATATAGGATACCCATAAAACAAAAGCAGATAGGATAAAAAATAGTATGAATACTGAATCGTCTCCTGGTTCGTTTCTAAAGATCAGCATATAGAGAAAGGAACATAAAAAGAAAATAAACTGCATTATAAAGGCGAATTGAAAACTTTCGAGCCTTAATTTGGTGATAAACTCATCCTCATTTTTTTCCCGTGCAAAAACAAGAAAATAGAGCCCAAACAGGAAGGAAAAAAAGAATAAGATTGTAAGTATTTGCAGGCCAGGATAACGGATATTTAATGTGTCGAGCAAAGGTGTTAATACGCCTGTTTGCGTAAGGAACCAGCCAATCAGGCCGAGGGGGAACATAAGCAAACCCCAATACTTGAATTTGTATGACAGCAATAGTCTTTTCATGCAATTTTGTTTTTCCAAATGTAAAGAATTCTTTACATTTGAAGGAAAGAAAAAACCTCATCCTTTTCAGTGAGGTTAATACTATCGGGTTCCAAAGTCCTCCGCCGATAGGCGGAGATTTAGGGTGCCGCAAAATACTTATGAAAATACGGTATCGTTTCTATGCCTTTGTAGTAATTCTCAATATTATACTTCTCATTCGGGCTGTGCAGGCCGTCATTATCCAGGCCAAATCCCATAAAGATAATCTTGATGCCCAATTCTTTTTCCAGCGTATGGCAGATTGGAATGCTGCCGCCGCCCCGGACAGGGATGGGTGTTTTGCCAAAAGTGGTTTCCAATGCTTTGGATGCGGCTTTATAACCCTTGCTGTCTATCGGCGTCATGTACGGCTCGCCGCCATGATGTTCAAATGCGTTTACTGTTACGGAGGAAGGGGCAATTTTTTTAAAATGATTAAGCAGCAGTTCCGTTATTTTTTCACTTGTTTGATTGGGAACCAGCCTTGCAGAAATTTTCGCTGTTGCCTTGGCAGATAACACAGTCTTGGCGCCTTCGCCTGTATAGCCGCCCCAGATGCCGTTTACCTCAAGCGTAGGGCGGATGCCTGTTCTTTCATAAGTGCTGTACCCTTTTTCGCCCCATAGCTCTTTGATGCCGATTTCATCCTTGTATTCTTTCTCATCAAACGGCGCTTTATTGATCAATGCCCTTTCTTCGGCGGATATGGTCAGCACATCGTCATAAAAACCGGGGATGGTGATATGGTTGTTTTCATCATGACAGCTTGCAATCATTTTTGATAATATAACAATAGGATTGGCCACAGCGCCGCCGTAAGTGCCGCTATGAAGGTCCCTGCCTGCTGCTGTTACTTCCACTTCTATATAGCTTAATCCCCTTACACCTGTATCCAGCGATGGGTTTTCCATGCTTAATAAAGAGCTGTCGCTTATCAGTATTACATCTGCTTTCAGCAACTCTTTATTAGCGGCCACAAAGCTGCCAAGATTCGGGGAGCCTACTTCTTCTTCACCTTCTATCAGGAATTTGATATTGGTGGTCATAGTGTTGGTGCTGGTCAGTATTTCCAATGCTTTAACGTGCATGTAAAACTGGCCTTTATCATCGGCGCTGCCTCTTGCAAACACTTTTCCGTCAATAATGGTAGGTTCAAAGGGGCCTGTTTTCCATTCGTTCAGTGGCTCCACCGGCTGCACATCATAATGGCCATATACCAGTACGGTAGGCAAGGAGGGGTCTATGATTTTTTCACCATACACTACCGGGTGCCCTGCTGTGGCCATTACTTCGGCCTTATCGGCGCCGGATTTCAATAAGCTGTTTTTTACGGCTTCGGCGCAAGTAAGCATATCGGCCTGGTGCTCGCTTTTGGCGCTGACAGAAGGGATGCGAAGCAAATCCATCATTTCATTGAGAAACCTTTCTTTATTTTGTTCGTAGTATTCTTTCCATGCTTGCATAACAGGTATGTTTATTTTTCAATGGCTGCAAAGGTAGGGAAACTCATTTACCCGGTAGCATTTACCGCAATAGAAACAGATAAACTAAATACCGTCAATAAGGTATATTTTAGCGACCGATACATTGTTTTTTTGCATACAAATCAACTGATATGAAGAAAATATTTGCTTTACCCTGCCTCTTAATCAGTACAACGGTAATTTTATTCTCCTGCTCTTCTTCCGGTGATACAATTCCTCCTGCTCCCGCAAACAGCAAGGAAGTGCAGCAATTTGTAAAGGGAAAAAAATTGCAGACGGCTAAAACGGGTTTTTACGGCAACCTTACGGTAAATGGAAAAACAGAGGTGGAATGGATAGATGCCGCCAAAACAGAAAATAAATTTATAAAAGAAGCAGTGGAAGAGCAGAAAGATTTTGTCCTTCAGTTTACGGATGATACGACTGTTGTCGTTTTTACAAAAGATACAAGTTATACCGGTACTTATAAAGCAGATGATGAGGCAGATCAATATGATGATGGCCGCCAGGGCGTCAAGCTCAGGATAACCTATGTGGACCCAAGTTTTACGTTTGGCAATAGCGAGCCTTCCCCGGTAACCTATACGTATTTTGTTTTAGGGCTTGATGAAAAAAGATTATTGCTGGAACTGCCCCGGGACATCAACAGGAGAAAGCTGGTTTCATTATTTAGCGAATGATAACGGATCTAAGCCCTTTTACGGTGGCGGAAGATAACCTGCCGACGGATTGCCGCCTTGTTTTAAAGAAAAAAAATAAAACCATTTGTTTTTTTCTGTACAGGGTTGCACCCTGGATAATCATGATTTGCACCCTGTTTGTGGCGGGGCCGCTCAGGGAGGCAGCGGGACAGTTGGTTTTTAGTATATACGGGCTGCTGATGTTTGGCGCCAGTATCTGGTTGCTGATTTACCGTTATCCTGTTGAGCTTTCGTTTTCGGCAGGCCGTTTCGACAGAAAAATAAATGTATTTTATTTTACATTTCATGAAGAAGAGGCGCTCAATGGGGAATCTGTAGTAGAGGTAAAGAAGGTTAGAGGTAACCGAAGCGCTGCCTGGGTGTTTTCGTTGCAGGAAGACAGCAAAAGAAAACGATTGTTTCACATTCCGATTGTATTTACGGAGAATAAAAAATCAAGGGATAATTTTATTCTTTTATTCAGGGAGGTGTCCGGTGTGCGGAATATTCAGGTTAAAGAATAGCAATAAGGTAATCAATCTTTGGACTCTTTCTTTTTATTATGGCGGGTAGTGTGTTTGTGTGTTCCTTCTTTTAAACGGAAAGTTGCAGCTTTTGAAACAGATTTGCTGCCAAAGCGGTCTTTTATTTCATCTACGGCTTTGTAGAGGTTTAATTTTTCTGCATTATTATCAAACAGGCTCATTTGCATCGTGAACGGGATCATTTGGCTGAAGCGTACTCCAAGCAATCGTACCGGGCGGTCTTTCTGCCAGGTTTTATTAAACAGGTCTTTCACTTTAGCAATCAATATGTCATCCAGCGCTGTATAATCTATTGTTTCCTGCCGGGAAGTGGTTTCAAAGCCGAAATAACGGATTTTTACCGTTACGCAGCCGGTAAGTTTCTCCTCTTCCCGCAAGGAATAAGCTGTTTTTTCTGTTAAGCGTACTAATTCATTATGCAGGAAGTCAATATCTGTATAGTCTTTTTCAAAAGTATTTTCATGGCTCATGCTTTTTTGTTCCCAATCGGTAACAATTTCAGCGCTGCCGCGGCCATGGGCTTTATGCCAAAGGGATTCGCCCCATTTACCGGCGTAGCGTTCCATTAATTCAACAGGAGTTCTGGCAATGTCTTCGATAGTGTAAATGCCAAAGCCTTTTAGGGTCTGTTCGGTTTGTTTGCCTACACCGTTTATTTTTTCAATACCTAAGGGCCATAAAAAATCCTTTTCTTTTCCATGCGGGATTTCCAGGAAGCCGTTTGGCTTGGCTTCGTTAGTGGCCATTTTGCTGATGAACCTTGCTGATGATAAACCACAGGAAATAGGCAAACCCGTTTCATCAATAATATGCTGGCGCAATTCACCGGCATATTTGCTTACGCCAAAGAATTTCTCCATACCGGTCAGGTCAATATAAAATTCATCAATGCTTGCCTTTTCAAATAAAGGAACTTTTGAGGCTATGATGTCGGTTACCCACCTGGAATATTTGCTGTAATCGCTGCGGCTGGCATTGGTTACAACCAGGTGCGGGCATAATTGCAGGGCTTTTTTCATCGGCATTGCTGAATGAACACCGTATTTGCGGGCCTCGTAGCTACAGGCAGCCACCACGCCTCTTTCATAACCGCCTACGGCCACAGGCTTGCCTTTCAGGGCAGGGTTATTTTTTATCTCTACCGAAACAAAAAAGGAATCAAGATCAAAATGGGCGATATGGTGTTTGGTTTCTGGCACAATTCTTAAAATTAATGAAAGTTGAAAAATCAGCAAGTTATAAGACGGGAAGGCGGAAAGATGTACCATAAATTTTGAACTTTCTTTCTGACTTTCCAACTTGTGGACTTCCCGGCTTCCCGTCTTATATTTACACATGCAATTAGAATGGCTCAAAACAGGTATTGGCCCGTTGAAGGATATTCTCAGTTTTCTGCACAAGGAAGGCAAAACAAATGATGTGCTGAAAAAAGAACTGATCCGTGAGTTGCGGAACAACCTGAATATTTTTCATAATGCCTTTCTCAATAATGTGCAGCCGGATGTTATCATTCAGATGCTTTCCAACGAAGCGGTAAAAAAAGCCATTGCACAGAATTTTAAGTTTAAAAAGCTAAAAGCAGGCAGTATAGAACCTTATCATGTGCAGGATGACCGCAATAAAAAATATATTGGTTGGGATGCTGAGAAATTAATGGATAAGATAGACGAAAAAATCGAGGAGTTGCAGAACATTAAAAAAATGAACGGCGGCAGCGTGGCCAAAGCAAAGAACAACATATCGCTGATGTTGAGTAACCTTTATTACCGGATGAAATTGCTGGCAGATTTTATAAGAGGCGCCACCCCTTAGAGATATTCCTCAGGTTATAGTTTCGTCAGTCCCTAAAGGGGGATTTGAAAATTTCTTGATTCAGAGGAAACAGTATCTCCCTTTAGGGAAGTATGACTGGTCGGCAATTAAATTCTATCAGGGGGTTAAATATATATCAAGCAACCCCTCCGGCAACTCCACGATCACCTGTTTCTTTTTATGGTCAATTTTCTGCAAACTGCCTTCGTGCAGGGGTATCAGCACTTCTTTGGATTGGATTTCCAAACGACAAAGCAACTGGTGCGGCTGTTCAATTACTTCGAGTATCTCGCCCAACGGTTTCCCTTCATTGATAATAAAGTAACCAAGCAGGTTAACGGGAGAAGACTTGGCGGCAAATTTTTTGAAATCCGGTTCTGCAAGCCATATCTCTTTTTGCGAAAGCCTCGCCGCTGCTTCACGGGTATCTATGCCTTCTAATTGTATATAAATTTCTTCAGCGGATTTTATTTTAGTACCTGTAATAAACCAGGGAAGGAAAGAGCCTTTTTTTTCTTCGGTGAAAACAGCCTGTAAACCTTTCAGCGAGGTTTTTTTCCCCAATTCATGCTTTAATAGCAATTCGCCTTTCAGGCCATGAACGGCTACCAGTTTTCCTATTTTAAAATATTCCGCCAAATTGTAAATGCAGTTAATATAGAATATGGCAAATTTAACGGGAACATCAGCAATAGCACAGTTAATATCCCTTTTGGAGATTGTAAGGGGCAAAAAAATCCCGCTTCGATAAACGAAACGGGATTAAGAACTTTCAGGATGCGGGAATAGTGTTTATTTATTCACCACCACCTTCTGCTTTTCTTTCGGGCCTGCGGCCGGGTGCGGCACGCCTTGCCCTTTTCTGGCGGTAGGCATCTTCCTGGCGTTTTTTCACCTGTGCTTCATGCTCAGCGCTCCACTTGGTGAATTTTTCCATTGCTGTCGCATCATCAAACAAGCCCAGGCCAACACCGCGAAGCAGGTGTTTCAGATACAACACCCCTTTAAAGCTAAGGATACGGCGAACAGTGTCGGTTGGCGTAGCGCCTTTGTTCAGCCACTCCAATGCTTTTTGACGGTCCAACTGAATAGTAGCCGGAACAGTCAGCGGGTTGTAAGTGCCTAATTTTTGAATGAATTTACCATCACGGGGGCTGCGGGAATCTGCAACAACGATGAAATAGAAGGGTCTCTTTTTTGACCCATGTCTTTGAAGACGGATTTTGGCTGACATTAAATAGAAATTTAACGTGTTAAACAATAATTGTTATCCCGGTTGAAACCGGACGGCAAATATAGTTCTGAAAAGGGAGAACACAAAAGGAAAAGTGGAGAAAGTCAGTAAGCCCGAAAAACTGGGAAGACGGGAAGCTAAGAAGTCCGGAAGATGGAAAACACCCTCATTATTAAGGGATTGCCTTTCTGACCTTCCGTCTTCCGGACTTTCAACTACCTCCTCATACCCGGCATCATCTTGCCAAACATGCCTGCCTTGTTCATGTTTTTCATCATGCCCCGCATCTGCTCAAATTGCTTCATGAAATTGTTTACTTCCTGGATGTCTTTACCGGCGCCTTTGGCGATTCTTTTTTTGCGGCTGCCGTCTATCAGGTCGGGGTCGGCCCTTTCTTCAGGCGTCATGGAATTAATCATGGCTTCAATGCCTTTGAAAGAGTCATCGTTGATATCAATATCTTTTATTTTGCTGCCCATGCCCGGTATCATGCTGAGCATGTCCTTCATGTTGCCCATTTTTTTGATAGCTTCCAACTGGGTTTTAAAATCGGCAAAGTCAAATTTATTCTTGCGGATTTTGGCCTCCAGCCTTTTTGTTTCTGCTTCATCAAATTGCTCCTGCGCTTTTTCTACCAACGAAGTAATATCACCCATGCCGAGGATACGCTGCGCCATTCTTTCCGGGTAAAATACATCCAGCGTATCCATCTTTTCGCCGCTGCTGATGAATTTGATGGGCTTGTTTACCGTGTATTTGATGGAAAGGGCGGCGCCGCCTCTTGTATCGCCATCCAATTTGGTTAGCACCACGCCGGTAAAATCAAGACGGTCATTAAAGGCTTTGGCTGTATTAACTGCATCTTGTCCCGTCATAGAGTCCACTACAAAAAGAATTTCCTGTGGGCTTACGGCGCTGCGGATATTGGCCACTTCGGTCATCATGGCCTCGTCAACCGCCAGGCGGCCGGCGGTATCTATAATGACAACATTCTTGTTTTTGCTGCGGGCTTCTTTTACAGCATTTTGTGCAATGGAAACGGCATCTTTGCTTTCTGCTTCAATATGCACATCAATACCAATCTGTTCGCCCAGTACCCGTAATTGTTCCATCGCTGCCGGACGATAGATATCCGCTGCTACCAGCAGGGGAGAAAGACCCTTTTTTGTTTTCAGGTAATTGGCCAGTTTGCCGCTGAAAGTGGTTTTACCGCTACCCTGCAAACCTGCAATAAGTATTACGGCCGGATTTCCTTTCGCATTGAAGGTAGCTTCCTGTCCACCCATCAGTTCAGCCAGTTCATCTTTAACTATCTTGGTCATCAACTGGCCCGGAGAGATGGCGTTGATTACTTTTTCCCCAACGGCTTTATCCTTTACTTTATCGGTAAATTCTTTGGCTATTTTGTAGTTTACATCTGCATCTACCAATGCCCGGCGTATCTCCTTTACGGTAGAAGCAATATTCAGCTCTGTAATGCGGGCCTGCCCTTTCAGGTTCTTAAAGGCCGATTCTAATTTTTCCTGTAATGAATTGAACATAAATTCACTGGATTTTCATTTTCACTGTAACAAAAAAGTGAACAGTTATTGTTCACTTTTAAAGAATTGCAAAGATACGAAGTGTATAAATTATATCATGAGCCTAAATAGGTTCTTAAAAGGTTACAACGATTGGATGTTTTCAATTTGGTAATGGCCTTGTCTTTTATCTGCCTTACTCTTTCCCTGGTCAGGTTAAATTTTTCGCCAATATCTTCAAGGCTCATGGGATGGTCAACACCTATTCCGAAGAAAAAGCAGATTACTTCTTTTTGCCTTTCTGTAAGGGCTTTTAAAGAACGGTCAATTTCCGTTTTGAGGGACTGGTTATGGGCCAGTTCATTGTCTGTTTTATCGGCATTGGGGTTTTCCATTACATCTATCAGGGTACTTTCTTCGCCTTCTGATAGCGGGGAATCCATGCTTACATGGCGGGAGTTGATGCCCAGCGAGGAAGACACTTCTTCAATGTCCATCTCCAGCACTTCAGCCAATTCTTCAGCCGAAGGCTCTCTTTCATATTGCTGCTCCAGTAACGAAAAGGCTTTCTGTATCCTGTTTGTGAGACCTACCTTGTTCAGCGGCAGGCGAACAATCCGGGACTGCTCTGCCAATGCCTGTAAAATGCTCTGGCGTATCCACCATACGGCGTAGGAAATAAATTTGAAACCCCTTGTTTCGTCAAAACGCTGGGCGGCTTTAATCAGTCCCACGTTGCCCTCATTTATCAGGTCAGGCAGCGAAAGCCCCTGGTTTTGATACTGCTTGGCAACAGAAACTACAAAGCGAAGGTTGGCCTTGGTCAGCTTGTCCAGGGCCCGCTGGTCGCCTTGTTTGATAAGCGTGGCAAGCTTTACTTCTTCTTCGGGGGTAATGAGCTCGACTTTGCCGATCTCCTGAAGATACTTTTCGAGGCTCTGCGATTCACGATTCGTTATCGACTTCGTGATCTTTAATTGTCTCATACTCATAGGTCTGGGCGTTTAAAATGGTGTATTTTAAGGATTATAGATATTTTGGTATTGGTTCTAACTTAATACTCAAAAAATACCCACCACAATTTCCGGTTTTCTTACACAAAGGATTGAACTTCAAGGCAATTTATCGAAAATGATAACATATACCAAAAAAAAGTTAAAAATCATTAACGAATAAATGCCCTGGTTATTTTACGAAGGGGCGTTTTAAGCTCCCGGAAGGGGAAAAATAAACAGTAAAATATTTTGCCACATTCATTATTTATCTATTATTGCAGCCATGCCTTTATTAAAGGTTGATTAAGAATAATGAGTAAGCAATTATATACCCTGGAGTTCCCGGTTCGTTGTTCTCCTTCTATATTATACGAGTTTTTGTCGAGTCCCGCCGGTCTGAGCGAATGGTTTGCCGATAAGGTGGATGAAAAAGACGGTATCTATTATTTTGGATGGAACGGCGCTTTTGAGAAAGCGGATGTATTGGAGAAGGAGCAGGATAAATCCATCCGCTTTCATTGGCTGACGGCCCCCAAAGAGGAATACTTTGAATTTCGTATAGATAAGTCAGAAATTACCAATCAAACCATTCTGATTATTAAAGATTTTGCTGAGAAAAAAGATATTAAAGATCAGAGCATGCTCTGGGACTACCAGGTGAAGGACCTCTTTCATCGTTTGGGAAATTAATCAGTAAGTGCCGATATTATCTCTTTAAACCCGGAAGTCAGAATATCTTCCGCATTTTTCCAATGTGTTAAAGGAATTTTCTTTGCCAGTTTCAGGAATGATTTTTTGGTAATGATAGCTGCTGCATCTTTTACAGATATAGAGGCAGCGGGAGTGTAATTGCTATCATCAAAATGATGTTCCCATTCATTATCATTAATACAGAGATAAAATCCTTTCTCCTGCCAGCTTTTCCAGTTCCGGGTAATTTTTTTCTCAAAGTGTACTTTGTACCGGCCCGATACATGAAGCGTAATGCTGAAAAAATGGCCCCACCAGAAAAAGCTGCGGATAGCGAAAATGTTTTCTTTCTGAAATAACCTTGGATAGTCAAGCACCAGGTAGGGCAGGCCTTTATAATTTTCCCCTTTTGATATTTTGGGAGAGGTTTCAGTAATTTCTTTCGGGAATGTTTTAGCATTGTTCCTGAGCCAATCTGCCTGTTTTTCCTGCACAGCATTCAGCAGGCCGGCTATCTTTTCTATAGCTGTATTCTTTGTTAAAAGAATAGCGGCATCCGTTATCAGTTCTTCCTCCTTTTTTGAAAGCCTTATTTTTGCTTTACCCATAAGTAAAGATAAGTGTTCAAAAAACTGGATAAGCTGATTGTAAAGGCCTTTATAGGCCCCTTTATTGCTACTTTTTTTATTGTGTTGTTTGTACTGGTTATGCAGTTTTTCTGGCTGTATATTGATGATTTTGTAGGGAAAGGCCTGGGGCCGGGCATCATCTTTGAGTTTATTCTTTACCAGGCGGCTGTGCTGGTGCCGCTGGCTTTGCCGCTTTCGGTGCTTCTTTCTTCTTTGATGACATTCGGCAACCTCGGAGAAAGTTTTGAGCTTGTTGCCATCAAATCGGCGGGGATTTCCCTTTTGCGTTTTATGCGTCCGCTTTTTTGGGTAAGCCTGCTTATCAGCGGGGTTGCTTTTCTTTTTGCCAATTATGTTATTCCTGTTGCCAACTTAAAATCAAGAACATTGCTGGCGGATATAGTGTATGCAAAACCGGCGTTTGACCTGAAAGAAGGTGTTTTTTATGATAAAATAAGCGGGTTTGCCATTAAAATTGGCAAAAAAGAGGCGGATAGCATTATCCATGATGTAATTGTGTACGAGCAGGGCAATGCGTTGCAGGATAATTTTATCATTGCCAAAAGCGGCATCATGCGGGTAACGGGCAATAAGCGTTTCCTTGAGTTTAATCTTAAAGACGGCTGGCGCTACCAGGAAAGAGGAAATACGTACAGCAGAACGGGGCGGGAGTACATCCGGTTGGGTTTTAAAGAATACAAGAAGCAGTTTGATCTTAGCACACTGGGGTTTAGTAACCGAACGGCGGATAGTGTCAACAAGAACAATGAGCGGATGTACAGCATGCGCCAGTTGAACAAAGCGATTGATTCGCTTGAAAAAGATTTTAGCATTACCCAGGCGCAGGCATATAAAAATATAGTTCGCCCCCTGCAGTTTGCCAGCCGCTTAGATACAGGATGGACGGAAAAACCTTTGCCCGATTCTTTTGCTGCAAAAACATTTGATGAACTGCTTCCTGATTCTGCCCGTGAGGCTGTTGCGGAAGGTGCCCGTTCCCTGGCATCCACTATAAAAGCAACGGCAGAGTCGGTAACAATGGTAGCAGCCGAAAAGGAAAAGGTATTGCGAAAGCATAAAATTGAATGGCATCGCAAGATTGCTCTTTCCCTTGCCTGTCTTGTACTCTTTCTTATCGGTGCGCCGCTTGGCTCTATTATCCGCAAAGGAGGTCTGGGTACGCCGTTGATCTTTGCCATTATTTTCTTTATGGTTTTTTATTTTTCCAGCACCACCGGCGAAAAGTTTGTTAAAGCAAACAGTATGTCGCCTTTTAGTGGAATGTGGCTGGCTACATTTATCCTGGTACCGATTGGCCTTTTTCTTACTTATAAAGCAATGCGTGACTCCAATCTTTTTAATAAAGAATTTTATTACAGGCTTGCAAAATGGGTTAGAAACCGGGTTGGCAGAAACAATAAAGAACATACAGGATAGGGCATTGTGGAAAAGCAACAACAAAACCTGAACGTACAAAAATGGGTGGCGATAGTGTCTGTGCTATTGCTGCTGGTGAAGGTATTTGCCTATTACCTGACCCGTTCGGTAACCATACTTACAGATGCGCTGGAAAGTATGGTGAATGTTACGGCAGGTTTCATCGGCTTGTATAGTTTGCATGTAGCGGCCAGACCCCGTGATAAGGATCATCCTTACGGGCATGGCAAAGCCGAGTTTCTTTCGGCGGCTGTGGAGGGAACGCTGATTGGCGTTGCCGGCGTTTTTATTTTATATAAGGCGGTGATGAGCTTTTTCTATCCCGTAACCATTCATGAGGTGGATAAGGGTATCTGGCTGGTAGGCGCCACAGCGCTGGTGAATGCTTTTATGGGCCTTACCTGTACCCGGATAGGGGAAAAAAACGGCTCTCTTGCATTGATTGCAAGCGGAAAACATTTGTTATCTGATACCTTCTCCACAATCGGCATTGTAACAGGTCTCTTTCTGTTGTATATAACAGGATATGGATGGATAGATGGCGTCGTAGCGATACTTTTCGGTACATACATAATCTATACCGGTTATATAATTTTGCGTAAGTCTATTGCGGGCATAATGGATGAGGCTGATACAAGGCTGCTTGCCCGGATGGTGGAACTGCTTAATAATAACCGCAGGGAAAACTGGGTTGACCTTCATAACCTGCGGGTAATAAAATATGGCACTGTGCTGCATGTGGATGCACACCTTACCGTTCCCTGGTACCTGAACGTACATGAAGCGCATAAAGAAATTGATAGTCTCGCCGACCTTATCAGGCATGAATTTGGCGAATCGCTGGAGTTGTTCGTTCATTCAGACGGCTGCCTTCCTTTTTCCTGCAGGATTTGCGGGAAAAAAGATTGTAAGGTAAGGCAACATCATTTCGAGAAGAGAGTAGAATGGACATTGGAGAATATTTCACGCAATAAAAAACATGAATTGGTATGAAAACGATAACTACCTGGGTGGAAAAACATCAATTTATCAGCAGGCAGGAGAATAACAGCATAGCCCTTGACGGGGATTTGGAAAAAGGCGTAAGTCCCAAAGCATTGCTGTTATCCGGGCTGGCCGGGTGTACGGGAATAGATGTGGTGGATATACTTGGGAAAATGAAAGTAGCTTTTTCAGGGCTAACGGTCGAGGCTGCGGCAGAACAAACAGAAGAACATCCACGGGTGTTTAAAGATATATCTTTAATTTTCCGGCTCAAAACAATGGAAGATAACAGGGGAAAAGTGATAAAGGCGATAAATTTATCAATGGATAAATATTGCGGGGTGGCAGCAATGCTGAGAAAAAATTCTTCTATTCAATATGAACTTATCATAGAATAAACGGGCTATGCTTTCTAAAAAATCACAATATGCCTTTAAAGCGTTAACCTACCTTGCCGCAAGGTATAATGAAGGCCCTGTGCTTATATCTGAAATGTCCCGGAAGAAGAAGATACCCTTAAAGTTTTTGGAGAATATTTTGCTGGAACTGAAGAAGGCGGGCATACTGGACAGTAAGAAAGGAAAAGGCGGCGGCTATTTTCTGAAAAAAGCGCCTGATAAAATCATTGTGGCCAATATCATCCGCCTTGTGAACGGGCCGATTGCCATGCTGCCCTGCGTAAGCCTGTATTTTTATGAACGATGTAAAAATTGCGATGAAAACAGTTGCGGGCTGCACAATATGATGGTTGAAGTAAGGGATGCCTCGCTCAAAATTCTGGAAAACAGGACGCTCCAGGACCTGTTGGTTTAAAGCTATTTCTAATATATAGTCCACCTTTTTTATAGAGTAATTTTTTTACCTTATTTTCGTAAGCTAAAATCAATAGTTATGGCATTACGGTTAGGGGACCCTGCACCCAATTTCAAAGCAAAAACCACGGCAGGTGAAATAGATTTTCATGAATACCTTGGAAGAGGATGGGGTATTTTATTTTCGCACCCGGCAGATTATACCCCGGTGTGTACAACAGAGTTGGGTAAAACTGCTTCTTTAAAAGATGAATTTGCAAACCGCAATGTAAAAGTACTGGCTGTGAGTGTTGACCCGCTTGACAAGCATGAGGGCTGGGTAAATGATATTAATGAAACGCAGCAAACAACAGTCAATTTCCCTTTGATTGCAGATGAAGACCGCCAGGTGGCCACTTTGTATGATATGATCCATCCGAACGCTTCGGCTACGGCAACCGTACGTTCCTTATTTGTGATAGGGCCGGATAAGCTGGTAAAACTGATTATCACCTACCCGGCCTCTACAGGAAGGAATTTTGTGGAAGTGCTGAGGGTGATTGACTCTTTGCAATTAACGGCCAACCACAGTGTGGCTACACCGGCCGACTGGAAGCAGGGCGAAGATGTAATTGTGGTACCCGCTGTTTCTACGGAAGATGCTATTAAGAAATTTCCTAAAGGCGTAAAGATTGTAAAGCCTTACCTGCGCTATACACCGCAGCCGGATATTGATTAAGGGAGTAGCGGCAACTACAATAAGCTTATCAATGAAAAGCAGGTGGCCTGAAATGACTACCTGCTTTTTCTTTTCTTTGCCAATTTTTCACCCGGAATCTCTTACTCTCCGCCCTGTGCGCCAGCAAGGAGCCGATAGCTATCGGCTCCGGCAGTTATGGAATAAAAGGTTATTTTCATTAACAAAATCTAAAATATAAAGCATTTCGTTCCCTAATCGCCTCAAGTCGGCTGTGCCAGACCTGTCTGCCGACAGGCAGGCAGGGGCATGAACGTTTTATGTGAAAGACTATGGGTTGGAAAAGACATATCACAAAAATACCAACAACAAAACAGAAAAATACAAACTCTTCGAGTTTGATGCTTTGTTACAAACAAAGCATAACAATCCTATATTTTAATTATTTATCAAAGAACTGAAGACTACGGACAACCGGGGAAGGTCTTCTATTCTTTCTTGAGAAAAGAAAAAAAGTGTGGGTGGTTGTATTTGGTATTAAAGTATGGACCTCCTGAATTTCTGAAGACGTTTTGTATTCCTTTCTTAAAGAAAAAAGAATAGGCTTCTTAATAAACCAACACAATCAGAAATAACTTACAAACCTGTAAAAGTAACTTTCCAAAGGGATTGCTTTATTAGCCAAAAGCAGCAGGCCATTTTTCTTCTTTTTATTAAAGCAGATAAATGAAGAGAAGCCGCCTGTCATGCCGTTGTGCCAGATGTACCCGTTATAGCCCAGGATTTTTGAAAGGAAGCTATTTTTATAATGCCAGGCCATTCCCGATTTATTCGTAATAGGGATATGGGTGTATTGTATTGCCTGATCAATCTCTGAAGTGGCAGGATTAATATTGGCAATTAAGAACTTACTCATATCATTTCCGCATGAAAGAAAGCAACCGGCGCCTTCTAATACAGTATTGTGCCAATGTTTATTTGGCTTATCAGAGAAATTATAGCCGGCCGCAATATTGGAATCAGTTGATAGGTTATTGATTACATCCGTTCTGTTCATCTTTAGCTCGTTAAATAGTAGCTCTGAGCTAATTTCATAAATTGATGAAGAGGTGATGCTTTTTAATACTTCACCTAGTATTCCGTAGCCGATATTGGAGTAATGGTATTTCCCGGGTTTTGTTATTTCTTCCGGTTTTTTCAGGAAATTATATAAATCATCTGTTCTAAGGGTTGAGTAAGGGTCTTGAACTTCGGCAGACATTTTTTTTATAAAAGTGCGAGGAAGCCCCGGCAGGCCTGCTATATGAGCCAGAATATCCTTTAGAGTTATTGTGTTGAAAAATGGATGTAAGGGGTGATTATTTATATAATAGCTTATGGTTTTTTCAATATCTACCTTATTACGATTCAGGAGTATGGAATATAAAACAGCTATTATTGGTTTTGTTATAGAACCTATTTCAAACAGCGTTTCGTTGTTGATTAATTGTTCCTGATTTTCATTTAAATACCCGTGGTTATATTGATGTAGAGTATCTTTTGCATAATAAGCTATATGCAACCCTTTTATTCTATCTCTTTGTGCATAGTTTATGAAAGCCTTGATTATTTTATCTTCCATAGTGTTTCTATTCTATGACGTAACGTAAAATACAAATAGATGAACACATTAAGTACAATTACCTGCTTTTCCTTTTCCTGGCCAATTGCTGCAAAGTGGCCCTCATGTCTTTTGGCAGCGGGGCTTCTAATTCTGCTTGTTTGCCGTCCATATCTGCAAAGCTGAGTTGAAATGCATGGAGTGCCAGCCGGTTGAGGATGGGCCTTTCTTCTTCTGTATTTTTTGAGAGTTTGAATTTGGTTTTAATGGAAGAAACCAAAACAGGTTTGCCATCGCCATATAAAGGGTCGCAAACAATGGGGTGGCCAATATCTTTCATATGCACCCTTATCTGGTGGGTTCGCCCGGTTAGTATCCGGAACTCAACAAAAGAATAAATGCCGAAATCTTCCACTGCTTTATATTCTGTTATGGACTCTTTTCCCTTGCGGTGTACCATCATCGTCCCGTTTTGTGCAGGATGCTGGGCTATCGGGGCATTGATAGTCCCTTCTTTTTGGAGAACTGAGCCTATTACAAGGCCCAGGTATATTTTATGAGTTTGCCTTTGTTCAAACTGTTGGGATAAATGCTTGTGGGCTGCTTCGTTTTTCGCAAATACAATCAACCCGCTGGTGTCTTTATCTAACCGGTGTACGGTGTATATCTCCCCGTATTTTTCTTTCAGCAATTGTTTTAATGAAACATCCTTTCCTTCCCGGTCAGGAATGGAAAGCAGGCCGGACGGCTTGTTGATGGCCACCCAGTTTTCGTTTTCAGCAATGACAATATCTGTAAGCTTGAAATGCACCGGCGCTTTTATTTCCCTTTACCAAAATATTTTAATTCACGGATTTCTTTTTCTTTCAGAAAGCGCCATTTGCCCCTTTCCACTCCTTTTTTGCTTAAACCGGCGAATATCACCCGGTCAAGGTGCTTTACATCGTATCCGAAATGTTCAAACAGGCGGCGCACAATACGGTTGCGGCCGCTGTGTATTTCCACGCCAATCTGTGTTTTGTCTTTCAGGTCGGGATAGGCGAGTACATCCACATGGACGGGGCCGTCTTCCAGCGCCACATCTTTGAGGATTTTGTCAAAATGCTCTTTTTCCAGCGGCTTGTTCAGGGTAACATGATAGACTTTTTTTACCTGGTAACTGGGATGGGTAAGCTTTTGCGCCAGTTCGCCGTCATTGGTGAGCAGCAATACGCCGGAAGTATTCCTGTCTAACCGGCCTACCGGGTAAACTCTTTCATCGGTGGCACGATGGAGAAGGTCAAGCACTGTTTTTCTTTTCTGCGGGTCATCCGTAGTGGTAAGGTAGTCTTTGGGTTTATTGAGCAGGATATAAACAAGGTTTTTGGCAAGAAAAATACGTTTGCCATTAATTTTTACTTCATCTTTTGAAGAAACCTTGTGGCCCGGTTCGGTAATCAGTTGGCCGTTTACTTTTACCACCCCTTTTTTTACCAGTTCAGCCGCATCTCTCCTTGCTACCACCCCTGCATGGGCGATGAATTTGTTTAAGGGCATGAGGCTGGAAGTTTCAGGTCTGGGGTAAGGTGTTTCGGATTTTGAGTTTTGCAATTGCTTTCCGGCGTCAGGTTTCCGGCCTCTTGTTTCCGATTTTTTCTTTTCAAAAAACTCTTCTCTTTCTTTCTTCCACTTCCGTTTCTCTGCTTTGAACTGTTCTTTGATGGCGGCGTTACTCTTTTTCCGGGAAAACCGGTCGAAATTGCCGGTGGATTTTTTTTTCATGTGAAGTTGTTTGCTGTTTTACAACAGGATGAGCTGCAAATATAGCAATAAAGAAGCCCCGCTTTGTTTTAATCAGGCGGGGCCTTGTTGTATGAAAAACACCGGTTCTTAGATGGCTTTCCTGTCGCCGGAAGGTTTGCGTTTTCCTTCCATGGTACGTGGTTTTCTTTCTTTTAATTTCTTTAGCTGCTCATCAGTAAGAACAGATTTAAGATTGTTCTTTTGCGCCTCATGCAGGGCTTTTATCTGCTCTTTCTTTTGTTCTTCAGACAAGCTCTTGTTTTCGCGGATAGCTTTCATTTTTTCTGCATTGGCTTTCCGGCTGGCATCCAGTTTGGCAGACTGCTCATCCGTAAGCCCTAACTCTTTTTTCATAAACTCGCCTCTTTTCTGACCATGGTCCTGCATTTTTATTTTCCTGTCCGCTTTGCTTTTTTCAATTTTTGCTTTTTGTTCTGCGGTCAAAAGCTGGTTAACATTTGTGCGGTGTTCCTTAGCGATTTGTTGCATTTTTTCACGGGACTCTTTGACCGTTATGTTATCTTGTTTTTTCAATTCGGCCATTTTTTTCTGAAAATCCTGGTTCAATGCCTTGAACTGTGCTTTTTGCTCTTCGCTAAGGTTGAGGTCGGCTCTTTGCTTTTTAAAGCCTTCCGTTCTTTTGCCAAAATGTTTGCGGTCTCCTTTTTTACGTTCAGGAATATCCTGTGCATGTATAGTGGCAACGGCAAATACTCCCATCAACGCTGTAATAACTAATTTTTTCATGCTATAAGTTTTTGTTTGGCGCCGCATAGTTCATGAACCTGCGGCGGGGTTGTTAATAAATCATTGAACGATAAAAAGACCGTTGAAGGGCCGGAGGGTTTAATAAAGAAGGGGATTTTTTTCCGGCAAAGCAGAAATATATATTCAATGGCCGTCTTTGTTGGCCAGTTGCCCGCAGGCGGCATCAATGTCTTTTCCGCGGCTGCGCCGCAACCTTACATTCACCCTGTGCTTTTCTAAATAGTTCATAAATGCCTGAACCTTATCTTCTTCGGGTTTTTCAAAGGTGGCGAAATCTATGGGGTTATATTCTATGATATTGACCAGGTCAGCGGGAACCTGGCGGTAAATTTTTATAAGGTCATCCGCATCTTTCAGCGAATCGTTAAAGTTTTTAAAAAGGATATACTCAAAAGTTATTTCGCTGCCCGTTTGTTTATAAAAATAATTCAGGGCATCAACAAGCACTTTGATATTGTTGCTGTCATTGATAGGCATTATTTCATGCCGCTTGGCATCAGTGGCGGCATGAAGGGATAAGGCAAGTTTGAATTTTACTTTGTCATTGCCTAACTGGCGTATGCCTTTTGCTACACCGGCTGTAGAAACAGTAATCCGCCGGGGACTCATACCCAACCCGTCCGGAGAAGTAATTTTTTCAATTGCTTTTAAAACGTTTTTATAGTTCAGCAGGGGCTCGCCCATGCCCATAAAAACGATATTGCTTATTTTTTTCCCGTACTTCTCCAGGCATTGGTTGTTGATGATGACCAGTTCGTCATAGATTTCATCAAACTCAAGGTTTCTTTTGCGGTCAATATAGCCTGTAGCGCAGAACTTACAACTCAACGAACAACCGATTTGTGAAGAAACACAGGCTGTAAACCGGGAGGTGGTAGGAATAAGGACACCTTCTACCAGGTGGCCATCATGTGTTCTGAACCGGGATTTTATGGTGCCATCGGAAGAATATTGAACCGTGTCAACAGTTAATGCCGGCAATACAAAATCGGCTGCGAGCCGTTGGCGCAGTTCTTTTGAGATATTTGTCATGGCATCAAAATGCTGCACCGGCTTCAACCACAGCCACTCATACACCTGCCTGGCCCTGAATTTTTTTTCTCCATGTTGCTGAAAAAATTCTTCCAGTTGCGGCAGGTTCAGGTGCCGGATATTGTTTCCCGCTTTTTTCATTTATGCAAAGATAGTCCCGGTTCTGGTATTGGTCGAATTCACAGATATTTGTTGTATGAACGATGCTTATGTAATTGATGTGCTAAGAACCCCGATTGGGAAATACGGCGGGGCTTTGTCTTCCGTTCGGCCTGATGATTTATTGGCCCTTGTTATTAAATCCCTTGTAGAACGCAATGCAGCGATAGATGTGAATGCCATAGAAGACGTAATTGCAGGAGCTGCCAACCAGGCCGGTGAGGATAACCGGAATGTGGCGCGGATGGCGGCACTGTTAGCGGGCCTGCCCGTAAGTGTGGCCGGTGTTACTGTAAACCGCCTTTGCGCTTCCGGCCTGCAAGCCGTTATGGATGGCGCCCGGCAAATCAACTGCAGCGATGCCGGTATTGTAATAGCTGGCGGTACGGAAAGCATGACCAGGGCGCCTTTTGTAATGGCCAAAGCAGCACAGCCTTTTCAAAGGGCGGCGGATGTGTTTGATACTACGATGGGCTGGCGGTTTATCAACAAAAAACTTTCTGACCTGCATTATCCGTTTACGATGGGAGAAACGGCGGAAAATGTTGCTGAACGCTGGAACATATCCCGGAAAGAACAGGACGAATTTGCCCTTCAATCACAAGATAAATACTTCAAAGCGCTGGATGAAGGAAAATGGAAAGAGGAGATAGTAGCTGTGCCTGTTGAAACAGGGAAAGAAACCTTACTGGTACAAACTGATGAGCATCCGCGAAAAACAAGTATAGAAAAGTTAGCTGCACTGAAGCCTGCTTTTAAAAAAGAGGGAACAGTAACGGCAGGCAATTCATCGGGCATCAACGACGGCGCTGCCGCATTATTATTGGCTGGCGAAGCTGCGGTAAAGCAATATAACCTGGACCCCATGGCAAAAATTATTGGTACGGCTGTGGCCGGTGTTGACCCTTCCGTTATGGGCATTGGCCCTGTTCCGGCTACGAAAAAGGCATTGGCAAGAGCAGGGTTACAAATTGCCGACATCGGCCTGGTAGAATTGAATGAGGCTTTTGCCTCCCAATCCATCGCCTGTATTCGTGAGCTTGGCCTGGATATGGATAAAGTGAACGTCAATGGCGGGGCGATAGCCCTTGGGCACCCGTTGGGGTGCAGCGGGGCGAGGATATCTGCCACGCTATTGCATGAAATGAAAAGGAAAAAGATTCGTTACGGGCTGGCAACGATGTGCGTTGGGGTAGGGCAGGGCGCCGCAATAATTTATGAGAATATGTAAAGTAAGAAGGAGGAAGCTTTTCTTTATCTTCAATGCAGTTATAAAAATTCATAGTATGAAAAAATTGATTTTATCCTTTCTTTTCCTGTCAGCCGTACTAATGGGCAGCGCACAGGCTGATTCGCTTCATGAATACACCGGGAAATACAAATTTCCCGATGGCAGCCCGGTAACAGAAATAGGGGTTATTGTTGATAATGGAGTGCTTACCGCTACGGCTTCAATGGGTAATACTGAATTGAGGGCAACGGAAACCAAAGATGTATTTGAGATTGTGGCATATGGTGGTCTTGCTACTTTTGTACGGAATGAAGAAGGCAAAATTGTGAGCCTGCGTGTCCAGGTACAGGATGTAGATATGGAAGGTACGAAGGATGGTTTCTCTTCAATAGTGTACAAAGGCATCCAGGCGGTAATATTTTAAGGGAAACGGTACTCCGGTAGCTTTGTAAACAGGACTGTATCCTGTTTACCTGTTTCCAGTGTTTTAATATTACAGGCTTCCTGCTGCAATTCTTTTTCGCCAATAATTATAACGTAGGGAATATTTTTCTTTTCTGCGTATTTAAACTGTTTGTCAAATTTTGCCGTTTCATGGTATAGTTCAGAACGGATGCCTTTCCGGCGCAATTGCTGCATCAGTTCAAATGATTTTTTACTTTCCGCTTCGCCTAAATTAAAAAAGAGAACTTGTGTACTGATATGAACACCGGCTGGGAAGAGATTAAGTTCTTCCATTACATCATAAATCCTATCTACCCCAAAGGAAATACCTACGCCGGGTATGCCCGGAACGCCGAATAATCCTGTAAGGTCATCGTAGCGGCCGCCTCCGCCGATGCTTCCGATTTTTACCGCAGCGGGAGCTTTTGCTTCAAAAATGATTCCGGTATAATAATTTAATCCTCTTGCAAGTGTTGGGTCAAGGATAAGGGACATATTGTAAATGTCGAGTTGCTGCAACAAAAGTTCTGCTTCTTCAATACCTTTCTTTCCTTCGGTAGTATTACCAATAAGGTTGTTTAATGCAGCCATCTTTTCTTTATTCGGGCCTGTAATTTGCAAATAGGCGTCAATCGTATTTACCTGGTTTGCAGACAAGCCTCTTTGCAGCAGTTCTTCTTTTACTTTTTCCAGGCCGGTTTTATCAAGTTTATCAATAGCGGTGGTAATAGGGATTAACAGGTCTTTACCGCCGCATAGTTCGGCCAGCCCTGATAAAATTTTACGATGGTTTACCCGCAATTCATAGCCGGTCAGCCCCAGGCGGCTGAATACTTCGTTATAGAGCAAAGAAAGTTCCGCTTCGTTTTGCAGCGACTGGCTGCCTACTACATCCGCATCGCATTGATAAAATTCCCGGTATCTCCCTTTTTGTGGCCTGTCTGCCCGCCATACGGGTTGTACCTGGTAACGTTTGAAAGGGAAGGTTAGCTGATTATGGTTCATTGCCACATACCGGGCAAAAGGAATGGTGAGGTCGTATTTTAAGGCCCTTTCTGTAATGCCTTTTGTGTTTTTCCCTTCTAATATTTTTTCAAAATCTTCCCTTGCCTGTTTTTCTTTGTTATCAAGCCCGTTGTTCAGGATTTTAAAGATAAGTTTATCGCCTTCTTCCCCGTATTTTCCCAGCAGGGTGTCTAAGTTTTCAATAGCCGGTGTTTCTAAAGGTTGAAAACCGTATAGTTCAAAAACACTTTTAATTGTATTGATAATATAATCCCGTTTCCGTACTACATCCGGTCCGAAATCCCTGGTTCCTTGTGGTAATGATGGTTTGCTCATCGGTGCGAATTAATTCGTGAACGAAGCGTTGGGTATGCCATATTTTTCTATGATGGCAGCACAGGCGTTGTCAATTAAGGAAAATACTTCGTGGTAACCGGGTTCCGGGCCATACCAGGGGTCAGGCACATTCCTTCTTTTGCCGGAATAAATTTCTTCAAGCAGCAAAATGGCTTTAGAAGGATCGTATAACTTACCGGCAATCTGCCGCATATCATCCAGCACATCTTCGGCCATCGCATATATTTTATCATACCCCCTGAAATCGTCAGCTATAAAGTGGCGGGCCCTTTGTGCACTTATGTCTATCCCATGAAGCCGGGCCACTTTTTGTGATAAATGATGAGGAGCTTCCCCAGTATGGTATCCATTGGTGCCGGCGCTGCGTACCGTCCATTTTAACCCTGCTTCGTAAGCTTTGTGCTGTAAAATACCTTCGGCGAGGGGGCTCCGGCAAATATTGCCCAGGCATACCATTAAAACTTTCATCCCGCAAAGATAAGCAGGGGGCCTTGTATCAGGACGGCGGCGGAATTGATTATTATGGATTTAGTAGGGAATTGCATCTGATAAAGAAACAGCAAAAAGCCGGTCATGTAATTGAAACGGGCTTGTATAATTAAATTATACGACGAGATGGATATTTTTTTTATATTGCCCCTGTTGTAAACGAGTGTAATGATAGAAGAATATGAAAGGAAAAAGAGGAAACAGATTGCCGGGATGAAATCCTACATGGATTACGGAATGGGGGTGCTGATTGTTTTACTTGGCCTTTTTTTCCTTTTCCGGGGGCAGTTGGGCAATATTCCGATGAACGAAAGATTAGGGAAACCGGATTCTTTGGAGAAAATATTCGGGGGGTTCTGCCTGCTGTACGGGGCATGGAGAATTTATCGGGGGTATAAGAAAAATTACTTTAAATGATTTTTTTTTCGAGGATAACGTATGTTAGTTCTTTGTTTCTGATTATCGTAACCACCGCCTGCAAAACAAAGCTGGAGGAAAAAGCCGGGTTGCCCGACAATATGTTTAAGGGAACCATTCGTGTCAGCGCCGATGAATCGTTCAAGCCTGTTATAGATGAGCAGGTAAAACTGTACGAGGCCGCCTATCCCGGCGCAACAATTCTTGTAGATTATAAACCGGAAGCAGAATGTTTGAAAGACGTCCTGACAGATAGTATCAGGATGGTTATTGCTACAAGAACGTATGACGAAGCGGAAAAGGAATATGTTTCCGACACTTTCAAAACAGCGCTTAGGGGAATGACGGTTGCAAGAGATGCCATTGCCGTAATAGTAAACCCCATGTCGGAAGACACAGCGTTTACTATGAAAGACATAAAAGATATACTTCAGGGCAGATTTAAGAAAAATTTAATTCCCGTATTTGACGGTGTAAAAGCAACCAGCACAGTACGATTTATCATCGATTCAATACTGCGGGGCGATACGCTTACATCACAAGCGATGGCAGCCCGCAGCAGCGAAGGGGTTATTGAGTATATTTCCAAAAATGCCGGCGCCGTTGGTTTTATCGGGGTAAGCTGGATTGGAAACAGGGAAGACCCCGGGCAGGTAAGTTTTTTGAAGAAAATTAAAGTAGCAGGATTGGAAAGTACCGACACACCTGGTTTATATGTAAAAGCCTATCAGGCAAACATATATGCAAAAAGGTATCCTATGGTACGGGATTTGAATTATATACTGAAAGAGAATTATAAAGGGCTGGGAAAAGGATTTGCAGATTATATGAGCGGAGAGATAGGGCAATTGATTTTTAAAAGGGCATACCTGGCCCCGGCGCAGAAAGATTTCGGTATAAGGCCTGTAAGGCTGAACGAGTAAAAGAGATTTATTAATAACCATAACAAAAAAGAAGAAAGAAAATGAAGAAAACCCTTTTTACCACTTTAGCTGCCGGGTTGATATCGACAACCGGATTGAAAGCGCAGACATTACAGGATGGGGTTGCCCACTTGTATGCGGATAGGTTTCAAAGTGCTACTAAAGCGTTTGAGCAATTACTGGCTGCAAATCCGAACAATATTGAAGCCATCTACTGGCTGGGACAGACATATCTTGAAAGCGATGAAATAATGAGTTCACGGATTAAACAGGCAAAGCAGTTGTATGAAAAGGCGAACCAGGCAACAAACGGGGCGCCTCTTGTGCTGGTTGGCCTGGGCCATGTAGAGTTGCTTGAAAATAAGATAAATGAAGCCCGCCAGCATTTTGAAATAGCCCTCACTAATACCAGGACAAAGAAAGGCGATGACCCTGTTATTGCAACGGCTGTTGGCCGGGCTATCAATGATTCAAAAAACGGCGACTATAAATATGCCATACAATTATTGGATGAAGTAACTTCCAAAGACAAAAAGAATGCAGCGGCATGGTTGCAATTAGGAAATGCTTACCGTAAGGATGGGAAGGGAACTGGAGGAGGCTCTGCATTTGAGTCGTATAATAAAGCCCTTAGCGCCGATCCTAACTTTGCACCGGCCAGCTTGCGCCTGGCGCAGCTTTTTGAATCTCAAAAGAACTGGGAACTGGTATTTAAGTACCTGACAGAAGCGGTGCAGAAAGACCCCAAATTCACTGCCGCTTATTATGAATTATTCTACTACTATTTCAACCGTTCACAGTTTTCGGAGGCGGAGGCGCAGTTGCAGAAATATATCAATAGTAAATTACCGGAAACGGATATCCAGGATCAATACCTGTATGCTCAGTTGTGCTGGGCTAAAAAGGATTTTGATTGTGCTGTGCAAAAGGCGAATACCGTTGTAAATGCAATGGGCGAGAATACAAAGCCTAAAGTATATCGCCTGTTAGCGGATGCTTACCTGCAAAAAGGTGATTTTGAATCAGCGCTTAAAAACAGCGACCTGTTTTTTGCCAAAAAGAACCCGGAAGATGTAATCCTTCCTGACTATGAAACCAAGGCAGAGATTGTTTCAAAACTGGGAGGAACTTCGGATGATGTATTGAACTTATACCTGGAAGGGGCTTCTTTGGATACAACGGTAGACGCTAAAATCGGGTTTCTTAAAAAAGGTGCCAATTATTTTAAAGAGAAGAACCTGAGGGATAAGGAGGCGCAACTGATTGAAAGGGTTATTTCCCTGAAAACAGAACCT
Source organism: uncultured Chitinophaga sp. (assembly GCA_964560445.1). Taxonomy (GTDB): domain Bacteria; phylum Bacteroidota; class Bacteroidia; order Chitinophagales; family Chitinophagaceae; genus JJ008. The sequence continues at coordinate 418,247 of CAZLLT010000001.1, read as the reverse complement.
ACTATCAATGATTATTTTGATGCAGTAGTTGCCTATTATTTTGCCGGGGATTATTTTAAATCGAGGGATAAAGCAGTAATTATCAGGGATAAATTCCCTGACCAGGTATATGGCTATGAATGGGCTTATAATAATTCGGTGGCCATAACCACGGATACTTTGACGAGTGATTCTTTGATAGCTGTGTATAAGGACAGCCTGGGTGCGCCAGATGCAAACAACCTTCATGAGTTTGCCCAAAAAGATACTACGAAGTTTAAAAAGCAATATATCAATGCTGTAAAATTCCTGGCGGCATATTATATCAACGACAAAAAGGATAAGGATAATTCTCTTCTGTTCTTTCGGAAGTGGTTAGAGGCTGATCCCGCCAATGCTTCTGTTATCCAGAGCTATATAGACCAGATAGAAAAAATGCCTTCCGCTTCACAGGGCAGATCATCCTCCGGGCAGGGTTCATCTTCCGGACAGATGAAAACAAAAGATAATACTGTGTCTGCGAAAAACGGATAAACTCGGTTTTCTTCTTTTTAAATCTAAAAATCCCCGTACCTGTTGCAGGCCGGGGGTTTTTCTTTTAAGGGGTCTTCGTCATAACAAGGTCATTTTTATTAAGGTATTTTGGCAAGGCCGCCTTATTTTTGCCGGAGAGTAAAAGCTTATGTTTCATTTACTTCAAGCCGGCCTGGCCAGTTCAAATGCAGACACCTATATCCCTATTGCTATTCAGGTGCTTATAGCTGCAGGATTGGTGATTACCCTGGCGATTGCTACCCATTTGCTGGGGCCAAAGAGAAAAACGGCTGATAAGCTCCAAAACTTTACCAGCGGTATTGAGAGTCATGGGGATGCAAGGCAGCCGATGGCAGTAAAATACTTTCTTACAGCCATCCTGTTTGTGCTTTTTGATGTGGAAGTTATCTTTTTCTATCCTTATGCAATTAATTTCAGGGAATTGGGCTGGAGCGGTTTTTGGGCGGTATTGATGTTTGTTGGCTTCTTCCTTTGCGGGTTTATATACATTGTAAAGAAAGGTGCGTTGAAGTGGGAAGATTAGATATGATGTGGAAATGAGTAAATATGAAAGTGTGAAAATGGTGTCTTTGAGTTATTGCGATTGTTTATGAGTATTATTTATACACTTTCACATTGAATAATTATTAATTTGCTTTTATGGCACGTCCTGTATCATATAATATCAAAGAAAAAGGTCTTGTTGCAGACATCAGCATGGCGGATATGCCTGATGGATTTCAGGGCGAAGGGTTCTTTGCCACAAAACTGAGCCAGGCTATCGGTCTGGCCCGAAAAAATTCTTTATGGCCCCTGCCTTTTGCTACCTCCTGCTGCGGTATTGAATTTATGGCCACTATGGGTTCGCATTATGACCTGGCAAGGTTTGGCTCGGAAAGGGTAGGCTTCTCACCCCGCCAATGTGATATGCTGATGGTAATGGGCACAATAGCTAAAAAAATGGGCCCGGTGGTTAAGCAGGTATACCTGCAAATGGCCGAGCCGAGATGGGTAATAGCCGTAGGCGCCTGCGCCAGCAGCGGCGGTATTTTTGATACTTACAGCGTATTGCAGGGGATTGACCAGGTGGTGCCGGTGGATGTATATGTTCCGGGTTGTCCGCCCCGGCCGGAGGCTATACTGGATGGTGTGATGAAATTGCAGGAATTGGTAGGAAAAGAAAGTCTTCGGAGAAGAAACTCCGATCATTATAAAGGGTTGTTGGAAAGCTATGGCATACAATAACCTCCTAAAAGGGGACTTAAGATACTTTTAAGTTGAACACTATATGGCACTGACCAATGACTATATAAAACAAAAGCTGACAGAAAAATTCGGAGAAGAAGTGTCCGGTTTTGAAGAACCGTATGGCCTCCTGAGTTTTGAAGCGCCGAAAGAAGTCAATTTAAAAGTGCTGAACTTTTTATATGATGATGAAGAGTTGAAGTTCAGGTTCCTGACAGACTTGACGGGAGTGCATTATCCCAACCAAACAGGAAAAGAACTGGCGGTAGTTTATCATTTACATAACCTGGAAGATAATGTGAGATTGCGTTTCAAGGTGTTTACGGATATTACCAGGTCTGATGTATATACCGCAACCGGGTTATTCTCCGGCGCCAACTGGATGGAAAGGGAAACCTATGATTTTTTCGGTATCAACTTCGTTGGCCATCCCAACCTGAAGCGCATACTGAATGTGGACGAAATGGATTATTTCCCGTTGCGGAAAGAATATCCGCTGGAAGACCAGACCAGGATTGACAAGGACGATGAAATGTTTGGAAGGTAAGACCCTGCTCCTAACGGGGACTTAAACCGATGACGAAATAAAAATATCAGAAAGACAGTAATGTCAGAGCAACACATAAAACTACCGGAAGGCAGCATTGAAAAAACCACAACCACGCTGAACCTGGGGCCTACGCACCCGGCTACGCATGGGGTGATGCAGAATATCCTGGAACTGGATGGCGAACGCATTGTATCTGCCGACCAGACCATTGGCTATATACACAGGGCCTTTGAAAAATTAGCCGAAAGAAGACCCTTGGCCCAGATCACCACACTGACCGACAGATTGAATTACTGCTCTTCCCCTATTAATAATATGGGCTGGCATCTGACCTGCGAAAAATTATTGGGTGTTACAACCCCGAAGCGGGTGGATTACCTGCGTGTCATCATCATGGAACTGGCACGAATTACAGATCACCTGATTTGTAATTCCATTATGGGAGTGGACGCCGGCGCTTACACCGGATTTTTATATGTGATGCAATACCGTGAGCTGGTCTATGAGATATATGAAGAGGTTTGCGGTGCAAGGCTTACTACCAATATCGGGCGGATAGGAGGTTTTGAAAGGAACTTTAACGATATAGCTTTTCAAAAGCTTGAAAAATTTCTCGATGAATACCCTGCTGTACTGAAAGAGTTTGAAGATCTTTTTGAGCGCAACAGGATTTTCATGGACCGTACAATGGGAGTAGGCGGTATCAGCGCTGAGAGGGCATTGAATTACGGGTTTACAGGGCCCAACCTGCGTGCAGCAGGCGTGGATTATGATGTGCGGGTGCAGCAACCTTATTCCAGCTACGAAGATTTTGATTTTATTATACCGGTAGGCACTACCGGCGATTGCTATGACCGCTGGCTGGTGCGTAACCAGGAAATGTGGCAATCGCTTGAAATAATCAAACAGGCCTATCGCAAGGTGCAGGATTTTAAAGGCGCTGAGGCGGATGTATATCATGCGGATGTGCCGGAATATTATTTGCCGGAGAAAAAGGATGTTTATACCAAAATGGAAGCGCTGATCTATCATTTCAAGATCGTTATGGGAGAAATGGAGATTCCAGCCGGCGAAGTGTATCATGCGGTGGAAGGTGGTAACGGGGAGTTGGGTTTTTACCTTGTCAGCGACGGCGGACGGACGCCGTACCGTCTGCATTTCCGCAGGCCCTGTTTTATTTATTACCAGGCCTACGAAGAGTTGACAAAAGGTTCCATGCTGAGCGATGCAATTATTACCATGAGCAGCCTGAACCTTATTGCAGGGGAAATGGATGCGTAGCCCCAGTTCCTGAAAAGGGAATGGGGTATAAAAGATGAACGAATATTTAATTATAAAATTCTCCTTTAAGGAGATAGAAATATGAAGTTTAACGAACAACAAATGCAGGAGTTTAACAGGCTGGTGGCACGTTATCCCGAAGGGAAACAAAAAAGCGCTTTGCTGCCTGTATTGCATTTGGCGCAGGAAAGTTTTGGCGGCTGGTTGGATGTACCTGCGCTGGATTATGTGGCTTCTTTGCTGCAACTGGAGCCAATCGAAGTATACGAAGTAGCTACCTTCTATACCATGTTTAACCTGAAGCCGGTGGGTAAATATGTATTTGAAGTTTGTCAAACCGGCCCTTGCATGATAAACGGGAGTGATGATATTATTGAATATATCAAGGATAAGTTGGGTATCAGGGAAGGTGAAACAACCGCAGACGGCTTGTTTACGTTGAAACCCACCGAGTGCTTAGGGGCCTGTGGTTATGCCCCGATGATGCAGTTGGGAAAAACGTACAGGGAATACCTGACCAAAGAAAGGGTAGATGAAATAATTGAAGAGTGCAGAAGAAATGCGGCTGTAAATAATTAAACAATGCGTTGGTTATTTACAATCATATTGTTCTTTGCAGGATTGGTAGCTATTGCACAGCCTGGAAAAGAAAGGCTGGAAACAGCAATAAAAGAATTTCACCAGGCATTGGTGCAGAAAAACATAGTTGCTGTTGCCGGGTATACCGATGAAGCGTTGAGTTATGGCCATAGCAATGGCTGGGTAGAAACAAAAATGGATATGCTGGGCAACCTGGAAACAGGCTATATCAGCTACCATGAATTTAAAGAGGACAGTTTAAGTGTAGTGATAAACGGTGATGTGGCCCATGCAAGGTTTGTTGCCGATATTAAGGTTACTTTGAATGGCAAGGAGGGCAACTATTACCTGAAAGTATTGGAAGTATGGGTGAGAAGAGGAGAAAGATGGTTGTTGTTTGCGAGGCAGGCGGTGAAAGGCTAATTTTAAGTATGCCTAAATGAAGTTTCTATGCCTGATGAATTAAATGACGATATGGAACAAGAGGGGGACTTCTTTACTTGGGAAGATTGTAATAGGAGGGATGATTTTGATGTTGGTGGTGATAGTTTTGGGATGTTTATGGATGTTGATCGCTACTGGAAAAGCATTTTGGAAAATACCTTTTTCAGGAGATTGAGATTTAATTGAAAGAAAATATAAATAAATTCCTTTTAGGGATTTGGGGTTTATGACACGAAAATTATTATTAGACAAAGCAAACGTTGAAGGCATCCGGTTTTACGATGTGTACCGCCGTGAAGGGGGGTACCGCAGCGTGGAAAAAGCGCTGAAAGCGATGTCGCCTGATGCCATTACAGAAGAAGTGAAGAAAAGCGGCCTGCGTGGCCGCGGCGGGGCCGGGTTCCCTACGGGAATGAAATGGAGTTTTTTGGCCAAGCCCGAAGGGGTGTCCCGCTACCTGGTGGTAAATGCCGATGAATCTGAACCGGGAACTTTCAAAGACCGCTACCTGATGGAGTTCATCCCACATTTGCTGATTGAAGGAATGATTGTTTCATCATTCGCTTTGGGGTCTAATAATTCTTATATCTATATCCGTGGCGAGTATGCCTGGATTGTTGATATCCTGGAACAAGCTATTCAGGAAGCAAAAAATAACGGATGGCTCGGGAAAAATATATTGGGTACCGGGTTTGATTGCGATATTCATGTGCAGCGTGGCGCCGGCGCTTATATCTGCGGCGAAGAAACAGCGCTGATAGAATCGTTGGAAGGTAAAAGAGGCAATCCCCGCATCAAGCCGCCTTTTCCTGCAGTACAGGGAGTATGGAACTGCCCAACGGTGGTGAACAATGTGGAAACCATTGCCGCTGTAGTGCCTATCATTAATGAAGGCGGTGAAGAATATGCAAAGATTGGTGTGGGCAAGTCAACGGGTACAAAATTGATCTCTGCCTGCGGCAATATCAACAAGCCCGGTGTGTATGAAATTGATATGACGATTTCTGTAGAGGAATTTATTTTCAGTGATGAATATTGCGGCGGCATTGCCAATGGGAAAAGATTAAAAGCCTGTATTCCGGGCGGCTCATCGGTTCCTATACTTCCGGCTAATTTATTATTGAAAACCGCCAAAGGCGAAACCCGCTACATGAATTATGAAAGCTTAAGCGATGGTGGTTTTGCCACAGGCACCATGATGGGTTCCGGTGGGTTTATTGTTCTTGATGAAGACCAGTGTGTGGTAAAGCATACTTATACCTTGGCAAGGTTTTATCGCCATGAAAGTTGCGGGCAATGCTCTCCTTGTCGTGAAGGCACAGGCTGGATGGAAAAAATCCTGAAGAAGATTGATTCAGGTAAAGGAAGTAAAAGTGATATAGATTTGTTATGGGATATACAAAGAAAGATTGAAGGGAATACGATATGCCCGTTGGGTGATGCGGCGGCCTGGCCGGTAGCGGCAGCCATCCGCCATTTCAGGGACGAATTTGAATGGCATATCGAAAACCCGCAGGAGTGCCTGGTAAGAAATTTTGGGTTGGCGCATTATGCAGACGAGTTGGAGGTTGTTGTATAGAGGTTTCTCGCAGCGAACGCAGCGATTTGACGGCGCAAAGAAGATATGTATGAGTGAAAATGAAATAGCAACACAGGCTTTGGATATCTGTTTCAGAATCCATAAGCAGTATGGACCAGGGTTATTTGAAAGCGTATATGAAGAGATATTTTGTTATGAATGGAATAAAACGGAATACCTTATAAAAGACAACAGGGAATTCCATTGGTTCATGAGAAAATAAAAATGGATGTAGGATTTAGAGCGGATGTAGTATTGGATGATAAAGTAATACTCGAATTAAAAAGTGTGGAGACATTGGCTGATATTCATTTTAAACAGGTACTTACTTACCTGAAACTGGCAAATCTGAAATTAGGCATATTGGTTAATTTCAATGTTGTTTTGCTGAAAGATGGTATCCGAAGGGTTGCTAATAATGTGTAAATCGTTGCGCCGCCGTTTCTTTGCGTTCGCTGCGAGAAATAAGAATTATAATGGCTGAAGAAATAAAAAAAGAAGCTCCGGAAAATTTTAGGGTAACTATCGATAACATCACTATCGAAGTCCCCCCGGGCACTACTATCCTGAATGCAGCTCGCATGATTGGCGGTGATGTTACGCCGCCGGCCATGTGCTATTACAGCAAATTGCAGGGCAGCGGTGGTAAATGCCGTACCTGCCTGGTAGAGGTAAGCAAAGGCTCTGAAAAAGATCCGCGGCCTATGCCAAAGCTGGTAGCAAGTTGCCGCACTACCGTAATGGACGGCATGGAAGTAAAAAATATTACTTCTGAAAAAGTGCGGGATGCAAGGGCAGGTGTAGTGGAGTTTCTTTTATTAAATCATCCGCTGGATTGTCCTATTTGCGACCAGGCCGGCGAATGCCACCTGCAGGATCTGGGATATGAACATGGCAAAGAGGGAACCCGTTATGAGTTTAAAAGAAGAACATTTGAGAAAGAAGATATCGGCCCTTATATTCAGTTGCACATGACACGGTGCATCCTTTGCTACCGCTGTACGTATGTAGCAGACCAACTTACCAATAAAAGAGTGCATGGCATATTAGACAGGGGCGACCATGCCGAAATATCAACCTATATTTCCAAAGCGATAGACAATGATTTCAGCGGCAACATGATTGATGTATGCCCTGTGGGCGCCTTGACGGATAAAACTTTTCGGTTTAAGAACAGGGTATGGTTTGCCAGACCCATGGATGCACACAGGGAATGTGAAAACCCTGAATGTTGTGGCAACGTAACCTTGTGGCAAAGAGGCGATGAGGTGCTGCGGGTTACAGCCCGTAAAGATGAGTGGGGTGAGGTTCAGAGTTTTGATGGCAAACCCGGCTGGATATGTAATACCTGCCGGTTTGATAAGAAAAAAACAAGCGACTGGGTGATTGAAGGGCCTACAAAGGTTAGCCGTCATTCAGTGATTTCGCAGGGGCATTATATCGGCCTGCAAAAGCCAAAAGAAACCCTGCCGGAAGTAATGGGTGGCCGCAACCCGAAATTGCTGATGGATATTCATAGTGTGAGTGATGTAAACAGTGTGGACTTATCAGCATTGCCGGGCCCGGCAACATCAGCAACATTTATGAAAAATGAGTGATAAAAGAAAAAATATTGTTGTCCTTATACTGGCAACTGTAATAGTTGGCACAGCGCTATATTATATTTCATTGCAAATAAATTATTGCATTATAATCAGGGTGAATCAACAGGAATTGCATTGGCTGGGGCGTTGGGAGGTGTGTTAGCTCCTTATCTTGGAAAATGGATTTATAATCTGGTAAAAAAAGTCAGATAAATAATGGATTTATTAGTTATTGACGGGTGGTTTATTTTAGAAAAGGCATTGCTTGTAGCTGGCATTATCGGCATATCCCTGTTTATGGGGATGTACACTACACTGGCTGAAAGAAAAGTCGCCGGCTGGATACAGGATCGTCGTGGCCCCAACCGTGCCGGGCCATTCGGCATACTGCAACCGCTGGCAGATGGCGGCAAGCTTTTTTTCAAAGAAGAAATTATCCCCGCTTCATCCAATAGGTTTTTATTTGTTTTAGGGCCTGTTTTGGCCTTGATAATAGCATTGGTTACCAGTACTGTTATTCCGTGGGCCACGCCGTTTGTAACATCGGGCGGCTCTGTGATCCCTATGCAGGTAGCCGATGTAGATATGGGAATTTTATTTGTGCTGGGGGCGTTGAGTGTAGGTGTGTATGGCATCATGATCGGAGGCTGGGCATCCAATAACAAATTTTCTTTGATGGCGGCTGTTCGCGGCGCTTCGCAAATGGTATCGTATGAGCTGCCGATGGGTTTGGCTCTATTAGCCATTTTGTTAATGACCGGCTCATTAAAAATGAGTGAGATTGTAGCCAACCAGGTAGCCAACGGGTGGCATGTTATTTATCAGCCGATAGGCTTTATTATCTTTTTTACCTGTGCATTGGCAGAGTGTAACCGTACACCTTTTGACCTGCCGGAAGCGGAAAATGAATTGAACTTTGGGTATCACCAGGAATATTCATCTATGAAGCTGGGCTTTTACCTGTTTGCCGAGTATATCAATATGTTTGTGAGCAGCGCAATTATTGCAACACTGTATTTTGGCGGCTATGATATTCCATTTGTAAATGAGGCTTCGTGGGGTTTAAGCCCGTTATGGATGTCTGTTATAAGTTTTTGTGTGCTGATGGCAAAGATTGTTTTTTTCCTTTTTGTGTTTATCTGGATACGCTGGACGATACCCCGTTTCAGGTACGACCAGTTAATGAACCTGGGTTGGAAAAAACTGATACCGTTGGCATTGCTGAATATGCTGATTACAGCTGTTGTAATCCTGTGGTTGAAAAGTCCCCGGTAAGAGGTTGATTGTTGAGAAACCCTGACTCTGAAGGGGGTTCTAAGCAGTTAAAAAGAGAGATGTTTTAGAACAATACAAAAAATAAAAATGACATATCCGTATATTCCGATAGGGTTGATTGCAATATTTATAGTCTATGTGCTATATCTTGCTTTTGTCAAAAAGAATTTGAGGTCTAAATTTAAAGGTACTGTTCTGCCGGGCTTGGTTTTTATTGCAATTTGGGCAGTGATATATTATTTGATCCTGAAAAAGTAGAATAAAAGAGGTAGATGTTTTAGTTTCTTAAGGAATTTGATACAGATTGATTGTTGAAGAAACAGAAATGAGAACCGTTGGATTATATTTGTGATTTTTTAAAAGTCCCTCCTTTGGAGGGATTTAGGGAGGCAGTATGCAATTAACAAACAGGGCAAGACAGGTGGATCGTAAGCCAATGAGCTTTGGGGAAAGTTTATACCTCATAAGCATTTTCAAAGGCATGTGGATTACCCTTAAGCATTTGTTTAAGAAAAAAGCAACGATCAATTATCCTGAACAAAAGCGTCCTTTTTCGCAGGTATTCCGGGGTTTGCATATTTTGAACCGGGATGCAGAAGGCCGGGAGAATTGTACCGCCTGTGGCTTATGTGCTGTGGCCTGCCCTGCAGAAGCGATTACAATGGAAGCTGCGGAAAGGCTGCCCGGCGAAGAACACCTGTATAGGGAAGAAAAATATGCGGCCAAATATGAGATTAATATGCTGCGTTGCATATTTTGCGGATTGTGCGAAGAAGCTTGTCCGAAAGATGCGATTTATTTATCGCAGACTTTTGCACCGGCTAATTACGGACGTAAAGGGTTTATTTATAAAAAGGAAGATTTGCTGATTCCTCATCCGCTAAGTGAAAAGGAGGCATATCTCAAAGCCCTGGGCGATAAAAAAGTAAAAAATTAATTAACAAAACCAATTGCTTCCGGCCATCAGGCAGGGATAGGTTATGGGAATTACGCAAATACTATTCTGGATTCTTTCTGTAACAGGCTTATTCAGCGCCCTGATGCTGGTAACAAGCAAAAATCCTGTGTACAGTGTTCTCTGGCTTATTGTTACATTCTTTACCATTTCCGGTCATTATATTTTATTGAATGCCCAGTTTCTTGCTATCGTAAATATTATTGTTTACGCAGGGGCTATCATGGTATTGTTCCTGTTTGTAATCATGCTGATGAACCTGAACAAGGAAACAGAACCGCAGAAAAACCGGTGGCTTAAAATAGCCGGCGCCGTGGCTGGGGGATGCTTGCTGCTTGTATTGGTGGCAGCATTGCGGGATATTGATATTAAGCAGGAGAAAGCGCTGGTGAATGAAGGTAATATCGGTTTGATCAAAAACCTGGGCAAGGAATTGTTTACAACGTATGTAGTGCCGTTTGAGATAAGCAGTATTTTGTTTCTGAGCGCAATGGTAGGCGCTGTGGTAATAGGAAAGAAAGAATGATACCCTGCCCCTAAAGGGGGTATAAGGGTTTAAAAGACTGGTTAACTAAAAAAAGAATTAAACGCCCCGTTAGGGGTTGGGGTATGCCGATAAATTATTACATATTTCTGTCAATAGCGTTGTTTTGCATCGGTATTGTAGGCGTGCTGACACGCCGTAATGCCATTATTGTTTTTATGTGCATTGAGTTAATGCTGAATGCGGTGAACCTGCTGCTGGTGGCTTTTTCAAAAATGCATAACCTGAGAGTAGCCGGAACAAGCGGAGCGGATATTGTAGGAACAGACGGGCAGTTATTTGTATTCTTTATTATGGTGGTGGCTGCTGCGGAAGTGAGTGTGGGGCTGGCCATTATCGTTATGATGTACAGAAATATCCACTCGGTGGATGTGAATTTTTTGAACAGGTTGAAACATTAGAGAGAAGCTATTAGCTGTTAGCTGAGAGCCATGAGCCAAGCTCACAGCTAACAGGTAACGGCTCACAGCTAAACAGAGACTAAGAAAATGAAGAATTTGGCGTTACTTATTCCGCTTTTGCCGTTGATAGGATTTTTGATCAACGGGCTTGGAAGAAAGCAGTTGGGCAGGGCTGCAACAGGCATTGTTGGCTGTGGAACTGTTCTGGCTGCTTTTGCGCTAAGTGTTTATGTATTCTTACAGGTCAGAAATGGTAATGTGCAGGAACTGCAGTACTTCAATTTCATTTCTGTCGGAGACCTTACAATTCCCTTTGCTTTTAAAATAGACCAGCTCTCGTCTTTGTTTTTGCTGATTATTACCGGAGTGGGTTTTTTGATACATGTGTATTCCACCTCTTACATGCATGGCGAAAAGCCAGAACACTTTGGCAGATATTTCGCTTATTTGAATTTGTTTGTGTTTTCCATGCTGCTGCTGGTGATGGGTGCCAACTTTATCATCCTATTCATTGGTTGGGAAGGCGTGGGGCTTTGTTCTTACCTGCTTATTGGCTATTGGTTCAAAAACCAGGAGTATAATAAGGCGGCCAGCAAGGCTTTTATCATGAACCGCATCGGCGACCTTGCTTTTTTAATCGCCATTTTCTGGCTGGTTGCCAGAGTAGGTTCCGTTTCTTTTACCGAGGTATTTAGCGCTGAAGGGCTTGCCAAATTAAAGACGGCTGATATAACAGCTATCACTTTATTGCTTTTTATCGGAGCTACCGGTAAAAGCGCCCAGATACCTTTATATACCTGGCTACCGGATGCCATGGCTGGCCCTACGCCTGTATCTGCACTGATACATGCCGCAACAATGGTTACGGCAGGTATTTATATGATTGCCCGCAGTAATGCGCTGTACTCTTTGGCGCCTGTTACACAGGATGTAATAACATATGTGGGCATGGCTACCGCATTGCTGGCGGCTACCATTGCCCTGAAACAGAACGATATTAAAAAAGTACTGGCTTATTCTACGGTAAGCCAGTTAGGGTTTATGTTTTTGGCGTTAGGTACCGGCAATTATGTGGCCGCTGTTTTCCATGTTATGACACATGCTTTCTTCAAAGCCTTGTTGTTCCTTGGCAGTGGCAGCGTTATCCATGCCATGGGCGGCGATCAGGATATTCGCAACATGGGCGGGTTGAGCAAAAAACTGAAAATTACTTTCTTTACCTTCCTGGTGGGTTGCATTGCCATTGCAGGTATTCCGCCGTTCAGCGGATTTTTCTCTAAAGATGCAATCCTGTTAAGTGCCTATTTGAAAAGCCCGGTTTTATATGGCATTGCATTATTCACGGCCTTACTTACGGCATTTTATATGTTCCGTTTACTGTTCCTTACATTCACCGGAAAGTTTCGGGGCACACATGAGCAGGAGCATCATTTGCATGAAAGCCCTGCTGCAATGACCATTCCTTTAGTTATCCTGGCTGTTCTTTCCGTTGTCGGCGGTTTGGTGGGTATTCCGGAAATCTTTGTTCACGGTGGAGATAGGTTAGGGGCATTCCTGTCGCCTGTAATTCCGGCAATGGAAGGACACCATATATCACATGCTACGGAATATGTGTTGATGGGCTTATCAACAGGGCTTGTTTTACTGGTGATAGCTTTTGCCTGGTTTAAATTTAAAAACTATCAGTTTTCAGAAACAAAAGGACTGGGCAAAGCGCTGGAGAATAAATGGTATGTGGATGAGTTGTATGATACGGTAATTGTAAAACCATTGAACCGGTTTGCCGGTTTTCTGCAATCAATCATTGAAAGTAAAGTGGTGGATGGCATGGTAAACGGGGTTGGCCGGGTGGTAAATTATGGAAGCCGCCAGTTTCGTTTGTTGCAAAGCGGGCAGGTTGGCAATTATGTGCTGCTGATGGTAGTAGGTATGATTTTGATTTTTGTTGTTCAATTCTTTTGGAGAAAATAAGGTATGATTCCTGTTTTATTGATATTGGTACCATTGGTTTTCGGGCTGGCTTCTTTCTTTCTTAAGAATGAAAAGCTGGTTCGCTCCTGGTCATTGCTGGCGGCTGTCATTACACTTGCCATTTCTGTAACAGCGGTTACCGGGTGGGCAAAGGCGGGCTATCTGGAACATCAATGCGAATGGATGCAGACAATTGGCAGCAGTTTTTATGTAAAACTGGATGGCCTTGGCAAAATACTTTGTTTGCTTACCGGCGTTACTTATCCGCTTATTCTTATCAGCGCCAGGAATACTTCCTATGAAAAGCCACAGCATTTTTATGCGTTGTTATTGCTGGCCCAGGCGGGATTGATGGGTGTTTTTGTGGCAATGGATGCCTTGCTGTTTTATTTCTTCTGGGAATTGGCGCTGATACCGGTTTATTTCCTGTGTTCGCAATGGGGCGGGGAAAACAGGATCAGGGTAACCTTCAAATTTTTTATTTACACTTTTACAGGCTCGGTATTGATGCTCATAGGCATTTTGTATTTGCAGTCGCAAACGCCTGATCATTCTTTTAACATTAATTCGTTTTACGCATTAAACCTGGAGTATAGCAAGCAAAGCTGGCTGTTCTGGTTGTTTTTTGTCGCATTTGCTATCAAGATGCCGGTGTTCCCGTTCCACACCTGGCAGCCGGATACGTATGAGCAATCGCCAACAACGGTTACGATGGTGCTCAGTGGTATCATGGTCAAGATGGGTTTGCTCGGTATTCTTCGCTGGCTTTTCCCTGTTCTGCCAACAGCATCCTACAGTTGGGGCGATGTGGTAACTACACTCAGCATCGTGGGAATTATTTATGCTTCTTTGATAGCCATGAAGCAGGACGATATAAAAAGACTGCTGGCCTATTCTTCCATAGCGCATATCGGTCTTATGTGCGCTGCTATTTTTTCAGAAAGCCTTAGCGGCATACAGGGTGTCATGATCCAGATGTTCAACCATGGCATCAACATTATCGGCCTCTGGATACTGGCAGATATTATAGAGCGGCGGTATGGTACAAGAAAAATGTCAGGGTTGGGCGGCCTGGCACAAAAAACCCCTGTTATGGCTGTCTTTTTTGTAATCATAGCATTGGCAAGTATTGCATTGCCGCTTACAAACGGGTTTATAGGCGAGTTTCTGATGTTTAACGGGTTGTTTCAATCCCGCTCACACTACTATATATTATTTACCATTTTTGCGGGACTGGGAATTATTCTCGGGGCCATTTATACATTAAATATGATCCGCAAAATATTTTATGGGGAAACCAATGCCGTTACAGAAACGGCAACTGATTTAAAATGGGAAGATAAACTGGTATTGGGAATTATTACGGTGTTAATATTTATTATAGGTATATATCCGCAGTTACTGCTGGATTTAACCAATGAAATTTCTGATACAATAGTGAACAAACGGTATCAGAATATCAGATAATAGAGCTGTTATGAACGTATTGATTTTATCGGCTATAGCGGGGGTTATTATGATGTTCAGCGGAATACTGCTGAAAGGCAGGACCGGCATCCGTAATGTATCTCTTGGATTGATAGCCCTGTTATTTGTTGCTGCTATTCTGGAATTGAATGGAGTTGTTCTTTTTGAGGTGAACTCCAGAGGCATGTTGGCTTTTGACAGGTTTGCTTTGCTGTTTATTGTCATTACTGTTTTTTCAGTTTTTATATATTTCCTGTTATCTTCAGAAGAGATACAGAAGGTAGGGTTGGACTATGCGGACTATATTGCCCTTCTGTTTTTTATTTTGTGCGGTATCGTCCTGGTGGCTTCTTTCAAATCGTTGCTTATCCTGTTCCTGGGTATAGAAATAATTTCCATTCCCCTGTATATCCTTACAGGCGCTGATAAAAAGAATTTGAAGAGCAACGAGGCTTCTTTAAAATATCTTTTGCAGGGTGCTTTCTCAACAGGGCTGATGCTGATGGGGATTGCCTTTATCTATGGGGCAAGGGGTACGTTTACTACCGTATTCACAGATGCTTTTCTTACCCAGCCTTCGGCTTTGCTGGTTGCAGGGATGCTGCTTTTATCGTTTTCAATGGCATTTAAGGTTTCGGCTGCACCGTTTCACTTCTGGACCCCCGATGTGTATGACGGCGCCCCTACGGTTTTCACCTCTTTTATGGCTACAATTGTAAAAGCGGCTGTGTTTATTGCATTTATCCGCTTATTTGACGAGTCGTTTGAAGGGCTGCAAAAACAATGGCGGGTAATTATAATGATCATTACGGCGGCAACGCTTTTTATTGGTAATATAACAGCCGTATTTCAGCAGAGTGTAAAAAGAATGCTGGCTTATTCCAGTATTGCACAGGCCGGTTTTATGTTGTTGTCAATATTTGCTATGAATGCTGCGGCAAAAGAGGGCCTGTTGCTGTATGCCGCCGCTTATAGCTTTGCCACCATCGGGATATTTGCCGTTTTATCAAAAATGAAGGACTACACCTTTGAAGGCTTTAATGGTTTATCAAAAACAGAGCCGGTGGTTGCCGCTTCTGCGGTTATCTTTCTTTTATCGTTGGCAGGTATTCCATTGACAGCGGGCTTTATGGCAAAATTCTATATGCTTAAAGCAGCGCTGGCTACGCCGGGCAGTTTATGGCTGGCGCTGTTTGCAGTGCTGATGGCAGCCGTTAGTGTTTATTATTATTTCAGGGTTATTCAGGCCATGTATTTTAAAGAGGCCGCTGAAGGTGCCGGTGCAATAGTTTTCCCCCGCTTATTCAAGGCCGTACTGGTGTTCCTTGCAGTATTAATAATCCTGTTAGGGCTGTTTCCCGGGCTGCTTATCCGGTATTATTATTTCTGATCATCTTATGGTTGCTGGTTGCAGAGGCGCTAACTTCGGTTTTCTATGAAGTGGAGCGATGCTTTTTTTCTTGCATTCAGCACCCTGCGAGCCAATAAGCTGCGGGCACTATTGACCATTTCTATTATTGCCTTAGGGATAATGGCCCTTATCGGTATCATTACAGCTATTAAGGCCATGAGCCAGAAATTTTCCGACAGTTTTTCAACGATGGGCGCCAATTCATTTACCATCAGGTATAAGGAGAGAAGCCCGGTAATCGGCGGTGAAGGCAACAGGGAAATACAGAAGGAAAATGAAGGGAAGGTAAAAGAAAAGATGTCCGTACCTGGTAAAAGAATTACAGAAGAAGAGGCGGAGCTTTTTGCAGAGCAATACCTGTTTCCGGCGGTGAAAAGCATTTCCCTTTTTGGCGGCAGAAACAATATGGTTTCGTATGAAGGAAAGAGATCCAACCCCAATGTTGTAGTTGTTGGGGGTGATGAAAATTATATTGCTTTAAATGGATTTGAAGTGCTGCATGGACGTAATATGAGTGAATACGATGTGCAGCCGCCTGCCAATGATGTTTGTTTGCTGGGGTATGATGCGGCAAAAAATTTGTTTAAAGAAAACCTGTTACATGCCATTGATGCCGGGATAAGGGTTAATAATCAGCTATACCGTGTATTGGGGGTTTTAAAAAGCCGGGGCAATGCTTTTGGGTTTAGCCGGGATAATATTATTATAATGCCATATCCTTCGGTAAAAAGAAATTTCGTCGGCAATTACTCGTTTGTAATAGGGATTATGGCAAAAGACGTTTTCCGCCTGGATGCTGCCATGGCTGAAGCGGAAGGCGTCTTCCGGTCTGTACGCATGTTAAGCAGCGCTGAGGATAATAATTTTGTCGTAGACAGAAGCGACAGCATAGCGCAGAAAGCAATGGAAAGCCTGCGTTTTTTGACGGTTTCTGCAACAGTAATAGGTCTTATTACGCTTATCGGCGCTGCCATTGGGTTGATGAATATTATGCTGGTAGCGCTTGCCGAAAGGACCAGGGAAATAGGTCTGGCAAAGGCAATAGGCGCCAAAAACAGCACAATTAGCTGGTTGTTTTTATTAGAGGCGGTTATCATCAGCCTGATCGGCAGCCTGCTTGGCATTCTGCTTGGCGTTATTGTCGGCAATGTTTTTACAAAGGCCCTTCAAACAGGCTTTGTGGTGCCTTGGGGTTGGGTTCTGTATGGCATTTTTATATGCTTTTTTATAGGAATACTTGCCGGGATTTATCCTGCCCTGAAAGCGGGAAAACTGAGTCCTGTAGCGGCTTTGCGCTATGAATGATAATCCCGGTTGTGGATAACGCCATTGTGCAGCGAGAAAATTATTAATTAAGATCAAATTATTTCTACGGGACTTGTTCCGTATTAAAAAATCCTTAACTTGAAGCCTCCTTTTCTAAAAAAAAGGGAGGGGTGTTATTTTAACTAAACTTTTTTCTTAGCATTGTAATTCATTACAAGGGCTCGCATTAACAAATTAAAATTTAAAAAAACTAAAGATCATGGCAGAGATTAAACCAACTGCAACTTCTGTTAAGGCTACTTCAGTTCAGGCAAAACAAAGTAGTAATGCTATTTCGTGGATTGCTCCTATTTTTTGTATTGTAGCCGGGTACGCTATCTGGCGTTTTATATTAGGTAATCCTTCAGGCTTCCATGAACCTTCTGCAGACGGAGGTTTCTGGCCAAAACACCATAAGCCCAAAGACTCTTTACACGGTATTTATGAAGGGGGTATTATCGTTCCATTGCTTATTGGACTGTTACTTATGGTAATCACTTTTTCTATTGAACGTTTCCTGACTATCCGTAAAGCATTAGGAAACGGTTCTATTGCTGATTTTATCCGTAAAGTGCAATATCACCTGGCCAACCGTAATGTAGATGCGGCATTAGGTGAATGCGATAAACAAAAAGGGTCCGTTGGAAACGTTATGAAAGCCGGTCTTCGCCGTTATAAAGAACTGATTACCGAAGGCGGCCTGGATACAGAACAAAAAGTGATTGCTATTCAGAAAGAAGTAGAAGAAGCAACAGCACTTGAACTGCCTATGCTTCAGAAAAACCTGGTGTTTTTATCTACCATTACTTCTGTAGGTACACTTGTTGCCCTTTTGGGTACTGTATTGGGTATGATCCGTTCATTTGCCGCTTTGGGTCAGGATGGTGGAGCAGGCGCTGCAGGCGATCTGGCTGTGGGTATCTCTGAGGCCCTGTATAATACGGCATTGGGTATCGGTACATCTGCCCTGGCGCTTGTAATGTATAACATCTTCACTACCAAGATAGATTCTATAACATACGGTATTGATGAATCTGGTTTTACCCTTACACAAAGTTTTGCTTCCCTTTATAAATAATTGGAAGTGAGGCAGTAGTGTTTAAGTATGGAAATACCAACAATATTCATCTAATTACTAAATTTTGTAAGAATGCCAAGTGTTAAGATACCGAAGAAGAGTACGGATACGGACATGACCCCCTTTGTGGACATCGCTTTCCTGATCCTGTCTTTCTTTATCATGGCTACCAAGTTCAAACCGCCGGAACCCGTTGAAATCAAAACCCCGGGTTCTGTACTGTCGCAGAAACTTCCTGAGAGTAATGCGGTTATGATTACTATTGACTCAAGCAACCGGGTTTTCTTCTCTGTTCTATCTGATAAGGATAAAACAAAATATGACGCTGTCATCAGCGGTATTAACGAAAGCCAGAAATTGAATCTTTCGCAAACCGAGATGCAAAGTTTCCGGAAAACCTATGCCGTAGGGGTTCCTTTTGGTTCGCTCAAAGAATTTCTTGCTATGGGCGAAGATCAGCAGAATAAAATAAGGCAACCCGGAATACCTGTTTCAGATACAGCCAATAACCAGTTATACTGGTGGATACTGGAATCTAAAAAGGCATTTGTAGGCGAGCAGCTTAAATTCCTTATCAAGGGGGACGGCGCTGCAAAATACCCCACTTTTGAAGCGGTTGTAAGCGCCTTGAAAAAGAATGAGGAGTTTAAGTACAATCTCGTTACCTCCCTTGATGATATACCGGGCGGTTCAGAACTGGATCAGTTGAACAAGAGATTGACTAAGTAAAATATTAATACGTTAACGAATTAAAAAGAACAATTATGGCAAGTATTGATACCGGTGGAGATGGCGGTGGTCACAAAAAAGGCCCTGGCGTTAAAAAAGCCAAAAAGCTTTCTACCCGTGTGGACATGACGCCCATGGTGGACCTGGGGTTCCTGCTCATTACTTTCTTTGTATTTACTGCAACGATGAGTGAGCCTACCACCCTTGATCTGAACATGCCCAAAGACATAAAAGATGAAAAAGAGCAAACCGAAGCCAAAGAATCCGGGGTACTTACAATCCTTTTGGGCAAAGGCAACCAGGTGTATTACTATGAAGGGAAATTAGAGGTGGTTGAAGGAAAGAATAACTTCAACCAAACAACCTTCAAAGGTATCCGTGATATTATTATTAACAAGAAGAAGGATGTCATCAGCCGGCATAATCATGATGACGAAACTTGTAAAAAAGCCCAGGAAAGGGCTAAAGAAAAAGGTGACCCTCTTTGGGAAAATGCCTGTAAGGACAGGGACTTTATCGTGGTCATAAAACCTAACGAGGAAGCTACTTATAGGAATACGGTTGATATTCTTGATGAAATGACCATTAATCAGGTGAGAACCTATGCCATGGTTAAGATTCTGGATCAGGAAAACGAACTGATAAAGAAAACAGAAGAAACGAATAACATTAAATAGGCGCTGCCTGTTTATGGAATCAGGTGTGTTTCGGCATCTGTATAAAAAACAAAACAATGGAAGCCAATAAAATTTTATCCGCAGATATTCTTGACCTGATATTCGAAGGCAGGAATAAAGATTATGGCGCTTATGAGTTGAGAAAAACGTATAACCGCCGTATTACCCGTGCCCTTATTGTTACTGCCTCCATTGCAGGGCTGGCTTTATTGGGCTCGGTATTGTCAAGTACTTTGGCAAAAGAAAACAAGAACAAAATCAAGCAACAGGAGATTACGTTGCAGGACATTAAGCAGGAAGAGCCGAAGCCAATCCCCCCGCCTCCGCCTCCGCCACCTCCGCCCAAAGTGGAACCGCCCAAAGTGGAGATGAAGCAATTTACCCCTCCCGTAATCAAGAAGGATGAGGAAGTGGAAAAACCACCACCACCACAAGAAGAATTGAAAGAAGCTAAGATTGATGTGGTGAACCAGGAAGGGATAAAGGATTTGAATATTCAGGCGCCGGTAATCGAAGACGTAAAGCAGATTATCGAAGTCAAGAAAGAAGACGATGAGAACAAGATATTTGACAAAGTGGAGATAGAAGCTAAATTTCCCGGGGGCGACAGCAAATGGCGCCAATACCTGGAAAGGAACGCCAACGGACAGGTAGCAAGTGATAACGGAGCGCCTACCGGAACATACACTACCGTTGTTCAGTTTGTAGTGGATAGGGACGGTTCTATAAGTGATGTCCGGGCTTTAACCAATCATGGTTACGGAATGGAAGAAGAAGCCATGAGGGTAATTAAAAAAGGCCCTAAATGGGAGCCAGCCGTTCAGAATGGCCGCCAGGTAAAAGCTTATCGTAAGCAGCCGATTACCTTCCAGGTGCAGGATGATTATTAATATCCTTAACAGATCATTTTAAAGGCCCTTTCAAAAGAAAGGGCTTTTTTGTGCAGATACTTGTACCTCACTTTTGTAAGATTGAATCTCTATTTTTGACCAATGCAGGAAAATTCATTAACCTGGAACGATACGATAGTGGCATTGGCAACAGCCCCGGGAGTAGCAGCTATTGCGGTTATCAGGCTGAGTGGTACGGCAGCTATTTCAATTGTAAACGACCTGTTTCCTTCCAGAAACCTGCTGGAAGCCGTTTCGCATACGCTTCATGTTGGTTACCTTAAAGAAGGGAATACAATCATTGATGAGGTGGTTGTTTCCCTGTTTAAAGCGCCCCGGTCCTATACAGGAGAAGATACGGCTGAAATCAGTTGCCATGGTTCTCCTTATGTGCAACAGCAGGTAATAGAAGCCTGTATCAACAAAGGGGCAAGACTGGCAAGACCGGGTGAATTTACCCAAAGGGCTTTTTTGAATGGTAAACTGGACCTGGCGCAGGCTGAGGCTGTGGCCGATCTGATAGCCGCTGATTCCAAAGCTGCTAAAGAAACAGCCTTGAACCAGTTAAGGGGTGGCTTTTCAGACGATTTGAAAGATCTGCGGGAACAGCTTATCCATTTTGCCGCCTTGATAGAATTGGAGCTTGATTTTTCGGAAGAAGATGTAGAGTTTGCCAACAGGCAGCAATTAGAAGAATTGATACGGCAACTGAAAGAAAAGATCACCGCCCTTATTCAGTCATTCAAACTGGGCAATGTGATCCGGAACGGGGTAAGTGTAGCCATCATCGGCAAGCCCAATGCGGGCAAATCAACTTTGCTGAATGCCTTGCTCAACGAAGAAAGGGCCATTGTAAGCGATATTGCAGGCACTACAAGAGATACCATCGAAGAAACCATCAATATCAACGGTGTATTGTTCCGGTTGATAGATACAGCCGGCATCAGGGAACATTCCACAGACAGCATAGAGAACCTGGGCATTGAGCGCAGTAGGCAAAATGCAGCCAGAGCAGCCATTATCCTTCATCTCGTTGACCTTACGGATAAGGAAGACCCTCTTTTTGAATGGCTGAAACCATTGGAAGAAAAAACGATCACTGTTTTCAATAAAGCGGATGTTGCGGGCACTTCTTTTTCCGGCGATACATCGCAGGTTGTTATTTCGGCCAGGGGCAAACAGGGAATAGATGTGTTGAAAAAAAGAATGTATGACAAGGCTGTTGGCGGCGCTGTAAATGCAGAAAGCACCATCGTTACCAATGCCCGTCATCAAGAGGCGTTGGTAAAGGCGCTTTCTTCTTTAGAAGATATTGAGAAAGGGATGCAGCAAAAACTCACCGGCGACCTGCTGGCGCCGGACATCCGCCGTTGCCTGCATTATCTCGGAGAAATCACAGGCCAGGTGGAAGTGGACAGGGATATATTGGGAACTATATTTAGTAAGTTCTGTATCGGGAAATAAAAAGGGCCGTGTAGAAACACAGCCCGGTTAACGAATGCTTGCATATGAAGTGGTTACGGAGGGAATCGAACCCTCGTAAAAGGCTTTGCACAACCTTTGCCTGTCCTCTCGGTCACGTAACGCTTACACTTAAGAGCAGACAGCTATGTATATGGGTTAGTAACACATTCAGGCGCCTGCACTTTTATAGAATCAGTTTTTAATTTTCAGTTTTATGCTGACCTTTTGCCCGGCATCTGTAATTGTCAGTTTCTTTTTTTCGTATTCCCAGCGTTCCACAGTAAGCAGCAAAGGCGTTTTTCTTGAGGTAAACAACCTGAACTCGCCTTTTGAATTGGTAAGGGCCTCTTCTTCTCCTTCAATTGCATAAACGAGTGCATTGGAAACAGGTTTCCCTGTTTTCTCCGCAATCACAACACCTTCTATTTTTATCTGGATTGATTTTGCAATGCTTCCAACGAACGTAGGCAATAATAAAAGGAGGGCTGATAACATAGACAGCCTTGCTTTTTTCATATACTATATATTTTTTCCATCCCGGATGGGAGGTAAAAATAGGGAGATTTGATTAGTCTATAAAAATTATAGACTAATATTTTTAATTAACTGACACTCTTTTGACGGTATTAACTGCCTTAAACCCGGAAAGGGGTGTTGGTTAGAAAGGTTGTTCAGTTCTTGAGAGGAATAACAATCGGAGATGGGCTGGTAATTAACTGCCTATGGCGATCAGCTTGTTAACGTCGGTAATGATTATTTTCCGGCCCCTGGTAGTCAGTATCCCTTCTTCTTTGAATTCTGTCAGCAGGCGAACCACATTTTCCCTTGCTGTTCCTACCAGGTTGGCCAGGTCATCCCGCCCCATATTAATCTCTACGTCCATGCCCGGATGAAAATCAACCTTATACTTTTCTCTCAATACTATTAATTGAAGCGCCAGTCTTTCCCTTACTGTTTTTTTGGCAAGCAGGGAAACCGTATTGGCCAGCACTGCAAATTCATGGCTAAGGGTTTTTAAAAGCAGCTTTGCAAGAACAGCCGATTCCCGGAGGGTACGCAGGAAATCTTCTTTTGGGATAAAAGTAATGGTACTCTGCTCCAGTGTGGTGGCAGAGTCGGGATAGCGGTCTTCGGCAAGCAGGGCATGATAGCCCAGTAATTCACCGGAATTGGCCACATAAATGATTTGTTCCCTGTTTTCTTTGTCCACTTTATATTTTTTTACTTTTCCTTCCTGCAGGAAAAATATGCCCGAAGGCGGGGAGCCTTCCCTGAAAAGGACTTCGCCTTTTGCATAAGTGTGGTCCGATTTATTGGCAAAAAGTAATGCAATGTCTTCCGGGGGCATTTCTTTTAAGATAGAACCTGTTTTGAAATTCCATTTATCAATAGGAAAGATGCCCAGAATGCTCATGGTGCTTCAAAATTAACCATTTGAAAAGTAATATTCTTTACTTTTTAGAGTGATAAGGTTTACCAGCTATCATTTTTTCCCTCTGTAATTTTGCTTTTTAAGAAAAAACGTAACTATAAGGCGGTATATTATGGAATTAATGGACGAACCGGGCTTAAGCAGGGAAATGATTTTTACTTCTGATACACAGTTTGACAAACTATACCCGGAGCCGGTTCAGCAATTGGCCCATCGGCACTGGACGCCGTTACAGGTAGCGAGGAGAGCAGCCCGGTTCCTGGCAGCGGAAAAAGGCGCCAGGGTGCTTGACATAGGCTGCGGTGTCGGTAAGTTTTGCCTGGCTGCGGCCCATTATATGCCGGATGCGTTTTACTTTGGTGTTGAGCAACGGCAAAACCTTGTGCATTTTGCCAACCGGGCAAAAGAGAAATTGCAGTTAGGGAACGTTTCTTTCCTGCATGGCAACTTTACACAACTTGACTTTTCTCATTACGATCATTTCTATTTCTATAATTCATTTTATGAGAACCTAGCAGGCACTGATAAGATAGACGATAGCATTGACTATTCTGCAGAGCTGTATTACTACTACAACCGCTATCTCTACAGGCAACTGGATAAAAAACCACCGGGAACAAGATTGGCGACTTTTAACAGCCTGGAAGATGAAGTGCCGCCGGATTATCATGTGGTAGGGACAGGGTACGATAACCTGTTAAAGTTCTGGACAAAGATCTGATTACTTCAAAAGTAATTCATAAATAAGATGGCTACCGCACCTGATGATTGCAAACACAAATTGGCCGGCAAGATTATTCCCGCTGTTGCTAATGAAGAGGTGATTGGGTATAATAATACAGCAACAACTGCTTATTTCAATAGGCTAAAACAGAAATATATTTCATCCAACAGCTAACTTCGGTTCCTATGTTTCGTCCTAAATTACTTGATACATTAAAAAATTATAACAGCCAGCAGTTTCAAAAAGATGTTTTAGCCGGTATTATTGTAGGAATCGTGGCATTGCCCCTTGCCATTGCATTTGGCATCGCTTCGGGAGTATCGCCGGAGAAAGGATTATATACCGCTGTTATTGCCGGGTTCATTATCTCCGCCCTGGGCGGCAGCCGTGTACAGATAGGCGGGCCTACCGGCGCTTTTATTGTTATCGTTTATGGCATTGTGCAGCAATACGGCATCAACGGGTTGATCATTGCCACCTTTATTGCCGGTATTTTACTGGTGCTGATGGGGCTGGCCCGGTTAGGGTCTGTTATCAAATTCATTCCTTACCCACTGGTAATAGGCTTTACCAGTGGCATAGCGTTAATCATTTTTTCTTCTCAGATAAAAGATTTTTTTGGGTTAGAAATGGGGGATATTCCCGCCGATTTTGTGGAAAAATGGCAAAGCTATTTTCAAAATTTTCAATCCATATCGCTTTATGCAGTGCTGATGGCTGTGGTTACGGTGCTGATTATTTTTCTATGGCCGAGGGTAACGCATAAAATACCGGGTTCATTGATTGCCATTGTGGCAACTACGGCTGCTGTACATTTTTTTCATCTTCCCGTAGAAACAATAGGCAGCAGGTTCGGCGCTATCTCATCGGGCCTTCCTTCGCCTGTTTTCCCCAGCCTTGATTTTGCAACGATACAGAACCTGATACAGCCCGCTATCACTATTGCTTTGCTGGGCGGTATTGAATCCCTGCTTTCGGCAGTAGTAGCCGATGGAATGATACGGGGCAGCCACCGATCCAATACAGAATTGATAGCACAGGGAACGGCCAATATTTTTTCTGCAATTTTTGGAGGCATTCCCGCCACCGGCGCTATTGCAAGAACAGCTACGAATGTTAAGAATGGGGGCCGTACTCCTGTAGCAGGTATTGTACATGCCATTACTTTATTGCTTATCATCCTGTTTGTAGGTAAATGGGCGGCATTGATACCCATGGCCACACTGGCAGGTATATTAGTGGTAGTGGCTTACAATATGAGTGAGTGGGAAAATTTTGTAAGTGTGTTGAAAGGCCCTAAAAGTGATGTGGCTGTACTGTTAACAACGTTTTTTCTTACAGTATTAATTGATCTTACCGTGGCCATTGAGATAGGAATGTTGCTGGCCGTTTTTCTGTTTATGAGAAAAATGATCAGGTCAAGCGATGTGAGCATTCTTAAAAAGAACCTGGAAGAAGAAAATAAGGAAGAAGGAGAATTGATTGATACCCTGGCAATACCTGATGAGGTGGAAGTGTTTGAAATAAACGGGCCGCTTTTCTTTGGCGCAGCATATAAATTCAAAGAAGCTATCAAACTGATAGAAAAAGCCCCGAAGGTGCTGATCATCCGTATGAAACAGGTGCCCATAATAGATGCAACAGGTATAAGGACTATTGAAGAAGTCTATCGGGAATCCAAAAGCAGGAATACCCGTTTAATTCTTTGCGAAATACACAGCATACAGGTTATGAATGAGCTGAAAGATGCAAGGCTTGTCTTTGCAATCGGCAAAGCGAATATTACAGATACTTTTGGCACAGCTATTCAAAGAGCAGAAAAAATTTTGCTTGAAGCAGGGCAACCGTAAGCAATATATTCCTGGTGTAGAATTTAATGATACACTCTCTTGCATTATTTTGGTACCTCACCCCAACAAAAGTTTTCAATGTGCCTTATATCCGGAGTAGCGATGGGGTGAGGTCATGAAGCCTCAGAAAAAACAATATCACTAAATAATTAATGAATAAATAAGTAATAAGCCGGTATTTTTCTGTAACAAAAATTATTTTCTCTGTTTTATAACCTTCCCTACCGGCGAAATAAACTATTTTACCGACTCATTGACATTGGCTCTGATGCACATATAAATTCCTTCGGAATAGTATCAGGCAGGCGTTGACGCCAACTATTTTTTCACCTTTAAATTAATTGCCCATGATCAGTGAAGTGCTGGATAGAAAATCCGTTTATCGTTCATTTGCAGCTCACAATTTCAGGCAGATACCCCAGATTGCAGTATTGAGCGATCAGCAGATACAGGATATTGAGATTGTAAGCCATGTGCTGCCTTTCAAAACAAACAGTTATGTAGTGGACGAACTGATTGACTGGTTCAATGTGCCGGATGACCCTATGTTCATACTCACCTTTCCGGGAAAGGAAATGCTGACAGAGGAGCACTATGCTATATTGAAAGAAGCTGTGGACAGGAATGCAGGGAAAGATGAGATAAAGAGAATAGCACATACTATACGGCTTGAATTGAACCCGCACCCTGCCGGACAGTTGGAACATAATGTGCCCATGATAGAAGGGCAACGCCTGACAGGTATGCAGCATAAGTACCGTGAAACAGTTTTATTTTTTCCGAGCCAGGGGCAAACATGCCATGCTTATTGCAGCTTCTGTTTCAGGTGGCCGCAGTTTGTGGGAATGGACGAGTGGAAATTTGCCATGCGGGAAACAGAGTTGCTTGTAAAGTATTTACAGCAGCATCAGGAGGTAACAGATCTTTTGTTTACCGGCGGCGACCCGATGATCATGAAGAACAAGATTTTTACTTCCTATATTGACCCCATACTGGAAGCGGATATCCCAAATCTGCAAACAATCCGTATAGGAACAAAGGCCCTGAGCTATTGGCCGTATAAATTCCTGACGGACGATGATGCCGATGATACATTGCGGACGTTTGAACGAATTGTTGAATCCGGAAAAACGCTTGCCATTATGGCCCATTTCAATCACCCGGTTGAATTATCAACACCGGCGGTAGAAGAAGCTATAAAAAGAATACGTAATACCGGCGCCGTTATCAGAACGCAATCGCCTGTTATGAAAAACATTAATGCAGACCCGGATATATGGGCCGCCATGTGGCGAAAGCAGGCAAATCTTAATTGCATTCCTTATTATATGTTTGTAGCAAGAGATACCGGGGCGCAGCATTATTTTAAAGTATCTTTGGTAGAAGCGTGGAATATTTTCCGGAAGGCCTATCAGCAGGTTAGCGGTATTTGCAGAACGGTAAGAGGCCCCAGTATGAGTGCTACTCCCGGTAAAGTACAGGTATTGGGTGTGGCAGAAGCAGGCGGTAAGAAAATATTCACTCTCCGGTTTCTCCAGGGAAGGAACCCTGATTGGGCGGCAAGGCCATTCTTTGCTGCGTTTGATGAAAACGCCTGCTGGCTGGATGAGCTGAAGCCCGCTTTTGGCGATGAAAAATTCTTCTTTGAAGACGAACTGAAAACATTGTTTAATGAGTAATTCATCCTTTCCCCGGATTGATGATGCAGATAAGCTGAAAGCAATGAGCAGTGCGGCGGTGCAGGCGCAATACATCAATCCCCGCTTAATTGGAATGACAGAATCGCCAACATTGCGCATTAACCAGCGTTCCAAAGAGTTGATCGCCGCAGGCAGGCATATCTATAAATTAGGTTTAGGGCAATCACCTTTTCCCATACCAGACCCGGTAGTGAATGCTTTACGTTTGTATGCTACTCAAAAAGAGTATCAGCATGTGCAGGGAGTGCCGGAATTGCGGCAGGCTGTAGCCGATTTTCACCGTAAGAAAGACGGGGTGGATATTCTGCCCGATAACGTCATGATCGGGCCGGGCTCCAAAGAACTATTGTTTCTCCTGCAATTGGTGTTTAATGGCGAAGTGCTTATTCCAAGCCCCAGTTGGGTGTCGTACGCACCACAGGCAAAAATTATTGGCAATACCATTCATGTCATTCATACACCAGTTGAAGAGGAATGGAGATTATCTGCTAAGCAACTGGAAGAATATTTACTTAAATTCAAAAACAACGGAAGCAGTAATAAACCTTACCTGCTTATCCTGAATTATCCCGGTAATCCTGACGGGGTTACTTATGACACAAATGCGATCCGGGAACTGGCAGAAGTGGCAAAGAAATACGGCATTTATATACTTTCAGATGAGATTTACGGGCAACTGCACCACAAGGGGAACCATGAATCCATCGCAAGGTATTATCCTGAAGGCACTATCATCAGTTCCGGCTTATCAAAATGGTGTGGGGCAGGAGGGTGGCGATTGGGAACTTTTTCTTTTCCTTCCGAGTTGCGCTGGCTGCTTGAACCGATGGTAACGGTAGCGAGTGAAACATATACTGCTGTCAGCGCCCCTATTCAGTATGCCGCCATTCAGGCATTCAGCGGCGGAGCAGAGATTGAGAACTATTTATCTCATGCAAGAAGGATATTGAGTGCATTGGGCACCACAACGGCGGGCATTCTCCGTTCAGCCGGTATCCGTGTAAGCGATCCAACGGGTGGATTTTATCTTTTTCTTGATTTTAGTTTACTAAAAGACCGGTTACTGAAAAAAGGTATAACCAATGCACAGGAACTTTGCGACAGGTTGCTGGATGAATGTGGTGTGGCTATTCTTCCGGGGCCTGATTTTAACCGGCCTGAAGATGAACTATCGGCAAGACTGTCTTATGTTGATTTTGACGGGGCCAAAGCGCTGGCTGCAAGCTATACTATCCCCATTCATGAGCCATTACCACCTGATTTTATTGACCATTATTGCAGGAATATCACCGAAGCTGCAATTAAAGTAGCTGAATGGCTCAGGTAATCCTGATATTTGCAGCAGATGAAAAAGCTTATCAGGCATTTCAACTACTGGCGTTTAAGATACATTAGTAATAAAAACTTTCTGATTATCGCCAGTATCCTTATAGGCATTATAGCAGGGCTGGTGGCGGTTCTATTAAAAGTTTCCGTTCATTATATACACGAAAAGGTCAGCACACTTTCCAGGCATAAAGAATTCGAAATACTGTTTTACCTTTTTCCGTTAGCAGGTATATTCCTTACGGTACTTTTTGTTGAAAAAGTAAGAGGAGGAAACCTGGGCCGGGGAATTGCGAATATTATCTACTCTATCTCAAGAAGATCAGGGAATATTCCACCGGATAATACGTACAGCCATGCTGTAAGCAGCGCTGTTACGGTGGGTTTTGGCGGGTCTGTCGGATTGGAGGCGCCTATTGTGGTAACGGGATCGGCCATTGGCTCCAATGTTTCCCGTATATTATTACTTCCGAAAAAAGAAAGGATAGTGTTGCTGGCCTGCGGTGCAGCGGCCGGTATTGCTGCTATTTTTAATACGCCTGTTGCAGGAGTGTTGTTTGCCATGGAAGTATTACTGGCAGAGTTTAGTATCCCTGCTTTTATTCCTATACTTATTGCCTCCGCTTCCGGAACAGTTATTTCACAGGCTTTGTATAAAGGCCACCTGCTTTTTCCATTGCCACATGGATGGGAAATGGGGGCGTTGCCTTTTTATGTTTTGTTAGGTGTTTTTTGCGGGTTATTATCTGTTTATTTTATGAAAGTTTATTTCTGGACAGAGAAGAAATTCGCTGCATGGAATAATGTATATGCAAAAGCAATAAGCGGGGGGCTGATGCTTGCTTTATTTATTTTTATTTTTCCTCCGCTATACGGCGAAGGATATACTTCTGTTACAGAACTGGTATCTGGAAATGAGTCGTCTTTATTAGAAGGTTCTTTGTTTGAGGGGTATGCTTCTGAATCGTATGTGTTGATATTATTTACGCTGGCAATAGTGCTGATAAAAGTTTTTGCTACATCTGTTACATTAGGGGCCGGAGGCAATGGTGGTATTTTTGCCCCATCTTTATTTACAGGAGCCCTTTTTGGTTATGCGTTTACATCTATAGTAAACCTTACAAATGCAATTCAACTGAATAAAGAGAACTTTATTGGCGCCGGCATGGCTGGAATGCTAAGCGGGTTGGTGCATGCACCGCTTACAGGCATATTTTTAATTGCAGAAATTACAGGCGGATATTCCTTGTTTATTCCGTTAATGATTGTTTCTGCCATCAGTTATTTTATTTCCAAATCAATAGAGCCGTATTCTATTTATACGGGAAAACTGGCACAGAAAGGTATCAGGATGGATAATAAAGAAGCTGTATTGTTACAAAACATTTCACTGGCTGATATTACAGAAACCGATTTCCCCGTTCTTTCTTCTGCAGATTCTGTTGAAAAAGTGATTGATCATTTCTCCAGGTGTAATAAAACCGTGTTCCCTGTATTGTCGGATGCCGGAGAATTGCAGGGGGTTGTGATCGTTGATGACATAAAAGCCTATTTGTTTGACAGAGATAAATACAACAACATAAAGGTGGGTTCTATTATGACGAAGCCGGCATACCTGATTGACAGAAATGAAAACCTGGAAAAAGTAATGAGCCGGTTTGATGTATCAGGATTGCCGTACTTACCTGTTGTGGTCGGTAAATCGTATATAGGCTTTGCCAGTAAAAGCAAGCTCCTCGATAAAATCAGGGAGATGGTAACGGAGCATCAACTTTCCATCAATATATAAAACCTTTTATTCTTTAACGGCGTTTGCTCTTTCTGCTGAAGGTTTTTTCATAGCAATGAATCCCAGGTTCTTTAGGATAGCTGTACTTGAAACCATAAAAGCAAATAGCAGCAGCAGGATGAACTCCTGGCTGAAGTAATTTTTCAACGCATAGGCTTCTATCAATATAAACGCATGCATGAACCCGATCAGCCGTACCGCAAAAAGATGGCTGAATCCCTGGTTGGTAAGTAAATGGTGAATATGTGTTTTATCTCCGACAAAAGGAGATTTCCCGTTCCATATCCGTACGGCAAATACACGAAGCGTATCGAAAACAGGAATGAATACAATGCTTAGTACAAAAACCGGGGCATGAGGCAGCAGCAGGCTATCAGCTATGGTATTGGCCTGTATCAGTTTTATGCAAAGCACGGCAATGACGAACCCCAGTATCAACGAACCGGTATCACCCATAAATATCTTTGCCGGACTGAAATTGAAATATAGGAAAGCCAGCGTACCCCCTGCCAATGCA
This sequence comes from uncultured Chitinophaga sp., assembly GCA_964560445.1. GTDB lineage: Bacteria > Bacteroidota > Bacteroidia > Chitinophagales > Chitinophagaceae > JJ008. The sequence continues at coordinate 386,968 of CAZLLT010000001.1, read as the reverse complement.
AAAGCAATCAGACCTGAAGTGGTATCGCCGCTTAACGAAAGAAAAAGACCAAGCATTATAAGGCTCATAAAGGAGAGACCTGCTGCAAGGCCATCTATCCCATCAATAAGGTTAAAAGCATTGGTAATTCCAACAACGGTCAATACGGTGAGCAGGTATTGCGTTACAACCGGCAATTCTTCAATGCCAAACAGGCCGTCCAAAGAAGTAATGCGAATTCCCGAAGCGGCAATAATAGCGGCAAGCGCTGTTTGCACCATAAACTTGTACCGGGCAGACAAATCTTTCAGGTCGTCCATGATACCTAATGCAAATAATACAGTTACCGAAAAGAAGAAAGCAACCTGCGTTATATCATTGCTAAACGGGAACCAAAGGCTTAATGCAACGGCCATTCCGGCAAAAATAGCAACGCCCCCAAGTGTGGGTATCGGCGCTGTATGCACTTTGCGTCCGTTAGGGACATCAAAAAACCGGTATTTATTGACGTAATGAATGACTACAGGAATACTTATGAGGGTGATTACAAAAGCTGATAAAAAACAAAGCAGCGGAAATTTATATGCAATAAAAGGCAGTTTGAGGAGGTACAGGTGGTTGTTCATCGGTTTTCGGTCTTGGTTTCGGTAGGGTGATTGATTTCAGGCAACAAAATAATAACGGGCAACAAATAATACAAGGGCTTTATGTAAGGGATAACGCCAAAGAAAATTCCGGTTTAGAGATTGCGTTATTTTCATTTTTTATAGTGAACTTTCCCACATAGAATAGTATTTTCTGCAAATGAATAGTACTGTTTCCCGGAACCTGCTTATATAAAGTTGCGGGTATTGATACGGAAAGCGGTTTAAATTTGTTCAAATCTTGCTTATTTATTCAGCGTCAACCATATTATCCAGTCCCATTGAATACCTGAAAGGAGTGGGGCCGCAACGGGCCGACCTTTTTAAAAAAGAACTTGGCCTGTTTACGTTCAACGACCTCCTGCACCATTTCCCGTTTCGGTACGTAGATAAAACAAAAATCAGCGCCATCAGCGAAATATCGCCACAAACCGATTTTATACAGGTGGCAGGTCTATTAACCGATATTGAAACCGTGGGGCAGAAAGCCGGGAAAAGGTTAACAGCCCGGTTGAACGATAAAACCGGTTTTATTGAGTTAATATGGTTTCAGGGCATTAACTGGGTTCAAAAAACATTAAAAGCCGGTCAGCCTTACCTCGTGTACGGCAGGGCCGGGTATTTTCAGGGAATGCCGCAGATTGTTCATCCCGAAATAGAACTGCTGACACCTGATAACACCGCCGGTAAAAATGTGCTGGAGCCTGTGTATCCTGCTACGGAAAAATTAAAATCCCGTGGCCTCGGCGGAAGACAGATAGGAAAGTTAACGGAAGCATTGTTGTTTCAACTGCACCCGAAAGATATTCCTGAAAACTTACCTGCAACCGTTTTGCAGGAATTACGTTTGATGAACAGGTTAGAGGCGTATCGCAACATTCATTTTCCTGTTAATGCAGAAGCACAGCAGAAAGCAACAGAAAGGCTGAAGTTTGAAGAGCTGTTTATTGCACAATTACGGGTAGGTATGCTGTTGAGTAACCGGCATCGTTTTTCAAAAGGCATACCGTTCAGCAAAGTAGGCGACCTTTTTAATACGTTCTACAAAAACCATCTGCCATTTGAACTTACCGGGGCGCAAAAAAGGGTTGTAAGAGAAATAAGGGCCGATACGGGCAATGGCCGTCAGATGAACCGGCTTTTGCAGGGCGATGTAGGCAGCGGTAAAACCATCGTAGCTGTATTAACGATGCTGCTTGCGCTGGACAATGGTTACCAGGCTTGCCTGATGGCGCCTACGGAAATATTGGCGCAACAGCATTTTCAAACCATCCGTTCACTGCTTGAACCAACCGGGGTGGAAGTAAAGTTGCTTACAGGGTCAACCAAAGCGGCAGAACGAAGAAAGATATTGGCACAATTGGCTGACGGCCCGCTTCAAATACTGGTGGGCACCCATGCTATTATTGAAGACGAAGTGCAGTTTCATAATCTTGGAATAGCAATTATTGACGAGCAGCACCGTTTTGGTGTGGCACAGCGGGCCCGGTTATGGCAAAAATCCACAGTGCCGCCGCATGTACTGGTTATGACAGCCACACCCATTCCCCGCACATTGGCCATGACGGCCTATGGGGACCTTGATTACAGTGTATTGGATGAATTGCCACCCGGAAGGCAACCGATAACAACAGTACATCGTTATGAAACCGATAGAAGCAAAGTGATGAGTTTTATCAGGGCGGAAATAGAAAAAGGCCGGCAGGTATATATCATATTCCCCCTAATTGAAGAAAGCGCCAAACAGGATTATGAAAACCTGATGAAAGGATATGAAAATGTAAAAGCTTACTTTCCTGAACCGAAATTCTGGATAAGCATGGTGCATGGGCGGCAACCGGCCGCTCAAAAGGAAACAAATATGAAAAGGTTTGTAGAAGGCGATACGCAGATCATGGTTTCAACTACGGTAATTGAGGTGGGTGTAAATGTTCCTAACGCCTCTGTCATGATTATTGAAAGTGCGGAAAAATTCGGATTGTCACAATTGCACCAGTTAAGGGGCCGGGTAGGCCGGGGAAGTGATAAAAGCTATTGCATTCTTTTAACCGGGAAAAATTTAGGTAATGATGCAAGGGAACGCATCAAAACAATAGTAAATATATCTGATGGCTTTGAGATTGCTGAAAAAGACCTGGAACTAAGAGGCCCCGGCGATATTGACGGAACCCGGCAAAGCGGCGCTTTTAATTTTAAGCTGGCGGATATAGTAAAGGATAAAGGGCTTCTGGAAGAGGCAAAAAACAGGGCATATCATCTATTGAAAGAAGATCCGGATATAAGTTCGGCAGAAAATTTGCAGCTAAAACAATTCCTTCAATCTCAGAAAGAGCCTGTTTTGTGGAGTAAAATATCCTGACGGCCCAAACTTAAGTTTCATACGAACGTAATTATGCTGCCGGAAAAGGAAAAATAGCTGAGTTGGGCATTTGTTAACAGAAGTTTTTATCCTTTTCCTGCCATTTTTTAGTTATTTTAATAAAAATATTTTGACCCTGAAGCCTGTTTTATTTACGACCATTTTTTTTCTCTTTACCCTCGTTGCCACAGCGCAGGGTTACAGCAATATTGAGTTTGTTGAAAACAAAGGCCAGTGGGATAGCCGGGTGCAGTTTAAAGGCAGCGTAAGCAACGGCTCTGTTTTTATCAGGAACGGCGGGTTTACCATCGTGCAGCATAACCCGGATGATTTTGCGGCCTTGGAAAAATATATGCATGGAGAAAGCCGGGATGGCGGCCCGCTTTCTGAAGCTGAACAAATAACCCTCCGGTCCCATGCCTGGAATGTTGATTTTGTGAATGCTTCACCGGCAATGAAAGTGTTGGCTGATAAAGCTATTCCTACTTATAATAATTATATAAAAGGCAACGATCCTTCCAGGTGGGCTTCCGGTTGCAGGATATTCCAGGCCATTACTTTTGAAGAAGTATATCCCGGTGTGGATGTAAGATACTATACCAGCAATGACATGCTGAAATACGATATTATCGTTAAGCCCGGCGGCGATGTGTCGCGGATAGCATTGAAATACGATGGTGTAAGCAGGCTTGATATTAAGAACAAGGAGTTGTTGCTCAGTACTTCGGTCGGGCAATTAAGGGAATCATCACCCTATACTTACCAGGCGGATGTGAAAGGAAAAAGAGAAATTAATTGCCGGTATGTTGTAAAAGGCAATGTTGTAACCTTTGATGTAAAGGGCTACGATCCTGCCGCAACACTTGTGATAGACCCCAGTATTATATTTTGTTCATTTTCCGGAAGCCGTGCCGATAACTGGGGCTTTACAGCTACTTATGGTCCTGATGGCAGTATGTTTGGCGGGGGCATTGTGTTTGATGAAGGGTTTCCTGTAAGTCCGGGGGCCTACCAGGTAGGTTTTGGGGGCGGAAGCACTGGTAGCGGCGACAGGCCCGTGGATATAGGTATTATAAAACTTTCTCCCGATGGCAGAAACCGATTATATGCAACCTATATCGGAGGTTCAGGTAATGAGCAGCCACATAGTCTGATAGCAGATAACCAGGGCAACCTCATCCTGGCCGGCAGAACAAACTCTCCTTCATCCGGGTCCGGCGCTTATCCTGTTGTAGGTTCAGCATCACGTCCCGGAACGGGAGGCTACGACATCATCATCAGCAAGTTGAATGCAACCGGAACAGGATTGATCGGATCGGTGAGAATGGGCGGTGCAGGAAATGACGGGGTAAATATTTCAACTTCAAGGTCGGGGGCAAATTCTCTTCAAAGAAACTATGGAGATGACGGCAGGAGTGAAGTAATATTGGATGCAGCAGGCAATATCTATCTTGCTTCGAGTACAAGATCTATCGGCAGTTTCCCTACCACATCCGGAGTGTTTAAACCTTCTCCGGGAGGAGGGGACCAGGATGGGGTAGTGCTGAAATTAACCCCTGATTTAAGCGCCCTGTTATTTTCAAGTTATTTGGGAGGCAGCGGAAATGATGCCGCTTATGTGCTTTCGCTGGCGCCTGATGGAAACATTCATGTGGCCGGGGGAACGGAAAGCGCTGATTTATTTCCTGGGGGAACAACAGCAGGCACTGTAGGGCCGGCCCACAACAATCCGGGAAGCACAAACCCTATTGATGGTTTTATTGCTGTTATCAGCAATGATGGTTCTACTTTGGTAAGGGGTACTTATATAGGGGCGCCTGGACCTGGCATTGACCAGGTTTTCGGTATTCAGTTTGACAATAACGGCTTTCCATATATCATGGGGCAAACAACAGGTAACTGGCCGGTTACCCCCGGAATTCCCACTTATGGAAGCAGTACAGGCAGGCAGTTTATCTGTAAGCTGCAACCGGATCTTTCGGCCTATGTTTATTCTACGGTTTTTGGTACATCTTCCCTTACGCCGAATATATCGCCAACCGCTTTTCTTGTAGATCGCTGCGAAAATGTATATATATCAGGTTGGGGTGGCCATTACGAACCATCGAATCCATATAACAGCGCCGGAACCATAGGGCTTCCTGTTACCCCGAACGCATTTAAAACGAATACAGACGGAAGGGATTTCTATTTCTTTGTGTTGCAGAAAAACGCCACTTCGCAGTTGTTCGGTAGTTTTTTCGGAGAGGAAAATGCTCCAACCAGGGGCGGCGACCATGTGGACGGCGGCACCAGCCGATTTGATAGAAGTGGTTTTATTTATCAGGCCATTTGCGCCAACTGCAGGATTGGAACCCCTCATCCCGTATTCCCGGTAACGGCCGGGGCCTATTCAACGGTCAATAATGCAAACAATGCCAATAGTGGCTCCGGGTGTAACCTTGCAATGGTTAAGATAGACATGGACTTTGCAGGTGTTGAAGCTGGTGTGCAGTCAAGCATTGGCGGGGTGCCGAGGGATACAGCCGGTTGTGTGCCATTGACAGTTGATTTTATTGATACCATTGCTAATGCCCAATCCTATGAATGGTATTTTAATTATGTACCCGGCAACCCGCCGGATATAATTACAACTGTTCCTTCTGCCTCCTATACGTTTACTACTACAGGGGTATTCCCGGTTATGCTGGTAGCAATAGACCCTAACACCTGCAACATAAGAGATTCGTCCATCATGAATATCCGGGTAGGCGACCTCAGGGCCGATCTTAGTTTCAATTTTCAAAAAACAGGCCCCTGTACATCATTACAATATCAATTTAATAATACATCCATAGCGCCGCCAACCCGCCCGTTTACCGATACTTCGTTTGCCTGGAATTTCGGGGATGGCAGCCCTCTTGTGGTGGCGGGCCTGCAATCCATAACGCATGAGTTTCCGGCGCCCGGCCCTTATTCTGTTATCTTAACACTGAAAGACACTTCCTATTGCAATAACCCGGATGCAGACACCATACTCATCAATGTTGCCGATAATGTAAGGGCAGGGTTTACTACACCGGCAACAGGTTGTGTAGCATACAATGCTGTGTTCGATAACACTTCAGTAGCGGGGGAAACCTGGCTTTGGGATTTTGGCGATGGACAAACTTCTACGGAGTTTGAACCTGTGCATACATATAGCCAGCCGGGGGTGTACAACGTGGTTCTGGTGGCCTACAACCAGTTTACCTGCAATGAAACGGATACGGCAAGGTTTACCATAACCGTTTATGATTCGCCAATACCGGATTTTAGCTTTAGCCCCGTAGTACCGGTTGAGAACAGGCCCGTTACGTTCACTAATCTTTCTTCGCCGGATGCGGTGCGGTTTAAATGGGATTTTGGCGATGGCGATACCCTGGTTACCACATCATGGGCGCCGGTAGAGCACCAGTTCAATGCTACCGGTACGTTTGATGTATGCCTTACAGCGTATAACCAAATCGGCTGTGATAGTACTATTTGCCGCCCGGTGCAGGCCATTATCCGCCCGCTGGTAGATGTGCCGAATGCCTTTACGCCTAACAGCGGCGATGTAAACAGTATTGTAAAAGTGATGGGCTTTGGTATTGCCCGGATGCAGTTTACTATCTGGAACAGGTGGGGGCAAAAAGTGTTTGAAACCAACGACAGGAACCAGGGCTGGGATGGAAGGGTGAAAGGCGTAGTGCAGCCAATGGATGTATATGCTTATACGCTTACCGTTGAATTTTTTGACGGAGTAAAAACAACTAAAAAAGGCGACATTACGTTAATAAGATAGCATTGAAATATAAATGAACAGAAGGAAGAAAATAATAATGCTACTGGCTTATGCCTTGTACCTTGCGCCCTGCGCCCTGGGGCAGGACCTTCATTTTTCCCAGTTCATGAATTCCCCTTTGCTTACCAACCCTGCCAATACCGGCTTTATACCCGAAGGGGATTACAGGTTAGGGGCGCACTACCGCAACCAATGGGCATCTGTTACGGCCTTTCCTTATAAGACCATGAGTGCTTTTGGTGATGTGCAGTTGATGCAGAACAGGGATAATACGGGATGGCTGGGGCTGGGCGGTGTTATATTGCGGGATGTGGCCGGTAGCGGCATACTTACCTCCACCAAAGTATATGGTTCTGTTGCCTACCACCAGATGGTTGATGCCGGGAGCCTTGTAAGCGCCGGGTTCAATGTGGGCTGGGCCAATAAAAATATTAATACAAACAACCTTAGCTTCCCCAGCCAGTGGAATGGTGAATTTTTTGATTCGCACCAGGTGCCTGCTGCGCCTAAGTTAAACACCAATAATATCAATTACCTTGATGTGCAGGTGGGTGTAAACTATGCCTATTTCCCTGACGACAGAACGTACCTTAATGCCGGGTTTTCCGCCATGCACATCAACCAGCCGAGGGAAACATTTTTTGATGATGAGGAAGGCGTTGACAACCGCATTCCCGTTCGTTATACAGCTTTCCTGAACGGAAGTTTTAAGGTGAGTGATATGCTGATTGTAAATTCCAATGTTTATGCTTCCTTACAGGCAAAATCGTATGAAATTGTGGGCGGCCTGAATGCCCATTATAATATATCCGGCGATGGCGAGAAGGTATTGATTGCCGGCGCTTACTATAGGTTCAGGGATGCCATTATCCCGATGGTAGGGTTAGGGTACAAAGACCTCATTTTTACTTTCACCTACGATGTTACCACCTCCGGCCTCAGTCAGTTTAATAATGCCCGTGGCGCTTTGGAGTTTTCTGTTATCAAACAGGGAATAGTAGATTCTTATCGCGGCAATCGCCGGGAGTCCATGTGTCCTTCATTTAAGGGGTATTGAGTTTTGGTGCGGGACGCTAAAGCAGTCTGAACCATCCAAAACTGCCCGGAGTTCTTGCTGGCGCACAGGGCGTCCTTTCCCGACGAGTCTCCTCCTGCAACAACTTGCGTTGAGCTACCACTGCGAAAGAGGGACTCGTCGCCTACGGAGAGAAGCGTTTATAAACCTGATAGACAGGCTTAAAAAAGCCTTTCCCAATGTAAAGAATGTAATTACGGATGAAGCGGCGCTGCGTGAATACCTGCAAAACAAGGGTATAGACCCGCAGAAGTTTGGGCAGGCAATGGCAAGGGGAGCCATAGAGATAGAAGAAAAAATACAGTTTATGCGTACCGCCAACGGTACGATATACGGCGCTAAATTCCCGGATGGCACAATATACCTGAACCCTGAAAGGATGGATGCCAATGTGCCTATACATGAGTTCAGCCATGTGTGGGAAGTCTTAGCGCCTAACCGGTTTGCCAAAGGGGTGGAGCTGCTGAAACAAACCAAAATAGGGAAAGAACTGTTTGAGCAGATAAACAGCAATCCTTTTTACAATAACCTTACTAAAGAGCAAAAGTGGGGCGAAGCCCTGAATACCCTGATAGGTAATGAGGGGGAAAGACTGTATCATTCTAAAACAACTTTAGGCGATTGGTTCCGGGAGATGCTGCAATTTATAGGGGCAAAACTCGGCATCAAGAATTTAAAGCATGATGTGGCATTATCAGCTTTTACCAAAGGGGCCTTGAAGGATATTATGGGAGGCAGGGAAGTGGTAGGGGAAACGGGTAGTAATTCACAAAGCGGTACTCAATTTATGTCGTTTGCCGACAGGAGGAAAAACATACGGGAAGCCGGAACAAGGTTTATACAAGAGTTAAAAGATTATGTAGCAGGAAAATTGGGTAACAGCCACGTATTCCAGTTGGGAGTACCCAGCGAAAAACTATTAGCGGCAGGGTTTGAAGATAAACCTATTGAACTATCAAGTGAGGTTCTTAGCGCAAAAGAAAACAAACATGGCGTTAATCCGCTTGAAATAACTGATTTAGTTGATGCGCTTGCCAATCCTATTGCCGTATTCCAAAGCCTAAGAAGAAGCGATAGTAAAGTAGTATTAACCGAAATGAAGAAAGGAGGGGTTAATATGGTAGTGGCTGTACAGATAGGTAAAGATGGCATTGTAAATGACGTAAGAAGCATTTACCCTAAAGACAACACTAACGACATATTAAAATGGATTGCAGAGGATAATTTGATGGAATGGGCAGATAAAGAAAAAGCCCTTGATTGGATTACTACTGATGCCCCCGGTGCGGAAAGTTTAATTCCACGTCCCACCGCAGGCGGCAATAATACAAGCAAGAGCAACACTTTTAACGTAAAAGATGCCAAACGCAAGGCCACAAAGATAATACAAGAATTTGAAAACCCAACCATAGATGAAGACGGCAGCCGCACCTATACCCGGTTTATGGCCGATGGCACAAAGCAGCAGGTAAAAACATTACCCACCGTAACCAACGGTTTTTACTCCCCCATAGAAAAGAAACTGTTGGACGAAAAGGCCGAAAACCTAAGCGCAAATAAATGGCTGGAAAGATTAGGCAAGGGCGATGAAATGGTATGGACAGGGCTGAAAGACTTTTTGGAAAGCAAAAAACCCAATGAGCAGGTAAAGAAAAGCGAACTGCAAGCCTTTATGAAGGATAACAGGATAGTGGTTGCGGAAGTGGTGAAGGGTGGTGATGAAATAATAAATGAAGAAAGCAAATATGCTAAAGATGCTGTTTTAAGAAAAGCGATAAACGAAGCCGGTAATAGAAGGGCGTTTGAAATTCTACTTGATAATACCGAAACATTGTACAACCATGTACAAAAAAAATATCCTGACACTTCGATGGAAGAAATCGCAGATGATGTTTTTGGTAGAGAAACAGAACCCACCAAATTCTCCCAACACCAGCTTAACGGCGACAAAAGCAACTACAAGGAAGTGCTGGTAACGATGCCGAAAAAAGACCCCGTTATTGAGCCAAGAAAAGCAAGCGACTATTCCATAAAAGTTGATAATGAAAGTAGTTTTACAGGGCAAAGAGATGTTATTATCTTAAAGAATGGTGTAGAAAGCGGAAGAAGATATGGCACAAGGCTAACAGACAAAGAAATAATTGACGAACACATTTCAAAGAGAGATGCCGAAGATATTAAGGTAAAGAAAAAAGAAGGTAGTTTCAAATCCACCCACTTTGACGAGCCGAATATTTTAGTCCATCTAAGAATGAACACCAGAACCGATGCAGAAGGTAACAAAGTTTTGTTTTTAGAGGAAGTGCAAAGCGACCATAACCAAGAAGCAAGAAAAAAAGGTGTAAGAAATGAAAAAGAGATGAAACGCATTTCTGAACTTGCTGATTTATTTTTAAAAGACAGAACTAAAAATCAAGAAGGAACTCCTGAAAGGATTGAATATGAAAAACTAACTGCAAGAAATAATACGCAAGGTGTACCAGACGCTCCATTTATTAAAGACACTAACGCCACAACAAAATTAGGCTTAAAGGTAGCCCTGAAAGAAGCCGTAGCGCAAGGGGCTGATAAAATAGCGTGGACAACAGGGGAGCAACAGAACGAAAGATATGATTTGAGTAAGCAGGTAGATGAAATAAGGGCTAAGAAAAATGATGACGGCACATATAAAATAAATGCAGCAAAGGACGGAAATAATGTCTTTACACAACAAAATGTTGCGACAAACAATTTACCTGACTATGTAGGAAAAGAATTGGCGCAAAAAATCATTGACGACAATAGCAATCACGGTAGATTTACTTCATACACAGGCGTTGATTTACAGGTAGGCGGCAAAGGCATGAAAGGCTTTTACGGTTCACCATCAGAAAACAACTTAGGCATAGTAGGCAAGGTGGCTAAAAGTATGTGGGGGGATGTGAAAACGGTTGAGATAAAAGCAACAAAAAGAACAATCAGGGATTATGAATTAGACGGAGTTGGCGATGGTTTTAGGATGTATGAAAAAGGCGAACACGGAACCCTAAAAGAAGTGGGTGTTTTTAGAACAAGAGAAGATGCTCAAAAATGGATAGACCAAAATAACACACACACCCAGCACTCCATCACCATCACCCCCGAAATGAGGGAGCAGGCACAGGAAGGGCAGCCATTGTTCATGGCGCAAATGCAGCCTTACTTAGACGACAGCGAATTAATAAAGGATAAAGACGGTAACGTAACAGGCATAAAGCCCGAAGTAGCCGAAGCCATACGTAAGGAGCGCAACCGTATAGAAGCCGAAGCCAAAGCCAACGGTACATGGATGAAAGCCCCCAACGGCAAGCCCAGCAAGCTAACCGAAAGCCAATGGGTAACGGTGCGGACGGAAAGGTTCAAAGCATGGTTTGGGGATTGGGAGAATGATTCTAAAAATGCAAGCAAAGTGGTGGACGAAAATGGTGAACCGCAAGTAATGTACCATGTTAGAAAAGATGGAAATAGATTTTATACATTCCGGCCAAGAATGAAGCTGATTTATTTCAACAAAAGCGAAAAGGGGGCCAAGCTGGCGTCATTGGAGACAAACCACGGTTCAGAAACAGTAGAAGTGTTTATAAAATCTGGCACACCGCTTAATACAGAAGATAACCCCGTTCATTGGACAGAAGCAGAGGGGCTGCCAAAAGAATTTGAAAAAGCAAATCCTAAAGAATATGCAAAAGGAACTATAACTTATATAGAGGATGAGGGCGGCATATCTATCGGGGTAACAAGCCCCAACCAAATCAAATCTGCCACAGGCAACGTAGGCACATTCAGCAATGAAACCGGGGATATAAGGTTGTCTGGGAAGGAAAAAGAAAATTCATTATCTTCACAAAATGAAAAAGGAGTACCAGAACAAGTACGCAAAGGAACGGGAACTGAAAATCAAAGAAACAATATCGAAAGCGCAGCCTATATCACGAGAGCAGCTATCCCGGCAGGCGTTGATGTTAAAGGCGAATACATCGGAGAAAAAGCAGACGGAAAAGCCTTAGAAGATTGGGCAAAGGATAATGGTATATGGCATGATGATTTTGCCACAGAAAACGGCATACACAAAGAAGAGAACTTAGCCGGAGTAGAAAGCCAAGTCTATACTAAAGACGGCGATGACACACATCTTTACAAAGTAAACAACGGCATACATCACGGCACATGGAATGATTTTATGAACCGCCTTGCGGCGCATAACAAGTATTTCCCTGAAACGGCTTATGAATTATATGGCTTCACTAATAGGGATGGACAATTAGCCCCTATACTTAGGCAGGCAAGAATCCCAATTGCAAGGCAGGCCGCTATTGAAGAAATAAAAGCTGACTTAGAAAAAAGCGGTCTTGATTTTAAGGGAATTAACAATGTAGAAGACAGGAAAAACGGCGTTATTATTCGGGATTTGCATAAAGAAAATGCAGTTATTACTACCGATGGGCAGGTGGCTTATATAGACCCACTTATACAATTTACAGAAGATAGTCAGTTTGTAAAAGACCTCGACAATGAAGCCCCGGAAACTGCCCAGCTAAGCGCCTCCGACAATACAGGCATGAACGAAGATGTCCTGCGGCAGAAGGTGGCAGAAATCAGAAGGGTGGGAAAGGGGGAATTAATATAGTATATAAGTGTCAAGTATGAAAAGAATTTTGGAGAAAATATTTAATGGCATAGGGGGCCTTTTAGTTGTATTTATTTCGTTTTCGTGGATTATAGGGGCCGTTCATGCGTATAAAAAGCATAGTAAGATTGATTTTGGCCTTGCGCTATTAACTCCGTATAGTGTTTATATGTCAGCAGAGATGTTTTGGTGTAAAGAAAAGAAAAAGTCTAAAACAGATGAGTTTACTAAACAGGAAAGAGAACTAATAAATATTACTAAAGAATGGTACGGAAGTAAGGAAATGGCTGAAAAAATAATGAGGTCGAACAAAGAAATGTTAAAGGCCGGGCATGATTTCTTTAATAAGTATGACAGCATAAAAAGCAAAATAGCAAATGAATAATAAGAATGAATCCCGACCAATAAACTATCGGGAAGAGCACAAAAAGGCTCAGCAGGAAATGGCAAAGATGTGGGAGGAAGAGCGTAGGAAAAACAGGATAACATTTAAGGCTGTAATAGGTGAAATTAAATCGGGAATAATAAGTGAGTGGCAAAAGTTTACAAAAAGGGGATTAGAATGGCAGCAACGGTTATTCATGGTAGTAAAATGGCTTGTTGGTTTGACAGCAATTTTATGTATGCTTGGAGCTTTGATTAAAGTAATAGCATTTGCTGTTGTATGGGTAATAGTTGTTCTTGAATTAACAGGTATTATATGAAATACATAATTGTACTCGGCACACTGTTGCTGCTTACGGGCTGCTCAAATGGCAACGGGAGGTATGCCCCGGTTGTCCGTAGTGTTCAGCTTTTTGAGAAATAATTAAATTATAGGGTTGTTATGCTTCGTTTGCAACGAAGCATAACAACTCGATAGAGTTTGTCTTCTGATTTCATTTTCATCTTTTTCCCTGCCCGTAATCTTCCACACAAAACATTCATGCCCCTGTCGGCTGACAAGGGCATGGGTGGTTAAGAACACTTTTGTTCCTGATTTTCGGAAAGGGCAATGGTGGTGTTTATTATTTCATAGTTGCCCGAAACTTTTGTCCCACAAAAGGCGGAAACAGGTTTCGGCTATTGTCTCCTGTAAGTTTCCCGTATCGTCTGGCCTCCGAATATAAAACTAACCACCAGGTCAGTACAGTTAAAGCTTTCAATGGTGGCAAGCCCGGAGTTTAAAGTAAGGGTTAAGCCGGAAATATCCCATGTTCCGGTTTCGCTGCCGCTTGGCGAGCAAACAACACCGGCGTCAGTATAAATAAATACCTTGTCTGCCCTTAGTTCATTGGTGTCGTCCAGTTCACAGGCGTCATAAAGGTCGTTCAGCGCATCGGTTTCTGTGCTGCCATTTACATATTTGCAGGAAATGAGCTTGTATGTGCCCGCTACGGAGGCTACTGAAATTTCACAATCATTGTCTTCGCTGTTTTTTTTGCAGGAAGAAAAACCTGATACGAGTACGGCTGAAGCCAGAAGCGATAAAAATGTCTTTTTCATGTTTAAAGAAGATTAGGGTAAGTCTGTTAATAGCAATGTCCTTATTTCAAATGCCTGCAAAAAGGTGCAGTTATATTACATTGTACAAGAGAAATAAAGGTCATCAGCGGCTGCACATTATTTATTTTCCGGGGCATAATTATTATAATATGAAAGGAAGCAGGCGCCCTTGCTGAATACCTGCTCCATATTCCATAATTATTCCGATTTTTACGCCTGTTAACAGGATATTTTATGAGTATAACAGCAAACGGCACAGGCATCATACATCACATAGAAGCCTTTAAGTCTATAGTAGGGGAACAATATGTTTTTTCAGATGCAGAAACATTGGACAACTATGCACACGACGAAACGGAAAACCTGCATTACCTGCCGGAGATGGTGATAAAGCCACGTACTGCTGAAGAGATCAGCGCCATTATGCGGATATGCAATGAAGCAAGGATACCCGTTACCCCCCGCGGCGCCGGTACAGGCTTGAGCGGGGGCGCCCTTCCCCACCTGGGCGGTGTATTGCTTTCTACAGAAAGAATGAATAAAATACTGGAGATAGACGAACGCAACCTGCAGGTAACAACAGAGCCCGGAGTAATTACAGAAATATTGCAGGGCGCTGTCAGGGAAAAGGGCTTGTTTTATCCGCCCGACCCGGCCAGCCGCGGTTCCTGTTTTATCGGCGGCAATATTTCAGAAAACAGCGGTGGCCCCAAAGCCGTGAAATATGGCGTGGTAAAAGATTATGTGCTGAACCTGCAAGTGGTATTGCCTACCGGCGAAATCATCTGGACCGGGGCCAATGTGCTGAAGAACTCTACCGGCTATAACCTTACTCAATTAGTAGTGGGCAGCGAAGGCACACTGGGCATTGTTACCAAAATTGTGTTGCGGCTGATACCGCATCCGAAATACGATTTGCTGATGCTGGTTCCATTCAGGGACCTTGGTCAGGCAGGCGAGGCCGTCAGCGCTATTTTCCGGGCGGGGTTTACGCCAAGCGCCATGGAACTGATGGAAATAAATGCGTTAAGGATTGTAAGCAATTTTGTTGACAGCAATGCAGTACCCGTTACGGATGATACCGCAGCCCATCTGATTATTGAAGTGGATGGCAACGATATGGATGTGCTGATGAAAGAGATGGAAGCCATCGGGGAATTGCTGGCGCAATATGACATAGGTGAAATTTATTTTGCAGATGATTCGCTTCAGAAAGCCGAATTATGGAAGCTGCGGCGCAAAGTGGCGGAAGCGGTGAAATTAGACGGCTACACCATTGAAGAAGATACAGTGGTGCCCAGGGCGGAGCTGCCTGCATTGATAAAAGGGGTGAAAGAAGTGGGAAAGAAGCATGATTTTAATGTAGTATGCTATGGCCATGCCGGAGATGGCAACCTGCATATACGGATTAAAAAGGAAGGTGTTCCCAACAGCCATGGCAGCCCGGTGATGACGGCTGCGCTGCGGGAATTATTTGAAGTGGTGCATGGCCTCGGCGGCACTATAAGCGGCGAGCATGGCATTGGCCTGATACAAAAACCATATATGGATATTGTAATGCAGCAAACGCAACTGCGGCTGATGCGGGATATAAAAAGGAGTTTTGACCCGAACAATATCCTGAACGCCGGCAAAATATTTGACTTTAATAACTAAAAAGTACCTTATATGAGGAAACAATTTTTCTTGCTGTTGATAACGGCCTTTTCAATAATCTCTCTGCAGGCGCAGGATAAAGAAAATGAAGAAGAGAAAGAAAAAATACCGTTTAAGCAAAACCTGTTTGCCGGTGGAAGCATTTCTGCCGGTTTTTCCACCAGGACTTTCCTGGCAGGTGTAAATCCTGTTTTCGGCTACAGCCTTACCAACTGGGCTGATGTTGCGCTTGTTGCAAACTACACGTACACTTCTTTCCGGGATGTTTCAGGGCTATATGCAGGCGACAAGCTGCGGCAGACGGTTTATGGTGGTGGCGCTTTCTTACGATTATACCCGGTCCGGTTTTTATTTGCACAGGCACAGGTAGAGCAGAATTTTATCAGGCAGAAATATATTGACGGCAGCTATACTGAAAAATCCACGATTGATGCTACTAGTCTTCTGCTGGGCGCCGGGTACACATCGGGGCGGCAGGGCAGGGGCGGCAGGCCGTTCTTTTACCTGTCTTTGCTGTTTGATGTTTCGGGAAATGATATGTCCCCTTATACAAATGCTTCGGGCCGGGCTGTTCCGGTTGTAAGGGCCGGGATACAGGTTCCATTGTTCCAGCCAAAAAACGATTATGATTATTGAGGTAAAATGATTCGTAGAAGAAAAAGGTTCCCTTTTCAGCCGCAGTTAAGGTTTTAATACGACCTGGAAACCCACCACCTTGGCGGTGGTAATGAAGCTGTGGCTATGCCGGGTAAGAAAAATGCAGAACAGCAAGAGTTGCTTTTTGCCACGAAAGCACACAAAAGAGTTTTCACTTTCGTGAAAATCAGTGTTCATTCGTGGCCAAAAATTTAATTATTGTTTTGTTGACCGCAAAAAACAGCAATGGCCTGATTGTGCATATTCTGCCAGTAATATACCAAATAGGTATTTTTTTCTTTACCTTCAAAACGTACATCAGTAAACAAAGCATTTTTCCCTAAAAAGTAAAATATGTCAGCAGGGCTTCTCTTTAGTTTTGTAATCGGCTATTTTTTATTATTGTTATTCGTGGCCTGGCGTACTTCCCGGAATGCCAATAACGATTCTTTTTTTATAGGCAACCGTAGCAGCAACTGGATGCTGGTGGCTTTCGGGATGATAGGCACTTCACTGTCGGGAGTTACGTTTGTAAGTGTGCCGGGTACTGTAGGCAAACTCACCGGCAGCGAATATATGTACGGCGGGTTTGAATATTATATGCTGGTCATCGGCTTTTTTATCGGCTACTTTATTGTTGCGGGCATATTGCTGCCTCTGTATTACCGGATGAACCTTACTTCTATTTACACCTATTTAGGCAACCGGTTCAATGTAGAGGCGCATAAGATCGGCTCCATCTTTTTTATTATTTCCAGGAGCATCGGCGCTACGGCCCGTTTGTACTTAGTGGTGAATGTGTTGCAAATCTTTTTATTGCAGCCCATGGGTATTCCTTTCTGGGCAACGGCCGCAATATTATTATTAATGGTGCTGCTGTACACTTTTGAAGGTGGCGTGAAAACGATTGTGATTACGGATACGCTGCAAACTTCATTCATGATCATTAGCCTCGTGGCTTGTATTATCTATATTCTTTCTACGATGAACCTTTCTGTGGGAGGGGCGGTTCAGCAATTATCGGAAAATAAGTTTACCCATTTCCTGAATACGGATGTAAACTCGAAAACCTTTTTCCTTAAAACCATTCTGGGCGGCATGTTTATTACTATTGCCATGACGGGACTGGACCAGGAAATGATGCAAAAGAATATATCGGTAAATAATGTGAAGAATGCCAGGAAAAACATGCTTACGTTTGCCGGCATCCTGCTTATCGTAAACTTAGCGTTTTTGTTTTTGGGCGGATTGCTGTACTTGTATGCCCAGCAAAACGGCGGGTTTTATGCAGATGGCGGGTTTTTCTTACAGCAAAATACGGCAAGTGTAATGGGTGATGACTTGTTCCCCGCATTATCACTGCAAGGATATTTCCCTGCTTTTATTTCTATCATTTTTATTATCGGGCTGATATCGGCCCTGTTCCCAAGTGCCGACGGGGCGCTTACTGCCGTTACCAGTTCGTTCTGTGTGGACTTGCTGAACCTGAAAAACGACGCAACCAAAACGGAGCAGCAAAAGAAGAAAATACGGATGAGGATACATTTGACTTTTACTATCGTATTCTTTATGCTGATTATGATTTTTAAGGCCATTAACGACAAGTCAATTGTTTACCTGATTATGGAAGTAGCAGGTTATACGTATGGACCCCTGCTCGGTTTATTTGCTTTTGGCATTCTCAGTAAGCGGCAAATCCGGATCAGGTATTCCATTTTAGCAGTAACATTGATTGCGCCGGTGATGACTTATCTCATCAATACTATTGTAAGCAAAACTTCAGACTATAAAATAGGGGTGGAACTGATCATCATTAATGGGTTATTGACCTTTATAGGATTGTGGCTGGTTTCACATAAACCTCAAAACGACCTAACTTTGCAAAAAAGTTAAGATTGGAGTTAATACCTTCCGCTTTACAACAATATGCAACATCTATTTCTTCTCCGGAAGATGAATTGTTGAGGGAAATTAACATCTACACTGCCTCATCGCACAGCGAACCGCACATGCTCAGCGGCCACCTCCAGGGAAAACTGTTGGAAATGATCAGTTGCATGATACGTCCGCAGCGGGTTTTGGAAATCGGCACTTTTACAGGTTATAGTGCACTTTGTCTTGCTAAAGGGCTGGCTGATGACGGACAATTGCATACAATTGAACTGCGGGAAAAGGATGCGGCCATTGCAAGAAGCTATTTTGATCGTTCCCCTTTTTCATCCCGGATAATTTCCCATACCGGGAATGCCTTGGAGATAATACCTGCTTTGAATGAACAATGGGATTTGGTATTTATTGATGCCGATAAACCGGCTTATATTGAATATTTTAACCTTGTTTTTTCACAGGTAAGAAAAAACAGTTATATTTTAGCAGATAATATTTTTTTTCACGGCCAGGTGTTGCAGGAGGATGTGAAGGGGAAAAACGCCAAAAGCATCCAGGCATTTAATGAGCATATCTGCAACAGGGCCGATATAGAAAAAGTGGCGCTTACTATCAGGGATGGGCTTTATCTTATCCGGAAATTATAACAGCAGCGATTATGAATAGCAAAAAGAAGATAGCATTGGTTTATGGCTTGTTGCTTTCATTGGTTTGCGCTTCGCAAAAATCAGAGAAAGTGCAGGTCTATATTAACACTTATAAAATGATAGCGATAGAGGAGATGAAGCGAACCGGCGTGCCTGCCGCCATAAAGCTGGCGCAGGGTATTCATGAAACGGCTGCCGGTACCAGCCAGTTGGTGCTCAACTCCAATAATCATTTCGGCATTAAATGCAAATCCAACTGGACGGGGGAATCCGTAAGGCACGATGATGATGCAAGGGCCGAATGTTTCAGGAAATACCCATCTGCTGAAAATTCTTACAAGGACCATTCCGATTTTCTGAAGAACAGCCAGCGGTATGCTTCTTTGTTTCTCCTGGCCCCAACGGATTATGAGGGATGGGCCAACGGCCTGAAAAAAGCCGGGTATGCCACCAACCCCAAATATCCCCTGGCGCTTATAAAGCTCATAGAAGATTATGATTTGCAGCAGTACACATTGCTGGCATTAAATAAGGAAGAAGTAAAAAATATAGAAGAAGTTACAACTGTAGTTGCAGATACGGTTACAAAAACCGAAAGCAGTATAAATAATATAATCGAAAAAGCAAAACCGGCGTACCCCACCGGTGAGTTTAAGATAAATGAAACAAGGGTTGTGCTTGTTAAGAAAGGAACGCCTTTTTTGAAAATCGCAACGGAATACAACCTTCCTTTGGCAAGGATATTTGAGTTTAATGAATTAAGCCCTTCGCTTGAAACTGAAACGGATCAGTTAATTTACCTGCAACGGAAACGCAAAACCGGCCGGTCGGAGTTTTATACCGTGAAGCCGGGGGAAACGCTGCATGATATTGCACAGGCTGAAGGCATCAGGTTGCAAAGCCTGCTTGAATTGAACAGCCTGAAAGAGAATGACAGGCCCCTGCCTGGAGAAGTGTTGTGCCTTAAGACGAAAGCAAGCGCCGTGCCCAGGCTGACGTTGAACCAAAACAACAAGCCGCATCCAGGATATAAACACACATCAGCTAACTGATTACTTTATTATGAGGACCGTAAACGTTCACGATAAATCATTTGAAATATATCTTTCTGAAGAAGCTATCCAGGAAAAGATCAGGGAGATGGCGGAGAGGATAAACAAAGAGTATGCAGGGCAGCGGCCTCTTTTTATTGCCATACTTAATGGCTCTTTCATGTTTGCTTCTGATTTGTTCAAGCATTTAACCATAGAGGCGGAATTGTGTTTTATTAAACTTGCCTCTTACAAAGGGATGAAGTCTTCGGGCAAAGTTGTTACTTCTATCGGCCTGGAAGAAGATATTTTCGGCAAGCAGGTGATCATAGTGGAAGATATTGTTGACACCGGGAAAACACTCCATAATTTTTTGCCCAAGTTGGTACACATGCAGCCTGCATCGCTGAAGATTGCTACGTTATTGCATAAGCCGGAAGCCACAAAATACCCGCTTGATTTAAGCTATATCGGCTTTTCCATACCCAACAAGTTTGTTGTAGGCTACGGGCTTGATTATGATGGCCTGGGGCGCAACCTGAAAGAGATATACCAGGTTATTTAGCCTGTTATTGCCAAACCCCGGTTTTTTTTGTACTTTATCGCAGTCAAAGCAATCCGTTTGAAAACTGCATGCCATATTATTGTTTATTTTTTGTCCATTCCTTCTTTGTTTGCCCAGCAATATTATTTCCGGGGCGAAGTAAAAGATGAAGCAGGCATCCCTTTGCAAAATGTAACCATTGTTCAGCACAGCACAGGCTATCTTTTTCGCAGCGGCAGTTCCGGTACTTTCGGCATTATATCCCGGCAGGAGAAAGACACATTCAGTTTTATATTCGATGGGTATCATCCTGAAAAATCTGCATTAAAAGCAGGCGATTACAGCAGCATCCGGCTGAAGAAAAAAACTATTGCTGCCACTGATGTACATAAAGTAAAGCTGGCATCATTAACCAAAAACCTGGAAAGGGAAGAACAGAAAAAATGGTTTGCGGGGGATGAAACCTATGCCAGCGTAGTAGAGAACCTCTTTGTGGATGCGAGGCGATATCCCGGAACGGGCATGTCATTGAATATCGACAGGGCTTCGTATAGTAATATCAGGAGATTTATAACACAGAAATCTTTTGTTCCCCCGGACGCTGTGCGGATAGAAGAAATGCTTAACTATTTCCCGCTTCGTTACCACGAGCCTTCGGGCAATGAGATGTTCCATCTCAAAACAACATTGGGGGGTTGCCCCTGGAACCCGAATAATCAACTGTTTTTTCTGAACTTATCTGCCAG
Source organism: uncultured Chitinophaga sp. (assembly GCA_964560445.1). Lineage (GTDB taxonomy): Bacteria > Bacteroidota > Bacteroidia > Chitinophagales > Chitinophagaceae > JJ008. Next base: position 365,829 of record CAZLLT010000001.1, on the reverse strand, counting down.
GAAACTTGACCTGGTGGCATTGCCGCCAAGCAACCTTGTGTTCCTTATTGATGTATCCGGCTCTATGGACCTGACGAACCGGCTGCCGTTGCTTAAATCAGCTTTTAAACTGCTCGTTGATAACCTGCGGGAAAAAGATTCGGTGTCTATCGTTGTGTATGGCGGCTTTACGGGCATCATGCTTTCCGCAACCAGCGGCGCAGAAAAAGAAAAAATCTTAAAAGCGATAGACGAACTGACGCCTGAAGGAAATACCCCCGGCGAATCAGGTATTAAAATGGCCTATGCAATTGCCCGCAGGCATTACATAGAAGGTGGCAATAACCGGGTAATCCTCGCAACAGACGGGGACTTCAATGTAGGATTGAAAACAGAAGAAGAACTGGACGAATTAATTACCCAGCAAAAAGAATCAGGCATTTACCTTACCTGTCTTGGAGTGGGAATGGGCAATTACAAAGATTCTAAAATTCAAACACTGGCTAAGAAAGGCAATGGCAACTTCTCCTACCTCGATAATTTCAGGGAAGCGGAGAAAGTGTTATTAAAAGAGTTTACGCAAACGCTTTATACTGTTGCAGACGATGTGTATATGAATGTCGAATTTAACCCGGATTATGTAAAAGAGTACAGGCTGATTGGTTTTGATAACCGGGTAGGCGCCATGAAAGATTCATCGTTTGTGGTGGAAGGAGGTGAAATAGGTTCCGCTTACTCAATGATTGCCATGTTTGAAGTAGTACCTACGGAGAAGAATAAGCTGGCCTGTAAAAACCCGGAAGCAAAAAGCAACCTGGCAGAAATAAAACTACAATATAAAGAGCCTGGCGGCATGGAGGTAAAGGAGCAGGGCTTTACTGCCGCATTTTCTTTTGTTCCTTTTGCTAGCCTGGACAGATGCCTGCGTTTTTCTTCGGCAGTTGCTATGTTTGGCTCTTTTCTCCGGGAATCTTCTTTTGTAAAGCAGGCAGGGTGGAATGAGCTTATTATGGCAACAGAGCAATCCTATGATAAGGACGACCTGTTGCAAACAGAATTCTTATCAATAGTGCAGCAGGCCAAATTGCTGTATTCCAAAAAGCCCAAAAAGAAAAAAAAGGATAGAACGGGCAATCAATAGCAGAAAAATTATGAAAACATTTCCCTGATCCGGTCAAAAAAGCCTTTACTGTTTTTTTCCGGTTGCGGTTTAAAGTTCGGTGAAGAGCTTAGCTTATCCAGTAAGGATTTTTCTTCCGGCGAAACCTGCTGTGGTGTCCAGATATTTACATGGATCAACTGGTCGCCTTTTTCATAAGAATTTACAGAAGGAAACCCTTTTCCTTTCAACCGGAAAATTTTTCCGCTTTGCGTGCCGGCGGGTATTTTTATTTTGGCCCTACCATCAATGGTAGGCACTTCCACCTGCGTACCAAATACGGCATCAGTGAAAGAAAGATAGAGTTCAAAGGCAACATTCAATCCTTCCCTGTGCAGTTCTTTATGCGGCTCTTCTTCTATAAGAATAATCAGGTCGCCGGGATGACCGCCTCTTTCCCCTGCATTCCCTTTACCGTTAACATTTAATTGCATGCCCTCCTGCACCCCTGCCGGAATATCAATGCTCACCGTTTCTTCTCCGAATACCCTTCCTTCGCCCTTGCAGGTTCCGCATTTTGCAGTGATGGTGGTGCCTTCGCCGTGGCAGGCGGGACAGGTGGTAACTGTCTGCATTTGCCCGAGGAATGTATTCTGCACTTTTCTTACCTGGCCGCTTCCGCCGCAGGTGGAGCAGGCCTGCACACTCCCTTTATCTTTGGCGCCGCTTCCGCTACAGGAAGTGCAGCCGACATATTTTTTTACCTTGATGTTTTTGGTAACGCTTTTGGCTATTTCTTCGTAAGAGAGCTTTAGTTTAACCCGCAGGTTGCTTCCACGTATGCCTGCCCTTCTTTGGGCGCCACCACTGCGTTGCCCGCCGCCAAAAAAACTTCCGAAAAGGTCATCGCCGAAAATATCGCCGAACTGGCTGAATATGTCTTCCATATTCATACCGCCACCGCCAAAACCGCCCCTGCCATTACCGCTAACGCCGGCATGGCCATAACGGTCGTATTGCGCTTTTTTATCAGCATCGCTTAATACTTCGTAAGCTTCTGCCGCTTCCTTGAATTTTTCTTCTGCGGCTTTATCGCCGGGGTTGCGGTCGGGATGGTATTGCATCGCCACTTTCCGGTATGCTTTCTTTATTTCATCGGTGGAAGCAGATTTATTAACCCCAAGAATTTCGTAGTAATCTCTTTTGCTCATAATGTATAAATGCGATAAAAATGAAAGTGTGAAAATGAATGGCTCAGCATTTTCACACTTTCTACATTTCCTGATTATTAATTTTTAATCATTTCCCCACCACCACTTTTGCATGGCGGATGATTTTATCGCCAAGGTAGTAGCCTTTTACAATTTCATCTGCAATTTTACCTTCCAGGTCTTTTGAGGCAGCGGGTATTTCTGTAACCGCTTCGTGAAGGTCAGCATCAAATTCTTTACTGATGGTTTCCATTGCTTTCAGTCCCCTGGCTTGCAGTATGTTTTTCAGTTTATTAAAGACCAGCAAAACCCCTTCTTTTGCAGCAGTGGTATCGGCGCTGGCTTCTAATTGTTTTTGGGCCCTTTCGCAATCGTCAAGCACTTCCAGCAAGTCTATAATTACTTCTTTGCCGGCTGTTTGAATCAATTCCATTCTTTCTTTAGCATTGCGCCGCCTGAAATTGTCAAACTCAGCCGCTAACCGGAGAAATTTGTCTTTGGAATCTTCCAACTCCGCTTTTAGCTTCTCCAGTTCCGGCTCTTCCGTTACCGGCTCATTCAGGTGGCTGGTACCGCTTTGATTTTCATCGGTATTGATGTTGATTTCCGAAGCCAGTTCCTGCTCTTGCCCGTTAGTTTCCTTATCCTTCATTTTCTTCTCTGTTATTTTATTCAAATTGTTTGCAAAGGTAAGCTTGTCAATAATACTGCCAATGCAACTTTCAGGGACAAAATGACCTGATTGGCAGCGCCTGAATGACAATAAGTAAGGTCTTTTGCTAATTACCGTATTTTGCGGCCTGTATGCCAAAAATTTACCTGAAAAGAAAAATAGCTAACAGGGTGCTGAACGGCCACCCGTGGATATTTGCCAATGAAGTGGAAAAGATTGAAGGCGAAGCCAATGGAGGGGAGATTGCAACAGTATTTACCCATGATAAAAAATTTATAGGCAAGGGGTATATCAATCCCAGGTCCCGGATACCTGTGCGCCTGCTTACAAGGGATAAGCATACGGAAATAAACGATGATTTTTTTGCTGATAAAATAGCCGGGTGCTGGGAATACAGGAAGCGTACCGGCTATACGGAAAATTGCCGGTTGGTATTTGGCGAGGCGGATGGCCTGCCCCAATTGATTATTGATAAGTTCAATGATTATTTTGTACTTCAAACCCTTGCTTTAGGGATAGATGTGTGGAAACCGGCTATCGTTAAGGCATTGAATAATGTTTTTAAACCTAAGGGCATTTATGAAAGAAATGATGTGCCGGTAAGGGAACTGGAGGGCCTGCCGCAACAAAAAGGTTTTTTATCCAATCCGTTTGAAACAAAGATCATCATCAACGAAAACGGACTGAAGTTTTACGTGGATATTGAAAACGGGCAAAAAACAGGTTATTTTCTTGACCAGCAGGATAACAGAAAGCAGATACAGCATATTGTAAAAGAGGCTGATGTACTTGGCGCATTTACTTATACAGGCACATTTGAAATTCATGCGGCGCACTATGGCGCCAAATCCGTCTTGGGGATTGATATTTCCGATAATGCCGTAGCACAGGCGAATCAGAATGCAGTTCTTAACAACGTACAGGATACCTGCCGCTTTGAAAGCGCCAATGCCTTTGATGTGCTGAAGCAATGGGTAAAAGAAGGGAAGCAATATGATGTGGTAATGCTGGACCCTCCGGCATTTACCAAAAGCAGGGAAACCATCCAAAAAGCAATAACTGGCTATAAGGAAATTAACCTGCGGGGTATGCGGCTGGTAAAGCCGGGCGGTTTCCTGGTTACATCTTCCTGTACCAACTTAGTGAGTCCTGAACTTTTTCTTCAGACTATTGATATGGCGGCAAAGGATGCCCGAAGAAAAATACGACAGGTAAGTTTTCAAACCCAGTCGGCCGATCATCCTGTAATCCGGAACATGGAAAACACCCATTACCTGAAATTTTTGATTGTGCAGGTGCAATAGAAACAGTTTAATGTAAAAGGGAAAAGAAGAAATTACCTCGAAACCTGAAACTTGCCTGATTCAACCACTTTTCCGGAAGCGTCTATCAGGTGAAAGATGTAAATGCCACGGCTGAAATCGTTAAGGTTTACCGTTGTTTTTTCCTGTATGTTGGAAGTTTCATACACTTTTCTTCCCAATACGCCATTGTAAACCTGTATAGTAAAACCGGGTTTATAGTTTTTACCCAAATCAAAAGTAATATAAGAAGTAGCAGGGTTGGGATAAGTCTTAACGATCTTATCGCCTGTTTCCAACGCAATGCTGCTGACAGACTGGGCCTGCGAGAAGATGGAAACCAGTAAAAAGAGTACTATAGGTAAAAGTTTTTTCAACGAAACAAATTTACTTTTATTATCCGAAAAGTAAGCCTAAAATTTTTCCTGTACAACGTAAAACTACGATACTGCACAAGAGATTGATAATTAATTGCTTGTGCAGTATTCTTGTAAGAATTTAACTAAAGCTTATATTAAACTGTTAAGGACGGCAGTAATCTTCTCAAAATCAGGAATATCCCCGGCGTTTTCCAACACTTCTGCATAGCGGATGATGCCCTCCTTATCTATTACAAAAGCCGAACGTTTGGAAACGCCTTTCATACCAAACTTGAACGCTGTATATAAACTGCCATAGGCGGCAGATACTTCTTTGTTGAAATCGCTCAATAATGTGAAAGGAAGCTGCTGTTCTTGTTTAAATTTTTCCAACGTAAAAATGGAATCAACAGAAATGCCCAGCACACTGGCGCTGGCATTTTTATACAAGCTGATAGTATCCCGCACAGCACAAAGTTCTTTTGTACAAACGCCGGTAAATGCAAGCGGGAAGAAAAGCAGCAGCACATTCTCTCCTTTAAAAGAAGATAGACTTATTTCATTTTTCTCTGTATCGAATAATGTAAAGCCGGGCGCCGGCTGACCTGTTTGTAAACTCATTTTGTAATGTGTTTAAATACTTTAGGGTTTAAAATTAGTGTAAAACACGATAGTACGAAGAATAGTCCAATCTTGCAGCGAAAGGTACTTAACCGCATATAAAGGGGAGATAGCGAAAAAAGAGTTTTGGCCCGCATATTTTTGGTTACCTTTCAAATGCTACTTTGAATGAGCCGCTATTAACGGTTCATTCAACAATTTCTTCATCAAAACCAATTTACAATTATGAGAAAGTTATTAGCAGAACTAATCGGAACGTTTGCGCTGGTGCTTTTCGGGTGTGGTGCGGCAGTTGTGTCTGGAATATCAGTTACAGGTCCCTCCGGCATAGGCCTGCTGGGAATATCATTTGCCTTTGGTCTTGCCGTAGCGGCAATGGCCTATACCATTGGCGGTATTACCGGGTGTCATATCAATCCGGCCATTACTATTTCAATGCTGGTGGCAGGTAAAATAAAGGGAAGCGAGGCTGTTAATTATATCATCGGCCAGTTTATCGGGGCTACATTAGCCGCGGCTGTGTTATATCTCATTCAAAAAGGGCAGCCCGGTTTTGAAATGGGAGAATGGGCTCTTGGCGCCAACGGCTGGGGCGAAGGGTACTTAGGCGGGTATAACCTTACATCCGCCTTTGTTGCGGAAGCAGTGCTTACTTTTTTATTCCTTATTGTCATTTTTGGAACTACCTCAAAATGGGGAAACGGAACGATGGCAGGGCTTGCTATTGGTTTAACATTGGTGTTAATACATCTTGTGGCCATACCGATAACCGGCACGTCGGTAAATCCTGCCCGCAGTTTCGGACCTGCTATTTTTGCCCAGGGAAAAGCATTGAGCCAGTTATGGTTGTTTATTGTTGCCCCTGTTGTGGGAGGTATTGCAGCGGCCCTTGTATGGAAAGGCTTGTTTGAAACAAAAGAATGATATTGCTATAAGACTGTTCCGGGAGTTTTTCCCGGACAGTTTTATCTATAAAAACCTGAGAAATAGTTATAGCTTATCCAGCCACATAATCCTGGTTTCACTTCCATTGGTTTGAGAAGCTTTTACATGGGTCCAGGTATTCTGGTTAATATTCCAGGTGCCATTCAGTAACAAAATAGGATCGGTGGCTGATGGAAAATTGGCCCAGGTTGTTTTGGCGGCTGCATCACCCTCCCAGTTTCCTGTTTGTTCTACTACTTCATTCAGTATAGCGTCAACCGTTCTGTTTTTGTGGTATTTGAATTTATAATTAGAAAAATCAGTTGTGATAACGTCCCCGTTTTTTGAAAAAAAACTGACTTTCCAGAAGCCTTCTGTCATTGCTTTTACCACAAGGTCTTCCTGTATTTGTTCAATTGTTTTTTTGCAGGAGGTAAAATACTGGCAACAAAAGAGGGATAGCAGGATAAGGGTTTTGCGAAGCATGGTTAAAAGATAGAAATATTGTCCTGAACCTGCAAGCAGCAGGCGTCCCGATTTTCTTGTTTTGGCAAAAGAATGCTGTTTATTCGTAGTAAAATGCGTGGTAAACGTTATTCCAGGGCTATTTCATTGATTTTCTTGAAGAGTTCGTTGTTCAAAGTGGCGATGAACAACTGTAGCTGGTAGCCGTCAATCCATCCGAATGGCATCAGCACTACATGGTTGCGGAGGTCTTCGGTAGAATTTCTTATATATTTTACCTGCATATTGCGGCGGGCTTTCAGGTAAGAAATAGCTTCTTTGGTATGCTCAAAAGTGGAATTTTCAACCGGTTGTATCTGCGGGCTGTGTAACAGGAGCGGGTTTTTCATGGCCAGCTCTATTATTTGGTTATCAGATAGTTTAATATCAGATCTTTTCTCCGGGTTGGTCGGCATATCCATCGTAGTTTCAAATATTTCCCACAGTTTCTTTTCCTGGTCGGCAGTATAATGAATATAGTCTTTTACAGTCCATTGACTGGAAGACTTTTTGTTATGAAGCTCTTCGGGAGAAAGACCTTTAAACACAGAAGAAGCATTTTCTTTCGATTTCTTCATAATCGAAAGGGCAAATTTTCTTTCCTTACCGGAAAGGGCATTGTCGTTAGCCGTTCCTGCCAAACCGGTTACAACGAGTAGGGTAAGAAGGTGTAGTCCGTTTCTTCTTTGGAGCATAATTGCTTAATTGATCATAATGGATAGATAAATGTATACAGGCAGTGAAAACAGGTTTGGAAAATACAACACTTTTCTTTTACGCCAAAAAGATAAATATTGCCGAAAACAGGTTATCTCCGCAGCTACAAAGGTAGCAACATTAAAAATTGTATTGAAAAGGGGCTAAATTCCTAATTTGCCTGCATGAAAATCACCGATGTAGTTTCGTTCCTGCAAGTAGCGGCGCCCCCTTCCCTCCAGGAGCCATACGATAATGCGGGGCTAATAACCGGCAACCCGGATTGGGAGTGTACAGGTATTCTTTGCTCGCTGGATGCCATTGAAACAGTGATAGATGAGGCTATTGCTAAAAACTGTAACCTCGTAGTGGCGCATCATCCGATAATTTTTGGCGGTCTGAAAAAGATTAATGGCGGTAATTATGTAGAGAAAACCATCATTAAAGCCATTAAGAATGATATTGCCATTTATGCCATTCATACCAACCTCGATAATGTGAAAAACGGGGTAAGCGGCAAGATGGCCGCCCTGCTGGGTTTAGAGAATGTTTCCATCCTGTCGCCCAAGTCCAATACGCTAAAGAAACTGTTTACATTTGCGCCGGTTGATAAGGCGGACGAAGTCCGAAATGCCCTCTTTAAAGCAGGCGCCGGACATATTGGCGATTATTCAGAATGTAGCTTTAATACGGAAGGCGCAGGCACCTTTAAAGCAGGCAGCGGGGCCAATCCTTATGTAGGCAGCAGGGGACAGCGGCACCGGGAAAAAGAAACCCGTATCGAAGTTATTTTCCCTTCTTACCTGCAAAGCGCCGTTATCCGGGCGCTGAAAGCGGCGCACCCTTACGAAGAAGTGGCTTATGATGTAGTAGCCCTTGCCAATGAGCACCCGGAAATTGGCTCCGGGGTTATCGGTGAATGGCCGAAAGGCCATTCAGAAAAAGAATTCCTGACTCTCCTGAGAGATGTTTTCAAGACGCCGGTAATCAGGCATAGCGCTTTTACCGGGCGGGCCATCCGGAAAGTGGCCTTATGCGGAGGCGCTGGTAGCTTTTTGATTTTCAGGTCTTTATCTTTAGCGGCGGATGCCTTTGTTACAGCCGATCTTAAATATCATGAATTTTTTGATGCCAACGGGAAGCTATTGCTGGCCGATATTGGCCACTACGAAAGCGAGCAGTTTACAATCAGCCTTCTGCAGGATATTTTAGAGCAAAAATTTCCTAACTTTGCCGTCCTTAAAACGGAAGAGTTGACCAACCCGGTTCACTACTTCTAGCCTTTAAACTTAAATACGACAATGGCACAAATCAAAGAATTTTCTGTAGAAGAAAAGTTGGCTTCACTCGTTACCCTGCAAAAAATAGAAAGCAAGCTCGATGAGATTCACATCCTGAAAGGTGAACTTCCTATGGAAGTGGCCGACCTCGAAGATGAAATACAGGGGCTTTATTCCCGTCAAACCCGTGTCGAAGAAGAAATCAACGGGGTTACTGAGTTTATTGAACAGCGCAAGAATGCCATCAAAGATGCGGAAGCGATGGTAAAAAAATATGAAAAGCAAAGTGATAATGTAAAGAACAACCGTGAGTTTGAGGCGATCAATAAGGAGATTGAAATGCAGCAACTGGAAGTAAAGCTGGCGGAGAAGCATATTAAGGATGCTACCGATGAGATTGCTGAAAAAGCGGTTCTTCTGGATAAAGCCAAAAAGAATATTGCGGCCAAAGAAACAGTACTGGCTACTAAAAAATCAGAACTGGAAAAAATCATTGCTACTAACGAAAAAGAAGAAAAGCATTTTAATGAACTGGCCGCAGGGGCAAAGCTGAATGTGGACCCCCGCTTGCTTACAAGCTACGAGAAAATACGCAGCAACTACCGCAATGGGTTGGCCGTAGTGCCCGTAGAAAGGGATGCCTGCGGCGGTTGCTTCAATGCCATTCCCCCGCAAAAGCAAAGTGAGATCAAACAGCACAAAAAAGTGATGATCTGCGAAAACTGCGGACGCATCCTGGTAGATGAGAGCCTTAACGACAGTATAGAAATACAATAAGGAAAGCCTTGCTATAATTTTGAACCCGGCCAAAAGGCCGGTTTTTTTATTCCCTGCAATAATGAAATCACCTAATTTGCAGTGGTATGCTTTCACGCATTTCCATAAAAAATTATGCAATTATTGACGAACTGGAAATCAGTCTTCCCGGCGGGTTCAGTGTGATAACAGGGGAAACCGGCGCCGGTAAGTCCATTATTGTTGGCGCACTGGGCCTGATATTAGGAGAAAGGGCTGATACATCTGTCCTTGTCAATAAGGAAAAAAAATGTGTGATAGAGGGTGAATTCGGCGTTTCTGATAAAGATGATGCGCTAAACAGCTTTTTCCTGGAAAATGATATTGACAAAGCAAGTGATTTGATAATAAGGCGGGAAATAAACGCCAATGGAAAATCAAGGGCTTTTATCAACGATACGCCTGTTACTCTTTCGCAGTTAAACCAATTAGGCGGGCTGCTGGTTGACCTTCACCAGCAATTTGATACACTCGAGTTAAGCAGCGCCGGTTTTCAGCGCCGGGTAATAGATGCCCTGGCCGGCCATTTTGACCTGATAAAGCAGTACCAGGTTATTTTTAAGAACTGGCAGAAAGAAAAAAGCGAAACGGAACTTTTAAAAGAACAAAAACAACAACTGGAAAGGGAAGCTGATTACAACCGCTTTCAATATACAGAACTGGAAGAAGCCGCCTTTAAAGAGAATGAACTGGAAGAAGCGGATGCTGCATTAAAGATCATGGCTAATGCAGAAACGATTAAGGAAACATTCGGCAAGGCGTATTTTATCCTGGAAGAAAGCGAGGCCCCGGTAGTGCAGCAATTAAAATCGTTGTACAACCAGCTTAGCAGCCATGCCTCTTATCATCCTGCCTTGTCAGCTTTGTTGGAAAGATTACAATCTGTACAGGTAGAACTGAAAGATATTGCCGGCGAAATAAGCTCTCTCAGTGATGAAGTGAAATATGATCCCGGAGAAATAGCCCGCCTGAATGAAAGATTGTCGCTTGGGTACAAGTTGCAGAAAAAGCATGGTGTCAGTTCAACAAAAGAATTAGCAGAGATACAAGCACAGTTGGGCGGCAAGTTAAAAAACGTACTTGACCTTGATGATCAGATAAATGAAAAAGAAAAACAAGCCGCAATCCTGTTTGATAAAGCAGTGAAACTGGCCGATAAAATTTCAACAGGCAGAAAGAAGCAGGTAAAGCCTTTTGAAGAAAAAGTAAACGGGTTGCTGAAGCGGGTTGGGATGCCTAATGCACAGGTAAAAGCAGAAATACGAATTACGGAGCCAAACCTGTTTGGCAGCGATGAAGTAGAATTCTTGTTTGATGCTAACCTGTCCAGGGCAGATAAGGAAGGTTCGTTTCAGCCGTTGAAAAAAGTAGCCAGTGGCGGAGAGTTGAGCCGCCTGATGCTTTGTATCAAATCGTTAGTAGCCCGTTCGATGGCCCTGCCCACGTTGATATTTGATGAAATTGACACGGGTATTTCCGGCGAAGCGGCAAGGCAGGTAGGTGTGCTGATGAAGGAACTGGCCGCACAGCACCAGGTAATATGTATCACGCATCAGCCGCAGATAGCGGGCAAGGCAGATGCTCACTTCTTCGTGTATAAAGAAATTGCAGGCGATGCGGTAAGAACAAATACCCGCCTGCTGAATGTAGATGAAAGAATAACCGCCATTGCCCGGATGCTAAGCGGAGAAAAACCGACTGCGGCCGCAATGGAAAATGCAAAGGAGATGATAATGAATTAAGTTGTATGTAAAACCCCTGATAAAATTAATACCATGGCAAAACGATCCCCAAAAACCATCTGCTCATTTCTTTTTCTCTGTATTTTATTTCAGCTTAAAACTATTGCCCAGCCTCCTGCCGCAGCGAAGCAGATACAGGAGTTAATCAATAACAAAGAAGCGGTTGGCATTGCCGTAGCGGTAGTGAAGAATAACCAACTCATTTACACCAACTCTTTTGGTTTGAAAGACGTGGAGAAAAAGGAAATGCTGGGCAATAAAGATATTTTCAGGATTGCTTCCATATCCAAATCGTTTTCTGCCACCGCCATCATGCAATTGGTGGAAAAAGGAAAATTATCATTAAAAGATGATGTGAGTGATTTGGTGGGATTTAAAATCAGGAACCCGAAATTTCCCGAAACGGTCATTACTTTGGAAATGTTGCTGTCCCATCACTCTAGCATTAATGATAAAGAAGGGTATTTTACATTAGATGCCATCAACCCCGCAAAAAATGCCAACTGGCAGAATTGCTACAATGATTACGAGCCGGGAAAGGGTTATATGTACTGTAACCTTAACTTCAATATGGCGGGCACTATTATCGAACGTTTTTCCGGTGAGCGGTTTGACCAATATATAAAACACCATGTACTGGATCCGCTTGGTTTGTATGGCGGTTATTGTATTGATTCATTGGACAGTTCCCGTTTTGCTACTATCTATGAATATGACGGGAAAGAAAAAAAATACAATCCTTCTCCCGGCGCTTATGCCAGTCGCAGCGAAGAGATAAGGAATTACACTATGGGTTATTCCACGCCGGTATTTTCTCCCACAGGAGGAATGAAGATATCCGCCACCGACCTGGCAAAATATATGATGATGCACATGAACTACGGAAAGCACAATGGCAAGCGGATCATCAAAAGAAAAAGCGCCAGGCGGATGCAGGCGCCGTTCTCCGAAAAGGCAAAATACGGGCTGGCTATTGTTACGTCGGGCCAGTTAATAGCGGGCAAAATATTGAAAGGCCATACGGGTTCGGCTTATGGCCTTCACAGCGCCATGTTCTTTGACCCTCAAAAAAAATACGGCATCGTGGTTATTATCAACGGCTGCCTGCCCGATTATGCGGAAAGCTTTAACACCGTAATCCGGAAGACGGCAAATTATCTGTATGAGGGCTTCATCAAATGAGTTTCTTCATTTGAAATAGCTTACGCCAACCCTTCTATTTTAAACGCCAAACTGAAATAAGAGAAAAACCTTTCCCCCTTACGGTTGGTATCACTACTCCATGCCTGACCGAAAGTAAAGGGCTTTTGTGCATGGCTCACCGCTTCACCAATGCCGATGATGCCTTCAGCCGTTTGCAGGCGGAAGCCATAGGTTTTATCTTTTTCAAGCTGCACGGGTTCTAATTGAAACTGCAGCCAGCGGGCCACATCATTTTTTTCTATATGTAAAAGGCTCTGACTGATGACCGGCCCCCAGGTTTTGGCAGCAGGGTCAAATTCATGCAAGGTAAGCAGCACTTCACCCGGTTGTGTTACAGCGGAAGAATATAACTGTATATTATTCACCAGGCCCTCATCAGGACAGGCAAAGGTTTGACCGGCCAGGTGATCGCTGTTATCGTTGCCAAGATGGCCTATCCATAAAGTGGCGTTGTTATCTGTCTGGCTAAGGAGGGAACGGCTTTTTTGTAAAGACGGGTTGTTGTTATGTGTTTTCATAATGGATTTTTAAATGATGAAGAAATGAACGGTTGTTATTATAAGGCTAACTCCTCTTTTGGGGCTTTATTGCGCTTCCATTGTTAAATATTGCCCCGGTGCGTAAAAACTTATGCACCCCTGTACTTATTTTACCGGGTTTATACTAAGGTTTTTGATTAAATTGTCAAAGACTTTGAGGCGAAAGTTTTGTGGATAAACCCGGAATTTGAGTGGATAGAAGGTGCGAAAAGAAAAACTTTTTTAAAAACGGGTTTGAATACCCGCAGCCCTTTAAATTCGCTGCCTGACTGGACGGGAACATTCCACTAACATAGAAATAATAATTTCTTAAAATAAGACGGGGAGTTGCGCCTGAAGTCATTGGTAAAAATCAATGAACAACCCTTTATCGCTATAGACGAATATGGATATTTCAAATCTTAATAAAGACCGGAAGCAAAGAAGAAAATCAGCATTGGACCTCGGCACGATGGTATATGGCAAAGTGCCGCCGCAAGCCAAAGAGTTGGAAGAAGCGGTGCTGGGCGCTATTATGCTGGAGAAAAATGCTTTTGATACTATCGTTGAGATTTTAAAGCCCGGGTGTTTTTATGTTGAGGCGCACCAGCGCATTTTCAGCGCCATGCAAAGCCTTGCCCAAAAGAGCCAGCCGATAGATATCCTAACGGTGGTCGAAGAACTGAAGTTCAAAGAAGAGCTGGAACTGGTGGGCGGGGCCTATTATGTCAGCAAACTTACCAACACAGTTGTTTCATCGGCCAATATCGAGGCGCATGCCCGTATCGTTCTTCAGAAATTTATTCAGCGGGAACTGATACGCATCAGCAGCGAAATTATCGGCGATGCCTACGAGGATTCTACAGATGTGTTTGACCTGTTGGATGATGCCGAAAGCAAACTGTTTGAGATTACAAACAATCACCTTCGGAAAAATTTTGAATCAATTGACTCTGTACTGGTGCAGGCCATACAACGCATTGAGGATTTGCGGCACAAAAACGAAGACGTAACCGGTGTGCCAAGCGGCTTCCCTTCACTTGACAGGGTTACTTACGGATGGCAAAATACCGATCTGATTATTTTGGCGGCAAGGCCTGCCGTGGGTAAAACGGCTTTTGCATTGAACCTGGCCCGCAATGCGGTGATGCACGCCACCAAACCTACGCCGGTAGCCTTATTTTCCCTGGAGATGAGCGCCGGGCAACTGGTACAGCGTATCCTTGCGGCAGAAACGGAGATATGGCTCGAAAAAATTGCAAGAGGAAAGTTAGAAGAGCATGAAATGACGCAGCTCTATGCAAAAGGCATTCAGCGTTTGTCCCAGGCCCCGTTGTTTATTGACGACACACCGGCGCTGAACATTTTTGAATTAAGGGCCAAGTGCCGCCGTTTAAAGAACAAGCATAATATCGGGATGATTATTATTGACTACCTGCAACTGATGAGCGGTACCGGTGAAAACAGGAACTCCAACCGGGAGCAGGAGATCAGCAATATTTCAAGAAACCTGAAAGGGTTGGCAAAAGAGCTAAATGTTCCCATTATAGCGCTGTCCCAATTGAGCCGCGCCGTAGAAACCAGGGGCGCCGCCAAAGACGGGAATAAAATACCGCAACTGAGCGACCTTCGTGAATCAGGAGCTATCGAGCAGGATGCGGATATGGTAATGTTCCTCTACCGCCCGGAGTATTATGATATTACTACCAATGAAATGGGCGAGAATAACAAAGGCGAAACCCATGTACGCATTGCAAAACACAGAAACGGCTCGCTGGAAAACGTTAAGCTGAAAGCGTTGCTGCATATACAGAAGTTTGTTGAAGATGATGGCAGGGATGGTTTTGGTGCAGGATTGCCCGGCGGCTGGCGCCCGGTGGATGATGGCAGTGGTGGCGAAAAATTGTTTATTCAAACCGGTAGCCGAATGAATGACCTGGGGGAAGAGGAAGAACCCTTCTGATGATTTATTGAAATACATTTAATATTATTGTGCCGGGCCTGTCCCGGCTTCTTTTTATCAGCAATATGGCGCTTCCTTTTTTTTATATCAGTGAGTACAACAAAGGTCAAAAAAGTTTGATACTGGATGAAGACACCAGCCGCCATGTAGTGCAGGTACTACGGATGAAGGAAAATGAAAAACTAAACCTCACGGACGGCAAAGGCAACTTGCTTACCTGCGAGATCACGGAAGCAAACAAAAAACACTGTATAGCGGGGGTTGCCGATTCACGATTCATGCCTCACGCCTCACGAAAAATTTCCATCGCCATCTCCCTCCTCAAAAACGCCAACCGCTTTGAATGGTTTCTGGAAAAAGCAACAGAGATAGGCGTAAGCGAAATAATTCCCCTTGTTTGCGAAAGAACGGAAAAAGAAAAATTCCGGTACGACAGGATGCAGCAGATTTGTATCAGCGCCATGCTGCAAAGCCAGCAATGCTGGTTACCAATCTTGCACGAACCGAAACAATTTGAAAATCTAAAAACCTGGAAATGTGTTGATGGATTAAATCTTATTGCACACTGTGTGGACGAAGAAAAAAAAGAGGTTGGTGATTTTCAAATTTCCAAATTTTCACATTCTCTGGTTTGTATTGGCCCCGAAGGCGATTTTACTACCAGAGAAATAGAACTGGCATTGCAAAACAGTTTTACCCCGGTGTCTTTAGGTAACACAAGATTGCGTACAGAAACAGCAGGAGTGGTGGCGGTTACCTTACTGCAAATGAGCTAAAGTGCATAATTGTACAGGGCAGTGCAGATAAGATTCAGGGTTATTGTAATTGATGATGTAGTATATGAAGCTGTTCCGTACTGTGTATGGCCCGGCCAGCTTAAAGCAACGAATATTGCCACTACCACAGCCACACTTAACTGGTCAGCACCCCAGGGCACAGCGCCTGCACAGGAGTTCCGGTATTATTATTCTTCCTCCGATGCGCCACCCGGCGCCGGTGTTAATGGTACACCTGTGCAGAATACATTTGATAATATATCCGGTCTTAGCCCTAATACCAATTATTATTTCTGGGTAAGGTCCGATTGCGGAGATGGTATTTTTAGCGACTGGGCAGGTCCAAAGCGATTTAAAACACAGTGTAATGCGGCTGCCATTCCTTTTATTGAAAATTTTGAAACCGGCCACCAAAATAATTACTCAATAGGCAATTGCTGGACATGGCAAAGCATAACCAGCCCGCTCTACACTTGGTTTGTTTCAAATGATGCATACATAGATGCTCATTCGGGAGATTGGGCTGCATATTTGTACGGCACTAACGAAGATGACTGGGTGTTTTATCCTCTTCAGCTAACTGCCGGTCAAACCTACCTGCTAAAGTTTTATGCTAAAAGAAGCACTGGCACAAATGGTAGTGAAACGGCTTTTATAAAAGCTGCTTTTGGCACTACTAATAATGCTGCAGCTATGACAAACATTGTAGTTGAAGAAACTGCTGTTTCTGCCTCTCAATACCAGACTTATGCCGGTACATTCACACCTTCCACAAGCGGTCTATATAATCTTGGTATCAATGGCAGGTATGAAAACGGACCTTTTCTTTATTTAGACGATATTTCTGTAACGGTAGCCCCAGGCTGTATTGAAACATTCAATGTAGAAGTAAACAATATTACGGCTACAACTGCCACTGTCAACTGGGATGCTTCCTTTTCGGACCTTGCTTATTATGGGTATTATCTTACCACTCAAAACCCTCTTAAATTTGTACCCGGACCCACTACTGAACCTACTGGATATAGCGAACCTGCCGGTACAACAAATGTTGAACTAACCGGGTTAACGCCTAATACTATTTATTATGTATATATAAAAACCTTCTGTGGCTTCGCCGGTGGAAGCTCCTGGTCGCTGGTAAAAGGGTTTACCACAGCGCCGGCCTGTCCTGCTCCCATGCCGGTAACTGTTACGGTTTTAGGTTCCTCTGCTGTAAAAGTGGAATGGGATGCCGATGTATGGAGCCCCAATCCCGGCAATTTTGCCCTTGAATACGGCTCTCCATTTTTTACACCCGGCACAGGCGCCGGTGCAGGGGGAGGCGCTATTGTTAACCCCGCCTCTTCGCCTTATATCATAACGGGGCTTGCACCCAATACGTACTATTCGGTATATGTAAGGCAAAGCTGTACGCAAACCGGCAACGGGTACAGCTCCAACAGTAACCCTGCCTATTTTAAGACACTTATACAAGGTGATGTTCCCGTTGATGCCATTGAGCTTACGGTAAATGATGTGAATTGTTCCAACGGGTTTCCTTATTCACATACTGGCGCCACAGCAAGTGAAGAGGAGCCTTATCCTTCCTGCTCTGGCTACATATACCGCCCCATCTGGTTTAAATTTACAGCCCCGGCCAACGGCGCTGTGCAGGTATCCACCGATTATTCTGCAAGCCCGCTACTGGAAACCAAGATAGCTTTGTTTGCAGCAAGGAACCCATCTGACTATTCAAGTTTTGAAATCATTTCCTGCGATGATGATGGAGGCTATCTTGTAGGCACAGGCAGGCTGTCTGTATTGTATGCAACAGGTCTTACAGCAGGAGCAACCTATTATATCGCGGTTGACAGGCATTGGACAGTTAATCCCGATAATTTCTGTATAACGGTTAAAGAGTTAACTATAGATATGCTGTCGGCTACCAACACCTGTATCAATGAATATCAAACCCCTGTACATATGTTACAGTCAGCAGATGGTTTTACTTACAAGGGCTGGGTACCGTTGTTAGATGTTCGCAGCAAGTTGGTGGCGTTGGTAAGGAACCCGGCGGGCGGCTCTGTTGCGGACTATACGCATGGGCAAAGCATCAATAACCTGCCGGGCATTCCCGAACCCGTACGCAAAGGAGAACCGATCGGTTATTATCTTGACAGGAATTATTTTATCCATAATCCCGGCCTTGCGGGTAATGCGGAAGTGCAGTTATTTTTTACGAAAAACGAATTAAGCCGCCTGTGGGAGGAGGATAATACAATTGATATAAATAACCTGGGCATTGTACGCCAGTCCGGTGCGGCCTGTGCCGATGATTTTGATGCTGGTGCGGGAGATATAATCTTGCTTCAGTCCACTACCGGAATTGCAGAAGAAGTGTTTTGGGTAAACTTTACGACCTCCGGCTTTTCCAATTTCTATATTACCAAAGCGGACATTGCACTACCCCTGCAATTAATAAGCTTTAAAGTTCGGGAAAATAATTGTGCAGCTATACTGGAATGGACAACAGCCGATGAGATCAATGTTTCGCATTTTGACATAGAAAAAAGTACAGACGGGGTTTCGTTCAGTAGCATCGCAACGGTCAATGCACGGAATACAAGCGGGGAAAACAACTATACCCTAGCCGTTCCGGCAGCAAACGGGAAAACATTTTTCCGCTTAAAGATGACCGACATAGACGGTACGGTTAAATACAGCAATATCAGGCTGCTGACAACCCGCTGCGGCCATGTGCCACAAATATATCCTAACCCTGTGCATACGGTAATAACGTTGAAAAACACAGATGCAGGTAATATAGCTGCCATACGCATCATCAGCGCCGATGGCAGGGTGGTGAAAGAGATGGCTGCTGTAGCAACACAGCAATATGATATTGCATCACTGGGCAACGGGTATTATTTTATACAAATAACAGGTAAAGACGGACAGGTGCATACGCTTCCGTTCCTGAAACAATAGGGGTGTTTTTCATTCTGCTGAAAGGGATGGCGGTAAAACGCTGTCCCTTTTGCTTTCGGCAATAAGCCCTGGTTGAAATAAGGCTGCCAATGGAAACAGCGGGAGGGGCGCTTACGTTATTTTGCCATTTCTTTTTCTTTATCCGCTATCACCGGGTCATTTAACTGTACCACTCTTTTGTTGGCCGCCTTTCTCCGCATAATCATATTCAGCACTTCTACAATAAAAGAAAAGGCCATGCCGAAATAGATATAATTTTTCAGGTGAAGCTCATGGGCTGCTTCGGCATTCCATCCCTCTATTACAAGGCTCAGGCCAATCATTACCAGGAAAGAGAGGGCCAGCATCTTTAGTGTCGGGTGTTTTTGTATAAAACCGGAAATGGCAGGACTGAACAGGAACATTACTGTCATGGCTATTACAACAGCGGCAATCATAATCTCCACATGCTTGGCTGTACCGCCTGCAGTGATGATGCTGTCAAATGAGAATACAGCGTCAATCAGCATAATCTGGCCAATGGCCTGGCCAAAACTGATGCTTTTTTGATCACGGTTCTCATTCGGGTCTTCTCCCTCCAACTTATGGTGTATCTCCATCACCGATTTATAAATAAGGAATAAGCCCCCGGCCAGCATCACGATACTTGCCAGGTCAAAGTCTTTTCCAAAGGCATTAAAAACGGGTTTTCCTTTCTGGCTCAGTAGCCAGCCTAATCCCAGCAGCATCAGGCTCCGGGAGATGATACCTGTTATCATCCACAAGCGCCGGGCTTTCTTTTGATCTTTTATGTCCTTCAGCCTGTTCATGATGATGCTGACGAAGATCACATTGTCAATACCCAATACCACTTCCAGGATTACAAGAATGACAAAACTGATAATACTGTCTGCCGTAAAAAGATGTTCCATGATACCTTATAATGATTTACATATTTTTTTTACGATGCCCGGCCCTTCATAAATAAATCCGGTCCATACCTGCACCAGGGCGGCGCCTGCTGCTATTTTTTCTTTAGCATCTTCTCCGGTAAAAATACCGCCGCTGCCTATGATCGGAATTACGCCGCCGGATTTTTGGGAAATGTATTTTATGATTTCTGTACTTCTTTGTTTCAGCGGCAAACCACTTAATCCGCCAGCACCGATCTTTTGTATTTGCCCGTGGCTTGTAGTTAATGGCTCACGGCTTATTGTCGTATTTGTTACAACCAACCCATCTAATTTTATTTCCATGGCGAGGTCAATCACATCATCAATTTGTTCTTGTGTAAGGTCGGGGGCTATTTTTAGTAAAATGGGCTTGGCAATGGCTTTGCCGTTGTTGATCATCTGGAGGTGCATCAATATCTTCCGCAGCATTTCTTTGTCCTGCAACTCCCGCAGGCCCGGCGTATTCGGCGAACTTACATTTACCACAAAATAGTCAACAAAGGGATGCAGTTCTTTGAAGCAGGCAGCATAGTCTTTCCAGGCGTCTTCGTTAGGGGTAATTTTATTTTTACCGATATTTCCGCCGATGATGAGCCGTGAGTGTTCTGTTTTTTGTTTTTCTTTCCATGTTTTAAGCCGTTCGGCAACTGCTGTTACCCCGTCATTATTAAACCCCATCCGGTTGATCAACGCTTTGTCTTTCGGTAAGCGGAACAATCTTGGCTTATCGTTTCCGGGTTGCGGCAGGGGCGTTATGGTGCCTGTTTCTACAAAGCCAAAACCGAGGGCTTCCAGTTCGTTTAGATAGTTGGCATTCTTATCAAAACCGGCAGCCAGGCCCACCGGGTTAGGGAACCTGGTATTGAAAACGATGGATTGAATGTCATTTTCAGGTTTATATAAGCCGGTAATAATTTTTTTTAACCCGATACGGCATAAGAAGCGAAGGCAGTTCATGGATAGATAATGCGCCTGCTCCGCAGGAAATAAGAAGAGTATGCTGCGTAGTACTTTATACATCCCTAATTGTACTCTTTTAGTTTTTCAATTATTTCTTTACTGAAAAGTAGTTCGGTCATCATATCTTCTTCTTCATAGTTTACAAAGCTCCATTCTTTTGCAAATTCATCTTTAATAGCGACCAGCATGGCTTCTACAAAAATGACAAAAGTGTTTTCACTCTCTTCGTACCGTACATGATTAGCGCCAAACTGCGCTTCAAATGCAGCTTTCATTACTACCTGTTCAGCAGAATCAAGCGGCCCCCTGAACTTCATCCGCATCAGCATTTCATGGGTAATTTTGGCAAACCGGCCTTCATCGGTAGTAAAAACAGGAAATATTTTTGTCAACCTGACGGAATCAAAAGCCGTGCTGAATTCTTCGGCTTCAAAACTGCCTTCCATCGCTTCTATCAATTGCTCCCTTGTTGCGATGGTAAAAATTTTAGGGTAGGTAAAATCCAGGATTGTTTCAATATCCATTTGCTGAGTGGCCGCTAACAACGAATCGAGCCGTTCGGCAAGCCGTGTATCAGGCTGGGCCCGGGCAAACAGGTTAGCGGAAAAGAGAAAGAAGGCTAAAATGAAGTGTTTCATTAAAAATATTTATCAAAACAACCGTTTTAAAAGCGGCCTGCAAAAAAATTTTTAGACGTGAACGAAACTATTAACTTTGATATAGAAAGTTGCATAAGCAACTATTAAACTATCTAAAATCATGCAGGAAGCATATATAGTAGCCGGTTACAGAACGGCAGTAGGCAAAGCAAAACGGGGAGGTTTTCGTTTTTACCGGCCAGATGACCTGGCCGTTGAAGTAATTAAAGGGTTGATGGCATCGGTTCCTCAATTAGAAGCCAAACGGGTAGATGATGTAATTGTAGGCAATGCTGTTCCCGAAGCGGAGCAGGGTTTGCAATTCGGCCGCATTATTTCTGCAAGGGCATTGGGCTATGATGCCCCGGGTGTAACGGTAAACCGTTATTGCGCCTCCGGTTTGGAAACCATTGCTATTGCCACAGCCAAAATAAGGATGGGCATGGCCGATTGCATTATTGCAGGCGGTACGGAAAGCATGAGCCTTGTGCCTACTACAGGATGGAAAACTGTTCCTTCTTATAAAATTGCCAAAGAGGCGCCGGATTATTATTTGAGCATGGGGCTTACTGCCGAAGCAGTGGCAAAAGATTATAAAGTAAGTCGCCAGGACCAGGACGAATTTTCTTATCAATCACATCAAAAGGCCATTAACGCTATTCAGAACGGGTATTTCAAGCCGGGCATATTACCGATAGAAGTGGAAGAAGTGTACCTGAACGAAAAAGGAAAAAAGCAAACCCGGAAATATACTGTTGATACGGATGAAGGCCCCCGTGCCGATACCTCTGTAGAAGTGCTGGCCAAACTGAAACCCGCTTTTGCAGCCGGTGGTGTGGTTACGGCAGGCAATTCTTCCCAAACATCCGATGGCGCAGCATTTGTAATTGTGATGAGTGAAAAAATGATAAAGGAACTGGGGCTGAAACCGATTGGCCGCTTAGTGGGTTCTGCGGTGGCCGGTGTTGATCCCCGGTTGATGGGCATCGGGCCGGTGGCGGCCATTCCCAAAGTGTTGCAGCAAACGGGAAAAAAATTACCCGATATAGATTTGATAGAACTGAACGAGGCATTTGCTTCCCAGTCGCTGGCGGTTATCCGCGAAGCGGGCCTTGACCCTGCCAAAGTAAATATCAACGGCGGCGCCATTGCACTAGGTCATCCGCTGGGCTGCACCGGCGCCAAACTCACCATTCAGAACCTGCATGATATGAAGCGGTTGAAAAAGAAATATGGTATGATAACGGCCTGCGTGGGCGGCGGCCAGGGTATTGCAGGGATTATTGAGAATATTGAGTGAGTATTTTGATTATTAATAAGAAGTAAATGCCTCTTTGGTTGAAGGGGCATTTGTTTTTTGTATCGCTGAATGTGATAAGGCGGGGTTGTGGAGCCGGAGATTTTTCAATGTATGCTGTGTTTGCGATCATTTATACAATTAAGCAATTCCCTGGTTGAGGTAGGACACTAAAATCCGGGGTAGTGCTAACTAAATATAGTGTTATAAAAATGAAATGAGAACACTGATGACACAGCCTGCCCCGCACCATAGGTCGGGGGATTTAACACCCGCCTGACCGGACGGGCAGGGATGTACGCAGATAATCAATCTAAAAAATCTGCTGGTATCCGCTTAATCAGCGCTATCTGCGTTCCTATTATCTATATTTATTTAGCAATGTCAAATCCGACACATTGTTGCAAATTCAAAAAATCCCCTAAATTTGTCCTGTGTTCCACTTCAGGCACATAAGGTTTCAAAAGGCATTGGCTGCTTTTCTTATAGCGTTGCTGGCATTTATCTATGCCGAAAAAGCGCTGCACTCTCATGAAAGAGAATTTGTTTCAAAGCACTTATCGGTTACACATCATGAGTTAAACGCTGAATGTGCCATCTGTGATTTTAAAATTGCCAAAGAAGCCGAACTTCCCGGATTGGCTATTGCCTCCCTGCCGGTTTCGTTTGTTGTTTCAGCGTATGCTGATAATATCCCTGCCTATGTTTCTTTCACCCCTTCTTTTTCTCCCGGCAGAGGGCCTCCCGCATGTTAATAGTATATAGATTGTTTCCTTTTCAGGCATGACATTGTTGTCTGCCTGTTCATTTAATCAAACAAGATCAATTTTTTTGTAAGCAAACCTTGCAGAAAATTTTCAAGCTCACTAATAACAAGCGGAATGAAAAAAATAATCAGCCTGTTTCTCGGCATCTGTTTAAGTCTTGCCACTTTAGCGCAGGAAGAATTGGTAAATAAAGAAACCGTACACAATAACAACCTGAAAATTATTTTATCAGGTAAAATACTGGATGCAGTAACCGGTCAGCCACTGCCGGGGGCTACTGTTTATTTTCCTGATCTTAGAAAGGGCGCCATTGCCGATGCCGGAGGGCATTACGCAATAGCCGGATTAAATTTTGGCCGCTACCTCGTTGAAATAAGCCATCTTGGTTACTCATCTATCATTGAAACAGTGGAACTGAACGGCGATGCTGAAAAAGATTTTTCCTTACAACCTTCAGTGGTGGAGTACGAAACGGTAACCATTACCGGCGTATCGTCTGCCACTTCTGTAAAGCGTACACCTGTTCCTGTGCATATTGTCAGGAGAAGTACATTGTTCAACAATACGGCTACCAATATTATTGATAACCTCAGCAAGGTTCCGGGAGTATCGCAATTATCAACCGGGCCGGCCATATCCAAACCGTTTATCCGCGGCCTTGGGTATAACAGGGTAGTGGCGGTGCATGACGGCATGAAGCAGGAAGGACAGCAATGGGGCGATGAGCATGGTATTGAAATAGATGAGCAGAGCGTAAATAAGGTGGAAATTTTAAAAGGCCCCGCTTCATTGATGTACGGCAGCGATGCACTGGCGGGTGTTATTAATATCATCTCATTCCGGAATATTCCCGAAGGGCAAACAAAAGGAAATATCAGCGGCGGTTATTTTACCAATAACCGGCAAAGAAACCTTCATGCCGATTTCGGCGGCAATAAAGACGGTTTTTTATGGAATGTGTACGGCTCTTATAAAGCGGCGGGGGATTATAAGAACAGGTATGACGGATATGTATTTAATTCAAAGTTTAATGAGAAAAATTTCGGGGCGCTGTTAGGCTTGAACAAGCAATGGGGCTTCTCTCATGTTTATTTTACCCGGTTTCACCAGGAAGCCGGGTTAGTGGAAGGCGACAGGGATGATGCTACCGGAAAGTTTTTAAAACTGGTAAACAATAACGGCGATGAAGAAGAAGCGCTGGCGGAAAACAGCGATTTCAAATCCATTAACCCGTTTATACCCTGGCAGCGCATACAACATACGAAGATTGTAACAGACAACAGTTTTCATATTGGCAAAAACCGGCTGACGCTGATTGCGGGGTACCAGGATAATGAACGGCAGGAATTCGGAAGCGTAACCGATCCGGACGAGAAGGAATTATGGTTCAAACTGGGCACATTCAATTATACAGCCCAGTTCCACCTGGCCGAGAAAAACAACTGGAAAACATCGGTAGGGATTAACGGGATGCAGCAAACCAATAAAAATAAAGGAGAAGAAACCATCATACCGGCCTATTCCCTGTTTGACATCGGCGGTTTTGTGTACACACAAAAAAGAATGAACAAGCTGACGCTTAGCGGTGGCTTGCGCTTCGATAACCGCTCCCTTAATTCAAAAGAACTGATTGAAGACGGCGAGGAGAAATTCAATGCGTTTACAAGAAGCTTCTCCAATGTATCAGGAAGTGCAGGATTGGCCTGGGAAGCTGGTAAGGACGTAATACTGAAGTTCAATATTGCCCGCGGCTTCCGTGCACCGGCCCTGGCGGAGCTGGCAAGCAACGGGGCACATGAAGGAACCAACCGGTATGAATACGGGCAGCAAAACCTGAAACAGGAAACCAGTTTGCAGGCCGATGCAGGTATTGAACTGGCAACAGAGCATATTTCTTTGAATGCATCCTTCTTTCTGAATTCGGTGCAGGATTTTATTTACTATCGTAAACTTTCATCGGTGAATGGGGGCGATTCAATCATTATGGATGGCCCGGAAGAACTGCTGGCATTTCAGTTCAATCAAAGCAATGCAAAGCTGGCGGGATTAGAGTTTAACCTCGACATTCATCCCCACCCGCTGGATTGGCTGCATATTGAAAATACATTCTCCTGGGTAAGGGGCCGTTTTGACAATGAGGTGGATGGAAGTAAAAACCTTTCTTTTATCCCGGCAGGGCGGCTTATCAATGAAGTAAAGATTGACCTGCTTCAAAAAGGAAAAACATTCCGGAATGTTTTTTTAAAAGCAGAACTGGATAATACATTTAAACAGGGCCATCCTTTTACAGGCTTTAATACAGAAACAGCTACACCCGGTTACAGTTTGCTGCATATCGGAGTTGGCGGTGAAATAAGATCGGCACAGCGAACATTGTTCCATGTTTTTGCAGGCGCCAATAATATTACGGATGTAGCTTATCAAAATCACCTGAGCCGGTTGAAATACACCGCTGAAAATCTTGTTACCGGACGTACCGGGGTATTCAACATGGGCCGGAACTTTGTTCTGAAACTGGACATCCCATTGGAATTTGGGAAAAAATAGCAGTTGGGTTCTTTATAAACGGGATTATATCAAAAGAGGAACTTTATTTTTCCCACAAAGGAATAATAAGGTAAAAAACCTTTGTGGGCTTGGTGTCTTAGTGGGCAACCTCACTTTCGGGGCAGGCTCTTATCTTTGAACACAAATTGCGCTATGGAAATCACATTCAATACACCGGCCTTGCTGTTTCCTGCCATCAGCTTGTTGTTATTGGCCTATACCAACCGTTACCTGGCATTGGCCAATCTTATCCGCAAGCTGCATGATGAATATATGCGTGGCGAAAAGAAGCACCACCTGTTACAGCAAATCAAGATACTAAGGCGGCGGATTAATATGGTGCGGCAGATGCAGGCATTGGGGGTATTCAGTTTTTTATGCTGCGTGGTAACGATGTATGGCGTTTACGGGCAGTGGACAGTCGTTAATAAATATGTATTTGCAACAAGCTTATTGAGCTTATTGATTTCGTTAGTTATTTCTTTATTGGAGATATCGCAAAGCACCAAGGCCCTGGAATGGGAATTGAGCGATATGGAAGAACTGGAAAACGCAGGGTTTTTCGGCGCCTTCTGGCAGGGGAGGGAGAAGAAGGAGGAATGAACAGCTTATTTCAGCTTGCTTCAACCAGCGGGACTAATTTTTTCCAATCTCCCCCGTTATAAACCTCTTTCAGACCGGCTGCTTTCAGTTTTTTTACGGCAATGCCGCTTCTTTCGCCATTGTTACAGCAAACGATAACAGGTTTCTTGGCGGCTTTGAGCCTTTCGGCGCTTTCCATTACCCTTTCTGCGGGAATATTAAACGCATCAGGCAGGTGGCCACGGTCATATTCCGTGCCGGTCCTTACATCAATAATAATAGCGCCGTTACGGATAGCGGCTTTCAGGTTCCCTTTTCCCAATCCCAGGAATGAAAATAGTCCCATAGCTTTATGCAACGCTGATTTTATTTTTTCGTTCGCCTATCTGCTGCCGCCACATGGCATAGTACAGCCCTTTTTCTTCTAACAGCTTTTCATGTGTTCCCGTTTCCACTATATCGCCTTTTTCCAGCACATAAATCTTGTCGGCATGCATGATGGTAGAAAGGCGGTGTGCAATCAGGATGGTGATTTGTTTCCCTTCCTGCGATATTTCTCTTATTGTATCAGTAATCTCTTCTTCAGTCAGTGAATCCAATGCAGAAGTGGCTTCGTCAAACAAAAGCAATTTCGGTTTTCTCAACAAAGCTCTTGCAATAGACAGGCGTTGTTTCTCTCCGCCGGATAATTTTAAACCACCTTCGCCAATCATGGTATCAAGGCCCTTCTCTGCCCTGGCCAGCAGGCTAAGGCAGGAAGCTTTTTCCAATACATCCTGCAAATCTTCTTCGGTAGCGGACGGGTTTACAAACAGCAGGTTCTCCTTTATGGTTCCTGAAAAAAGTTGTGTATCCTGCGTTACAAAGCCAATCTGGTTACGCAATTCTTCAAAGTCAATATTCGTTTCATCAATTCCATTGTAAAGAATACGGCCGGTTTGCGGCCGGTATAAACCTACCAGCAGCTTCATCAGCGTTGTTTTTCCGGAACCGGAAGGGCCTACAAAAGCGATGGTTTCCCCAACCTGTGTTGTAAAGCTGATGCTGTTTACTGCATTCTGCAAAGCTGACTGGTGGCGGAACCCTGTACTTTCAAATTCCAGTGTATTGATAGGGCCGAGATGAACAGGCTTCTCCGGTTTAGGTTCCGGTTTTTTCGTCATAAGGTTCTCAAAATTTTCCAGGGAAGCCTGCGCTTCCCTGTAAGAAAGTATGATATTCCCTATTTCCTGTAACGGTCCGAAAACGAAAAAAGAAAATATCTGCATGGTAGCGAGTTCCCAGGGCTCCATCACCTTGCCGTAGATCATCCACATCAGCATAAAAAGGATAACCTGGCGCAGCGTATTTACAAAAGTACCCTGCACAAAACTAATGCTCCGGAGACGGCGTACTTTTTTCAGCTCCAGCCCGAGTATCTTGTACGTATTTTTATTCAACCGGCTTATTTCCTGTTTGGTCAGCCCAAGGCTTTTTACTAATTCAATATTCCGCAGCGATTCTGTCGTACTTCCGGCCAGGGAGGTGGTTTCGGCCACGATTACTTTCTGAACGGTTTTTATTTTTTTGCTCAGCAGGTTGGAGATAACAGTAAGCAGGAGTATGCCCCCGAAGTATATCAACGGTAATGACCAGTGTATCTGAAAAGCAAATATGGCAACAAACAAAATTCCGATGATGACGGGAAAAAGTACATTGACAAAAGAGGAAACAAATTTTTCTGTGTCAATACGTACTTTCTGCAATATCCCTAATGTTTCGCCGCTGCGTTGGTCTTCAAACTGCTGGTAGGGAAGTCCCATGGCATGTTGCAGCCCCTGTGTAAAGATGGCGGCGCCGAATTTTTGGGTTACAAGGTTCAGAAAATAATCCTGGAAGGCTTTGGCAATGCGGCTTATCATGGCAACGCCGACAGATGCGCCAAGCAAGGTGAGCAAAGGGCTGGCAAATTTCCACCAGAAGGGCTGGTAAGCGGCGCTGTCGTTGTGATAACGATACCCCAGGTCAATCAGCTTGCCAAAAATAATCGGGTCAATAAGGGAAAAACCAATGTTGATGGCTGCAAGAAAGAGTACCAGCGCAACGAGCCATTTATAAGGAGTTAGATAACGTAGAAGTATTTTCATGAATAATATTGAAAAGAATATAAGGCGATAAAATCACCGCAAGTTCGGAAAAATCCCCCGACTAACGACTATAGACTAATGACTCACAACTCAACCGGCCCATCCTTCCCTGTCCAGGCTCCTGTATTGTATTGCTTCTGCGAGGTGTTCTGGTTTTATATCTTCACTTTCGGAAAGGTCGGCAATGGTTCTTGCTACCTTTAGGATGCGGTCATAAGCCCTTGCGGAAAGATTGAGTTTTTCCATTGCCGCTTTCAGCAGGTTGGCGCCAATGGTGTTGATGACACAGATTTCTTTCAGCATTTTACTGCTCATTTGTGCATTGCAATAAATGCCGGGATTGTTTTTATAACGTTCGCCTTGAATGTCCCTGGCTTTTATCACCCTGTCGCGGATGCCGGAAGAATGTTCCTGCGGTTTGATGGAAGACAGTTCGTTGAAGGCAACCGGCGTTACTTCTACATGCAGGTCAATACGGTCGAGCAGGGGGCCGGAAATTTTGTTCAGGTATTTCTGCACGGCGCCGGGCGGGCAGGTACATTCCCTTTCCGGGTGATTATAAAAACCGCAGGGGCAGGGGTTCATGGATGCAATGAGCATAAAGGAGGCTGGAAAATCCAGCGCCACCTTGGCCCTTGAGATGGTAACACGTCTTTCTTCCATCGGCTGACGCATTACTTCCAATACAGTCCGTTTGAATTCGGGCAGTTCGTCCAGAAACAAAACGCCGTTATGCGCCAAGGAGATTTCACCCGGCTGCGGATTGCCGCCACCGCCAACCAGTGCCACATCTGAAATGGTGTGGTGCGGTGAACGGAAAGGACGTTTGGAAACCAGTGTTGAGTTTTCTGCTAACTTGCCCGCTACGGAATGGATCTTTGTTGTTTCCAATGCCTCTTGCAAACTCAATGGCGGGAGAATGGTCGGCAACCTTTTCGCCAGCATGGTCTTTCCTGCTCCCGGCGGGCCAATGAGTATGGCGTTATGCCCGCCTGCTGCGGCTATTTCCAACGCCCTTTTGATATTTTCCTGTCCTTTTACATCGGCAAAGTCAATTTCAAAATCATATTGTGAATTGAAAAATTCTTCTCTCGTATTTACGGTTACCTGTTCGAGTCCCGTTTCTTCGTTTTCAAAAAAATCAATCACTTCTTTGATATGATTAGCGCCATATACTTTCAGGTTGTTTACCATGCCGGCTTCTTTGGCATTTACCTTCGGTACTATCAACCCCTTAAAACCTTCTTTTCTTGCCTGTATGGCAATGGGCAATGCGCCTTTGATGGGGCGTATCTCGCCATCGAGGCTCAGTTCGCCCATGATGACGTAGCTTGACAATGTTTCAGTCTTTTCTATTTGTTCCGATGCGCCCAATATGCCGATGGCAATAGGCAGGTCAAAGGCGGTGCCGCTTTTTTTAATGTCGGCCGGCGCCATGTTCACCACTACTTTGGTGCGGGGCACACTGTAGCCATTGGTTTTAAAAGTGCTTTCAATCCGTTGCAGGCTTTCTTTCACGGCATTGTCGGGCAGACCAACGATCATCATATCCTTGCCGCTCTGGTTCAGCCAGTTTACCTCAATGGTTATGGTAATGGCTTCCACGCCATAGACGGCACTGCCAAAAGTTTTCACAAGCATAAGGGGAAGTTAGGGAAAATGGGTGGAGAACTGCTACTTTCTTAAGCAAAACTTTAATACTTCCTCTCAAACAATAACTCCAATCCCGGATCCAATGCTATATCCTTTACAGGCCCTTCAACAGGGATTAAAAATATTTCTTCCTGCTTTGTAATAGTTAAGTGGTGAACGATTGTTTTACCCGATGCCGTTTTAATTTCGATTGCAAGCGGGAATTCAAAACTGTTTTTTTGTAACTGCTTTAGCATAACGGATAGTTTTTTCTCTTTTTCCAGGTAAGCCCATCTTACATCCAATTGCGGAATACCAGGTGTATAAAACCATTGCTGAAAGAAAGTGTTTAAGTTTTTTCCGGATATTTCTTCAAACACTTTTTGCAGGTCTTCTGTGTCAGCAGTTTTGCCGGCATACCGTGCATAATAGGTTTGTATGCTTTTCCAGAAAAGGGAGTCGCCTAATTGCTTGCGGAGCATGTGTAATATCCAGCCACCCTTCTGATAGCTGTTGGCATTCAGCAGGTCCATATAATCCGTTGTATTGTCGACAACAGACCGGTTGCTTTGCTTTGCAAAAGATGCTACCTGCTCCCTGTCTTCTTTCAGCATATAAATAGCAGTATCCTGTCCATACCTGCTTTCCATGTATAAAATGGTCATGTACGTAGCAAAACCTTCACTAAGCCATAGATGGGCAAATGTTTTTTCGGTGGCCATATTGCCAAACCACTGATGGGCTATTTCATGGGCCAGTAAACTTTCAGCCCGCCTGTTGCCTGTAACAGAACCTTCATGGTAGAAAATGGTATTGGCATTTTCCAAACCGCCAAACATGGTCTTGGATTGCACATTGGCTAATTTTTTATAACCATAAGGGCCGATGTGCTGAATAAACCAGGGTACTATTTCCGCTGCCTGTGCATAATCATAAAAACCATCATTCCTGTTTTCAGGATATACCCAACTGTAAACAGGAATGCAGTCATTCACATAACCGGAAAGGTTAACGGCAAAATCAGCCACACCTATCACCATT
Source organism: uncultured Chitinophaga sp. (assembly GCA_964560445.1). Lineage (GTDB taxonomy): Bacteria > Bacteroidota > Bacteroidia > Chitinophagales > Chitinophagaceae > JJ008. The sequence continues at coordinate 334,693 of CAZLLT010000001.1, read as the reverse complement.
ACTTTGGTGGAGATGGGCACATCTTCTTTCCAGTGTGTTCTTTTTTTATTACCGGGTAAATTTGTTTCTTCTATTTGAATACCATTTGCCACTACCTGGTAATGGTGCGGGGCGGTAATAATAAACTCAACAGTTGCTTTATCGCCGGGTACATCATGGCAGGGCAGCCAGTTATGTCCGCGGTTGGGCCAGTTGTCGGCAAAGAAGGTCCTGTTGCCATACTTGTTTTTGGAAATAATAAGCCCGTCAGCGGGAATGCCTTTGTATTTTATAACTAAAGTGGCTGTGTCGGCACTGGCAAAGGGCTTGGCAAAAAATACAGTGAACGTTTCATTGTATCTGGTATCCCCTAAAACCCCCGGAGCGGAAATGCTTTCCAGTTTCATTCCTTTTCCGGAGGCATCTGTTTTTTTTAGATCTAAACTGATATTGTCGCCGGCTTCAAGAAATCGCAGTTTAATTTCTGCCAGGCCATAAATAGTATCATTGTTGTCGTTTAACTCAATATTGAATCTATAATGCAAAACGTCAATATTGCTTTGGCCAGCGACTATCAATGACAGGCAGAAGGTGGCTACAGATAACAATCTCTTTTTCATGCTTACAAAATAGTGAATTGATTTTACTTCACGGGTTAACTGCTGTATAAACCTTGGCTTTACAATTTCTCCAGCATCTCCACTACTTTTTCTCTTTTAAGAATTACATAGCCTATCCTGTCGTCACTGATGCCTTCTTTCAATTGATAGGAGAATTTCAGTTGATCATCTTTTACTATTGTTTCAAAATAGCGAAAAGCAATATTGGGATGTTTTTTAAGATCTTCCCCGATTTCGTACAAATGTGTGGAGAGAATAAACAGGGAGTTTTTTATTTTAATTAATCCTTCTATTACTGCAAGGGAGCATTTCATGGCATCCTGCACATTGGTTCCTTTGAAGAGTTCATCAATCAGCACCAACCATTTTTTCCCGTTATTGATCTTTTCAACTGTATTCTTTATCCGCTGTACTTCGTTGAAGAAAAAGCTTTCGCCTTTGGCAATATTATCCGTTACATTGATATTGCTTATCAGCCCGTCAAATAAAGTGAGCTTCATTTGTGATGCAGGTACGCCCATGCCGATATGTGCAAGGAAAACAGCGGAGCCAATGGCTTTAATCAATGTGCTTTTGCCGGCCATATTGGCGCCGGTAAGAAACAGGAAATTGTGTTCCGGGTTTAAGTGCATATCATAAGCTACGGGCTGCGGCAATAAGATATGATAAAGCCCCTTTACTTCTATAAGCGGCGAATCCTGTTGTACAAATTCTGGGAAAACAAGATGGTGTTTTTTTACGGCCACTGCCATAGAATACCAGGCATCCAGGCGAAAAAAGATGTCCATCATTTCCAGGGCATTTGTCTTATAGCGGTTGCGGAGATGGTAACCGAAATACAGGTTTTGCCTCAGGGAGAATTTTGCACCGGCCTTTGCTTCAGATAGTTTTCGCAAAGGAGGCTCTTTTAAAGCGCCATTGATACGGTCAATGTAGATTCTGATATTCGGTGGCAGGTCAACCCCATCGAGTAGCTCAGTTATCTTGCCCAGCCCCCTGAAAAAATCTGCAAAATGAGGGACGGAATATTTCACCATGGAATAATCCTCGCTGTGGAGCCATTTGTAAAAAAAATTGTTGAAAGAAGCGGGGGCTTCGCTGATGGGGTCGAGCGGGTAATCAAGAAACTTATCCATTACCAGTATGGTGCCGTTGCTGATATCCACCGGCCAGTCATTTATATGTTCCATGAAGGTCCGGATCACTTTCTGCGTGCCCAGTATTTTTTCAAGGCTGCTATGCGGTTCGCTGAAAAATTTTCTCAGCCACTCCCTGCCTCCTACGGTCTGTGCATAGTTTAATTTATGGAACAGGGAAAATTCTTCTTCCTGGTGAAAGATGGAAATGTCGTTGAATGATATTTTGTCTATTTGCATATCAATGAGTGGTAAATGGGAAGTGGTGAATGGGGCTTTCTAACCGATGATTCACTATTGACCATTGACCTTTTTATCGTTCAAAAACTAATCGCTGCCCTTTTATTTCTTCGTTCCAGGTTCCTTCGGCGTATATCAACTGTCCGTTCACAAACGTATGTGTTATAGATGCGGGAAATTGAAAATTCTCTAAGGGACTCCAGCCGCATTTGTATAAAATATTCTCTTTGGCAACTTTTGTGTTGTTGTGCAGATCTACGATCACTAAATCGGCATGGTATCCTTCCCGGATATAGCCCCTTTCTTTTATTTGAAAGCCGTCGGCTACAGCATGGCTCATTTTTTCGGCTATTTTTTCCAAAGATATTTTTCCCTGCTTGTAATAATACAGCATCAGCAACAATGAATGTTGTACAAGTGGCAGACCTGCATGGGCTTTTTCATAGGGCTCGTTTTTTTCCTGCCATGTATGCGGGGCATGGTCGGTGGCAATCACATCCAGCCGGTCATCCAGGAGGGCTTTCCATAAAGCTTCTTTATTATTGGGCGCTTTGATGGCAGGATTGCACTTGATCTGGTTGCCCAACCTGTCATAGTCATCACTTGTAAAATGCAGGTGATGTACGCAAACCTCAGATGTGATCCTTTTGTCCTTCAGGGGCAGCATATTGGAAAAAAGCTGTAGCTCCTTTTCTGTACTTATATGCAGAATATGCAGGCGGGAGCTATATTTTTTAGCTAATTGAATAGCATATAACGAAGATTCAAAACAGGCTTCTTCGCTTCGTATCAGCGGATGATCTTTAGCTGTTAAGGTGCTGCCTTCTGCTTTTATTTTCTCCAGGTTGTTTTTGATGATCCGTTCGTCTTCGCAATGGGTTGCAATCAGGATTTCGCTTTCGCTGAAAACTTTTTCCAAGGTCAGCGGGTTATCTACCAATAAATTTCCGGTAGAGGATCCCATAAATATTTTGATGCCGCAAATATCCTGTTTATGCTTGTTTACTTTCAGCGCCTCATCAGCATTTTCGTTGGAAGTGCCTATATAAAACGAATAATTGGCTAATGAAGTGGTGCGGGCCATTTCATATTTCTGCTCCAAAAGCTCTAATGTAAATGCCGGGGGATTGGTATTGGGCATTTCCATAAAACTGGTAACCCCTCCGGCCACAGCCGCTTTGGATTCAGTATAAATGGTTGCCTTATGTGTCAGTCCGGGCTCCCGGAAGTGTACCTGGTCGTCAATGCAGCCGGGAAGCAGGTACTTGCCTTCGCCGTTTATTTCAATATAAGCTGTATTGGTTTGGGTTATCTGTGGTGCAATTTTTTCGATCCGGCCATTTGTTATCAACACATCTGCATTTCTTATCTGCCTTTCGTTAACGACTTGTATATTCTTAATCAGGTATCTTTGCATATATTGTTTGATGAATGTATGACCAAAGCCAATACCCATGCAATTTAAACAAACCCTTGCAAGACTTGCCTTTATCCTATTCCCTTTTTACGGTTTTTCACAGAGTACTTTTCTTACCGAGGACGAAAAATCAACTATTTTGCTGGAACGGCTGGAGATAAAAGCCCGTACCGATTCTTTTTTTAATTTTTCCAAAACAAAACCTTTTTCACGGAGGCATACGGTTAATGCCGTAGATCATTATCTCCGGAAACCTGATGGGTTTTCAGGTGTGGATGTATATAATGCAGATCGGGTAATGATGAATAACCTCGAATATGTTCCCGAACAAAACCGCAACAGGTATCATTCCAGGAAGCCGGTCTGGAAGCATTTTTATAAAACGCCGGCTAACCTTTTTGAAGTGCATGTAAAAGATTTTGACCTGGTGGTAAACCCGGTTGTTCAGTTTACATTGTCTAAAGAAAATGATAACGGCCAAAGTCTTTTTCACAATACAAGGGGCGTAGTGGTAAGAGGACGTATTGCCAATAAGATTGGTTTTTTCTCTTACCTAACCGATAACCAGGAAAGAAGCCCGTTATATGTACAGGATTATATAGCGGAACGAAAAGCAGTACCTGGGGCCGGGTTTTATAAGCGGTTTAAAGCCGCTGGCGGAGTTGATTATTTTGATGCAAGGGGATATATCACTTTTAATGTTACCCGGTATATTGATGTTACATTCGGATATGATAAAAATTTTATAGGGAATGGTCAGCGGAGTTTGTTCTTAAGCGATTTTGGGAACAGCGCTTTGTTTCTCAAGCTGAATACCCGGATATGGAAGTTCAACTACCAGAACCTGTTTATGGAGGTTCAACATGCGGACGACAGGGTGGGGGACCGGTTGATAGGGAAGAAGTATGCAGCGATGCACCACCTGGATATGGCGGTTACCAAATGGTTGAATATTGGTTTGTTTGAAGGTGTGGTGTTTGGCCGCAAGGACAGGTTTGATTTTGGCTACCTGAACCCGGTTATATTTTATCGTTCTATTGAGCAGCAAAATGGAAGTTTTGATAATTCGATAATTGGCCTGGATGCCAAAGCTAATCTGGCAGGAAAATTCCAGGTATATGGGCAGTTTAGCCTCGACGAGTTTCTTTTATCCGAAATGAAACGTAACCGTGGGTGGTGGGCCAATAAATATGGCATACAGATAGGGGCAAAATATATTGATGCGTTTGGCCTGAAAAACCTGGACCTGCAGGTAGAGCACAACAGGGTGCGGCCTTTTACTTATTCTCATCGTGATTCAGTGGCCAATTATACCCACTATAACCAGCCGCTGGCCCATCCGCTGATGGCTAATTTCAAAGAATTCATAGGCGTGGCCCGTTACCAACCAGCGCCAAAATGGCTGGCCATTGCAAAACTGGTTTATTATCAGCAGGGCCGGGACTCCGTTGAGCCGGGCAATCCCAATTTCAGAAGTTTTGGCAGCAATATTTTTTTACCCAGTGTGCCTCCCTATCGGATCGGAGATTATGGATATACTACCGGCGATGGATGGAAAACCAATGTACTTTATGCCTCCCTGTATGTTTCTTACGAGTTGCGGGAAAACCTTTTTATTGAACTGAATGCCGTAGCCAGGAGGCTGGAGGCCAAAACGGCGCCTTTAAGGTCTGTAAATGCTTCCGTGGTTACATTTGGTATAAGGTGGAATATGCACAGAAGAGAGTTTGATTTTTAGAATAGCTTTTTCGGTTTTAAAGTTTAATTGGCTGCAAATTATTGAGCCAATATATTTGCACTCCCAAAATAGTTTTGAAAGGGGGTTTAGCTCAGTTGGCTAGAGCGTTTGCATGGCATGCAAAAGGTCACCGGTTCGACTCCGGTAACCTCCACAAAATGATCGGCCCGCTATAATTACAGCGGGTCTTTTTTATGAATTTCTATTTGTACATAACCTACTCGGTTTCGTTGGACAGGTTTTATGTTGGCTATACATCAGACCTGGAAAAGCGGTTATTCGGGCATAATAATGGGGTTTCTGAATATACTTCAAAAGCAAGTGACTGGGAATTGAAATATACTGAGGCTTATTCTACAAGGGAACTGGCAATGAAAAGGGAGAAGGAGATAAAAAAGAAGAAAAGCCGGAAGTATATCGAATGGTTGGTCAGCCAGGCTGGTTAGAGGGTTTACATGCCCCGATAGCTATCGGGGAAAAGGTCACCGGTTCTACTCCGGTAACCTCCGCCAAGAGCCCGTTGATGAAACGGGTTTTTTATTTCAGGCCCGGTTTAATAAATTTAACCCATAAACAAATCTTTCATTAATTGATAAGGATTACAAAGGACAGTAAAAAAGTATCAAGATCAGGTAAAGTCCTGATAGCCTTTTATATACTTGTTCTTCTTCTTTATTTGTCGGTTTGCCTGGTACCGTGGCTGGCTTCGGGTAAATTCTGGTTTATTGCAATCCTGGGGCTGGGGTTTCCGTACTTGTTTCTGCTTTTGGTGCTATTTCTGATATTTTGGGCGGTAAAGCGGTCAAAGTGGGTGTTTCCGGGGCTGGTAGCCCTGGCGCTTAGCTGGCAGCAATTACAGGCAAACTTTTCAGTTACGTTCAAAAGCAGTACAAACGAGGTAGGCATAAAGCCGGATAATACTATCAGGGTGTTATCATGGAATGTGGCCCGGTGGGATGAAGCGAACAGAGATATTCGGGGTGGAGAGAGTTTTCAAAATGTGATGATGGATTGGTTAAGGGGCATAGATGCTGATATTGTTTGTTTACAGGAATTTTTTGAGTGTTTTGATCCTAATTTTTCTGTTCAGAACATTCCTGCAATTAAGGAAATGGGTTATCCGTATCATTATTTTTTCCCTTCGTCAAAAATATTCGATGGAAACTTTCAGTTCGGACTATGTATTTTTTCCAGGTACCCCATGTTAGACTCGGCCAGGTTCATAAACCAAGGTACCAGTCATTCTGAGGGTTTTAGTTATGTTGATCTTCAAATTAGAGCAAAAGCGATACGGGTGTTCAATACCCATTTGGAATCTTTTGGATTTAGAAAGGAAGATTTCAACTGGTCAAAAAATACAATGTCTATTTCTGATATGGCCAGACGGTTTAAGAAGAGTTATGAAATGAGAAATTTTCAGGCAAGGATATTAAGATCATATATAGACGAGAGTCCATATCCAACGATTGTTTGTGGTGATATAGATGATGTCCCAAGTTCGTATACTTACTTTAAGGTAAAAGGTAATTTTACCGATGCATTCTTAAAAAAAGGGACTGGCATGGGGAGAACATATAATCTTTATTTCCCCAGTTTGCGTATTGACTATATTTTTGTTGATAAAAGGCTTGACATTAGGAATTATATAAGACCTAAGTTCGCTTACTCGGATCATTTTCCACTCATTGTTGATTTCGTTGTAAATGAGTAAATTATAAGTATAATAATATTGATACATATAAAATTTCACCTTTAACCTTTAGATAAAAAATAGTTTTTTTTCTTTTTAAAAGAAAATTATATACTTTAGCACTCTGTAAGTATTTTTACTATCAAAAAGAGAAAAAATACAATTCCTTCAAAGACCCTGATTTTTTGATTATTACCAATTCTCCTACAGGATTACCACTATTCAGGGATTTTTTTTAAGCTTCCCCATTTGTTCAAATATCCATGACCAAATCATTATGTTGATGCTGTTTTAGCATTCGGCTATTAGATTCCAATTGCTTGTCTATGAATTGAAGAGCTATTGTTGGGTTATCCGTTTAGTATAAACCTAATTAACAATGAATAAATAATTATGAAGCCGACCATTTTAGGTATTTGTGAAAACAAAGCGATTAGTTTTTTATTGGAAACGGTATTATCAACGGAATATACATTTATCCATTCATCCGACATATATGGAGGAATGGGGGCCTTAAAAAAAGTTGGAGAGATCGAATTGGTTTTAATTGATGTTGATCAGCAGATTGCTGAAAAGATAGAGTTTATCCAACATATAAATACAAGTTTATTATATAAAAGGCCAATTACTTTACTGGTAAGTGATGGACAGTTTGGTGAAAAATTCAATCAGGTATGTAAAGTTTGTGATATTATATATAAACCCTTTAGTCCATTGGAATTAACCAAGTCGATTAATAAAATATTATATTCTATGACGCCAGTAAATTAATTAAGCCCTACAAACTCAACTCTTTACTATGTTTATTAGTACCTACCCTTTGGCTGCGAACGGCGAACCCCAGTGGATTAATTTTGATCAGCTTTCTTATAAAGAAAGGCGGAAAAGCAATCTTTCGTTTTTATATATAGGAAGTTATAGCGAAGTTTTGCATTATTTCTCCAGTTTTTTTAGTTCAGGTGTTTTTGCCAGAGATTTTAGTGAAGGCAAACAGCTTTTAAGGAAGCAATTAGCAGGGAAAGAAATTGTGCCTGATGCCATTATAATAGATGTTTCATTAGATGTTAATGGCCTCAGAGAATTTTGCCAATATATAAGAGCAACTTCTGAATTTTTATGTACGATACTTATTTATAACGAAAGCAGGTTGCTTCCTAAGGAAATTAATTGTCTTAGTAAAGAACAGCTTGTCGATGATATAGTTAACATCAATTCCTGGGAAACGAATTTTTCAATGAAAGTAGATTTTTTGAAAAAGTTCAGAAACCAGGCACAGAAGTTAAAGATGTCTGATTGTGTATTCTCTATGGGGCAACAAAGGCATAAAAAATTGCCATTGCTAAAAAGAGCCTTTGATGTTGCGGGGTCTCTTACCCTTATTATACTCTGCTTGCCTGTTTTTTTATTTATTAGTCTTGCTATTAAATTGGGGTCAAAGGGTCCTGTAATATTTACGTCTTCCCGAGCAGGGCAAGGGTTCAGGGTGTTTAAATTTTATAAGTTTCGGACTATGGAGGTTGATGCGGAGCAAAAAATTGCTTCTCTTAGCCATTTAAACCAGTATACTGATAGTGAGAAAGGAGTTAAATTTCTTAAAATCTGTAATGATCCCCGGGTCACAAAGTTTGGGAGGTTCTTGAGAAAAACCAGTTTAGATGAGTTGCCTCAGCTTTTTAATGTTCTAAAAGGAGATATGTCATTAGTTGGTAATAGACCTTTGCCCCTTTATGAAGCATCAACACTGACAACGGATGAATTTGCAGAGAGGTTTATGGCGCCTGCTGGCATTACAGGATTATGGCAAGTAAAAAAGAGGGGCAAAGCTGAAATGTCTGCCAAGGAGAGAATTGACCTTGACATACAATATGCTCGTCAGTTCAATTTTAAAATGGATTTGTACATTATGGCACAAACACCTTTTGTGATTTTTCAGAAAAGTAATGTGTGAATTGAATGGTTTGATTTTACGATAATTGTTTAGTTCAACCCCGTACCTAAAAATAAATGAAATGAAAACAGGAGAATATCCAATGATCTCAATCATAACAGTGAATTGGAATACCACTGCCATGACCGCGGATTTTCTGCGTACAGTGAAGGAAAAATGCCTTTCCTATCCTTACGAGGTTATTGTTGTTGACAATGCATCAGAGGAAGATCCAACTTCTGCCCTTAAAGAGGTTTTCCCTGATGTTAATGTAATTCGTAATGAAAAGAATATGGGCTTTTCAGCAGGTAATAATGCCGGTATTCGTTCAGCTAAAGGGGATTATTTTTTTATTGTGAACAATGATACGGAGTTCTCTTATGGGTTGCTGGAAGGCCTTATTTCTGTTTTTAGGACAAATCCCGATGCAGGAATAGTAAGCCCTAAAATTCATTATTATTTTAATAAAGGAACTATTGAATATGCCGGGTATAATAAGGTTAATATGTTTACCGGGCGAAGTGCAATGATTGGTTGTAAGGAAAAAGATATGGGGCAGTATGACAACATAAGAGTTACACAGTATGCCCATGGCGGCGCCATGATGGTTTCCCGGAAAGCAGTCGAAGATGCCGGTTTGATGCCGGAGATTTTCTTCTTATATTATGAAGAATTGGACTGGTCTGAACAAATCAAGCGAAAAGGATATAATATCTATTATCAGCCTGAGGCATTGATTTATCATAAGGAATCAATGACTACCGGCAAATCAAGCCCGCTTAAAACATATTACCTGACCAGGAACAGAATATTGTTTATGCATCGGAATATGCCCTTGCTGAACTATATCATATTCCTGGCATATTTTATTCTTTTTACTATCCCTAAAAACACTACCCTATTTCTTTTGAAAGGGGAAAAATACCATTTGAGGGCTTTTTGGAAAGGGGTCATGTGGCATGTAAGCGGAGATGACAAAAGTAAAAAAGTGGAAAAACCGGAATTCGGAACAAAATCGCTGAAAGCAGCGTAGACGAGAAAGAAAGTGAAACAAAAATCTAAAGAAATATAAAAAAAAACAAAATCGCCATTATCATAAAGCTTCAAATCATGAAAATGTTTACAAGAGTTGGTATTATTGGGCTGCTTGCCTTCTGTAGTTTTATTCAAAACAGTAATGCGCAGAGCATAATTGATCCTACGGATCCGGTAATAACCTATAACGCATCATCACCTCCTGTAGCTCCTCCCGGAGGCACTATAGGTAAATGGGTAAGGACAAAACGGCTTAGCTGGAATACAGATGGATGGAAAGCGTATGTTTTAAATGGTGTTCCATTCAGGATTAAGTTTCCAGCCTCGTATAATCCTACAGCAAATGATGGCAAGAAGTACCCGGCTCTTGTTTTCTTCCATGGTTTGGGGGAAAAGGGAACGATTTATGATAACGAATATTCTTTGGCTAACGGCGGTCAGCAATTTAATACTGTTTCTAATAACGGTACGTTTGATGGGTACATTATCGTTCCGCAAAGTGAAGGAGGATGGGGGTCCAATCACTTTGAAAGGGTAAAAACGTTGTTAGATTATATGATAACTAACAACAAAGTAGATCCGTTTGCTATATCAGTAAACGGGCTTTCCTCAGGCGGCGGAGCTTCTTGGGGTATGATGATTGACTATCCTACCTATGTTGCTACCTGTTTGCCAATGTCAATGACTACCTTAGGAGTGGCAACTACAGCAAATATCCAAAAATATAAATTCACGCCAGTCTGGCATTTTCAAGGAGGGTTAGATGGTAATCCTCATCCTAGTACTACTAACGAAGTAGCGAATGCTATTGCAGCTCTTGGTGGGCAATTCAAAAATACGGTATATCCTAATTTGGGGCATGGTACCTGGGATGCGGCATGGGCCGAACCTGATTTTTACCCTGCTGTTAAGAGGGCTTATAGTGCTAATCCCTGGACATTGTTTGGAAGAACTGAGTTTTGCCCGGGTGATGCGATTAATGTAACGGTTGGGGTTGTTCCGGGTATGGCAGCTTATGAATGGCGGAGGAATGGCGTTTTAATTCCGGGGGCTACGTCCAATACAATAAATGTAACACAATTAGGGGTGTACTCTGCAAGGGTTCGTAGAGGTACAATCTGGTCTGACTGGTCGAGAATACCAGTTGAAATAAAAATTAAACAAGCAACTGTAACACCCCCGGTTCAAACGCAAGGTCTGATGAGCCGTGTTATTCCTGCTCTTAACGGGGCAACCACTGTAACCTTGCAAGTGCCGACAGGCTATGCTTCTTACGAATGGAGAAAGGTAGGCAGCAACAATTCGATTGGTAATACAAATACGTTGGTTGCCTCAACTCCGGGACAATATATTGCCAGGGTTACGGAGCAGTATGGTTGTTCAAGCAGTTTTTCAGATCCTTTTACCGTAATAGATGCGAACGGGGCAAACAAACCAAGTCCTGCTTCCAATCTTATTGCAACCACTACTTCCAAAACAACGATAAAACTTGACTGGAGCGATAATCCATCGCCGCAGCATAATGAAACGAATTACGAAATATACCAGGGAACCAGTGCCGGCGGCCCGTACTCACTGGTTGCAATAACCGGGGCGGATGCAATTACGCATGAGATTACGGGGCTGACCCCCAAGGTTAAGTATTTTTACAAACTGAGAGCCGTAAACAATTTCGCTGCCTCAGCCGCTTCTAATGAAGCATCTGCAACTACCGAATCGGATACACAACCTCCTACTGCGCCTGGTAATCTCCAGGTTACAGGTACTACAAGAACTTCTGTATCATTGGTTTGGTCGGGGTCAACGGATGATGTAGCTGTGGTTCGGTACCAGGTTTATATTAACGGGGTACATTCATACAATACAACAACTACGGCAATTACGATTAACGAACTTACTTCGCAACAGAGCTATAATTTCACAGTTAGGGCAATAGATGGTGCGGGAAATTTATCACCTTATAGTAACCAGGTTACAGCCCAGCCGTATCAAAGCGGCTTATCCTATAAGCACTACACATTTACCGGAACATGGAATAATCTTCCTGATTTTAATACACTTTCTCCCGTTGCAACAGGAATGATGCCTAATATAGCACTTACCCCGAGGGTGCAAAACGATAATTTTGCATTCCTATGGGAAGGATTTATTACGATTCCCTCTAACGGCACTTATTATTTTCGTACTAATTCTGATGATGGTAGCCGCTTGTGGCTGGGTAGCAGGAATGGAACTTCTTCTCCTTACAGTTATTCAGGAACACCAACTGTTAATAATGATGGACTTCATGGCACGCAAGACAGAACATCCAGCGCTTTAAGTCTTCAGGCCGGTGTTTATCCCATAGCGATCGCCTTTTATGAACAGGGTGGAGGAGAGTCAATGACAGTTTCCTGGCGCACGCCGTCTTCAGGAAACTCATATTCAGCCATTCCAAACAGTGCGTTCCAGGAGACTCCTGTAAATAATGGTTCTGCACCCGCCGCTCCATCAGGATTAACAGCAACTGCGGTTTCTTATAAAGCAATTAACCTTTCGTGGACAGATAACAGCAATAACGAAACAGGGTTTGAGATATGGAGATCTACCAATGCTGCCAATGGATTTCTAACAATCGGAAATGCATCGGCTAATACCACGAACTATATTGATAGCAATGGTTTGGAAGCCAATATCACTTATTATTATCAAGTTAGGGCTATCGGCCAGTACGGTGAATCCAATCTGGTGGGAGCTGACAATCCTGTGCAAGCTAACTGGAAACTTAATAATAACTATACTGACGCCAGTGGTAATAATAGAACAATAAGTGCCAGTGGTAATCCTTCATTTAGTACTGATAGACAGGAAGGTTCTCATTCGATAGATTTAAGTGGTAGCAATCAGTTTATTAATGTAACCACATCTGCCGGCGACTATCTTCGCGGCGGTTATACTGCCAAAACAGTGGCATTCTGGGTGAGGGCTGATAATACAACCAACAATAGGGGTATTTTTGATTTTGGGGGAAGTGATAATGGCCTCGCCATGCGATTGAACAGTAATTCGCTGATTGCAGGTGTTGCCAGTGGTAGTACAAGAAGAAATATCTCTGCTTCTTACAATAGCACAGCCTGGAACCACATTGCATTAGTATACAGTACCAACACATTACGCCTGTATGTAAATGGTAGCCAGGTAGCTTCCAATACTAACCTTGGGTTTAGTTCTGTAGGCACTACTACAAATGCTTCCAGAATAGGCGACGATAATGGTACAAATGCTCTGAATACGTCATTTAATGCATTTGACGGGCATTTTGATGATTTTTATGTAATTGGCAGGGCGTTAAGTCAGGCAGAAGTTGTAAAGATTATGAATCAGCAGGCATTGTCTCAGAATTTTGCAACGACCTTAAGCTTACCTGCTGTACCGATAGCCCCGACTAATCTTGTGGCCGGAGCTATATCCGGCAATAAAATTGCTGTTACATGGAACGACAACTCTACCAATGAAGCGGGCTTTGAACTATATCGTTCTTCTAATGTAAACACCAGCTATATCCTTTATAAAACATTACCAGCGAACACTACTTCTTATACGGACACAGGCTTATTTGCTAACTCTGTATTTTATTATAAAGTAAGAGGGGTAAATGTAGGGGGTAGTTCTTCGTATAGTATAGAGGATAGCGCTAAAACATGGAATAACCTGCCTGTTGTAACTGCTATTGAAGACCAGTCCATACACTATCAATCTACAGTTGTGTTGCCTGTCAGCGCTTCGGATGTTGACCTTGGTTATGTATCGCTTGGTGCATCAAATCTTCCGGCTTTTGCCAGTTTCCAGCAAACGGGTAGTGGAACCGGTACGATCACCTTTACCCAGCCTGGCGTTCAGGCGGTATTTCAGAATATTACCGTTACAGCAACAGATGCTGATGGTGGGGCAAGTTCGGAAACGTTTAATCTGACGGTAAATAATAACTATAACCCGGTGGTTAATGCTGTGAGCAATTATACGTTAAACGAAAATGCAACTCTTTCAATAAACCTTGTGGCACAGGATCAGAACCCCGGTGATGTATTAAGCTGGTCTGTGATCGGCCTCCCTAATAATTATACATTAACACCTGGGGCAAACCGCACTGCTACCTTGCTGTTGCAGCCGGATTACGATGCGGCTGGTATTTACACTGTAACCGTCAAGGTAACAGATGGTAACGGAGGCACCGGCTCTGCTCAGTTCCAGGTTACTGTTAATGATCAGGATCCAACTAGAAGAATCTATACACGGGTACAATATGCTCATGTAATGGGGGCGCCATGGAATAATCTGAATGGCATTACTACCAATAATCTCAAGGACGAAAATAATAATACAACTACTATAGGTGTTAATTTCCTTCAGCCATGGTGGTTGCCTAATAACGCAGGGCCAACGACAGGGAATAACTCAGGGGTTTATCCAGATAATGTACTGAATGATTTCTGGTTTTTTGGGTATTTCGGCGGACCGGAAACACCAGGATTGAATGTAACTGGTTTGGATGTCAATAAGAAGTATAACCTTACTTTTTATGCTGGGAGTGTGTTCCCTTATGCTAATAACGGCGCTACAAATTATACGGCAGGCGGACAAACTGTGACATTGAATGTTCAGAATAATACGCAGAATACAGTTTCGATCAACGGGTTGACCCCTGCTGCTAATGGAACAATTACTGTTAATATGAGTAAGGCGCCTGGGGCAGAAGTTGGCTATCTAAATGCCTTGATAATTACTGAATTATATGATGGCGGTAACGTTCCTGCAAAACCAAGGGAGCTTATTGCCCAGTTTATTACTGGTCAGGGGGTTCGTCTGGATTGGCAGGATGTAGCTTATAATGAAACAGGATACCAGGTGTACCGGGCAGTTAATGAATCGGGGCCATTTACCCTGATTGGTACTACAGGCTCCAATATTGTAACCTACTTGGATAATACCATCTCAGGTAATACACAGTATTTCTATAAACTAAGGGCACTTAATAGTTACGGATATTCCGATTATACGGATGTGGTCAGTGTAACCACAGCAAACAGGGTACCTACAATCACTGCAATTCCTGACGTATTGATCAAGAACAATCAGAACGTAACAGTGAACGTTATTGCAACGGATGATGCTACAGACCAGGTTACGCTTACTGTTGCCGGATTGCCGTCATTTGCCTCATTCACTGATAATGGAAATGGCACAGGGGTGATTAATATCAACCCAAGTGCCGGGACTTTAGGTGTATTCTCGGGTATTACTGTAACAGCTATTGATGATAATGGAGGAAGTTCTTCTATTGGCTTTACAATTTATGTTTCGGATGCTTATCTTACTTATACTTATCTGAATTTTACTAACGAAACTCAGGGTCCTGCTCCTAAGCCTTGGAATAACTGGATAACTAACTACCCTTGGGTAGGGGCAGGGATAACACTCAGCAATCTTAAAGATGATAATGATGTTAGTACCGGCATCAATGTAACCATGACCGATGCGTGGCAGGGAGTATCTGCAGCCGGTGTCAGGTTTCGTGATGGCAAGGAATTATACCCCGAAGAGGTATCCCGCACCGGTATATATCAAACCAGTACCGCGACCCGTAGGATTACCATTACCGGGCTAGATAACGCCAAGAGGTATAATTTTGTATTTTTCAACAGTCAGGGCCTTAGCGACAATGCGCTTACCAATTTCACGATTGGCAGCACAACCGTTTCGTTAAATGCATCTTACAATGCAGAAAAAACGGTGCAAATAAATGGGGTAGCTCCATCCGGCGGCTCAGTTACGATTAATGTGGCTAAAGGCTCCGGAGCCGCTGCGGCTCTTCTCAGCGGGTTGATCATTCAGTCGTATACACCATCTGCGGTAACTGTATTGGCTCCCGCGGAGCTCAGGGCCGTAAACCTGACGATGAACTCAATTTCATTACAATGGCAGGATAGGGCCAATAATGAAACAGGTTACGAAGTATGGCGTGCGGCAGATGGGGGGAGCTACTCATTGCTTACTACTTTAGCTGCCAATACCACCAGCTATACGAATAGCAATTTACCGGCTAATACCACATACAATTATATCGTTCGGGCAAAAACCAATTCCTCTTATTCGGATTATAGTAATTCTGCAAGAGGGTATACATACAGTTCGCTTGTACATGTTAATTACAACACAAGTGCATTGGTAGCAGCAAGCCCCTGGAATAACCTGAACTGGGTTTATGGCATAGGTTCTTACTGGGATAACCTTAAGAACCAGGCAGGTGTTTCTACAAACCTTAGTTTGGAACAGCCTGTAAAAATTGATGGTGTGGTGAACCTCGGAGTTAATACCGGAAACAATTCAGGGATATTTCCGGATAATGTAATGCGTGAGAATTTCGGTATGTGGCCAGGCACGCCTACCTATTTAAAGCTTTCAGGATTAAGTATCGCTAAATCATATGATATTACTTTCTTCTGTAGCGTTACCGAACAGTATGGAGATCAGACTTCTTATTATACTATCAATGGGAAAACCGTGTTATTGAATGCATTGAATAATAGGAGCGGTACGGTTACGATTTATGATGTAAAAGGGGACGAAAACGGAGAAGCCTTAGTGTATTTTGGTAGCTATGAGGGAACATTTGGTCTTTTGGGAGCAATGATTGTAAAAGGCTATACCAAATCAGAGGCCGCTATCCCTATAGTCCCTGGTTCAATTATGGGAAGGGGGAATTATGCTGAGCCGTACGTTAGCAACTCGAAAAGCATTGCTCCGGATGAAGAAGACAGGTTGGTGGCTGTTGAAGATGACAATAAGCCCTTAGATGAAGGAAGGGCATTATCCGCATTTCCCAATCCGTTTAAAGAAACATTGGTTCTTGTGGTGCCGGTAGCATCGGAAGAGGAAAGTGCTGCCCGAATCAGGATTTTTGATCTGAAGGGTATGGAAGTTTATCATAAAGTGGTATCAAATCTGCGGAAAGGAACCAATTATGTAAGCGTAGAATCTTTAAATAAACTTGCATCTTCTGGTATGTATATCGTGAATGTAACATATCTGAATTCCGGAAGATCGCAAAGCATCAAGGTCTTGAGAAAATAGAACCAAAGGAAGAATTTCTAAAAGCAATGCAATAAAGGGGCTGATCATTTGATCAGCCCCTTTATATAGGATAGAAAGAACAAGGGGATTTGCCTGTTCCTAAATTACTTGAGACAGATGAATAGAATTACCTGGTAGAGATGATACTTTTCTGTTTTCTTACACTTTGTATAAGGGCTTCAAAAAATCGGTGATGCTATTCTTTTTAATCAATCGAGGGCCCTTTTTTAAATTTGTGTGGATACCTGAAAAGAAACCAGGCTTTTTCTTTTAAGACCAGGTTGTAAATAATTACAGGAATTACCACGCCGGAAATAATACCGCACAAAAGAAGCAGGGAGGGGCTTGATATATTCAACAAGCGGGTAAGCAACACCCTTACCGGGGCAGAAAATATAACATGCATAACATAGATTTGCAAAGAATGATATCCGAATATTCTGAGCAACCTGAGAATGTTATATTCCTGTAATCTGAATGAAAGAACAAACATGCTGAAACAACCCGTTAGGGAGATGATCAGAAACTCCACCTGGTTAATCGATGAATGGTATATATAATAAGTTTGAGTGGCTACGAAAACAGGAAGGGTGAGCAGGGCGGTACTGTTTCTTTTGAGAAATGACTGCGTCCTGGGGTTAAAAAATATATCAGATAGAACATCACCGATAGCAAAAAAAATGTAATATTCCATCCAATCGGAGATCATACTAATATCCCTGAACAAAGGCCCTGCGAAATATAAGGAGATACCAACGGCTAATTGTAGAAAAGGTGGGAAATTGGCCTTTGTTTTCAATAGCAAAAATACTACTGTAGCATTAAATAAAGCAGGAAGGTACCAGAACTGATCAAGTGCCCTTGGCTGGTATAAAATATAGGTGTAATGAAGAATATTTCTTTCTGCATTTGTATAGTTAGACAGAATGATCTGGATGGTTGTTTGTAAGAAGGCCCAGACTATATAA
The DNA here is from genome assembly GCA_964560445.1 of uncultured Chitinophaga sp. GTDB lineage: Bacteria > Bacteroidota > Bacteroidia > Chitinophagales > Chitinophagaceae > JJ008. Next base: position 316,833 of record CAZLLT010000001.1, on the reverse strand, counting down.
GGGTATAGAATGGTGTCAAATTTAAAACTGATCAGCCCTTTGACACCTCTTTTTTTGAGCGAGCCTGAGATAAATAATCCTGAAAGAATGAAAAAAAGCGGCATCCGGAAGCTAAAGAAGATCATGTTGGCTTTTTCAAGAACAGTTGGGATAGTCATCCCGCTCCGTTCAATGCCTATCAGTACGTGGCGGTAAACAACCAGTATTATAGCGATACCCCGGAGATAATCTACCCAGGGCATCCGGCTTTTCCTAAGTATATCAAGATTGAGGGCTTTTGTAAAAAATCTTTGCACGGTTGTTGATACGTTTAATAAGTTGGATATCTGGATTGCTATTTATTGTACCTGTTTAATACACCCAAAACTGTCTGATCTGTATGCAGCGCAGTATCACTTGTTGGGCTACCATAAAAATTGATCTCATATTCATTCCGATATACTCCATTGGCCTGTTTTTTTACAAAAGCCTTTTTGTTTAATGAGGTGTAAGTTATAAAACCGACAGAAACAACGCCGAGAATCAGATAAATACCCACAACCAACCTTGTGACAATTTTAGGGAACAAAGAATAAGACAGGAATGGCGATGAACGTATCAGTATTGCAACTAGTAATGGGAATATCGGAACCCAAAAACGGGGGTCATAAAAGGGCCAGTTAAACATCAGGACAATGTAAAAAAACAGATAGGATTTGATAATAAAAGGAATAGCAGTCTTCCGGATAAAGAGCAAATAGATGAAACAGGCAAAGAAGAAGATGCCTGAAATCACAAAAAGAATTTTTCCTGTATTTCCGGGAAGATAGGATAATGCTTTTAAGCCGGAAGTATTGATGCTTATTTCGGCCCATTCGGTAAAATGCCATTCGAGTATTTTCCCTATACCAACACCTTCATCAAACTGCTTGTTGAACACCCCCGTGTAATGATTAAGTCCTAATTGTTTTGAAAAAAGTATTGTTGCAACCCCAAGTAGCAATAAAATGACGGAAACGAGCCTATATTTTTTAATAAGCAAAATCAACTCCTTCCGGTATTGCCAGCAAAGACCTGATGCAAGGCCTGCCACCAGAGCTATTCCGACAGATCTTGTAATAAATGCCAGTCCCGCAAAAAGAAATGACAGTATGAGTGCAGATATCTTTTTGCTCCGGGTAAATTGGTAAAAAAAATACAGGCTAGCCATTGAAAAGAAGAGGTATTGCATTTCGGAAAGTGGGTGTACCGTAAATTTTATCATAATCCAGCTCAGCAAGACAAACGAGTAGAATAAATAGGGGTTAATTGTTCCTTCAAATATCTTTTTTGTAAGATATAAAGCCCCAAACAGGTAAAGACAATTTATAAATACAATAGTGAATGAGGTGAGAATGCCTGCTTTCGATAGCAATATCAGTAAAGCCGTATAACCATAGGGAAGGTAATCAAGGTCGGCTACGGATCCTTTGGGACATCCCAGCTCAATACAATCTTTGATGGCAAAATAGCGAAGGGTGTCAACGTGCAGCCGGAGAGGGGTAAAGCAATTTACTAAGTAGGCCGCTGCCAGAAGACAGGTGAGGATTTTAAGTAAGTTGCTTAAACTGTAATGGTTTTGTGCTTTCATATTTTAAATTATTCCGATTACTACAAGGTTTTCCTTCTATTAACCATGAGATAATATCCAATAACATGTATCCGGCTGGCAGAATTAACCGGATGATTTAACTTCCCCTACACCAATGACCGATAAGCCCGCCCGTTGCATGCTTAGCTTATCACTGAAACGAAATAAGGGCACCAGTTTGTCATATATTGCCAATTGTGTGTCAGTTACTGATTTTCGTTTAAGTATGCTGCCGGAAAACCACCATCCGGGTATGCCGGCGCTATTAAAATATTTTATGGCTATCATATCCAACCCCTGCCCGTATAAAAGACGGCTCAATGTTTTTCTGTTATACCTTCTGAAATGCCCGAGTTCCTTGTCTAATGAATTGAATAACCATTGAAAAGCCGGCACCAATATGATCATACGTCCACCCGGGCGTAATAATCTCTTACAGTTACGTATTGCTGTAATGTCGTCACTGATATGCTCTATCACATTTAATGCAATTAGCGTATCAAACATACCGGTCAAGGCTGCATGTTTTTTATCAAAATCAGCAAGGGATAAATCCACCTGGATAATATCCCGGAGGTTGGATATGCCTTTAAACCGGCGTTGCAGGATAGTGCAATAGCTGCTCTTGAGATCACTTAGCGTAACAGATGCTTGTTTTTCGAGCAGCAATTTTGAAATATTACCGATTCCGCTGCCTATTTCCAGGATATTTCCCCGGCAATACCCGGCTACAGACTCATATAGCCACCTGTTAAAGCGGTTGGCTGTAGAAAATAATTCCAGGGTTTTCAACCCTATAGGGTCTGCACCTGGTGTCATCTTGAAATTATATTGTACTTCAGGATGCAATAGATTGCCCTGAACCCATCCTTCCAGCCTATCTTTTTCCCTTCTTTATAAGTTCGGCCATAATAGGAAACGCCTACTTCATATATTCTTATTTCAGGTATCCTTGAAATTCTCGCAGTAATTTCAGGCTCAAAGCCAAACCGTTTTTCCTTCAGCTTCATTCCCTGTATAATGGTGGTACGGAACATTTTATAGCATGTTTCCATATCGGTTAGGTTGAGATTGGTAAACATGTTGCTCAATCTTGTTAAGAACTTATTACCGATTGAGTGCCAGAAAAACAATATCCTGTGTGCATTTCCTCCCAGGAACCGCGAACCATATACAACATCTGCATTGGCTCTTAACACCGGCTTTATCAACAGGTTATATTCCTGCGGATCATATTCAAGATCTGCATCCTGAATGATCAGGTATTCGCCGCTGGCCTTTTCAATGCCTGTATGAATGGCAGCTCCTTTACCTTTATTAACCTCATGCCTTATATAGTTTATTTCAATGGAAGTGTTCTGGGAGGCATAGTTAAGTATCGCTTTTTCCGTTTCATCAGTAGAACAATCGTTTACGATGATTAGCTCTTTGGATATCCCATTCATTAGTTCAACCTCTTTGACCCTGTCAAGGATGAGATGAATGGTTGTCGCTTCATTATATGCTGGGATGATTATGGAAAGCTTTTTGAATGTTTGCATAGCGGTGGAGGTAATTGAGATGGCTATTATTTTGATAATTAGTTTGTTAGAATCAATTTTTGTTTTACAAAATACGGTAAAATGAAGTGATATGCAATAGCATGTATTATTTTTTGGAATGTAGGGTAAAACGAATTTATCTTGTTGTAGAATTGCAAAACGGTTGAAACCTTTGGTGTAAACGACAGGGTTATAAAATTATCAGGAGCAGAAGTAATGTGTTTTAAGGGATAAACCGCTATTTGTTCAAGATACTTTACGTAAGAGCAGGGGAATAACTGCAAAGCCAGAATTTGGGGAATACATACCTAATTTGATTGATTATCAAATATTTGTAGCTGATTTTGATCTGCCTGCTTTTTCCCAGACCGCAGACTGCTTTCCGGATATGTACCTGAAAAACCCCTGGATGACCGAAATATTCATAAAAACGAAATAGTAAGGTATTTTTAAGATTTTAGAACGATTCATAATTCCCAACCCGGCTAATATGGCTGCCAGGTAAAAGGCTACTTGCAGCGTCAAAATGACCTTATAAAAGAATATATCAGAATTCAGTACGATAATAAGATTGGAAACAAAGATACTTACCAGGCAAATGGGGCTTATTGTCCAGCGAAGAAGGCGGTGAGAAATATATAGAAACGTTAATTGCGGGTGCTTCCAGAATTTCAGCAATCCGCCTAATGTATTTATAGCCTGAAAACCACCTGCAGCTATTCTGATCTTTCTTTTTTGTTCTTCTTTTATAGAAGAAGATGGGAGTTCAATAGCATAGGCATTCGGTTCGTATTTTATTTTGTATCCTTTTTTTGCTATTTTAAGGGATATTACAAAGTCGTCGAGAATTATATCCATAGGTATCGGGTCATATAATGACCTTCTGATTGAGAAAAGTTCCCCCGCAGCGCCAACTACCGAATAGAATTCTGAATCGATTTTTTTTAAGAAGGATTCATATCTCCAGTAGGCGCCTTCATTCCCGCCTATTTCTTTTCCTTCATTGGAAATACTAATAACCTTTTTTTCGCCTGCAACTCCTCCCACATTCTGATCGGTATAGTGCCTGACAATGTTTTTGATTGCATCTTCATTTAAAATAGTATTGGCATCACTAAAAACAAGAATATCGTTTTTTGCCTCGTTGATGACCCTGTTCAATGCAGCCGATTTCCCGGCCCTTTGCTTCAGGTATAATAGTTTAACAGTAGTATAACGGCTGATTATATTATTTGTCGAGTCTGTCGATCCGTCAGTAATAAAAATATATTCTATTAATTGTTCAGGATAATGTAAGGAAAGTGAGTTCTTGATTTTTTTTTCAATAAAATCCTCTTCGTTATATGCTGCCACAATAAAAGAAACTGAGGGAAGGGGGATGTTTTGCTGAATTGTTTCCTTTTCAGACCTTTTTAGGAGAGTAATTATATATGCAAGTAAAGCATAGCCTATGTAGTTATAGAATATCAGAAAGCAACTGACAAAAAAAACGTATTTCCAAAATAGCATGTATGGCCTAAAATGGTTCTTTCGCTAAAAATAGGTACAGTTTTTCATTTTATCAATAACAATACATTGATTTTCAAAATATTTTAATATTTTTAAGCTGCTCAAAACCAGGCATTATGGATGAAAAAAAAGCGTCTGTTCACGAGATTGGTATGGCTGTTTTCTGTGCTGCTGTGATGATTTATATCTTTTTCAAGGTTTTATTTTTATGATCCCTTTGCTTATGAGGCAAATAACGAATAATAAAAAAAACTTATTGGGAAAAGTGCAGCATTTTCTGAGAACCACCCTTTTTCTCAAAAAGCTTGACAATTGGTTAGGTTATTTCCTGATTGTTGTAGCGGCAATCGCCTTGGGCTTTTTGGTTGCAAATAATGTTGCCATCGGATTAAGCATATTTGCCGTGATGCTGGGTATCTTTATACTAATTCTTTGCCTCGACAATGCAGAGACTGGCCTGTATTTGATTGCTTTTTTTTCTTTTTTCTCCTCTTTTTTTTCACGTCTGCTTTTCAAGGAGCAATTGCCGGTCGGAACCTTGTTTGATATACTGGTGGCAGCAATGTTTGTTGGTGTATTCACCAGCCGTCCTTATCCTAAACAGGAGATAGGTAGATTTTTAAAGCAACCCCTTGTTATTTCACTGTTTTTTATGCTGTTTGTTACGACAATTCAATTCTTTAACCCGAATTCAATGTCAATTGACACTTGTATATTGGCGGTAAGGAAATTTTTCGGGTATATATTTCTCATGTTTACGGCTTTTGTGGTTTTTGACTCTTATGAAAAGGCCCGGAAGTATTTTACATACATTTTTGTTTTAGCAACTGCCTGTGGCCTGTACGGGTGTATACAGGAATATGTAGGATATTTTAATTTTGAACTGCAACTGATTCTTGCTGACCCGCATGCCATGGGTTTGATATTTGTTGGAGGTGTTTTCAGAAAATTTTCTACGATGTCCGACCCTGCTACTTTTGGTATAATGATGGCGGTTTGCGCTGCCTTTTTTTTAATTATCTCACTTAATGAGAAGGACCGGGTTAGAAAATATGTTTTATTGGCAGGAGTAGCCGTCATGATATTGGGAATGGGCTATTCGGGTACCCGAACAGCATATGTAACGATCCTGGCAGGACTTGCTTTTTATATATTACTCAATTTTGATAAAAAATCTACAAGAATATTTGGAATTGCCAGTTTTATCTTTGTTATAGTTATTCTGTTTGCCCCGTTTTATGGGGGCGGTACGATTCAAAGGTTCCGATCTACTTTTTTGGGAACTAAAGACGAATCGTACAAAGTAAGGGTAAATGCCCGAACTTTTATTCAGCCCTATATAAGGAGCCATCCAATAGGAGGTGGTTTGGGAACAACAGGTTTCTCTGGGGCAAGAGAGCATCCGGGCCATTATCTGGCAAATTTCCAGCCTGACAGCAGTTATGTAAAGAAAGCTGCAGAAACCGGATGGGTTGGGCTTGCTATCTCCTGCTTACTATATTTTCTTATACTTAAAATAGGCCTGCGATCTTTTTTTGGCCTTAAAGAAGAACAATACAAAATAGTTGGAGCCGCTTGTGTGTCTGCCCTATTTGCTTTCTATATTGCAGAGTTTGCCCAGGTGGCTATTGGTGGGATCGCAGATGCTGTTGTTTACTTCCCGATTCTAGCTTTAATCTTAAAGGTCCGCGACTATGAAAGAAAACCCGAATAATAATACGATCCTGATTCATATACCTCTTTTTATTTCACTAAGCATCACCTTTGCTGTTGTATTTTTTTTTGTGAATGCTGTGTTTATGAGAACTAGTGGTGTATTCATATACCCGCTTGATGACCCGTTTATTCATATGGAGATTGCTAAGAACCTGGCATTTAACGGAACCTGGGGAATCAACCCGGGGGAGTTTGCCTCTGCTTCTTCCTCTCTTTTATATTCCGTCATTCTCGCTGCCGGGTTCAAATTATTTGGGGTTCATGAATCAATCCCGCTGATCATAAATTGCATTGCCGCAGTTTTTTTGCTTGCAGCGGCCAACAAATGGCTGTTAAAAAAAGGGGTTTCCCGGCCAGCAGTATTAATAATGTTATTAGCGGTGGTTTTTTTCCTTCCATTGCCGGTAATGATATTGAGCGGAATGGAGCATACATTACAATGCCTGTTCTCGTTTTTATTTCTTACTGCTTTTTCTGACTGGATCGCTTGTTTAAAGGAAAAAAAGGCAAGTGTTTCCGAAGAGAAGACCGGGCGGGGATTTTATTTATTGCTTTTTTACGCATTCCTGGTAACGGGGATACGATACGAAGGGCTGTTTCTCATAGGCGCTGCTTTATTGATATTATTGATTCAATGGCGCCTGAAGTACTTTATTCTTTTGGCAATGGCAGCGTTTTTACCAATTGTTTTTTTTGGTATACTATCAGTGTACAAGGGTGGATATTTTTTCCCCAACCCATTACTCATAAAAACGGACAATTTTGAGTTTTCAGTAAGGGGCCTTGCGGAGTTCTTCAATAATATCCTGGTCAACAAATTGACAATAACCAAATCAATAGCGAACGAGCCGGGAGTGCCTCCTCCGGGAATCAGTTTATTGGCAACACAAAGGATTTTGATCATTATTCCATTGGTCTATATTTTTTTTAATGAGGGGGCCCGGAAATATTCGGCTTCTTATTATACCCTCTTTATCGTTTTGCTGACCACTGTTGCACATCTTGTTTTTGCCTCAACAGGGTGGTTTTACCGGTATGAGGCCTACCTTATTCTTCTTTCATGCTTTATTAGCTTTTATCTGGCCTATAAATTGGGGGTAGCATGGATCAGGCAAAAAGATATTTTTTATAAAGCGGCATTAATTATCCTGGTTTTTGCATTATTTTTTCCGTTTGTTTTACGGAGCGCTGCTGCATTTACCAAAGCAAAACGGGCTTGCACTAATATTTATGAACAACAGTACCAGGTAGGACAGTTTATAAAAAAATATTATAATTCTTCTGTTATTGCTGCTAATGATATTGGCGCTGTTTCTTTTTACTCGGATGCCAGGATAATTGACCTTTGGGGCCTCGGGAGTACAGAAATTGCAAAAAGCAGGAAAGGCGGTTATTGGGCTCCTTCCTATATTGATAGCTTTGTGCGGGCTAATAATGTCAGGATTGCTATTGTTTATGATGAATGGTTCCCGGATGAACTGTTGGGTAAATGGAAAAAAGCTGGGACATGGAAAATTTATGATAATGTAATAACAGGCGGGGATACAGTCTCTTTTTATTGCACTAACGATAGCGAGCAGCAAATGCTGGTAGAAAATTTAAAGCGCTTCTCTCTCCTTTTGCCGGGTAATATTGAGGTTAATTATTATTAGGAATCTTTTTGATCTATTCATCAGGTCTTCCTGTTGACATGCAGAAATAAGGTATGAAAAGAATAAATGTTTTAGAAGTTATACAACAAGGCGAAATTGGAGGGGGGGAAAGTCATTTACTAACTTTGTTGCATAACTTAGATAGGGAGAAATTTTACCCGGTAGTCATAGCCTTGTCAGACGGGGAAATGATGGGAAGGTTAGATAAGATGGGAATAAAGAATTATGTTGTTAAAAGCCGTATGCCTTTTAATGTATTTGTCTGGAGCGATATCAGGAAGATATTGATTGGTAATAAGATAAATATTATTCATACACATGGGGCCAGGGCCTTGTCAAATGTGTATAGGCCTGCAGAGAAACTATCAATACCTGTGGTTCATACTGTGCACGGGTGGTCATTTCATGATTATCTGCCTTCCTGGAAGAGGAGGTTAAGAATTGCCGGGGAGAGATTTTTGACGAAAAAGGCGAAAATGAATATCGTTGTGTCTGAGTCAAACAGGGAAATCGGAATGAAGATGTTCAGGGATTTCAGATGTAAAGTAATAAATAACGGCGTTGATCTGACCTTGTTTAACCGTACCTTTCCGGGAAATATCAGGAAGGAACTGGGTATCCCTGCAGACTCTGTTGTGCTAACCTTTGTAGCAAGGTTTATACATGATAAGAACCCTTTGCCTTTAATAAGGGCTTTTTCCAGGTTGCAACAAAGGTTCAAAAATACCTACCTGCTTATGGTGGGAGATGGCCCTGCCAAGACGGAGGCCCTGGAGTTGGTACAAAGCCTTGGTATTACAGGAAATGTTCTTTTCCCCGGATACAGAAGTGATATACCACTAATACTGAATGAATCGGATATTTTTTGCCTTCCTTCAATCAAAGAAGGGCTTCCGATAAGCCTTATTGAGGCAATGGCTATGTGCAATGCTTGTATAGCAACAGATGTTCAGGGTTGTAAAGATGTGATTACACATGAAAGAGATGGACTGTTGGTGAAAATTGAAAACCTTGAAAATGGATTAGTGGAAGCATTTGCAGAGATAATAGGTAATCGGGAAAAATTACAGCAATTTTCTTTAGCTGCCCGAAAAACAGTAGAGCAACGATTTGACGCAGTTATGATGACCAGGAAAATTGAAGATATTTACCAGGGTTCTATATAGTAAAACATTATACTTTATAAAATAGAGTGAGATGATCTTTGCTCATATTCTTTCTATATTCCTGTTTATATATACGGGGTTGGCAGTGCTTTATTTATTATTTTTTTCGATCACCGGGCGGTTTGGCAGACTTACCAGGTATCATGCTCATCCTGCTAGGGCGAAAATCGCTGTTATTATTCCTTCCTATAAGGACGATTTAGTAATCGTAGAAACAGTCAGGCAAGCTGTAAAGCAGAATTATCCACAGGAATCATTTTCAATAATTGTTGTTGCGGATGGGTTAAAAGAAGATACATTGGACGAGCTAAGAAAATTTTCAGTAACATTGATCAGGGCCTCATTTGATGTAAGCATGAAAGCAAAATCAATTAATGCAGCATTTAACGGTCTGCCGGAAAATTGTTTTGATATAGCTATGATCCTTGATTCCGACAATATTATGGGCGAAGGTTGCCTCGATAAAGTCAATCATGCTTACCAAGATGGATGGAAAGTGATTCAGTGTCACCGGGTAGCAAAAAACAAAAATACCCCGGTGGCAATATTGGATGCCTTGAGTGAAGAGATAAATAACACGATCTTCAGAAGAGGGCACCGGGCTGTTGGACTGTCCTGCACCCTGATTGGGTCTGGTATGGCATTCCAGTACGGCTTATTAAAGGATATCTTTTCATTGGCAAGCATACAGAATAACCCAGGAGAAGACCGGGAGATAGATATCCAGCTAATAAAAGAAGGAGTAATTGTAGAATATATTGACGATGCATTTGTGTATGATGAAAAAGTTCAAAGGAAGGAAGTGTTTGAGAAACAACGTACAAGATGGATAGGTACACAAGTAGAGCAGATAAAGCGATTTTTTAGGAGAGATATGTTTCCTTATGCAGGGTCAGTAACTTATTTGAATAAATGCTTTCAAAATTTCCTTCTTCCCCGCCTATTGTTTCTGCTGTTGTTTGTTGTTACAATTATTTTCTGCGTACTTGACAGGAAGTTTCGTTTAAATTTACTGGTTCCTGGATGGCAATGGTGGATAATGCTGTTTATCTTGTATTTGACGGCAATGTTTTTAGCTGCTCCGTCTGGCTTTTATAACAGGCACACAGTAAAATCTTTTCTTTCCATTCCGGGCTTAATATTTTCAATGCTTAAAGCTTTTTTGAAAATTGGACAAAATAAGAAAGGATTCCTGCATACTCCCAAAGAGTTTGAAAAACAGATCTAAAATTGTCAGGTCTTCTATGTTTTCTTCTTTTCTGGAGTGAACCTGTCTTTTAGTTTTATAAAATGTTTTTCAAACAGGTTATAACTGATTTTAGCTACCAGGAAAACTGTTATCGTGTATGGGATAAACATAAGGAGCTTTCCGCCAATGCTCTCCGGTTTATAAATATTGTTAAAGATATAAACAAGAACGACCCAGTGAAAGACATACATGCCGTAAGACACTTTTCCAATCTGTACCAGGAAATCCTGTTCAAAAAACTTTTTGACATTGGAAGCGAAGGCTGTTGTAGAGAATATGTTTACCAACAACAGTATCAGGGCTGCGGCCGTCAGATTAACTATGCTAAACATCCATACTGGCTGATAATTATTCATTAAAAAGCGATTGAAACCAAGATCTTCCCAATAATTAAAGCCGTCGGGGGAATGCAAGAAATTGATAACTCCCACTGCTATAGCAATTAGAAATATGATAAAAAAAAGGCGTAATGGCTTTTTTATTTTCTTGTTCAACGCAAATACGGGGATTAAGCCGCCAAAGCAGAAAGAGTCCATGTGGCTAAGTGTATGGAAATTAACCGCATCAGCAGCTACTTCAGTTTCCAGCCCCATATTTAGGTAGTGATTACCGAGGAAATAACGAAATATGGGAGAAAAGATCAGTACTAATATAAGAAACACCCGAATAAATTTTGGGCTACCCAAGAGTATGAAGAAAGGGAAAATCAAATAAAACTGTTCTTCAATAGCAAGTGACCAGAGGTGTGTAAATAGCGGATTGCCTTGCCAATCAGGCAGAAGCCGGGTGAAATTAGTTGTATAAGTAATTAGGTAAGGGAAATACGTTTCAAAATAAGAAGGAAACTTGAACAAAAGATAGGCTATAGTGATCACGAATAAATAGCCGAAATAAAGCGGAAATATTCTGAGCGATCTCCTTATCCAAAAGCTTTTGAACTTGGCAGATATTGGTTCTTTTTTTTTTCTTTCATTCCATAGTATACCAGTAATGAGGAAGCCAGACATTACAAAAAACAATTGTACCCCTGCCCAACCGTAATGGTTTATCTCTGCATGATATGTCATTACCAACAGAATTGCAACTGCCCGGACACCGTCCAGGCTTTTTATATATTTGTTATCTGACATGCTCAGGCTTGTTCTTGTAGAAAGAAAGGATTAGGGCTTTGAAGATGTGGATTGCGATAGTACCTGTTCAAGAGGCACTCCAATTATTTTCTCTATTTCTAGCTGTATTGCCTTTTGGTCATTTCTCAGTGTCAATAGTTTAGATAATTCTTCATTATTGGTTCTTAGTGCAGTTAGATAGCTATCAACTGTTACAATGCCCTTCCTGAAATTTTCTTCTGTTGAAGAGACCTGAGCGGAAATATCGTTGATTAACTCTATCTGTATTTTTATAAGTTGTGTATGTAGTTTGTAGTTATTGTATTTTGTAAGTATATCAGCTTCGATGGTCCTGGCGAGTTGAATTTGCTCTTCTTTTCCGTATGCTACAGCAGCCTTGGCTGATTTAATATTGCTTCCCGAAGAAAATATCACACCAAGCGGGATAGTAAGCCCGAAAAAATATTTTGGATAAACTATAGGATTGGTAGTGGCTTGATTGGCGAATGATTGGTCGTTATAGTTCGTAGATATAGCCAACAAATTAAGCCATGCACTTCTGGCTTTCTTGAGTTCCTGCTCTCTTATTTTATTTTGATAGTTCGAAGCTGTATAAAAAGGGCTATTTAAAGCTAATTCTATGAGTTTTTTTTGAATATAAATATCTGTTGAATCATTTGTCGGGAGTGTATCAACAGCAGAAGTGTAGAGAATTTTCGTACTATCTTTTTGGGAAGTTGCAAGCAGAGGTCCAAAAAGGCATTGAAAAAATAAAAAGTGTAAAAAGAGAACCTTCATAATTTTAAATTGTATTAACATTTTCGAGGTCAACCTTGTTCAAAATGGAACCATAAAACTTACCATTAAGATCTTTAAAGAAGGAGATTGACTCTTTATCTATTTGCTGAATAGTATGTGTTGATGAAAATACGCCGATCACTCCATCCACATATTGTAATAATTCTTTACTATCCGTAAAGTCGTTCAATGGGGGGCCTTCAAGAAAGATATAATCAAATTCAGTTGTAAGAAGGTGCAGTTTGGTCAGGATATTTCCTGTTGGCATTATTTCAGAAGGGGTATAATCGCCACCTTCGGAACCAATAACATAAATACTCCCATCTTCAAGCTTAGTGGCAATAGATTTAACATAATCTGGGAATGAGGTGTTGGTGTCAATTATTGCATCGGCAGATATTTTCTCAAGTATCGGAGATGCCTCAAGCATAACAGTAAGGTCATTATTGCAAAAATTTGTGTCTATAATCAGTACTTTTTTGTTACTTAAACTAAAACTATATGATAGGGCTTGAATGAGGGTTGTTTTGCCCATGCCTTTCTTGGTGCTTGTAAAAAGGAAAATCTGTTTCCCCGTTTTTTCAACTTCATACCTGAGTTTTCGTATTGATTCCCTGAAAACATTACTTCGTTGTTTCTCTGAGTTGTTGGAATAGGGTGATCGGCCCGCAACCAGGTCTTTAAGACCCTTATTTTTTAAGTTCATGAAATTTACCATACTGATAAGTTTCAAACCTACTGTTTTTGAAAATATTGAAGGTGTCTTAATAGAGGAATCAAGATAGGTTAAGATAATAATTATAAGAACGATGGTCATCATGGCTACCACACCGGCAATAGCTACAATTAATTTCCTTTTTGAAGGGTCTGGTTCAATAGCAGGCTGGGCTATTTGAAGTTGTTTAAAATTATTTGCAGAAACGGAACTCCGTTCGTAGGCGCTGTTATACTTTGATTTTGCGTCTAAATATTCCCTTTCAGCGAGCTTTAGTTCTTCGATTAACGATTCAATGCTTGCACCTCTGGCAGAATTGGCGCTTGCGCTGGCTTTAGCTATATTGATCCTGCTTTCAAGGTCTTTTATTTTTTCATTGCTTGCATTAATATCAAGTTCGATGTCGTTTTTTTCATTGAGCAGTAGGGTTCTGGATTCGTTTGAGTTTTTCTCAGAGTTATTTACTGGGGTTTTGGAGTTGCTGACCTTTAAATTATATTCTTTTTTTAGCCGATTATATCTTTCGAAGTCCGCATCGCTATTGGATTTAAGATAATCACTGTATGCATCGTTCATGGCTTTTCGTGCAATAATAAGTTCTTCATTTTCATTACTGCCGCCTGTAGCAGTCGTATTGTTTGATGTTCCTAAATTGGCAAGCCGCTGATTAATTTTTCGTAAAGCATAATAGTTATCAGTTTGCCTGCTTTTTTCTAAGGTCAGCGATTTTTCGAGGTCGGCTATCAATTCATATTTACTGGTGTTCTCACTGGTTACATCGCTGCCCCCTTCACCTCTCAGCATTTTGTTTTTGATATCATATTCTTGTTTCTTTTTGTTCATAATGCTTTCCAGTGTATCAATTGATTCCTGAGATTTTGTGTCCCGGATTCCTTTATAGTAACGGATAAATTGCTGGAAAACATTATTGACCATAAAAGCAGAAAGATCCGGATTTTCTGAAACCCCATTAATATGTATATAATCAGTTCTTTGTTGCCACGTAATACTAAGCCTGTTCATAATATTCGCATAACTATATCCATATAATTTAAGTAATTCAAGAAGCTTCTTCTCTTCCGGTTTGAATGAAGTTAGAACACTCATTGTTTCAAGCTTCTCTTCAAATATTTTAATAGCTGAATCTTTGTTAATTTGCTTATACCAGTCGGTTTCTAACTGTTTTTCGGTAAGGCGCCTGAATGCTGTTTCAGGATTCTTCAGATCATGCAAAATAAGTTCATAGGAAAGAAGACTTATTACAGTTGGGGATGTCCATGTGCTTATAGCATTATTGAATTTTAATTCTGCATCAAAATAATTATAGTTTTCGTTGGTTACACGAATGTCATCGGGAACTCCAAAACCGGTTGCTACTACAGTGGAGGATCGGAAATTCCTGGGTTCGTTACGGGTAAAAAAATAAGCGATGGCTGCTGCAATGATTGTTGCGCCGGCAATGATCCATTTACGTTTTAGTAGGACACGAAACAAATAAGTAAAATCCATTGTCTTGATGATAACTAATTATAAATCAAAGGTAATTTTTATAATCAATATCTTATATATGATTATAAGCTCCAAAAAAATGCATCAGGTTTCCTATTTGATTTGGAGTTTAAAAGATATTCAATAAAATAAGCAACTGGTGAAAGTCAACACAATATAATAAAGTCTTAGGTATTTACTATTTAGTCGTTTGAAAATATTTAACCAGTCCTTTTTTAAATAATTAACAATCAATATATTATGACATATGTATGTGTTGTTAATCTTGCCTGTTATCTGAAATACAATAGCTTATTTATATATTCGTCAGGTAAATAGCTGCGACGGTATGCCAAATACGAAAGAATTTATGTAAATATAGAAAGCGGGAACATTAGTTTACACAACATTATTTATTTCTGGTATATAATAATTTGTCAAAAATGAATAGACGGAAGGCGCTGAGAATGTTGGCTGGAGGAGGGATTAGTATTGTTGCCGCTGCCGGTGCATATAAATGGTATAGCATCATGAAACGCCCCGATTTACTATTTCTTACCGGGCATATAGATCTTATAAAATGCCTGGCAGATACCATTATTCCGCCAACAGATTCACCTGGTGCTGCAGATGCAAGCGTTCATGAATTTATTGTAAAAATAATCAGTGAGTGTGCAGATCGGAAAACGCAGAATAATTTCATAGAAGGCTTAAAGGATTTGCAATCTTATTGTATTTTCAATTTTGGGAGGCCGTATCAGGTATGTACTCTTGATGAAAAAGATTCTGTACTCAAGCATTTCGGGAAAAATGCGAAAGCTTATCCTGGTATTGTCGGAAAAGCCTACAGGAAATACTTGGGAGACTCTTTTTTCACGATACTTAAACAATATACCGTAGAGGGATATTGCACATCCAGAGCAGGGGCTATGCAAGCCTTGGTATATGATAATATTCCAGGAAGTTATCATGGTTGTATTTCTTTAAAACAAGGACAAAGGGCCTGGGCTATAAATTAGATTTATGGGAGATCCTAATAAAAGAGAGGAAAATGGTAATATCTATGATGCTATTATAGTTGGATCAGGTATTACCGGTGGTCTTGCTGCAAAAGAGCTTTGTGAAAAAGGTTTAAAGACACTTGTAATAGAAAGGGGGAGGAATGTTGAGCATATTAAAGATTACCCTACAGCATATATGCTGCCATGGGAATTTGAATACCGGATGAATTTTACAGCAAAACAGCGAAATGATAACCCGGTACAGACAATGGCAGCTGATGTTGGTAGCCTTGATTTTTTTGCAAGTGATACCGAACATCCTTATATCCAGGAAAAACCTTTTAACTGGGGGAGGGGTTATCAGGTTGGAGGAAGGTCATTGACCTGGGGTAGACAATGCCTGCGATACAGCGACCTGGATTTTGAAGCCAATATGAAAGATGGCATAGCTGTTGATTGGCCTGTACGGTATAAGGACATTGCACCTTGGTATGACTACGTTGAAAAATATGTGGGTATCAGTGGAAAAAATGAAGGAGTACCTTATTTGCCTGACGGTATATACCTCCCTCCAATGGAAATGAACTGTATTGAAGATCATTTTTCCGAAAAGGTCCGTTCACATTATAAAAACAGGATTGTAACAATAGGCCGTGTGGCTAATTTAACGGTGAGCTGGAATGGGCGGGGGCCATGCCAGTATCGTAACTTATGTAACAGGGGATGCCCTTTTGGGGGGTATTTTAGCAGCAATTCTGCAACCCTACCTGCGGCAAAGGCTACCGGCAATTTGACTTTACTTCCCAATTCCATTGTAATGGAAGTAGTATATGATGAGGAAAAGAGAAGGGCTTCAGGAGTAAGGGTAATTGATGCGCTGACAAAAAAAACGACAGAATATTTTTCCAGGATCATTTTCCTCAACGCTTCCTCAATTGCTTCATCTGCGATTTTATTAAATTCAAAATCAAGAAGCTTTCCAACCGGGTTGGGCAATACGAGTGGTCAGATTGGCCATAATTTAATGGACCACTTTACCGGGACAGGGGCAGAGGCGCAGTTTGATGGGTATTATGATAAATACTATTCCGGCAGAAGGCCAGTAGGAATTTACATGCCGAGATTTCGTAATGTATCTGGTGATACCTCAAGAAAGGATTTTATAAGAGGGTATGGGTTGCAGGGGATTGGAAGCAGGGCGGGTTGGCGTGAGCAGGGACGTAATATTGATGGTTTTGGAAAGAAGTTTAAAGACCAGGTAACAAAACCTGGCCCCTGGGGGATCTGGTTAGGCGCCTGGGGAGAAACATTGCCCTATTTTGATAATGCGGTCAAACTCGATAAAGATGCTAAGGATCAATGGGGCCTGCCTCTTGTAAGGATCAGCTATGAATACCATGATAATGAGGTGGCCATGAAAAAGGATATGCTGGAGAGCATTGAAGAGATGTTGTCTGTTGCAGGCTTTTCTAATATTCAATCGTATAGCCATTTTCAGCCAGGGGGCTCTGCATTTCATGAAATGGGTACTGCCAGGATGGGTAAGGACCCGGAGACATCTGTGCTTAATCAATACAACCAGATGCATGATGTTAAGAACATATTTATTACGGATGGCAGCTTTATGACTTCTTCAGGCACAGCAAACCCTTCATTGACTTACATGGCTTTTACAGCAAGGGCTTGTGATTATGCATTTAGCGAGTTAAAGAAAGGGAATATTTAACTTACGGTGTCCTATATTATTTATTCTTTGTTGTACTGCTTCTCTTTTCGAAGATATTTTCTGATATATTGCCAGATGGTTTGATAGGTGTTGATAATATGGAAAAATACATTTTTTATATTTAATCTTATTTCCTTTCGCATCACAAAGTACCACATAACGAAGGATATAGATGTTGTTATCAGTGTTCCGATAGCAGCCCCATAGAAGCCGATTTTTTTAAGACAGATGTAGTTAATTAAAATAAGCAAAATAAAAAAGATACTGTTCAGGGTAAAAGTAATTTTTGTTTTGCCGATAGAGTTAAGCAAGTTTGCTGCCTGGTTTTGTGCGGGGCGCAGGATGCCTGTTATCATATATAACTGTAATATACCTGCTGCCGCTACATATCCTTTTCCGGCAATACTGATTATTATAAATTTTGGGAGTAAAATAATAAATAAAGCGATGGGTATTGTTATTGCTAACAAGGTGCCTGCCATTTTCTCAAACAGGTATTTTACCCGATCAATGCCTTCTTCGGCAATCGCAAGCGAAGTTTTTGGGAAAATGATATCTGAGGCCGCGTAGGAAGGAATGTCTACGAGGTTGTTTACTCTTGATGCTACATTGTAGTAGGCAACAGTACCCGGGATGAATCTGGCAATCATGATTTGGTCAAGATTGTTGGCAATATTAGCTACAAGCCCTGATCCGAAGATATAACCTCCATATCCAAGTATCTTTTTTGCCCAAGCCGAACTAAATATAAACTTATTGGCTAAATAAGATTTGCTGTATATGTATATAGTTACAGCTCCCAGTGCTATACTAAGGGACTGATAAATCGCCAAAAGAGACAGTGTTAAGCGAATATTTAAAGAAATATGAACAAGCAGCATTAATAAAAAGAAGGCTTGCCGAATAAAATACCCGGCAAATACACCTTTGAAATCGAAATGGGATTGTTGAACAGACTCGAGATGTGAAAAAAACACCATGAAAATTAGCCCAGGAATAAACCAAAACAGCATTATTGACAAATCGTTCCCTGCATTTAGCCATTGGCTTATCGAGCCTGAAAAAAAAATAATAACAAGGATAAAGATGCTATTTATAATAAAATTGATGACTAAAGAAGAAGAGGCGACTGCGATCTTTTGTAGCTTGTCGTTGGTTCCGCTTACATATTTAACATGAGCATTCTTTAGAAGATTGGTTTTTGTAGCTTCAAATATACTTGTGATAATAAGAAACAAAGCCCACGAACCAAACTGGCTTGCTGAAATATACCGGGTCAATATCATAAAATTGATTAGCCCGAAAACAGCCAAAGAAAATCTTTGAAAAAAAGAGTAAAAAGCCGAACGAATCCAATATGAAGAGATTTTTTTTTTCAAAAAAGGTAATGAGGAATGAGTGTGAGCAAACAGGAGCTAAAGTAAAAAATAGCGGGAATCAATGCAATACTTTCTGAAACAGAAATGAAATTAAAAATGATTGGATAAGAACTTAATGTCGTAATAATCTAATTATCAATATATTATACACTATTTAGCAAGCTGGTTTATGATGAATATTAACCCGGATATAGTTGATAGTTGCATAACGAGATAATATTTAGCAAAATGCTTTAAGGTACTTGATTTTCTTGCTACTTTAGTCGCTGTTATTTTTTAGGTAAATACATTAACTATAAACTAAATAAGGATATGCTCCCTGAAAGTATTGAAAAGCAACATTCTTCACTGGATTATGAATCTTGGTATCATTCGGTTAGGCATAGTAATCATTTTAATGATGAATATTATAACGCAAGAGCAAAAATTTCGCTGACAAAATTCTTTTTTAGTATTGATAAAAATAGCAGGGTTCTTGATTATGGATGCGGGCTTGGACAGAATATATACTATATGCCAAATGCCAAAGGGTATGATATTTCTGAATTTGGAATAGAATTTTGCAAGAAAAAAGGGATAGATGCCACAACCAATCTGGATGAGGTTCCGGATGAAGGATTTGATGTTGTTTTTTCAGCCCATGTCCTAGAACACCACCCGCATCCAAAGGCAATGTTGGAAAGTATCTGCCAAAAGTTAAAGAGAGGGCATAATTTAATCCTTGTTATACCCCACGAACGGCACGGAAAAGGTAAGTTTGAGTATGATTTGAATCAGCATCTGCATACATGGAATTTTCAGGCAATTAATAATTTGTTGTTAACTGCCGGGTTTAAAGTTATTGATAATCGGTATGTAAGGGGTGCTGGATATTTCAGGCTACTTCCTTTGGCAAGGATAAACTTTGGACTATATCGGTTTGCAACAAACCTTGTATCAAGATTGTTTGGGATTAAGGAAATCATGGTAATTGCAAAGAAGCCATAGGTGAATTCTTCGTTTTATCGTATCCTGACAATTTTACTCTTTCTAAGAATTTATCTTTTGGCTGGTAAACCTTCTGAAGCTGGCCAATGTATAGCCGAACAATAACAGGAATAATGGCTCCGCTTCATATCTGAACCTCATATTTTCATAGTGCTCAAATAGCGAGCTTATTCCAAATATATAGACGATTACGTAGAGGATATAGAAGTGTACTGCCAGTACTTTTCTTTTTTGGAGTATTTGTCGAAAGAAGAACAGGAAAACGAAAAAATAAGCAAGTATTTTGGGTAAAGCAGATAGTGATAACGCAATTCTTCTTTCCTGCTTTCCTTCTGCAAAATGAGAAAGATTAAAGGAATATAACAGGTCGTAGTATTTGATTTTCCGGGCCTGTATCTCATTGATTGGATACCGGGATGCAGGGGCAAAGAAGATTATTGATGACTGCAGTACATTCTTTGCATAGCTAAACGGGTACTTACGTATTTGCTGCTTACTCGCCTGCATATACTTATCTGATACTTCAATATACTTAATGTGCTTAAGATTGAGAAAACTATCGTTCTTCTTACCCAATAACAGATCTGCGTCATTGACGCCAATAAATTTTCCATCAATTACGGTATCGATAAAGTTATTGTAAGCCTGGATCTCAGAGAACGGCTCAATAGCTTCTATCCGTGAAGAATCCGTAATGATATGGTCATGGAAAACATTACGGGCAATGTTCATGCCCGACCATGTTGAAGCTGTAAACTTTCTAAACACAGTGTAGTTTTTAATATACCAGCTACCAACAACAAAAGCCGAAATAAGAGAAACAGTCAGTAACGTTCTGGCCCCTTCCCGGTTTCGGTAAAGCAGGTATATACTGGCTCCGGCTCCTAGTAACCATATCAGGTGATACATACTCCGGGTTAGGCACACAAGCACCAATGCAAAAAAGAAACCAAGTATGGATGTTTTTTTCAGTGATTCTTTGAATTGGATCAGAAAAAAACAACTGATCAGCAGGAGAAGGCTAATAAATGAAGTATAGAATAATTCATTCTCAAATAAAATCGTGGCGGGACTTAGCAGGTAGATACAAGAAAGAATGATGGGTATGTATTTGTGAGAGATTGTCTTTTTGGCAATGTGTAATAACAAGAAGGCATTTATAAGAGTTATGAGTTTCAAAATGCCAGCGAAGACGAGAGGTGCATTCTTGCCAGATAACTTTAGTATGGACCCGAGAAATAGATTAAATAGGGGAGGTTGCGTATGATCGTACCACACTCCATTTAAAAGATTATGTTCCAGCGTAGGGATGCTTAGATATTGCCAATTCCTGTAAAGTGCCTGGTAATCCATAGTTACCCCTGCATAATGGACGAGTATCCTGGAAATAATGAACAAAGCAATTATCAGGGTGCTTTCGGTAAGCGCAATGTTGCCGGACTTTGAAAATGGTTTGATCATATGTCTTTTAATGATAAGTATAAATAAAAAAGACCTGACTAAAAAGAAAGGTCTTTTAAGAATAGTTTAGTGCTAATTTAGTTTATTGTTTCAGTAAGGGGATAGTTTGAATAGAGTGATCATCCATGGTAATTCTTACGAAATAATAACCTGCCTGTACGTTGGCCATGCTTCCCAGCGAAACCCTGTTACTTCCAGGGTTTATAACGGCTTGTTTAGTCGAAAGTAATACCCCGTTTACTGTCAATATTTCTATTGTTGATTTTCCGGATTTTAACGAGTTGATTAATAATTCAGCATTCCTGTTATTTCGTACAGGAGAGTTTATCAATTGCACCACGAAATCGGGGCTATCCACTTTAAGACTTACAGTAGTACTGAGTGTGGCTTTTCCGTCAAGGTCAAATTGGCGGATACGGTAAAAGTTGGTGCCTTTTAAAACCTTAGGATGAATGAATTCATACACTTTGGTTTCAGGATTGTTTTGCACTTCCCCGATCCTGGTAAAATTGATCCCATCGGAAGAAAATTCTATTTCATAATGGCTGGCGCTTGCATTATGGTCCACTTTCCATGTCAGCCGTACATCTTTTTGTATTTGCTTTGCATTGAAATCAACCCAGGTTACAGGGAGGATAACACCTTGAAGGAAAGTAATGAGAGTAAAAACTTCACCATCATTTAAAACGATATTTTCAAAAGTGGCTATACCTCCTGTAACAGAACTTGGAACATAAAACCGAACGCCATCTCCGTCATTAAACTCTCCGTCTCCGTCTTCGTCAACCATTAACCTTATATTGGCTACAGTTCCGGTTTCTGCCAAACTTATTCCATTTAAATCTATTGCCAAGCTGATTGTTCCGACATTTCCTGTATGTTGTACTTTCCATTCGCGGGGGAGGCGGTTTGATCCCGATGCAACACTAGGAACATCAGCGGCCGCAATTTCTTCTGTTAAGCTACCGTTGTCATTTCCGATGACCAGATAATCACCATTATCCAGGCTTGATGGATTACTTAAAACAATATTCCCGGCGCCGGATTGCCCGGTACCGTCACCACTACCGGTTAGGATACTATTTGATTGGGTAATTGAAAGACCTGATGCGTCATCTCTTCCTAACCCAAAGACTGCATTATCATAGCTGCTGTTTGCAGTAGCATTCCATACGGTCGTTGGCGTTGAGGATAACAGGTCGATGTGGAGGGTTACTCCGTATTTCAAGGCCAGGTAAGAGAATATCTGATTTCTCTCGGTTCCGCTTATACTTCTGTCATATACAATTATTTCTGCAATGTCACCATTCAAATTCTGCCCATTGTCGGGAGGAACGATTTCTCCTATTCTATGATAAAGCGTACTAACATCGCGCCTACCAGCTCCATTTGATGTTTCGATATCTGTATCTAGAATGAGCCCACCACTACTAATATTGCGATCGTCAAATAGTTCAAGGTCTGATGTCGCAGCATCTAAAAGATTTGACTGGCTGATATTCCAGGTACTTGCAGCATAAGATCTTATTTGAGTATGATACCAAGGGGAGACGGCAAATTCCGGCCCGTATAAGCCGTTATCCCATGTTGACAAAGAAAAAGCATCATTTGAAAATCCCGTACCTGATCGCTGTGAGAAGACACGTTGAAAACTTGTAACGCTGTTTGATAGCCAAACCACAATTACGGAATATTCATCATCACCTGCTGGAATAGGGGCGTCTGTTCCCGTTGGCCCGTCCATAAACTTTATGCCACCAGTAAACCTGACAGAAGGTTTAAAGTTTATGACATTGCTTACAAGAGAAGGACGGTCAGTACCGAAAGATGTATAGGATTTGCTTCCATCATTTACATAGGTCCAGGAATCCAAAAAGTCTCCTCCGGATATTGTTGTACCTTGATCTGATTTTACCCACAATTGAAGACCGGAAGTAACACCACCAGGAGATTGAGAAAAGGCAGCACAAAAATTAAAACCCACAACTAACGGCAGTAAGTTTTTTATTATTTTCATAAACAACTGATTAAAAAATGTTTACATATAATTTATATGATTTTTGTAAAGGATATTAGAAGATTGAAAAAAGTGGGAAAATGAAGTTACATCAATTTTTGCAGTATCCCAAAATTTTGCCAAAATTCGATCATTTGACCTGAATCAAATTATGGTTGTTCAAAATTATACTTGGTATATAATTTAAGCAAACTTAATGTGAATAACTCTGTGAATAACAATCTGGTAAATCTCCAATTAGAATCATAGGAAAACTACTTTTTGTTTTACTTTGTCTGCTTAATTATTTAAATATTCAGAAGCAACCAACTACATTAGCCATGAGTAATTTTGTTACTCGTTATGTTCCAATATCCAACTAATTAATTAAGTAGTATGAAAACCAGGTTACGGTCATTTTTTTTAGTATATTTTAATCTTATCCTTCTTACTAGTATTACGGCTCAAAGCGAAACGCATAATTTTACAACCTATGATACAACAATATCATGGGTTGGAGGTATCACATGGACGCTACGAATAAGTCGCCCTGTCAACTATTTTACGCCAAATCATCCGGATACAGCCAGCCGTCCGATAATATGGACTACACCCGGGCAGGGCCAGATGGGAACCGACACTTCTAAATTAAGTGTATTTGGTCCGCATTATTGGATGAAGCACGGTTGGGATGGTGGCGTGGTATTGGGCAATGGTACACACTATCCCATCATCATTACAGCCATCAGTTCCAATACCTGGATGACCGGGAGGGAAAGTAGTGAACTGGTTGCCCGTATCTATTATAAATTTCACCCGAAAGCCATCCATGCAGCCGGATTATCGCAGGGGGCTTTTTCCTTAAGTGCATCCCTGCTATATCCAAATACTACATATAGGGATACTTCTTCCTTTAAAATAAAATCATTGGTTTGTTTGCAAGGCGTTTCATCAGAAGTAACTGGGGGAAATATACAACCAGATGCCGGATGGGGTAGATGGGCAAAACAGTTTGGTGGTAAATTTTTCGGATTGGAAGGATCGACTGATTACAGAGAGGTATGGCGAATAAGCGAGGCAATGGAAGATTCTGTAGCAGGCAGCGCTTATTTTGCATATGAAAATATCGGAGGCGGCGCCCACTGCTGTTGGAACGATATGTATAACCCTTCCAGAAATAACTGGCAGAACGTAGCTCCTTTTGGGCCTAATGTTACAACAGGGTCTCATCCAAATACGCCAGGTACTTATAAAATCGGATCAAATATCTTTCAATGGATGCTAAGGCAGGGGGATACGACCTTGGTGGATAATAGCTCTATTACCAATCAACCTCCTGTGGCAAGTGCAGGAACGGATCAAACCATTACCTTGCCAACAAATACAATTACCTTGAACGCCTCTGGCAGTACGGATAGTGATGGTACAATTGTTAGCTATGCCTGGACTAAAATATCAGGTGGTAATGCAACTATTAGCAGCCCGTCAAATTCGACCACCACTGTTACAGGTCTTTCGCAAGGCGTATATGTTTTTCGGGTTACAGTAACAGACGATGATGGTGACACGGGTACAGATGATGTAACCGTAACCGTTAACACCAATAATTCAGGTAAACACATTAGTAAAATAGCTGTTACAGAATACAGGGTAGGGTGGGTAAGTAGCGATAGTAATATCTATTCTTATATCAATAACGGAATAGCAAAATGGGATATTGGTAGTAGAAAAGTAGTAGATGCTAGCGCAGGGGGGTTCTCACAACTGCTGATATTAGATGATAACGGTTATGTGTGGCGAACTGTAACGGGAGGAAGCACAATACCTGTAAGGATCGAAACGGATACCACGGGCTTGCCATTTAATGGAAATATTGCTGTATATGGATACTACTATACATATATCTCGATTCGTTCAGATAGCTCCTTGTGGTACTGGGGTGCTGATAATTACAATTTATATTCCGGGACTGATACAATTAAAAAGCCAATTCGGATTTCTCCTGAAGGAATGAAAGTGAAAAAAGTGGCAATGGGGGGATTGAATATAATTGTTTTACTTACAAATGGCGAAGTGTGGCAGTGGAGTAAAAATGGATCTTTAACGCCAACGAAAAGAACAATTCCAAGACCTGCTATTGATATATTTTCAGGACAATATAATATCAATGGTTGCATTATACCGGATGTTACAGGAAGTCAAACGGTGGGGTATCCTTATGTGTGGGGTACTTACTATGGCTACTGGGGTGGCGCATCATCCTACTCAGAGCCAACATCTGTAAAAGCATTGTGGGGGGTATTAGTGCCAATTAAGGAGATTGCGGCCAATGCTAATACCATCCATTACATCGACAGTCTTGGACGAATGTTTGGGATTGGGGATAATCCTAATGGAGAGATAGGAAATGGCTACGAACTTGTAAATAAATATCAATATCCCACTCCGTATAGTTGGAGTTGGAACCCGAATGAAGCATTGACAGGAGCCCCTGCTATACAGATTGGAGCTGGTATAACATGGAAAAAACTGTATAAGAACAATACGATCTCTTATTTCATGTTTGCATCAGACGTAAATGATTCTATTTATTTCTGGGGAAGGGACAAAGCCCTTGCTTCAGGAAGGGGGTATATTAATTGGCAGGAAGCTGCCTACCCCAACGCACTTGATGTATTGCAGCCCTTGCAGGTGCATCCACTGCAATCCAAATACCAGGCTTATGATTTTACACTTGGAAGTATTAATGCCGGGACAGATCAAATAATAAGCTCAGCAACAACTACTTTAGCCGGAACTGCTGTCGCTCCCAAACTCTTATATCGGGGGGTATTAAATAATGGACAGCCTGATATAAGTTATTCAATTGTTTCATACGAATGGACTAAGTTAAGCGGTCCATCCTGTACCATAACTTCGCCTTCTTCTTCTTCAACTACCGTTACCGGACTTACTGACGGAGTATATTTATTTAGATTAGTTACAACAGATAACAATACCGGTACTATGTCGGACACGGTAAAAGTAACAGTAAGTGCAGCTCCTCCGGCGAACCAGGCTCCGACAGCGAATGCCGGGGCAGATAAAACCATCACACTTCCGCTGAATACAGTAACGCTGAATGGCAGCGGCAGTGATCCTGATGGGAGTGTAGTATCCTACCAGTGGTCAAAAGTGAGCGGCCCGACGCAAGGGACGATTGCTAACCCGACATCAGCGCAGACAGCAGTGAACAACCTGGTACAGGGGATATACAATTTTGAATTAACAGTAACGGATGATGATGGTGCAACAGGTAAGGACACGGTAAAAGTAACAGTAAATGCAGCGCCGCCGGCCAACCAGGCCCCGACAGCGAATGCCGGGGCAGATCAAACCATCACGCTTCCTCTGAATACAGTAACGCTGAATGGCAGCGGCAGCGATCCTGATGGGAGTGTAGTGTCGTACCAGTGGTCAAAAGTGAGCGGCCCGACGCAAGGGACGATTGCTAACCCGACATCAGCGCAGACAGCAGTGAACAACCTGGTACAGGGGGTGTACGATTTTGAATTAACAGTAACAGATGATAACGGGGCAACGGGTAAGGACACCGTAAGAGTAACAGTAAATGCGGCGCCTCCGGCGAACCAGGCTCCGACATCTAATGCGGGAGCGGACCAGGCCATTACGCTTCCCAGCAATACAGTAACGTTGAACGGCAGCGGCAGCGACCCGGATGGGAGTGTAGTGTCGTACCAGTGGTCAAAAGTGAGTGGCCCGGCACAGTTTACCATAGTAAGCGGCACATCAGCGCAAACAGTGGTGAACAACCTGGTACAGGGGGTGTATGAATTTGAATTAACGGTAACCGATGATGATGGCGCAACAGCCACTGACGTAGTACAAATAATTGTTAACCAGCCACCTGTAGCTAACGCAGGCCCCGATCACAACCTGACTCTTCCTGATAATAGCACATTCATTATAGGAAGCGGTACAGATACGGATGGTGCAATAGTGGCGTATCAATGGGCAAAAATTTCAGGTCCAAGTCAATTTGTTGTACTATCTCCCGCCAACTTTCAAACAGGGGTTACTAATTTAATAGAAGGGATTTACCAATTTGAACTAACCGTAACAGATAATCGTGGTGCCACAGGTAAGGACACGGTAAGAGTAACAGTTAATGCAGCAGCACCGCCTTCCAACCAGGCTCCGACAGCGAATGCCGGGGCAGATAAAACCATCATACTTCCGCTGAATACAGTAACGCTGAACGGCAGCGGCAGCGATCCTGACGGGAGTATAGTGTCGTACCAGTGGTCAAAAGTGAGCGGTCCAACACAGTTTACCATAGTAAGCGGCACATCAGCCCAAACAGCAGTGAACAACCTTGTGCAGGGAGTCTATGAGTTTGAATTGACAGTAACAGATAATCACGGCACAACGGATAAGGATACAGTGAGAGTAACGGTAAATGCAGCGCCAGCCCCTCCAAATCAACCACCAACAGCACAAGCCGGGAATGATCTTGTAATTACCTTGCCTGTTGATTCAGTAAACCTTGTAGGTAATGGTTTGGATGCAGATGGGGTGATTACAGCATACAGGTGGAGACAAATCAGCGGTCCCTCACAATATAATATCGTTTCTTCGAACGAGAAGGATACGGAAGTTAAAGGATTGGTACAGGGTATCTATATATTTGAGTTGGAAGTAACAGACAATGGTGGCGCTACCGGAAGAGATTCTGTCAGGGTGCATGTGAAACCCCGATCAGAGTCAACTGCCAGGGTATATCCCAATCCTGCAGAGGAAACTATCAATATCAGGATAGATGCGGCAACAGGCTTAAGCAAGACCAAAATACAGATATTTACAGTAACCGGAATGCTGGTATATGAAACAGAGGTAACCCGGGATCAGCAATTAATGATAATTCCTGTTAATGTAAGCAGGCTGACAAAAGGAGCTTATTTTGTCAAGCTAAATACGGATATTAATAAGTACCAGACTATTACATTTATAAAGAACTAATTGATATATATAGCTATTTAATGTTAGTAGTTTTAATTGGGTAGGCTGGCTTTATAGAGGATTCGAATGGTATGAGGTATTTTGCTTCATACTAACAATCAACAGTTTTGATAATGAAACGTTATGAGTAAGTGTATAAACTATTGAGTTTGGAATCTTGTGTCAACAGCTAAATTCAAGAAATGCAATAAGTAATTTTTATCATAAACTAAAAACTACCGGCAAAGATGGTAAGTAATAACGTATAAACTGTATTAATTTTTCTGAGAAATACCTGTTGCCAACCCCAAACATATCTCAAAAATTATTATCTTGATTTTGATTCCCATTCTTCATCCTAACCCAAATTTTGCAAATGAGGTTTTCAGGCTCTTTATTGTTAGAATCATTTTCATGGGTAGAGAAAAAGTCAGTAAAGAAAAACTATCCATTTTTTCTTGCTTTAAGCTTGGTTTGCGTTAGCCTGTTTCTTGCTTTTCCTAGGTATGATATTTTTTTTGGAACATCAGAAGCATGGGATGTTACCATGTTGAAAACCAAGGATCTTACAAATAGTCTGGAACACATTTCTCCGGAAAGCTTCATGGCCAAAAAAGTTTTTCGGCTTAGCGTACCCCTAGTTATTAGGATTTTTCATCTTAATATAGTAAGTACGCTTGTCATACAATATATACTGGGGTATCTGCTAATATTGTTTTCGTATAAGTTTGCTTATCGGATTCTAAGGGATGCTGTTTCAGCCAGCTTCTTTGCTGCTGGTATAACATTTTTATATTATGGCAGAGCCTGTTTTACCGAATTGACCTATACCTGGTTCGACGGCTGGGCTTATTTTTTCTTATTAATGGCTGCATATAACCGGAATCTCATATTGATTTTTTTATTTGGCAGTTTAGCGGCTTGGACTGATGAAAGGGCATTTATGGCACTACCCATAATCATCCTTTTTCATCAGCTTAACTATGCTGAGTCCTTTTCGAATAAACAATTGCTAACTCCCGCTAAACCCGCTATATCCGTTATCGCAGCCATGATTTGCTACTTGGGTATTAGGTTTCTCTTGTCACAGGTTTTTGATATGCATACTCCACAGAATGATGCTAATTGGAGCATTTTTATAAAAAACGTTTCTCATACAAGCTTTGGATTCGGAGCTTTTACTTTTCTTGAAGGGTTTTGGCTACTACTTCCTTTATCTGTTTATATAGCTGTCAAGCGCAAACATTTCTTATTTCTTTTTTTACTACTGAGTGTTCTCGGCATTTCCTTTATTACTGCATTATTTGTTATGGACATTACACGAAGTGGTTCGTATATGGGGCCAATACTGTTTATTTTTTTGCTTTATCTTTCCCGGCTTACTGAAAGAACATTTTTTAGAGCTATACTTTTTATTTGCATGTTTTTTGCTTTTATCTTTCCTCCTATGAACTATATTGCTTTTGGAGACTTCGAATTCCGGATCGAGAAACCGTTTTTATGGGTATTACTATCTTTGATTCAGGGGCGGGAAATAAATTACTAATTATATTCAATTACAATCTGTATATGTGTAAAACACAGGCTTACTCTCTTGCTTGCGAGGGAAAATATAAAGGCTAATAAGTAATGCGTATCGCTATGTTAAAATTGACCTTTTGATTAGTCTGGGGGCAACTTGCATTTAATTTGTGGGACTGTAAGTCTCTTTTTCAATTATAAATATTGGATATTCCCCTTTTATTCCACACTTTTCTGGGGTCTTTTCTTCTTTTAAATATAACCAGTTTAATATCTTTTTGCCCATTAAATATTTATGAATATAGATCCTCATAAAGGGGACGCTTACGCTCCTCCATACTGCTACCTTAAAAGGAAAATCTAAGTTGGTTTTAAAATATTTGTACGGATGGGCATAGAAGTATAGCAATTTATTAGGTTGTTTCTGTTTATTGAAACGGCTTATCAGCCTGGTTATCCTGTTTTTAATAAAGGTTATTCCCCGGAAGGGTAACAACCAAAAATTCATCCAGGGAGAATGCTTGAACCATTCATAAACAATTACCCCTTTCCCTTTAGGCATAAGCACCCTGTATAATTCATTAATTGCGATCACCTGCTCATCTTTAGGAATATGATAGATCGTATTTAATGACACAAAACCATCCAGCACATTGCTTTTAAAGGGAAGGTTGGTCATATCGCAAAGTACGCATATCCCTTTATTCCCGAGTTTTCTTTTTGCTTCATTTAAAGCCTGGAATGAAAAATCAACACATATCCGGTACTTGTAATTGGCAGAGTATTGAAGGTAATCCTCAAATTGCAGGGCCCCTGATGCGGCATCTAACATATATGTGCCTTCGGAATTTAAATACCTGTTGACACGATCATGGCATCTTTTTATATATTCCCGGGTAACCTCTCTGAAATCTTCGAAGATGACCCCATCTTCATAATGCCCTTGTTCATCTGCAAACCAACCTTTCTCATCATAGAAGCTTTTAACCAATTGTTTATCGGGGCTTATTTTATGAAGGCTTAGTTTTTCTTTGGAACTGGTAATTGCGAGATCCTTCAAAAGAATCACTATTTCGTTTATGATTGGGTAGATATATGTACTGTCGAGAGAGATTAGGGCTTTTTTAACGGGTGTGTTGAAAGCATTCCCATCTGCTTGCCAAACATTGCCTGCCCGTATTTGTATGTTTATATTATTAATCTCTTCGTTCGTTAAGAGACGAAGCTCCTGTCCTGTAAAGGGACATTGTAAAATTGATATCCATTCCATAGAATGAGCTATTGGGTGTTTGCTGGGATTTTGATATTCAGGTTGATTGCTTTGTATAATTCACAAATAGAATTTTCCCAGGAGTGGCTTCTTGCAAAAGAGACTCGTTTTAATTGGGTATCTGTGGAGTTTTCCTTCAGCGCTCTTTGGATAAGCTCAGGATATTCTGATGGCTGGTCTGCAAGGTACACGAAGTCTTCAAACATTTTCATTGCTACTGTTCTGGTCGCAATAACGGGTTTGCCAATAGCCAGGTATTCGTCTATTTTAAGCGGATAGTTGCCTTTAGTGATTTCATTTTTTAACTGAGGGTTAATACAAACATCAAAAGCATTGACATAAGAGGCCAGTTCAGAAAATGGTTTCTTTCCAAGAAAGTGTACATTTTGTAATGTATGCAACTGGCTTGCAGAAAAAGTAGTATCCTCTGGTCCTACCAATATTAATTGCCATTCAGGATTTGCTTTAGCGATAGCAATCAATATTTTCTCATCTAGCCGGTCGGAATCCAGGGCGCCTATATAACCAATAGTAGTTATTCCAGGTTTTATATCCTCTGGCCATTTATGCCGGACATCATAGTTAAAAACGTCCAAAGTGCAGCCTTGGCCTATATAGTATGAACGATTATTAATGGTTGCTGCATATTCTGCTAAAAATTCAGAATTTGCTACAACAAGATCAGCTTTTTTAATCAATTGGGGCTCCAAAATCTTAGTATGCTTTTTCCAAAAAGAATAACCCTGGAGAAAATCCCGTAAATAATAAATATAAAGGGACGGATTTAAAAATTCTTTTAAATGAAAACCGTTATAAATATCATTGTCGTTAAACAGGATAAATTCAGTAAAACCTAATTTGCCGATGGCTTGTTTTATATCCTTTGCGAATCTCCTGTTGTTTACATAATTCGCAGTCTTGAACGCCCTTGTTGAAGGTATCCAATTGATAGATTCAATCAGGTTTGCAGGATATAGTTCCCATAGATTAGTACTTATTTTTTTTATTGTATCCTGCCTGTTTTTAATAACATCAATATGTTTT
This sequence comes from uncultured Chitinophaga sp., assembly GCA_964560445.1. Classification (GTDB taxonomy): domain Bacteria; phylum Bacteroidota; class Bacteroidia; order Chitinophagales; family Chitinophagaceae; genus JJ008. Next base: position 284,898 of record CAZLLT010000001.1, on the reverse strand, counting down.
CTTAGCTTGGGATCAGGCTTATTTGGCAAATAAGTTTTTCTTTTTAACGGGATATTTACATAAAGAACCCTGTTATGAAGTGATAGTTGTTTGGCTATGTTTTTGGAATTGGACCCTGATTCAAAATACCAAGGATGCAGACTTATTAATACGATATCCCTTCCTTTTAAAGAGGGTTCACCAACGGTGTCCTGTATGGATAAGGAAGGTGTTTTCATGTCAGGGTAATTGCCAATTGTATTAAGTGCAGAAGGGTATATTATTTTCTTAGTTTATTAAGTCCATTTATGATGATAGGGGGAGTCAATAAACGTACAAATTCTTTAAAAGAGGTTGGTTTTTTGTCATCCTTCCTATGTTTAAAAAGAGTTGTATGATCTTCTAAGCCTTCAAGCAATTCTTCTTTGGGTCTGCCATTTGTATAATAATATAATGCCAGGGATTTTCTGGTTCTGTCAGGCGGACAAGTTAATGGATTGGGATGGCCATGGTAAGACTGCGAAGTAGTAGAGAACATTGCCATCCTGTTAAAGACAGGAAGTATCTTCTTTTTTGATTCTTTCATTTCTTTATCCCAAAGTTCAAAATGCCCGCCGTATTCTTCATGCCAGTCTTCGTTCAGATATATAAGAACATTCAAACGCCTATCCAATTTTGTCTTTGGGTGCTTATTAAAATCTGCATGTATCTTTAACAGGCCCCCAGGTTGAATTTGATGGCATCCGCCTCCATCAAAAAATGGGTCCGGTATAAGGTTCTCAATCCCAGTAAGGTTCGACAAAAATTCCAGAAAAGGCTGAGAGTTTAAATAGTGCATGAATTGTCTTGTCTTTTCTCCAAAGCGATATTCTCCTTTTGATGCCAACTTTATTTGATTAGGGTCGTTAAATTTATAATCAGCGCCTTTTGACAGGTCAGGAAACTCGTTCAATATTTCCTTTAGTTTGTGTGCAATAAAAAAATCATCAAAATAAATACTGGGAAATGGATCGGCATTGAGGTATTCATTTTTTTTCTCAAGCCCGAAATTTTTCAATTCATCAGCCGACTTGTTTATATATGACATAAATATTAAATTTATATAAATTTTATTATCAATAATTAATGGCTATTATTACTATGATTTACAAAGTTAAAAAAATACGGCCTAATTCGAAATTTTTTGCTACTTATTTAATATTGCCCTTTACTTAACAAGTAAATAATCATTTTAAAAGATAAGTATTGAAGTGGCATATTTGGATAAGTAAAAGTTCGGTAGATCAGTCATAAGAGGTACTCTGCATAAACGAATCCTTATAGAGGCTCCTGCCGATTTCAGTATCTTCGCCGCCTTATGAGCGGAAAGAAACCTATTGTAATGAGCGGCATCCGGCCTACCGGTTTTCTGCACCTGGGCAATTATTTTGGCGCTGTAAATAACTATATACGGCTGCAAAATGAGTTTGACTGCTATTTCATGGTTGCCGACCTGCATTCATTGACTACCCACCCGGATACAAAAGAATTAAAGCAGCATGTGCACCGGGTACTGTCAGAAAATATTGCCTGCGGGCTTGACCCTGATAAAGCCGCACTGTACTGCCAGAGCCATATACACGAAACCTCAGAATTGTACCTGTACCTCAATATGCTGGCTTATAAAGGGGAACTGGAAAAAACAGTAACTTTTAAAGATAAAGCCCGCCAACACCCGGACAATGTGAATGCCGGTCTGCTAACATACCCTGTGTTGCAGGCAGCCGATATTATACTGCACAGAGCCAGCTATGTACCTGTAGGGAAAGACCAGGAGCAGCACCTGGAAATGGCCCGGAATTTTGCCAACCGCTTTAATCACCGCTATGGCAACATTTTTCCAGAGCCGCAGGCTTTCAACTATGGCCTGGAATTGGTGAAAGTGCCCAGTCTCGACGGTACCGGCAAAATGAGTAAAAGTGAGAACCAGAATGCCACACTCTACCTTTCTGATGACGATGAGTTGATCCGGAAAAAAATTATGAAAGCAAAAACAGATGCGGGGCCTGCCGCCCCCTATTCTGTAAAGCCTGATTATATAGAAAATATTTTCCTGCTGATGAAGCTGGTAAGCCCGGCTGATGTGTTGCAGAACTTTGAAGAGGCGTATAATAACTGCACGATTCGCTATGGTGATATGAAAAAGCAATTAGCCGAATACATGGTCAGCTTCATAGCCCCCATCAGGGAAAAGGCAGAAGCCATCCGTAACGATGAAAAATACCTGAAGGAAGTAATGGAAAAGGGCGCCGAAAAGGCCCGGAAAAGCGCTGCGGCTACCATGAAACTGGTACGGGAGGCCATGGGACTGAACTATTTTTCCTGACCGGTGAACTAAATTTTTTCCTTTGGCAGAATTCAATACTTTTATTGCCGTTTCAGGATTTTAAATTTATTAAACTATCAGAAAGGGTTAAGGGGCATGGCAAAAGCAAAGAAACCAAAGCATATCGCCGTTGCGGGAAATATCGGGGCCGGTAAAACTACATTAACGGAAATGCTGAGCAAGCATTATAAATGGATACCCAATTTCGAAGATGTGGACCATAACCCGTACCTGATGGATTTTTATGACGATATGCCCCGCTGGAGCTTTAACCTGCAGATTTTTTTTCTGAACAGCCGCCTGCGCCAGTTAGTGGAGATACAGAAAGGTACGGAAACCGTTATCCAGGACAGAACGATATACGAAGATGCCAACATATTTGCCCCCAACCTGCATGAAATGGGGCTGATGAGCAAGCGGGATTTTGACAACTATTTTCATTTTTTCCAGACATTGAAAACGCTGGTACAGCCCCCCGATCTTTTGATTTATCTCCAGGCATCTGTACCTACGCTGGTAGGCCAGATACAGAAAAGGGGCAGGGAATACGAAGAAAATATCCGGCTTGATTACCTGAAGAAACTCAACGAGTACTACAATAAATGGATTGGTGAGTACAAAGAAGGGAAACTCCTTGTGATTGATGTGGACAATAACAAGTTCGGCGAAAAAGAAGAAGACTTTGGAGATATTATCCGGAAAGTGGATGCAGAGTTATATGGCCTGTTTTAATAATCTGCGTAATCTTTATATTCCTTCAGCATCTTGCTTATTTTTTCAAGCCACTCAGCCTGTTTTACCCTATTGATGCTATGATTGGTTTCCCGGTCGTATGCATTTTGAGTGTCATCTTTCTCCTGTGTAATCCTGGTATAGATATTCTTCAGGTCTTTCTGGTAGGTCCTTTTGTTAAACCTGTATTCGTTTAATGCTTTATGCAGCTTCCGGGCAAATATTTCTGCAATATCAAAATGCCCCTGTTCATGGCTGAGGATATAATCTGTTTTATGCAGGCCCCAGGACCGGGTTTTTGAAAAATAGGACTTAATGATATAGCCAAACTGATTGTTGCTGAATGAATATTCTACAGAAAGGTAGGTGGCAGTGGAAGCGGCGGCATCGCTGCCTGAGTCAGCCATTCCTTTATAATCTTTCCATGTCAGCCTGCGTTCAGCGCTCCAGGAAAGCAGTTCCTCGTCCGGATTTTGTGAAAAAGCCGGGAAGGGGCTTGATAAATGGATGGCTGCTATTGCCAGAACTGCTATATACCGCATGACATATTTCAACGCAAATAGCAGGCAAAAAATTTTATTGTTTTGGCAAGTTGTTGTTAAAAAAGCCCCGGCATTGTGCCGGGGCCGGTATAGTTGAAACGTCCGGAAAATCTACATTTTCGGGGCAGCAGCCAATATTTCTACAGAAACCCCTTCGGCGTATTTTTCAAAATTCTTCACAAACTGGGCCGCCAGTTCTTTCGCTTTATCAGTATAGGCTTTTTTATCCTGCCAGGTATTGCCGGGGTTCAATATTTCTGAAGGAACACCAGGGCATTCAACCGGTATGTGCATTCCGAATATGGGGTGTGTTTCTGTTGCTACATTATCCAGTTTGCCTTCCAGTGCAGCGCTTATCATGGCACGGGTATATTTTAATTTGATACGGCTTCCGGTGCCGTAAGCTCCGCCTGTCCATCCGGTATTGATCATCCATACATTTACTTTATGCTGCTGTAATTTCTTTCCCAGCATAGCCGCATATTTTCCCGGGTGAAGCGGCAGGAACGGTGCGCCAAAACAGGCGCTGAATGTAGGCTTTGGCTCTGTGATACCCGCTTCGGTACCGGCCACCTTTGCGGTGTAGCCGGATATGAACTGGTACATGGCCTGCTCAGGTGTAAGTTTTGAAACCGGTGGCAATACGCCGAAAGCATCGCAGGTAAGAAAAAAGATATTTTTGGGCAATCCACCCACTGAAGGCTCCACGGTGTTGCTGATAAAATGCAACGGGTAAGAAACCCGGGTGTTTTCAGTTATAGTAGCATCTTCAAAATCTATTTTATTGGTTCCTGGAAAAAAGCCCACATTTTCCACCAGGGCGCCGGGCCTTATTGCATTAAATATTTCCGGTTCCTTTTCTTCGGAAAGGTTGATGGTTTTTGCGTAGCAACCGCCTTCAAAATTAAATACGTTGTCATCTGTCCAGGCATGTTCATCATCACCGATAAGGAAACGGTCAGGATCGGCGCTGAGTGTTGTTTTGCCTGTTCCGCTAAGCCCGAAGAAAATAGCTGTGTCGCCTTTCTTGCCTATGTTGGCGCTGCAGTGCATACTCAATACATTTTTTTCCTGGGGCAGGATATAATTGAGAATGGTGAAGATTCCCTTCTTGGTTTCCCCGGTATAACCGCTGCCGGTTATCAATATCATTTTGTGCTTGAATGAAACCACAGTGGCATTATGCTGGCGTACGCCACATTCTTTGGCATCGAGCCGTAAGCCCGGGGCAGAAAGAATATGCCATTCCGGTTCAAAATTTTCAAGTTCGCTTTCGGCAGGCCGCAGGAACATATTGTAAGCAAAAAGATTGTTCCAGGGCTTTTCGTTCACAATGCGGATGTTGAGTTTATAGCGGGGGTCTGCACAGGCATAGCAATCTCTTATCCATAATTCCGGGAGTTCTTCAAAATGGTCCAGTATCCGCTTATAAATAATATCGAAATAATGAGGTTCTATGGGGTTATTGAATTCGTTCCAATGAACTGTATCAGCCGTTATTTCATCTTTGACGATGAACTTGTCTTTGGGTGAACGTCCTGTAAATTCTCCTGTTTTTATTACCAAAGCGCCGGTATCATTCAATACACCTTCTCCGGTGCGGATGGAGTCGTGTACTAACTCTTCGGGGGAGGGTTGGTAGTGAATATTTGATGAAGCTTTAAGCCCTATCTTTTTAAAATTTCTTGTAGGTACGGCACTCAGAGGAACTGACATCTAGAAATACGGTTTGGTGAGCCACAAAAGTAAAACACAAATTGTTAGAAATACAAACAGATGTTAGTTTAACACATTAGATGTTGATATACAATTTATTAGATTAATGTTAAGATGTGCTGTTCTATGACGTATTTTGTTATAAAATATTTATCCATAGGGTCGATTCTTTTGAAAAAATCAAATGTTCCATTGATTTTCAGATTTGTGATGAACGCCGGTTCTGTCAAAATTTCACTCGTTATCTTTAGCAAAATATCTTGATGTTGAATAATCTCAAAGCCATTTAAACCATGAAATATTTACCACTTGATTCCCGTTTGTTCAGCGAAAACAGAAAACGGTTTGCAAGCCGGATGCAGAAAAATTCCATTGCCATTTTTGTGAGTAATGATGAAGTGCCCAGTAATGCAGATGCCCTTTACCGCTTCAAGCAAAATAGTGATGTGTTCTGGCTGAGCGGTATTACCCAGGAAGATTCAATGGTTATTCTTTTTCCCGATAATCCCGATCCTAAATACCGTGAGGTGCTGGTATTGGTGAAGCCAAACGAGTTAAAAGAAAAATGGGACGGGAAAAGGCTGAGGGTAAACGAGGCGCAAGCCATAAGCGGTATTAAAACAATTGTTTGGCTCGATAATCTTGACGGCCTATTACAGCCCTGGGTACATTCGGCTGATAATATTTATTTAGATAGTAATGAAAATGACCGGAAAGCAAGCCTGGTAAGGACAAGAGATTACCGTTTTATTGATGAAATGAAAAGCCGTTATCCGCTGCACAATTACCTGCGGGCTGCAAAAATTATGAAGGAATTGCGTGCCATTAAAACAGTCCTGGAGGTAAATGTGATACAACAGGCCATTGATATTACAGAGAAAACCTTTCGCCGGTTATTACAGTTTATCAAGCCCGGTGTGATGGAGTATGAAATAGAGGCGGAAATTATTCATTCTTTTCTTACCCAGCGGGCTACAGGAGAAGCCTATGGCAGCATCGTTGCCAGTGGCGACAGGGCCCGGATACTGCATTATGTTTCCAATAACCAGGAATGTAAAAGTGGCGAGCTGATATTGATGGACTTTGGCGCTGAATACGGTGGTTATTGCGCCGACTTAACAAGAACAGTCCCTGTAAATGGAAAATTCACCAGGCGTCAAAGAACAGTGTATAATGCCTGCCTGCATTTGCATAATTATGCCAAAAGCATTTTAAAACCGGGCATCAGCATTATTGATTATACCGAAAAAGTGGGCGAAGAAGCTACACAACAGTTTTTTAAAATCGGCCTGCTCAAAAAATCGGATGTAAAAAATGAAGACCCCGAAAACAGGGCCTACCGTAAATACCTGTATCATGGCATATCTCATCACTTGGGAGTTGATGTGCATGACCTGGGCACAAGAACAGAGCCGATAAAACCGGGAATGGTATTTACCATAGAGCCGGGCATTTATATTGAGGAAGAGCAGATGGGCATTCGTATTGAGAACAATGTATGGATAACAAGATCAGGTAATAAGGATTTAATGAAAAATATTCCGATTACAGTGGAAGAGATTGAGGGGTTGATGAGCCGGTAATCGTGAGCCAGTAGTAGAAAACTTATTTTTGATAACTAAATTTGAAAAGAATGTCGAATAATTCCCCCTTTAGGGGGTTAGGGGCTATTCCCAACTTTTTCACCCTGCTCAATCTTGTTTTTGGCTGCCTTGCCATCATTTTTATTTTACAGAGTGGAATTGCCATTTTCTCCAGTGCTGACGGCTCTTCGTGGATTGATATGCCGGAAAAAATATGGCTGGCCTCTCTGTTTATAGGGCTTGCTGCTTTGGTGGATTTTTTAGACGGTTTTGTAGCCCGTTTATTCAGGGCGGAATCGGAAATGGGCCGTCAATTGGACTCGCTGGCGGATGTTGTAAGTTTTGGTGTGGCCCCTGCAATGATTATCTACCAGTTTTTACGTTTAAGCCTGGCAAAGGAAGAAGGTTCTCTCGATGCATCTTTCACCTGGGTAGTGCCGGCGTTTGCGGTTCCTTGTGCTGCAGCCTGGCGACTGGCACGGTTTAACCTGGATAGAACACAATCCTATGGGTTCAAAGGAATGCCGGTGCCGGCGGTTGGTATTCTCATCGCTTCTTTCCCGTTAATATACTGGAACATCAATGAAGCCTGGGTAACGGATATTTTGCTGAATAAATGGTTTTGGTACGCTCTGGTGGCATTGGTATCATGGCTGATGGTTTCTTCCTTACCGCTAATGGCGCTTAAGTTCAAAGATTTTTCCGTTAAGAATAACCTGCCTAAATACCTTCTGCTGTTGATTGCTGTTGCAGCTATCATAATTTTGAAATGGCTGGCTGTTCCCGTCATAGTGCTTGCCTATGTTATCTTATCTTTGCTGTTCAAAAACAAGACGATATGACCTACACGGTACAGATAAAAGTAATGCCGCATAAAGAATTGCTGGACCCGCAGGGAAAGGCTGTAATGGGCGGCCTGACCAGCCTGGGCCTCAATGGCGTTCAGGATGTAAGAGTGGGTAAGAATATCACGATGCAAATTGATGCCGACTCGGAGGATAATGCCAAACTGATTGCCGAAGAAGCCAGCAAGAAGTTGTTATCCAATCCTGTCATGGAATATTTTGAAATTTCTGTAAACTAAAGCCATGAGTTGTTAACAACTAGCCCGAAGCTCATAGTTCAAAACCCGCAGCCATGTTGTACCTTGTTCCCACACCTATTGGTAATTTAAAAGACATCACACTCCGGGCATTGGAAGTGCTGAAAGAGGTTGACCTTATTCTGGCAGAAGACACAAGAACCACGTCAAAGCTGCTCAACCACTACCAGATTACAAAACCGCTTTCTCCGTATCATCAGCACAATGAGCATAAAGTAGTACAGCACCTCGTAAACCAGTTATTGCAGGGAAAAAAAATTGCAGTAGTAACAGATGCCGGCACACCCGGTATTTCAGACCCGGCTTTTTTGCTGGTGAGGGAATGTATCAAAAATGATGTAAAAGTGGCATGTTTGCCCGGGGCTACGGCTTTTGTGCCTGCATTGGTCAATAGCGGCATACCATCCAACCGCTTTTGTTTTGAAGGTTTTTTGCCCTTAAAAAAAGGCAGGCAAACATTGTTAAAACAACTGGCCGAAGAAGAAAGAACAATGCTGTTTTATGAATCGCCGGTGCGGCTTGTAAAAACATTGGAAGATTTTATTACCTGCTTTGGTGAAGAAAGGCTTTGTTGTGTAAGCCGGGAGCTTACAAAAATGTTTGAAGAAAACTACAGGGGTTCGTTACGGCAGGCGGCCGACTACTTTAAAGATAAAGGTGTGAAAGGCGAAATTGTCATTGTGCTGCAGGGAAAAGAATAAAAATTTGTGTTACAAGGCGAAATATCCTGGCCTGTTTTTCGTGTTTTTTAGTGTTCTTTCGTGGCAAATTAATTTTTTGTGGCGCCGCCCGTCATTTTCACTTTTTATACATGCATCTTTTCCCGAATTTTATCATCTAACGGAAAATTATTATGATGAAGAAGCAAGCTTTTTGGTTGATAGGTTTTTGTGTAGCAGCAGGTATGGCCCATGCACAGCCTGACCGCTGGCAGCAACGGGCTAAATACACGATGGATATTGATATGAATGTGCAGACCAACCAATTTACAGGAAAGCAAAAGCTGGAGTATTGGAACAATTCACCCGATACGCTTACAAAAATTTTTTACCATTTATATTTTAATGCGTTTCAGCCCGGCAGCATGATGGATGAACGCAGCCGCAGGCAGGGCGCCATTTCCAACGGAAGAGACTGGGATTCCCGTGTACGGGACAGAATTGCCAATCTGAAGCCGGATGAAATCGGTTACCAGAAGATTAATTCTTTAAAAATGAATGGCCGCCTGCAAACCTTCAAAGTCCAGGAAACAATACTGGAAGTACTGTTGGATAAACCCATTTTACCCAAATCAAAAGTGGTGCTGGAAATGGATTTTGAAGCACAGGTGCCCTTGCAGGTGCGCCGCAGCGGAAGGGATAATCCGACTTCAACGGTCCGCTATTCCATGAGCCAATGGTATCCCAAACTTTGTGAGTATGATTATGAAGGATGGCATCCCACACCTTATGTAGGCCGGGAATTTTATGGCGTATGGGGCGAATTTGACGTGAAAATCAGGATTGATAAAAAATATGTACTTGGCGGCACGGGTTATTTACAAAACCCTAACCAGGTAGGGCATGGTTACGAAGAAAAAGGGGCTAAGCTGAGCCTGCCCGCCGGTGATAAGCTGACATGGCATTTCAAAGCGCCGGATGTGCATGATTTTATGTGGGCGGCAGATCCCGGGTATGTACATAAAAAAAGAAAGGTCAGCGATTCTTTGACGCTTCACGTTTTATATAAACCAACCAATGCATCTGCTGCGTCCTGGGAGGCTATATTGGACAAAGCAGAGAAGGCATTGCCTTTTATTGAAAAAACATTTGGGCCTTATCCTTACAGGCAATATTCATTTATTCATGGCGGCGATGGCGGAATGGAATACCCGATGGCCACATTGTGCATCAGCCCCGGCCCCTGGCTGCATGAATGGCTGCATAGCTGGTATCATGGTGTATTGGGCTTCAATGAATCGTTATATTCCTGGATGGACGAAGGGTTTACAACGTATGCAGAAGACCGGGTCAGCGCTTTTTTAAACAATGATACCACAGGCTTTGTGCACCAGGGCTCTTATGACGGGTATGTTTCCCTTACCAAAAGCAGGAGGGAAGAGCCGCTTACCACCCATGCTGATCATTACGACATGAATTCGGCATACGGCGCTGCTGCTTATTCCAAAGGCGCTGTTTTTGTAGAGCAATTAGGATATATCGTTGGGGCAGGTGTGAGAGACAACATACTGCTTGAATTCTACAGGCAATGGCAGTTTAAGCATCCCAATGCCGCAGACTTTATACGCCTGTCGGAAAAAATAAGCGGCATACAGTTAGACTGGTATAAAGAGTTCTGGGTCAATTCAACAAAAACGATTGATTACAGCATTGACAGTTTGTGGGAAGATGGGGGTAAAACAAAGATCAGGCTGAAGCAAATAGGGCTTGTGCCGATGCCAATAGATTTTCAGCTTACGTTCAAGGACGGTTCAAAAGAACTGCATTATATACCGGCCTATCTGATGTTTGGCCAAAAACCTGTTGAAGATGCCGCCGTTACCCGGAAGGTATATGAACCCTGGAAATGGACGCATAGTACGTATGTAATAGAAACAGACCGTAGGTTAGCCGATATTACCGTTGCGGATATTGACCCCACTCTCCGCATGGCAGATGTGGACAGAAAGAATAATAAGCTGGAAATAAAATGGTAGCCGTTGGTTTTTTTACAGTGTAGCAATCAAAAAAAAGCCAGGCCCTTTCGGAACCCGGCTTTTAAAGCATCGTTTATCAATGGTTAATTAATAATCGTTGTTGTAACCGCCACGATCACGGTTATAGCCGCCGCCACCTTTTTTGTAGCCGCCGCCACCGCCGCCGCCGAAGCTTCTTTTCTTGAAGCCACCGCCGCCACCGCCTTCAGCTTTAGGGCGGCTTTCGTTTACGACAATATTACGGCCGTCAACTTCAGAGCCGTTCAATGCTGTGATAGCTGCCTGTGCCTGGTCGTCGTTGGGCATTTCAACAAATCCAAAACCTTTGCTGCGGTTAGTGAATTTGTCAGTTACGATTTTTGCTGATGCTACTTCACCATGTGAAGCAAAAAGATTGGAAAGGTCCTGGTCTTTCAGGTTCCAACTGAGATTACCTACGTAAATGTTCATTTTGTGAGATTTAAAAAAAATTAAAAGTGTCAAAACAGTAAACAGCACCCAATGAACATTCAACGGTTTTTCGAATCGTTCAGGACTTGTGAAACTGAAAGAGCACCAAATGCAGCCCAAAATAACGGATTTTTCCCCGAGATATGGACAAGCCGGGGGATAACTTTATAAAATAATGGTTATCTGATTGATAATCAATGAAACCGGCACGGCCCTGATAGCTTATATCCCTGAAGTTCAATATGTTTTTTGGTTTTTTTTCTGCTCGTAGTCTTGCACTCAAAAACATTCCTGCCCCTGCCTGGCGTAGTGGGCCTGGGGTGGTTAGGAACACTTTTGTTTCTAAATTTAAGGTGTGGTGATGATAATAGACATCTTAGTTAGCAGCCCGGAGTCCTTGCTGGCGTACAGGACGGGAAGAGGTTTTTGCCGTAGTGAAAAACAACAACTTGTACCAACCCAACTATTGCTCCGCAAGACCATAAAAAAAGAAAAATGGCTTAGTTTTTTGTACAGTTCATGTTAGATGCAGTATTTCTACTCATAATAGAATCGAATCAGTGTTGTCAAGTTGCCATTTCTAAACGTTCGCTCTTCTCTTAAAAGTTTCTTTTCAGTATAATAGAACTCTGTTGTACTAATGGTCCCGTTGTCAAAAATTATTTCTTCTTTGATTATTTTATCCTTGTCGTAAATAAAAGAGTATTTAGTGCAACTCTCTGTGGTGTCAGAAAATGTACATTGTTTTATGAGTTTATCATTAGTGTCAAAGTAGGAAACAATTTTTGGAGTTGAGCTTACAAACCTCTCTTTTGTGTTGTTGATTTTTGTAACGATTCTTCCTGTGTCAGAATATTGAAATGTGGTCGTTGATTCCCAATAAGGTTTGATAGTTGTAAAGTACCAACCTGCTGAATCAATTTGTTTAATAAGTCGTTGTTGGTCATCATAAAAGTAGTTTCGTTTCGTGTGAATTAAATTCTCACTTGTGTAAGAAATCCATTCCACCAATTTTTTGTCTGAATTGTATTTCCACTCAACATTTAGATACTTAGAATGACAATAAGAACACCTAACGGCATTTGAATCTTTATCTGGATTATAGCTTTCAGTCCTTAAATATTTTGTACTGTCAATCGTATGAAACCACTTTATTTTTTGGTTGTCCGAGTTGTAGAAGTATTCATCAATTTCTGGTCTGTATATAGTGTGCAAATGAAAAGTATCCTTAGTGTATTTTGAAATGGAGTAATAATGGTCTATTCGCTTGTAAGTTCTTTTGACTTCCCTTTGCTGTTCATCATATTCATGATCGGTTTCGTCAGTTATAATATTGTAATTTGTTGAGCCATATTCAACTTTCTTTTCAATATTTTTTGGTTTACTAATTTCTTTAATTACTTGTCCGCTATCATTGTAGTATGTTTCAAATTCATACCAAGTCAGAAATGAAGGTCCGTGAGATTGATAAACTCTGCTACTGTTTAGTCCAAAAAGCCTATTTTGGGTAATATCGAATTGTTGTCTGTAAAGAAGAAGACTGTCTTTTTTCAGTTTACCTTTTTTGTTTATGGAATATGAATAGGCGGATACTTTTGTTAGTTTGTTGTCAACGAAGTCTTGTCTCGAAAACTGTTGAAACTCATTTGTCCCTGTGTTGAAAATGATATTGCTTCGCTGCCCAAAAGCAAAGTTTGTCATCAAGAAAAATAGGATAATGTTTACTGCCTTCATAATGTTGCATCTAACTCTCAAATTTATGATATTATGCGCAACCTGTCAAAGGTGTAATGGGCTGAGAATAGCTGTTTTGGCATCCTGTTTATTACGTCAATGAAATTTATTTTAAAAAGTAATATGTTTTTCACTCTTCTCATTACCATTCTATTTTCCAGAGCTAAAAAGATTATTAAATGGATAGATATTGAATGAAGCCTGTTGGTGGGGAGTTTCAACAGGAAATACCATGCGCAGGATATTTTTCCTCTTTAGTGTATCACAATCTTTAATTTAGCAACTGAGTTTTTGAACTGCATGCGAATTATCCCTGTTGTTATATTTTTTCTTTTATCGTCTTTTAGTGTTGCGGCACAGCAATATACGCTGAATGGCGCTGCCACGCAGATCAACTGCCACTGCTATATCCTTACACAGGATGTGATGACCAGCAGCGGCTCGGTATGGAATAATAACCGCATTGACCTGGACAATTCTTTTGATTTTGTTTTTGATGTAAACCTGGGCAGCAAGGATGCCAACGGCGCCGATGGTATTGCATTTGTATTGCAACCCATCAGCACAAGCGTTGGCGCCACGGGCAGCGGCCTTGGCTTTCTCGGTATCGTTCCTTCTATCGGCGTTACGCTTGATACCTGGCAGAATGTGGGCGCCCCGGATAATGACCCCACCTACGACCATATTGCTATCCAGCGCAATGGCGACCTGGACCATTTCTCGGCCAACAACCTGGCAGGGCCGGTACCCATTTCTGCGTTAAGTAATAATGTGGAAGACGGGATTGACCATAAACTGAGAATAATATGGGATGCCACTACCAAAACCCTGACCACTTTTTTCGACGGGATAGAACGGTTAAGCATCGTCAATGACCTGGTGAATACCACGTTTGGCGGCGACCCGCTTGTGTTCTGGGGTTTTACCGGTTCTACAGGCGGTTCCTCCAACCTGCAAACATTTTGTACCTCTCTTTCCCCTGCCTGGAATTTTTTGCCTGCACAGAACCGCTGCATCAATGAGCCGGTGCAGTTTTTTGACAATACGATTTCCTTTACCACCATCGCAGAAATGTGCTGGGATTTTGGTGATTACAGTCCCCTTGATTGTGTAAATACCGACCCGCTGCATACCTATACCGCTCCCGGTGCTTATACCGTTATCCAAACCGTAACGGGTGCAGATGGCTGTGAAGAAAGAAATGAACAAACCGTTATCATCGGCGATGTGCCGGTGGCTTCTTTTACCATTAGTGACAGTTGCGTTGGTAATACCATTACATTCACCAGTACATCTTCTGCCGCTTTCGGCGCTATTAATAACTGGTATTGGGAACTGGATGAAAGCAACGTATCAGTACTACAAAGCCCGATGATAGCCTATGCTGCCCCGGACTTAAAAAATATAAAATTAGCTGTAAGGTCAGAGTATGGCTGCCCCTCGGATACGTTATACGATGTGATTGATATATATGCCCGGCCGGAAGTGGATTTTACATTTACCGACTCTGTTTGCATCGGCACAGCTTCTGAATTCTTTGGTGAAGTGGTGTTTAGCAGCCACCCGGTTACACATTATATGTGGCAGCTTTCTGATGCTACTACCTATTCTGCTTACACGCAGAATGCGTCTTATGTCTTCTCGACCCCGGGAGTACATACAGCCAATTTTTTTGCAACCAGTACAGCAGCAGGAAATTGTTTGGGTGGCCGTGTTAAAGAAGTTTTTGTTGCAGACAAGCCCCGTGCAGCTATAAGGGCTATTGCAGCCTGCCAGAACCAGCCGGTGCAATTGCTGGATTCATCCTATACTACCGATAACCTTGCCGTTACCGGCTGGTGGTGGGATTTGGGTAACGGGCAATTCTCTGTAGAAAAAAATCCTGTGGTTAGCTTTTCTGCTGCAGGCCAGGCTTCTGTACGGCTGGTGGCAACGAACAGCCTTGGCTGCATCAGCGATACACTCGATTTTTTAATAACGGTATCTCCCAAACCACTTGCAAAATTTAGCGTCAGCGAAAGCCTTTGCAATACTTCCTTGCAGGCTTTTTACGATTCTTCTGAAGTGGCCGACGGCTCTGTTACCGGCTGGGAGTGGATATATAACAATGCTGTGTTCAGTACGCAACAGCAGGCAAGCGGCCAGTTTCCGGTAGGCAATAATACGATAGCGTTAGTAGTAACAAGTGAGAATGGGTGCAGGTCGGATACAGCGTATCAAAGTTTTGTTGTAAAAGCAAAGCCGGAGATAGTTATGGATTTCAGCGATGCCTGCAAGTTCAGCGAAGTGATATTCAGTGCAGAAGAAACAGCTACTTCCATCGGTATTGCAAGCTGGCATTGGGATTTTGGCGATGGTAATGGCAGTACGGCTAACCCCGCTGCACATATTTATACCCGCAACGGCGCTTATCCTGTAAAACTCTATGCTATTTCACTAGAAGGCTGTTCGTCTGATACACTGGAAGCGCCGGTAACCATTTACGGCACCGATGCTTTTGCCGGCAATGATACATTAACGGCTGCCATGCACCCGGTACAGTTGCGGGCCACAGGCGGATTGAGTTATGAATGGACACCTGCTATTGGGTTAAGCGCCACAGATATTCCCGATCCTGTTGCTATTAATGATGTGGACCGCACTTATTACCTGAAAGTTTATACGCCGGAAGGATGTGAAAGTTATGATACCATCACCATTACCATTTACAAAGGGCCGGATATTTATGTTCCTACGGCGTTTACCCCCAATAATGACGGAAAGAACGACATGTTCAAAACGACGCCTGTTGGCATAGACGTATTTGAATACCTGGCAGTGTATAACCGTTATGGCAACCTGGTATTTAAAACAAATGATTATACAAAGGGCTGGGATGGAAAGATGAATGGAAAAGAGCAAAACTCCGGCGTTTATGTATGGATGGTGTCAGGAATAGATTTTAATGGGAACAGGGTATTCAGGAAGGGAACAGTAACACTGATACGATAAAAATAGAAGGCCATCTGCGGGAGACGGCCTTCTTATTTCACAGCAAAGAGATTGGTTACTTAAATTTTATTTCACCGGCTGCTGCTTTCAATGCATCAATGCCTACATTATCGCCTTCCAGTGAAATCAGGAAACGGCCACCGCCGAAATAAGTAAGGGTGCAATCAACCCTGTCTTTGCGGCAGCGTTCAAAAGCCTTGCCTCCGTTAAAGTCAATCGTTTTTGTGTATTCATCATCATCATCTGTTTCAATATTGAACATGCCCATATATTGCAGGCTGTAGATACCGGCGCCTGCAGTGCCTGCACAGTCATAAATCCCTATACTGATTTTGGAATCATCGCTAATCCGGTAATCAGCGCTGGCCGTAGTGGTACCCATGGCGGATACGGCTTTTACGTTGGACCGGCTGACGCCTGCCAGTGTTTCAGGCAGCAATTCCTTTATTTCCTGGAGGGTAGCAGGTGTAAGGCCGGAAAGCCGTTCTTTCATTTTTTCCATTTCTTCACCTGCATTTTTCAATGCATCAGTATTAATGGATACTTTTTCTTTACCGTCGTCGCTAATGATAACGGTTTCTTTCGCTTTATTCTTGCAGGAAGCAAGGGCGATAAGCATGGCTGAGAGAATGATTGATACCTGTTTCATAATAAAGGGGTTGTTTAATATTACGTAAAGTTACCATTAATGGGGATTTTACGAAATATGCTTTTGTTGGCTAAATTATCCTGGTAAATCTAAAAAAAGGAAGGTAAAACTTGCAAAGGCGGCAGGATATAACTACTTTCACATCCTACTACGATGAATTGATTTCTACCCGCCCAATTCCTTTGGAATTTCCACAAATTAAATTTTGAAATTGTACCTAACTTATTGAGAGTTATGAAAAGAATTTTTGTTCTCGTTACAACCGTGGCGGTCGTAGTATGTTTGTTAAGCTCCTGTGCTGCAACCAAAAAAGATTGCAATGGAGTAAAGCATTACAAGCAAAAAGGCGGATTTTACCTTTAATAAGGGTTAATCGTTTTGCAATTCATTCATGTCCCGGCAATAGACCGGGACATTATAGTTTTATCTTTAAAGTATGAGAAGAATATTGATTGTAACGGCTTTGTTTACCGCACATTGTGGCATAAGCCAATCTTCTTTTCCTCAGGACTGGTCCGGTAACTGGAAAGGAGAGTTGTTGTGGTATAAAACAGGGCAAAGCCAACCGCAGCAAGTGCCGATGGAACTGCACATTCACCGTGGCGACAGCGCCGGTACATGGAGCTGGCAGCTGATATATGGCGCTGCATCGGAAGATAACCGGCCTTATACGCTGATGGCAAAAGACAATTCCGGCATTCATTGGGCCATTGATGAAAACAATGGTATTGTATTAGACCAGTACTGGGTAGCCAATAAACTCTCCGGGGCTTTTACCGTTATGAACAGCACTATTATCAACAATTACTGGATGGAAGACGATGCGCTGGTTGCAGAATTTTATTCGCTGGGCGCCCAACCGGTTTCCGTTTCCGGTAAGGGTACGGAAGAAAGCCCTTCTGTAAGCTCTTACAGGGTATCCGGCTATCAAAAAGCTGTTTTGAAACGGGTGCAATGATGTTACCTTTGCCGAAAATAGCTGATGAAGTTCCTTCTTTCTTTTCTTTGGCTGGTATTGGTCTTTGCAGCCTGCTCCCGTAATAATGTAAAAAAGGATAACAGCCTTAAGAAATATTTTGACGAGAACAGTGTGGACGGCTGCTTTGCCATTATGAATAATGCAACAGGCAAGTTTACCGTATATAACCTGGGCCGCTACAGGGACAGCAGTTATTTACCCGCTTCTACTTTTAAAATAGTCAATTCCCTTATTGGCCTGCAAACCGGCAAGATTGTAAATGACAGCATGGTGATTCAATGGGATGGGGTAAAAAGATGGAGTGATGACTGGAATAAAGACCTTACCATGTATGAGGCATTCAGGGTATCGGCGGTTAATTATTACCAGGAAGTGGCCAGGAGAATAGGAAAAGATACCATGCAGCGATGGCTCGACAGCCTGAAATACGGGGCTGCCTCCGATACGGGCAAAGTGGTAATCCGTACTTCGGTAGATTCATTCTGGCTGGATAATTCACTAAAAATTACTCCCGACCAGCAACTGGGCCTGGTGAAACAGTTATATTTCGGACAGCTTCCTTTTTTTAAAAGCTACCAGGAAACCGTAAAAAGGGCTATGTTGTTTGAAAACAATACCAACTACCGGATGGGCTATAAAACGGGATGGGGCTTTAAAGAGAATGGCAATGCGCTGGGCTGGGTTGTGGGATGGATTGAGGAGAATAATCACCCCTATTTTTTCGTATTGAATATCGAATCTCCTGATAAACATTTTGATATGTACGCAATACGGATGAAAATGTTAAAAGAGATACTTGCACAACTGGGTTTTTTAAAAGGGGAAATGTAGTTTTTACGGCGCATAATACATTAATACCGGGGTTTAGGTTGCCGTTACTTTTTGTTTGGTATTCATTTTGCAGAATAGTATTTCATGCTTTACTTCCAACATAAAGAGTTTATGTGGCTTTTTGCAGGGCTTATCATTGTCCTGGCCTTGTTTACCTGGTTAATAATGTGGAAAAAAAGAACGATGAAGAAGATGGGCGACACCAGGCTGGTTAAATTGCTGGTGGCTGATTTTTCTTCTGCCCGGTTTACTTCAAAGTTTATTGTTTTATCGTTTGCCTTTGCATTGGGTATAATAGCCGTAATGAACCCCGGAAAATTTGACGGAACGGAGAATATAAACCGTAAAGGTATTGATGTTGTGATAGCCCTTGATATAAGTAAAAGTATGCTGGCGACGGATATGGCGCCAAGCCGCCTGGACAGGGCAAAGCAGTTCATAACAAAACTGGTGGATGCCCTGCCGGATGACAGGATAGCATTAGTGTTGTTTGCCGGCAAAGCTTATTTACAAATGCCGCTGACAGTTGACCATGGCGCTACAAAAATGTTTGTTACGTCAGCAGGTCCGGGCGCCGTATCGCAGCAGGGCACTGTAATAAGCGAGGCGCTACGCATGGGGGCCAATGCATTCAGCAGCGCAGATAAAAGATATAAATCCATAGTGCTTATTTCTGACGGTGAAGACCATGATGCAAAAGCGATGGGTACTGCAGAAGAGTTAACGCAATACGGCGTTATGATTAATACGGTGGGCATAGGTTCGCAGGAAGGGGCCACCATTACAGACCCGCAGACAGGCGAATTAAAGAAAGATGAATCGGGAAATATTGTTGTTTCCAAACTGGATGAAGAAACGCTGAAAAAAATTGCTTCGGTATCGCATGGTATTTATCATCATCTTGATAATAGTGAAGAAGCCGTTGCATCCGTAAAAGGGCAGCTATCGAAAATTGAAAAATCCGTTTCGGGCGATGTATCCCGTATGGATTTTAAGACCTATTACCTTTGGCTGGTAGCCGGCATGTTTGTGCTTCTGCTTGCTGAAAATTTTCTATCCGAAAGAAAAAAAATGGCTGCATGAAAAAAGCAATGGCCTGTATTGTTTTGTTTGCCGTAGCGGATAAGGCTGCTTTTTCCCAGAAGGATAATGGTGAAGCGGTACGTACTGGCAACGCATATTACAAGCAGCAGCAGTATGAGCTGGCGGCAAAAGAATATAATAATGCGCTGGCTTTAAACCCGCAGGACACCACTGCAAAATTCAACCTGGCCAGTGCCGTGTACAGGCAAAATAAGCAGGAAGATGCCAGGAAATTATTTGGCGGGCTGGCAAAAGAACAGGGAGCAACCGCTTTAAGCGCAAAAGCGTATTATAATAAAGGCGTAATCGAAAGCCGCCAGAAAAATCTTGAAGAAAGCATTCTTTCTTATAAACAAGCACTTCGGAATGATCCTGCCGATAAACAAGCAAGGGAAAACCTTCAGAAAGCCCTTTTGGAGTTAAAAAAGAAACGGCCTCCGAAAAAGCAGGAAAAAAAAGAAAACAAGCAGCAACAGCAAAAACAGCCGCAGTCTAAAATGAACCCCAAACAGGTGGAAAAGCAGTTGCAAAACCTGGCGCAAAAAGAAAAGCAGGTGCAGCAGCGCATTGAAAAGGAAAAGACAAAAACCGGGACAGGGGCGGCAAAAGACTGGTAACCGTTGGTTAAACGCCTGCTTTCAACCTGCAATTCTGTTCCTTAACCATTCTCTTTAGTTGTTAACTTTGCAGCGTCATTTTAAATTTCTATGCAGGAATACGGGGAGGCACTTACATATTATCGGCGTCTTACAACCAGGGAAGTCAGCATAGGCAACCTGCTGCTGGGCAATCCGGAAGGTTCCCGGCCGCATCCTATCCGTGTGCAAACCATGACGACTACGGATACTATGGATACCCTTGCCACCGTTGAGCAAAGTATCCGCTGCATTGAAGCCGGGGCAGAGTTGGTGCGTATTACAGCGCCATCCAAAAAAGAAGCGGAGAACCTGTTGCTGATAAAGAATGAATTGCACAGAAGGGGATATACCACTCCCCTGGTGGCGGATATTCATTTTACTCCCAATGCGGCGGAAATAGCAGCCCGTATTGTAGAAAAAGTAAGGGTTAACCCCGGTAATTATGTTGATAAGAAAAAGTTTGAGCTGATTGAATACACCGATGCGGCGTATATGGCGGAGATTGAAAGAATAAGGGAACGGTTTACACCGCTGGTAAAAATTTGCAAAGAGTATAGTACGGCCATGCGTATCGGCACCAATCATGGTTCGCTGAGCGACCGTATTATGAGCCGCTACGGCGATACGCCGATGGGCATGGTGGAAAGCGCCATGGAATTTCTTCGCATTGCAAGGGGTGAAAGCTATCACAATATTGTGCTGAGCATGAAGAGCAGCAATCCGCAGGTAATGGTGCAGGCATACCGGTTATTGGTAAAAACAATGTTTGATGAGTTCGGCGAATGTTATCCCCTGCATCTTGGCGTTACCGAAGCAGGCGATGGGGAAGACGGAAGAATAAAATCAGCTATCGGTATTGGCGCCTTGCTGGAAGATGGCATTGGCGATACCATCCGTGTTTCATTGACGGAAGACCCTGAATTTGAGATACCGGTTTGTAAGGATTTGGTGAAACGATATGAGGTAAGTCAGAAAGACGGAAAGACAGAAAGTCAAAAAGATGCCTCCGGGCTTTTGTATTCTCCATTTGAATATAAACGAAGGGAAACATTTGCAGTGGATAATATCGGGGGCAAGCAGGTGCCGGTAGTAATTGCTGATTTAAGCAAAACTGGAAAAATAACGCCGCAGCATCTGCAAAGCATTGGCTATAGTTATGACGAAGCCACTGATAAATGGAATATCGGCGATGCCGCAGCGGATTATGTATTTACCGGAAAGCAGGTGCCGGATTTTGCTTTACCCGGAACATTGAAAGTAATTATATATCCTGATGTCTGGAAGGAGGCTGTAAAAACCCCCTCTTTCGGAGGGGGTTTGGGGGAGACTTGTTTCCCGATTTTCCAGGACAGCGGTTTTGCAATGGCAAAAGAAAGAAGCGAGACGCTGAATTTTGTTATGATTGACTGCTATTCGGATGAGACTACTATCAATGACTATACTTTTTTTGATGGAATAGCCAATGATCCTTCTGTAGTTATCTGCCTGAGCAGTACCAATCAGAATGCCATGCAATCTGTACGCCGGAGGTTCATAGAATTGCAAAACAGGAATATAAAAAACCCTGTGGTGCTGGTTACAGACAGCGGCGGGCAAACACCGGATGAACATCTTATTCATTTTGCAACCGAAACAGGGGCTTTGCTGCTGGATGGTTTTGGCGATGGCATTTGCCTTGGCTATACCGCTGGCGCTTCCATGGAAAACACCAAAACAGCAGGCCGCACTTATTTGCCGGTAAAAGATATTTACCAGTTCACCAATAATACGGCGTTCAGCATTTTACAGGCTACACGAACAAGAATTTCCAAAACGGAATATATCAGTTGCCCCAGTTGCGGCAGAACATTATTTGATTTGCAGGAAACTACTGCGAAAATCCGTTCCATGACCCATCACCTGAAAGGGGTGAAGATTGCCATTATGGGTTGTATTGTAAATGGCCCTGGTGAAATGGCCGATGCTGATTTTGGTTATGTGGGCAGCGGGCCTGGAAAAATTACCCTCTACAAAGGAAAAGAAGTGGTAAAGCGAAATGTAAACAGCGAAGTGGCCGTAGATGAATTGATCAACTTACTGAAAGAGAGCGGCGCCTGGGCAGAACCGCAACTAAACTTTGTCAATGAATAACAGAAGCTGGATCGTTCTTTTTTGTTTTATACTTGCTCTCAACATTGCTGGCATCTATCTGCCCGGTTCAGTTTTGCTGGAAAAAATAACAAAGCCCCTGCTGATGATAATCCTGGCGGGCTGGTTTATATTTTCAACAAAAAGAATTTCTTCTTCTTTAAAAAAATGGGTGATAGCAGCCATAGCTTTTTCATGGCTGGGTGATGTGCTGCTGATGTTTCAATCAAAGGGTTCAATATTTTTCTTATTGGGCTTGTCGGCATTTCTGACAGCGCATATTTTCTATATCATTTTTTTTCATGTAATTAAAAAGGAACAAGGAGTAAAAAGCAAAAGCATACTGCTGGCGCCGGTTGTGGTTTATTACGCTGTGCTTATATCTATTTTATATCCTGTACTGGCTGATATGAAAGCGCCGGTATTGGTTTACGGACTAGTAATCAGTTTCATGCTCTTGCTGGCCCTGCACATGCTGTTTATTAAAGATAAAGATGCAGGAAAGTATATGGTCCTTGGCGCTGTTTTATTTGTTGTGTCGGATTCAGTACTGGCGTTTAACAAGTTTTATCAACCTTTTGAAGCGGCAGGCTTTATTGTAATGCTGACCTATGGCCTGGCCCAGCTTTTTATTGTAAAAGGGGCTATCCGGTATATTTGTTCTGCTAAAATTTAATCTGTTTGAATAATGCATAAAACTGATTTCTTAGTAATTGGCTCCGGTATTGCAGGGCTTACCTATGCCCTTAAAGTGGCGGCACGGTTCCCGGACAAAAAAATAATGGTGCTTACAAAAGCGGTGGCTGATGAAACCAACACCAAATATGCCCAGGGCGGCGTGGCGGTAGTGAGCGATACGGAGAATGATAGCTTTGAAAAGCACATTGAAGATACACTGATAGCCGGGGATGGGCTTTGCAATAAAGAAGTGGTAGAGATTGTTGTGAAAGAAGGCCCCGACCGTGTGGATGAGATTATCAACTGGGGCGCCCAATTTGATAAAGAAGAAGGAGGGGATTTCAGGCGTGGCAGGGAAGGAGGCCACTCAGAGTTCAGGATACTGCACCATAAGGATGTTACGGGAAGAGAAATGGAAAGGGCCTTGCTGGAGGCATTGGAAAAACAGAAGAACATTCAGTTTTTGAAACACTATTTTGTCATTGACCTGCTTACGCAGCACCACCTCGGTTACCTGGTTACAAAAGCCACCCCGGATGTGCAATGTTTTGGCGTATATGTATTGAACCTGGAAAATAATAAAATAGAAAAGATACTGGCAAAAATCACCCTGCTGGCATCGGGCGGCAATGGCCAGGTGTACCGCACTACTACCAATCCCGCTATTGCTACAGGTGATGGCGTGGCCATGACCTACAGGGCAAAGGGGCGCATAGAGAATATGGAGTTTATCCAGTTTCACCCTACCGCATTGTATGAACCGGGTGTAACCGGGCAGGCCTTCCTGATTACGGAAGCGGTGCGGGGAGACGGCGGCATTCTGCGCAATAAAAGCGGCGAAGCTTTCATGGAACGCTATGATGAAAGAAAAGACCTGGCCCCCCGTGATATTGTAGCAAGGGCCATAGACAGCGAGATGAAGAGAACGGGTACAGAGCATGTATGGCTGGATTGCCGCCATTTTGATAAAGAAAAATTCACCGGGCATTTCCCCAACATCTACGAAAAATGTTTATCGATTGGTATAGATGTTTCAAAAGACATGATTCCGGTTGCCCCTGCGGCGCATTACAGTTGCGGCGGCATTCAGTCGGATGAATGGGGAAGAAGTTCTATTAAAAATTTATATGTATGTGGCGAATGTGCTTCCACCGGGTTGCACGGGGCCAACCGCCTGGCAAGTAATTCGCTGCTTGAGGCAATGGTATTTGCCCATCGCTGCTTTGTAGATGCGGCTGAAAAAATTGATACCATTGAATGGCAGCAGGACCTCCCAGATTGGAATGCACTCAGCACCACTGCCCCAAGGGAAATGATCCTCATTACCCAAAGCCTGAAAGAACTGCAACAGGTAATGAGTGATTATGTAGGGATTGTAAGAAATGATATTCGCTTGCAAAGGGCCATACGCCGCCTTGACCTTCTTTGGGAAGAAACGGAGGAATTATACCGTTCGTCTGTTGTTTCGCCGCAACTGCTGCAATTGCGAAATATGATTACCGTAGGCTACCTGATTGTTAAAGGAGCGGCATTCCGCAAAGAAAGCAGGGGGCTGCATTTCAATACAGACTATCCTGAAAAAAGTCATCTCGTTCAGAACATAGTATTGTAGTGGTTATCTTTGCTGTTTATGTACTATCTCATTTACGGTATTCTCTGGCTCATTTCCCTGCTTCCGCTGCGGGTGTTGTATCTTATTTCGGACGGAGTGTACGGGCTTGCATTTTATATAATTAAATACAGAAAGAAGATTGTTCTGAACAACCTGCGTATAGCTTTTCCCGAAAAGACGGAGGAAGAAAGAAACCGGATTGCAAAAAAGTTTTACCGCAACCTTACTGATTATTTTATTGAAACCCTGAAGATGCTCAGTGCATCAGGAAAATTCTTTGAAAAAAGGTTTGTCGGCAACTGGGATGTTATTAATGAAGTTAAGGCAACGGGAAGGTCCGTACAAATGCATATAGGCCATACGTTTAACTGGGAGTGGGGCAACATACAAACGGCACGCAAGGTAGCGATGCCGCTGATAGGTGTTTATATGCCTGTAACCAATAAAGTATTCGACCGGTTGCTTTATAACTTACGAACAGGCAAGGGCACCATCATGATAAGGGCTACCCATATGAAAGAAGATTTTATGCCTTACAGGCACATGCAATATTTACTGGGGTTGGTAGCCGACCAGAATCCCGGTAACCCCGCAAAGGGTTGGTGGTTTAATTTCCTGGGCAAACCGGCGCCATTTGTAAAAGGTCCGGCGCAAGGGGCATTAACAAACAATTGTGCAGTGGTATTTGCTTATATAAAGAAGGTGAAGCGAGGATATTATGAAGCGGTTTTTTCCGGTCAGCCAACTGAAGGGCTGACAGAAAAGGAGCTTACCGGGAAATTTGTCCGCTTTCTTGAAGACGTTATCCGTAAGCGGCCTGATATGTGGCTATGGAGCCATCGGCGCTGGAAACATGAATGGAAAGAGGTTTATGGCACTGTTTCGGAATGATTTATCAGGTTTACGCTTCTTTCTGCCTTAGCGGGTTCTCCTTCTTCTTTTTAATTTTTTTCAGGTCCAGGTAATCCAGGAAATAGATCACTTTAAAAGAAAGGTTGTTGGTAGCGTCAGACCTTACCGTATTGGAAAAATTTTTAAGATAAGGCGAATCAATTTCCCGGTTAAAATCTTCTGCCGAACTTTTCCAGACAATATTTATAAAGCTTCCGGGAGCAAACTGCCAGGTGAATACGGCATCCATATTAAACACATTGTAATTCTGGTGTACATTCCTGTTAAACAAAGTATTTTTTTCCAGCGAACCATCTGTTAGCAGCGTAAAGAATTCTTTATAAGCTACTTTTGACCAGTAATGGCGCAGCCGGGTGTTGATGCTCATTTTGCTGCTAAAACTGTACTTGATCGTAAAGGTATTTTCTACCGTTTTTATATCTCTTCTGCCAAAAATCACTTCACTGACATCATTAAATCCTGCAAAACCCACATTGTCGTTTTGGGGAGCCAGCGATAGTGCATGTCCAATCGTCAACTTGTCGTTAAAGCGGTAGCGGTTGCTCAGGTAAAAGACATATCGTTCGCTGCCAAACAAGCTTCTTTTTACATACATGGCCTCTCCGGACACAACATATTTCTTGGCAATGTTGGTTTCAACCCAGGCCGTATAAAAACGAGACGACCATCCTTTAAATACCCGGCCGGGTACACGGGGTTCAAAAAAATCATTGCCTTTTGGCTCATATCCTGAAGAAATGCCTGCATACCAAAGATTTTTCAACTGCCCGTTAATATTAAAATTGATATTGACATTCCTGTAAACGGACGGTTTTAATTGCCTTGAGTAAGAAAAATTAAAGTTCAGGTATAGGTTATTGTACCAGGAAGCGGGTTTAAGCCAGTTATAACCCATCCAGGCATAGTGATCAAGTGTGTTATTATAGGTAAAATAACCCAGGTCCCGGGTGTTGAATTTAGTATCAATCAGGTCCTGCCGCAGGTTAAAACCAAAGCGGCCGCTTCTTTTCCCAAAGGAAATACGATGGTGGTAACCACTTATTGTTTTACCATTTTCATCATAACCCATAAGGCGGCTGTTGGCTACCTTACCGCTTATATTCCATACATTTTTTTTATCGTTCAGGCTAAACAGGGCCGCCGTTACGTTGGCGTCATAAGCGCTGCCGCTGCGCCATACATTTGTATTTACCAGGGATACGCTTGAGTTGTTTTTTAAAGTCTGGTCAAGTACAAATATGTTATAATTGGTCAGCGGGTCAACAAGCACTTCACGCCTTTGCCCTGTTATGGTGTCTTCCAAAACGGCATACCGGTTGTTAGTGATGGCATTAAGAATACCGATGCCCAAGCCTTTTTGTGTGCGGCCCGACAGTTTAGTGGCATTGATCAGCTTTGATTCAAGAGGATTGTCTTTAATGACTTCATTCTCCTGTAAGTATTGTCCGGCAAAATAAGGTTGTACAGCTTCCTTACCTATCCGCCTTGTATAGAATAAATCTCCTTTGCTGAATAATTCAAATCCTTCTGTAAAAAAGGGCCTGTTTTCCGTGTACTGTACTTCAAAGGGGGTTAGGTTAAGTATCCTGTTATCGCTTTGTACCTGCCCGAAATCAGGAATCAGCGTAGCATCAAGCGTAAAGGCCTGGTTGATGCCATATTTTACATCCATCCCTCCATTGACACTTGTGGCCCAGCTTTTTTTTGAAGGGTCTTTTTCGGGGAAATGATTTACGTATGTAGAGAAGTAAGGCGAGAATTGCAAACGCAGCGGTGGTTTGATATTTGTGATGCCTGTCCATACACCTTCCTGTGTAAGAAACCCGTTTATATTGGGGTCAACAGGGTTCCAGCAATATTGTTGTGCTGTTTTTCTCCGCCGCCTCACCACATTCACTCCCCAGTTTTGCAATTCTTTTTTGCCAAAGCGGATGGCAGAGTAGGGAATAAACATTTCAAAGCTCCATCCGTTGGGATGAATGACGGCTCCGCTTTTCCAAACGGCGTTCCAGGAAAAATCCTCGTTGTTAAGGGTCATTTTTGAATCCCACTGTTCGCCAAGAGGTGTAATGAAATATTCAAACCCGTTTTGCTTGTCGTAATAGGTGTCGAAAATTATCCCGATATAATCATTAGCGCCAAATCCATCCCGGCCGGAAAGTTCTGTAGTAATGCTGTCTTTTGTTCTTTCGTAGCAGAACCCGCCAAAGAAGATGCCTTCATCGTTGTATAGCAGGTAAGCAACGGTTTTTGTTTCTGCATCTTCAGGTGTACCGGCTTTGGGACGGTATTCGATAAAGCCGGTCATGGCAGCGGCCTCTTTCCAGGCTTCCTCATCAGTGAGGCCGTCTATTTTTATGGCTTTATCTGTTTTAATGGCCTGAAGCTCCCGGGGTTGGCCCTGGGCAATAAAAGACAGCAGCAGCAGGCAACTGCTTGCACAGGTTTTGATTTTCATGGCTATACTTTAAACAATAGAGAAACTACTGTATCCGTTACTGGTAAATAAATAATACTAATAGCTTCGTAGTTTAAAGATAAGAAGGTGGTATAAGGTTTTTCAGCAATTTATCTGAAGGGCTGTAAATACCTGACGAATGGTTATAAACCGATGGCGTTAACTTTTTATTGACAGATAAGAATGAGCGACCTCATAAGCAGATAGCAGATATTTCCTACTTTAGCGGTCAAATAATTATAATCACTAAATATATTTTATGTCAGCATCAGCCCCTGCCATTTTCTGGCCACACAGCGAACACTGGTCTGTGAAAATCCCATTGGCATCACCCCATTACCGTATGCCCGTAATGGAAGAAAAAGGATATGTGATCATGAAAACACTGGATATTTCCCAGATTCCTTCCGCCGAATGGGAAAGCCTTACGTACATGGACTGGAAAAGCGGCGGCGATACCAATTTTGCACCTCTTGCTTCCTGCGATGGTACGCTGGAGTGCAAGGGCTTTTGGGAAAACGGCAAACCGGATAAGCATGCTTTGTTTACGCCGAATATTGACAAATGTCCTAACCTGATGGCATATATCAAATCCATCCCGGCCAATTTCGGAAGGGTAAGGATTATTAAGCTGGAGCCGCAAAACCATGACCAGGCATTGCGTTCTGTACATCGTGATGACAATAACAGGCTGAACCCGGAGGATGAAGGATGGGTGGTGAGAATGTGGATTGAGCTGACCGACAACCCGGACAGTTATATGCTGCTATACGATAGTGATGAAAACAACCTGCCGATAAAAGAATCAGAAGCAAGGGTGCCCATGCCCAAAGGGGCGCATTTTGTGGTGGACTCGCAAAGGCTGTGGCATGTAGGCGTACATAACGGTACAAAGCCCAGGTATGCCGCCATCATCAGTTGTGAAAGTTCGGAGGAACTGGATGCGTGGATAAAGGGGAAGCGGTAATGTTGGAAGACTCGTGGCCGAAGAAAAGAAATGTGTGCTGCTTATTAAAAAGCTGTTCAGAATGCCGTTGGACAATGATATTACATTCCGCTTTGATTCAGTCTGCGTGATGACGCTACGGCCGGTTAGAAAGTAACACCATACGCATATCGTTAATAACAGGGTAAGCATAAAGCTGTACTTTAAGCAGAACCGCACACTTCCTAAAATAAGTAATGCATTCCCAACCACCAATACAAGGGGCGGTTTGCAGGTAAGGGTATCGCTGGCACAGTAAAGCGAAGAGATAGCAAATTTGATTGGTGTAAGAAGTTAGAAAAGATATTTTATGAGAAAAAGTATTCAATTTTTCTTTTATTGTCTTTTTATTCAGGGCTATTGTTTTGGACAAGACAAAGGGTTCTCGCTTGGCATATTTACCCGTTTCGATGACTATCCATTATTCAGGTATAACTATAATCCTACAAGAGAGTTAAAGATCAGTATGAATAGTTTAATGTACGGCATTAGCGCCGGATATAATCTACCGATCGGAAAAGGGTGCATGATAACCCCGGAATTAGGCTACAGTAAGATTATTTATAAAGATATAAGAACAACAGATCCATTATTCGGAACATCCGAAGGAAGACTAATTGAATATGTTCCTCCTGATCCCTATACGCCTTCGATGTCTTTTTCAACAAATAAGTACTGGTATAACAATTTATTTATAGGAGTATCATCTCAGAAGCAATTCCCTGTATCAACTACTACTGCTATACAAACAGGATTGTCATTTTACAATCATATAAGCTATAGACAGGTATATAATATAGATGCTGCGGCTCCATACGGAGGATTATATAAGATGAATAAACTGCTTTATAGCAGGGCTTCAGTAAATTGGAAAGCAGGGATTCAGCAAAAGCTAAAGTCTTTTACAATTGGTTTGGAACTGATACTGCCTCTTTGGGATATCTGGATGAAAGACGCTGTATTTTTTGAAGAAGAAAACGGAAAAGGATACAATAAATTCTTTAAAGGGTTTGGTGCAGGGGTAAGAATATCCCGTAAGGTGAAATAATTACCTTCATTAAGGCACACTATCAGCTGCAGCGGTTTCAGCAGTTCTTTTAAACAACATTACATAACCGCAGAGATTTTTCTTTTTCTTTTTATTTACCTGCACCGGTTTCATCATGTGAAATTCAGATTGACGGGGAACATAAGAGTAAGAGATTACATTGCCATCTACATCGCCCCATTTATTCTGGCGGAAGATTACCATTTTTTCATCCCAGTCGTACATCCGCACTTCATAAAGCCTGGACGAGTAATCACCGATAAATACAAACTGGTACCAGCTTCCTTGCGTAAGCGGAACAATAACGGGCATTTCAAATTCACTTTCCATAGTAATGGAAGCTTCTTTCAGTAAAACATAACCCTCATGATCAAATTGCTGCTTCAGGCTGTCAACCTGCCTGCTGATAAAGTCATCGGTGCATGACCTGACCTGAATCACTTCCTGTGCCACAGGTGTTTTTGCCAGGAACAAGGAAAGAGTTGAGATAAAAAGGATTTTTTTCATAACAGTTCTTGCATACTATTGGGAAGACTACGGAGTAAATATAGCCGGTAAAATCTCCTGACTGAAACTTTTGGGTTTAAAAAAAGCGGTGCGGGTAGATTTTCCACGAAGTTTTACGGCAATATTCAGGCCGGATAGCCGGGTTTCAGTAATTGTGATACGCATCTTGTTGATGCCGGTCAATCAGATGAAATACGATTATAATATACAGCGCTTGCCTGCCGGGTGCAGGTAACCGTCAGTTCATTGATGCACACATGGGCAGGTAATGTAGTACAGTAATAAATCTGGTCGGCAACATCCTGTGCGGTAAGAGGTTCTAATCCATCATACACTGTTTGGGCAGTGGGGGCATCGCCTTTAAAACGTACAATGGAAAACTCTGTTTCCGCAGCGCCGGGGTTAATAGCCGTTACTTTAATATTATGTCGAAGCAGGTCTATCCGCATGGAACGGGTAAGCGCATCAACAGCGAATTTGGTGGCGCAGTACACATTTCCCTTTTCATATACTTCCTTGCCTGCAATAGAACCAATATTGATAATATGCCCTTGTTTTCTTTCGGCCATCAGTTGCGATACGGCTTTTGATACGTACACTAATCCTTTTACATTGGTATCTATCATTGTATTCCAGTCGTTCATATCGGCTTCTTCAAAATAATCCCTTCCCAATGCCAGCCCCGCATTATTTACCAGCACATCAATAGCTTTCCATGGTGCCGGTAATGTTTGAATGGATTGAAAAACGGTTTTCTCATCCTGTACATCAAAAGGAAGTTGCAGTACGGCTACATTGTATTTTTTTTCAATGGCCTGCGCTATAGCCGCCAGCCTGTCTTTTCTTCTCCCGTTGATGATAATGTCGTACCCATGCGAAGCAAATAGGTATGCAGTGGCTTCCCCAAAACCCGAAGTGGCGCCGGTAATAAAAACAATCTTTCTCATTCGGGAAAGGTACTGCGTTTTGCAATAAAAAAAAGAAGGATAGGCGCTAACGGATAAGCGTTGATGTGCCTTTGAAGAACACCGGTTGGCCGGTATAGTCAATAGCGCTTACCATCCATACAAATACGCCGCTGCCCTGTGGCTTGCCGCCAATCGTGCCATCCCATCCATGACGGTCCCTGCTGGTGGTGAAAACCAATTGCCCCCACCGGTTAAATACGCTGAAATAATTGATGCGTTCTATTCCAACCGAAATGGGAGCCAGCCTGTCATTCAGGCCATCATTATTGGGTGTAAAGGCTGTAGGCACAAACACGGCAGCTTCTGTTTTAAAAACTTTTACCGTAACGTAAGCGGAATCGGCACAGCCTATATCATCTGTAACTACCAGCTTATATTGTATGCTGTCCACTTCCGGACCATAAATGCCGACAGGGTTATAAATTGTGGGGTTGGATAAATAGCTGGAAGGCGTCCAGGTATAATTCACCCCGCCACTTGCATTAAACTGCAAAGGCTGGTTTACGATAACAATAGTATCCCGTCCTGCAAAGGCATTTACTTTGGGGTTCACATTCACTACAATCGTATCAAGGCCCGGTTTGGGGCAGCCCAGGGTATCATATACAGCAAGCACATATTGCGTGGTACGGGGCGGCGTTACAACCGGGTTCAGTATGGCGGGGTTGCTCAGGTAGCTGACCGGCGACCAGTTGAAAGACGAGCCAACTATACTGGCATTGAGTTGAACAGATGTGTTATAACAAATGGTAGGGTCAATACCGGCATTGGCAATGGGATAGGGAATGGATGTGATAGTCACAAAGTCCGTGGCGGTACAACTTCCTACAGTTGAAGTGATCTGGTAAGTAGTAGAATTGATGGTAACAGCAATAGGGTTTATAATAAAAGGGTTGTCCAGGTTGGCTTCGGGTGTCCATGCAAAAGACAGCCCGTCCGTAACAGCATTTAACTGAATGGGGTCTCCCTGGCAGATAGTAGTATCAGCCATGGCATTGAGGCTTACAAAATCAATTACTCTTACAAGCACTGAATCATTATTAATACATCCATCGTCCACCATGGTAACATGGTACCAGGTAGTAACATCTGGGTCAACAGTCGGTGTGGCTGTATTGGCGCCTGTTATATTGCTGTTAGGTGTCCAGCTAAACTGCCCGGAACCACTGGCAATAAGCTGCACATCATCTACAATACAAATCAATGTGTCTTTAAAGGCAAGGTCAAGCGGCGGCTTCTCCAGCACAGTTATCTGCCGTTGCACCGTATCAATACATCCCATGCTGCTTCCTACAATAAATGATATGGCGGCAGTGCCGGGCTGTGCATAGGTCCACTGCGGGTTTTGTAAATGAGAGGTATCGGATAGCGTGGTTATATCGCCGAAATTCCAGCTCCATGTATTCACAACGCCGTAGTTGGCGGTAGTAAGGTCGGTAAATTCAAACGGCATGTTGAGGCATTTCCCGTCAACGGAAAAATCGGGAAAGAAGCCGGGATACACTCTTGTAATGAATGAAGCTGTATCTGCACACAGGCCGCCGGCAAATGAAACAATCAGTTTGACAGTATAATCACCTGCGGCACTATAGGTATGTGATGGGTTAGGTGTATAAGCTGTATCCGCTGAACCGCTTGAAGGTTCGCCGAACGTCCAGACATGTTCTGTACCGGCAGGGTTGGTCGTATGATCATTGGAGAAGTTAACGGTGAAGCCATCGCAAGTAGAAGGTTTGGGATCCAGCCGAGCCGAAAGGGGTTGGCAATCGCTGACCTCCATATGTAATTCTTTCCTGGTAGTGCCTATCAATATTCCATTTCTATATTCATTTACACAAATACAAATAACATACTCTCCATCATTATTAGGCGCTATACCACTGATAATTCCGGTAACAGGGTTGATGGTAACACCTGCACCCATAGGCTGGGCCCCGGAAAAAGGTGATTGATAAGGGATAGAGGTATGGGGAGGGTTAGTGGCTGGGTTAGGAGCAGAACAGGTAGCACAATTGCCGTTACTTTGGCCACCTCCATTAAAAGCCTGGCAAAATGAATAAGAAAGAGAATCTGATGCATCAGCATCTGTTGCCTGGAATGAGTATTGAAAATAACTTCCCCTGCACACCACAGCGGTATCGTTTACAAGAAACATAGGGCTGCTATTTGTTTCGGCGCCTGGAAATACAGATGTTCCCGGTATTTTGATGGAAAAAGTATTGCCTGCCGCCCCACTGTTTACTACGTTTTGAATACCGGATATCCGGCAGCATCTTTGATAGGAAATAATATAACCCTGAGGATTGGCAGGAAGCTCCACTGAAGCAAGGTTATATACTACTATTCTATAGTAACACTTTACCTGATTTCCGGAAATACAAGGTTCATCAAAGGTTTTACCCAGGTCATATTGATTGGTTAGGGATACATTGATTGTTTGTAGCAATTGGTTGTTGCCGGCATCAAATATGGAAAAGGGGGCTGATTGGTCAACTTGCCCATCACTTGGATTACAAATCATGTACACTGTCAGTGTTATATTATAACGCAGACTCCCATTATTGCCTGGCCCCAAATAACGATAAGTAAAGAAACCTCCTTTTATATGCGCCGCCTCAGCAGACAGTGTAGTAAAGATTAATATGGCTACAAAGAGGCGTTTCATAGTTTCATAAAGGGATGGTATTATCAATTTTGCAGCAGGAATTCCTTCAAAATTTCATTGCTTTTATCCGGTTCTTCCAGCATACCCATATGCCCGGAATGCTGCAAAACGTGAATGTACGATTTTAACGGCAGATGGCATTGCTTCAGCCCGTCCTCCGGAGGGGTGGCTGTATCGTATTTTCCCATAATAAATAATGTGGGAATCACGGTATTATGCAATATGCCGGTTCTGTCGGGCCTGTTCATCATAGCGGTATAGTAAGAAACGAGGGAAGCGCTGCTAAAGTTGTTCTGCGAGGCTATTTGTTTTTCAATTATTCCGGGATTTTTTTCCTTCGTTTCCGGAGAAAACAGGCTGGGTGTAATTGTTTTCAGGAATTCAAATGCGCCGTTTTGCTGTATAAATTCAATGCCTTTCTGCCGGGTGGCTTTTTTTTCATCGCTGTCGGCGAAGCTGGTAGAATGAAAAAGTCCGAAAGCTGTTAGATGGTTCCAATATTTTTCTACCAGCGCCAATGTAATATAGCCGCCCATACTGTGGCCGATAACAGTGGCCCCCCCACTCCCGCCTTTGCGGGACAGGCTCCCCGAAGGAGGGATTGAAGGAACTTCTATATCGATGATTAATTTTATTACTTCTGCCATACCCTCCATGCTCATATCGCCAATCGGTTCAGATTGCCCCGAACCCGGCAGGTCGGGAACAATAAGAGTGAAGGCGTCTTTTAAAAAAGCCACCTGCTGGTCCCAGATACTTCCATCCTCTCCAAAACCATGTATGAGTATAACAGGCTTGCCTGTTCCCGTTACCCGGTAAAAGATAAGTTTGTTTTCAAAAATTAATTGCTTGTTCATTGGGGCAAAAAACAAAATTAGGTTTGTTTTTTCTTTGCTTTTGCAGCTATAATCCTTAAGGCCGCCACCTGGATAATGAGCAGGATGCTCAATACCGTCATTATTTTTGAAAGCAGGTCGCCATGCTTCACAAAAAAAGTTTTGCTTGCCTGGCCCGGCGTCATGCTTAATTTTAATTTGATTGCAGCCGTTGTATTGTAAGGTTGCGGGTCAATTATATACCCGTAAGGGTCAATAAAGCAACTGATACCGGTGTTGGCGCTGCGGGCCACCCATGTTCTTGTTTCAATGGCACGAAGACGGGCATAGTGCATGTGCTGCTTATGGCCCGGTGTTTTTTTCCACCAGCCGTCATTGGTGATAATGCAAATAAGATTGGCGCCTTTTTTTATATACCGGCGCATAAATTCCCCGTAAATGCTTTCATAGCAAATGGCAGGCGCTATGGTATAACCGGCTTTTGTTGGTAATACGGTTCTTTCCTTTTGTTTGGCATAACCGGCTGTAGTGCCGCCGAATTTTTCAAACCAACTGTCAATAAAGCGTAAGAACCAGGGCAGTGTTTCCACGCCGGGTACCAGCATGGATTTATGGTAAAAGCCTA
The DNA here is from genome assembly GCA_964560445.1 of uncultured Chitinophaga sp. GTDB lineage: Bacteria > Bacteroidota > Bacteroidia > Chitinophagales > Chitinophagaceae > JJ008. The sequence continues at coordinate 249,408 of CAZLLT010000001.1, read as the reverse complement.
AGGGGCCGCTGCTGTCTATCAATGCAGAGCCGTTATAGGTTTCATAATGAAAGCCGTCAAATTCTTTGGAAGACTTTGTAGCCGTATTGAATTGTTTAAAACTTTCTATGCCTGTAAACAGGGTGATGTCCGGATATCTTTGCAGGAAACTCCATAAAGGGTTTAAAAAATAATTATCCTTCATGTGGTCTTCATCAATGCCATTGCCCATGTATAGCGCAGTTTCGGGCCAAAGCACCAATGCGGTGTTGTGGTCAATGATATTTTCTGTGGTATGAATTAATTGCTGTAATTGTGCTTCAAAAGTGCCGGTAGCTATTTTTTCATACGGGTCAATATTGGGTTGTACAACCACGATATTGGAATCCGATTGACGTATCGGCTTGTGCATACCAATAAACCAGGAGAAAGCAACCGGAAGTACCAGTAAAACAATGGCGCCCAGTAAATTTTTATAGGTCTTTTCAGTATTACGGGTAAAATTCTTCTTTACATGCAGGTAAAGCAGGATGTTGATTATCAAAATCCATAGCGTTCCGCCGCTGGCGCCGGTATATTGGTACCATTGTATCCAGTTAGGGTGCATGGCAAAAGCGTTGCCAAGTGTGAGCCAGGGCCAGCTTAGTCCCCAATCAGTGAGGTGAATAAATTCAAAACACATCCAGAAAGCAACTAAGGATAGGTAGCCACGGAATTCGCCTAACCTTTTTTTGGCAATGGTAAAGCCCAGCCACGGCAGGCACATGATAAAACTGTTGGCAAAAAAGGCCGCCAATGCGCCGGGCACCGAAGCGTTCCATATCCACCAGGTAGCGCCAATATTCCAGATGAACATAGTAAGATAAACGAGGCCAAAGAATTTTTTACGGCTGCTGACCCTTGACTCAAGCCATAAAAGCGGTATCCATGCTATAAAAATGAGAAGGGTAAGCGGCGATACAGGCCATGCGGCAAACAACAGCAGGCCGCTTGCCATAGCAAGCAGCAAATTGGCATACCGTTGTAAAAATGAGTTGCTTGAAAAATTTGATTGCGATGCCAAGGATAAAAATTTCCATAAAAATACAGTGTGTGCCGAAGTTTTATTCAGAAATCTGGAACAGGGATAAAAACTTTTGTGGAATTGGCCTGTGCTTTCATCTGAATTAATAAAATGTTAAGCCATGCAAACCAACAACATTCTTACAGCCTCCTGGCTGGATATTCTTTTCGACAACCGGAATAAAGCATACGGGGCTTATGAGCTTCGCAATAGTTATTCCAAAAGAGTAGTAAAAGCATTATTGATTACAACAGTTATTGTTACATTGGTACTTACAGGAATATTGATGAAAGGCCGTAAGGGTAATAATGCACAAATCATTTCATGTAGTTTTGGCGACAGCATGGTCATCACGACAATTGAGGAAAAGAAGGTGGAACCCTTGCCCGAACTGCAACGGGAGCAGGAACCCGAACCGGAAAGCAAACCGGTAAAAACAGAACAATTTACCTCACAGATTAACATTGTTCCTGAAGAAGACTTTGACGAGCCAACACCAGGCATTGATGACCTGGCAAATGCAAAGCCGGATGTATTTACCGGAGATGGTGAAGATTTTACCGGGCAGGTTGTGAAAGCCGGTACTCCCGGCAACGGAAGGGGAATTGTGGAAGCAAAGCCGCAACCTGACCCTGATGAGATACAGCTAATAGTGCAGGTGCCTTCTAAATTTATCGGCGACTGGTCAAAATTCCTGCACCGCAACCTCCGGGGCGATGTGCCTGTAGAGAACGGGGCTGCGCCGGGAAGATATACCGTTATCATCCAGTTTGTGGTGGACACATACGGCAACGTAAGCGATATAAAGCCGCTTACCAGTATAGGCTTCGGTATGGAAGAAGAAGCTATCCGGGTTATTAAGAAAGCAACCAAATGGGAACCGGCTTTTCAAAACGGGTATGTGGTCAAAGCCTATCATAAGCAGCCCATTACATTCCTGGTGCAGGAATAACAGCAAGGGCCTTTGGCAGATAGCAAAAGGAGGCTGTCTCAAAAATATTGTAACCACGGACTGATAGCCATCGTATCCTGCAGCGTTGATACACAGCGTAAACGGAGTAAGCCGTTTTCATTATCAATATTCTCTGTGTACCTCTGTGAAAATAACTCCGGTTACTCGTGGGTTTATTTCTCACTTTTGATAACTCCGTTCGCTTTTAACTTATTTATAATAACAGACTCGCTACATTTACATACGAATAGCTGTCATCAGGCACATAAAGCCTTTTACCTCACAAACCACACAGATGAAAAATTATATCGCTCCCCTCATTATTGCGCTTGGCGCTGTTATTTGTTTTTTGCTGGCAGCAAATGCCTATAAGTACAAGTACAAAACCAATGAAACGGTTACGGTAACGGGGTTGGCGGAGAAAGACTTTGTTAGCGACCAGATCGTATGGACGGGCAACTACAGCCGCAAATCAATGGACCTTAAATCCGCTTATGCCCGGTTAAAAGAAGATGAAGGGCTTATCAAAAAATATTTGCAGGGAAAAGGTGTGTCTGAGGCGGAGTTGGTTTTCTCGGCTGTTTCCATTGACAAACAGTTTTCTTATAAATATGATGAAAACGGGAGAAGCATGGGCAGTGAATTTACAGGGTACAGCCTCCGGCAAAGCGTTACGGTGGATTCAAAGGATATAGAAAAGGTAGAAAAAATATCGAGGGAGGTAACCGAACTGATTGAGAACGGCATTGAGTTTAATTCTTCCGAACCTTCTTATTATTACACCAAATTATCCGAGCTGAAAGTTGATTTGCTGGCAAAAGCCAGTACGGATGCCAAAGATCGGGCCGCAACAATTGCTAAAAATTCAGGTAGCGGGCTTGGAAAGATCAAGAAAGCCAATATGGGTGTATTTCAGATAACCGGGCAGAACAGCAACGAAGATTATACCTACGGAGGCGCTTTTAATACTTCATCCAAAAACAAAACGGCATCCATCACCGTAAGGATTGAGTATGCCGTTAAGTAAGAACGTTACAGGTTATTTCCTGCTGTAATTAGGCGATTCTTTGGTAATCTCTATGTCATGTGCATGACTTTCCCTCATGCCGGCATTGGTAATTTTTACAAAGGTTGCTTTTTGCAATTCTTCAATATTGGCAGCGCCGCAGTAGCCCATACCGGCCCTTAGTCCGCCGGTGTATTGATATACTACTTCTTTCAGTGTTCCTTTATAAGCCACCCGGCCTTCAATACCTTCCGGAACAAATTTTTTCACATCGTCCTCCACATCCTGGAAATAACGGTCGCTGCTGCCGGTAGCCATGGCCCCCAATGACCCCATTCCCCTGTATTCCTTGAATTTTCTGCCTTCGTAAATAATCGTTTCCCCTGGGCTTTCTTCCGTTCCTGCAAAAATGCTTCCCATCATGACACAACCGGCCCCCGCGGCCAATGCTTTTACCATATCGCCGGTATAGCGGATACCGCCATCTGCAATCAGTGGTATTTTTTTATTTTTTAAAACGGAAACAGCTTCCATAATAGCCGTCAGTTGCGGCACGCCTGCACCTGCTACAATGCGGGTAGTGCAGATAGAACCCGGGCCGATGCCTACTTTTACGGCATCAGCGCCTGCTTCGGCCAATGCTTTGGCCCCTGCTGCCGTTCCCACATTGCCCGCTATCACTTCCAATGTTTTAAAATTCTTTTTTACACTTTTTAAAGCGGCAATAACGCCTTTACTGTGTCCATGGGCGCTGTCAAGGGCTATTACATCAACGCCTACTGTTTGTAAAGCAGCCACCCTGTCCAGCAGGTCATTGGTAATGCCAACACCGGCGCCAACGAGTAACCTGCCGAAAGCATCTTTTACAGCGTTGGGATGGCTTTTCAGTTTCAGAATATCGCTGTAGGTAAAAAGGCCGGTGAGTTTTCCCTGTTTACTGATGATAGGGAGCTTTTCCACTTTTGTTTGCTTGAACAACTGTTCTGCTTTTTTAAGGTCGGTGCCTTCCGGTGCGGTAAAGAGGTTTTCTTTGGTCATCACTTCACTTACCTTTCGCTTTGGTTCGTTCTCAAAACGAAGGTCCCGGTTAGTAAGGATGCCTACCAGTAAGCCTTTTTTATCTACAATGGGAATGCCGCCGATCTTATTTTCCCGCATAATCCGCAATGCATCGCCGATGGTAGCATCGGCAGTTAACGTAACCGGGTCAAGGATGAGGCCGCTTTCGCTTCTTTTTACTTTCCGTACCTGTTCAGCCTGCTTTTCTATCGTCATATTCTTGTGAAGAATGCCAAGTCCTCCTTCACGGGCAAGGGCGGTGGCAAGGCTGGCTTCCGTTACGGTATCCATCGCAGCGGAAAGAAGCGGCACATTGAGGCTGATATTTTTTGTAAGCCGGGTTTTGATACTTACATCCCTGGGTAATACCTGGCTGTAGCCGGGGAGCAGCAGCACATCATCGAAGGTGAGACCTTCGCCAAAAAATTTACCGGAATGTGTTTTGGAAGTGGGGGAATTTCTTGTTGCCATGTGCAAAGATAGTACCGCAGCTAATATGCTCAAAATCCGGGTTTCGGGGTAGTAGTTCAGAACTGTCGGGTTTGAATTATCTCCCACAAAGCCGCAAAGGCTACAAAGAAAACGTTGTTGGTTATAAGCGCTTTGTGTACCTGGTAGGATACATCTTGTTTTAGCAGGAAATTGAGCTACAACCCGGTTTCAGGAAGATAAAAGGCCATTATAACCGTATCAGCGTTACGGTTCCCTTGCGGAAAACCGGCTGCTGTGTATCCCTGTTTACATAACTCAGCATCCAGACAAAAACGCCGGTGTCCTGTGGCTTTCCGTTAATTTTTCCATCCCATCGTTGCCTCCAGTTGTTGGACTGGAAAACCGGCTGCCCCCATCGGTTGAATACCTTAAACTGGTAATTGTCTGCTTTAAGTGCATTATGCGGCCCGAACGTATCGTTCAACCCATCGTTGTTGGGCGTAAAAGCCGTAGGTACTTCAATAAGGCAATGATCCAGTACGGTTACCGTTTTGCGGGCACTGTCGCTGCAACCTAATTGGGAATTGGTGGCAACGAGCTTTACCGTATAATAAGCTTCCCTGCCAATTACAGGAAAATGATAAGGCGGCGGGTTCTGTAATGAACTGCTGCCTGTTACGTCATATTCCCATCTCCATATATCCACTTCCCCGGTAGAGGTGTTGGTAACAAGGAGGCCATCTTCGGGACAAATAATATCTTCCGTTGTAAAAGAAGCGCTTACTTCATTGTTAAATACTAACTGCAGGAAAGAAGTGTCCCGGCATCTTTCATTGCTTACCGTTAATTGAACATCGGCGGTACCTGATGCGGGGAATGTTGCCGTATGCGATTGGGTGGTAGCGGTATCGTTGTTAACAATCCAGGTCCAGGCGTTTACATTATGTGCGCCGTTATGGGAAAAGGTAAGCGTATTGTGTTCACAGCCCATGTTATTGATGTAAGTAAAATCAGCATTCACCGTATCTACTGTAGTAAAAGGAAGGGCTTGCGGCAGGATAGGCTGCCCACACACATCCAGTATCGGGCTTCCGTCAATACCCGGCTGCACCAGTAAGGTATAGTTTCCATTCCGGTAAATGGGGGAGGCAAGGTGCAGTACGATGTATTCCGATTCATCATTAATGCAATTGCCCGTAGCGCCAGTTATGGTAACAGGGGTAGGCCCTGTAATGGAAAAATCACTGCCCGCCGGTGTGATGGAAGCGCAACGAATGGCTTTGGGAAAATAAACTAAAACAGAATCAGGGGCGCAGCCCGGAGTGCCGACACTATCGGGGAATATGGGTTGTGGAATGAGGTATTCAAAATCAATGCGGCTGTCTTCCGGTATAGCGTTATCGCAGTTGTCGAGCAGTGTATTGCCATCCGTACCGTTGTTGATAATAAGCTGGTAATTACCGGCCGGCAATGGATTGGAAAGCGATAAAGTGACCTGGTCAAAATCAAAACCGAAAGCACAGGAGTCTGTGGCAACTGACACAACGGTAGCAAGGGCAGGGGAGAGGATGAATTCATCTCCGTTTGATGAAAGGGAATTGCATTTTACTTTTTTATTGAGGCGCAGGGTAACGCTGGTTCCATCGCAATCAGGTTCAGCTTCCTGCATGGCGGGTGTAGATGGGTCGGTGATAACGGCGTTACCACCTCCAAAAGATAATCCATAGCCACTTTGCGTATCTGTAAAATGGCTGACCAATAAGAGGTATTCATGTCCTGCGATTATATTGGGCATTCTGGAAAATCTGGGCATATTAGCCGCTGGGTCTGATCCACATACAATAGTGTCTACGCCTGTTGCTGATGCGCCTGTTAACCCGGAGCTTCCGGACCAGTTGCCGGTAACAACCAGGCTTGCATTGGTGAAAACAGTATTCAGGTTTGTAACGCCGGTAATATCGTATAACTGCCAGTCGTAATCATCTGTAATATCAGTGGGGGTGATCACAAAACCAAGTGTCCCGCTTTGATAGCAAGTGAACTTATACCAATAGGGGTTTTTGTTTGTATAATTAATGCCGTCATTCGTACATCCTGGTACAATCAACGAGGTGTTGCCGCATATCGGAACTGTAGCTTGTTGAAAAACTGTGGTGCCGCAAACCGGGAAAGCTGTTGCCGGTGTTTGTCCAAGTGTTGTACAAGGCGGTTGTCCGTTGACTTCTTTCGTAGCAATTACCTGTAAAAAAACAAGGATAAAGAAAACTGGTTTCAAAAAATATTTCATAAGCGCCGGGTTACACTACATTTCTGCCAACAGACAACTTTGCTGGCCGGAATGTTGCTTTTATGTCAGGCTATACATTTTGCCCGGTAAAGATACAATCAGGTTCTGCAATTCAAGTGTTAATATGGCTGCGGCAATGGCGCTGCTGCTCAGACCTGCCTGCTGGCTTATTTCGTCAATATGCACAGCTTCTTTTTCTTTTAGTATTTCAACCAGGATTTTCTCTTCTTTGGAAAGCTCTATAAACAACTCTCTCTGGCTTCGAACTCCGGGCTTCCGGTTTTTAACTTTCTTATCTTCCCAGCCCATCATTTCCAGCAAATCATTGCCATCCTGCAGCAGGGACGCTTTATTGGCTTTTATCAGGTAATTGCAGCCGCTGCTTTTGGTGTCGCTTATTTTTCCCGGCACGGCAAATACATCTTTATTGTAATTATTGGCCAGTTCCGCTGTGATCATGCTGCCTCCTTTGCTGCCCGTTTCAATTACAATAACGGCATCGCTCATGCCTGCCACAATGCGGTTGCGGGTAGGAAAATTATGTTTGTCCGGCTTGGTTTTGCTGATGTATTCCGTCAGCAGCCCGCCGCCTGCTTTTATCATTTCTTTGGCCATGTCCGTATGTTGGGAAGGATAGACCTGGTCTAATCCATGCGCCAGTACGCCGATAGTCGGCAGCTTGTTTTTTATGGCGGCTTTATGGGCAATGGCATCAATGCCGAAGGCAAGGCCGCTTATGATGGTGATATGCTGTTCGGATAATTGCTTTACAATTTTTTCCGCTACCTGCTTGCCGTAATCGGTATGCGACCGGGTGCCGATGATAGCGGCAATTTTTGGGGCATTCAGGTCGGCTTCCCCTTTGTAAAACAAAACAACAGGGGAATCATAACAGTTAAGCAGCCGTTTGGGATAACCTTCATCGGTGATAAACAGGGGCTTGATTTTATATTTTTCAATGAAGGCCATTTCTTTTTCAATAGCAGAAAAATTATTGAAAGATGCGATGGCGGCTGCCCGAACGGGGCCAATGCCTTCTATTTTTTCAAGAAAATGCTTTTTGGCATGAAATATTTCTTCTGCATTGCAGTGCTGCAACAGCAGTTTTGCCTGTACAGGTCCAATCTGCGGTATCTGTGTTAATGCCAGTTGGTAGATAAGGTCAGGGTTCATGATTCAACTCAGTGATCAAATATAGGATAAGGAGTTGTGTTGATGAAATTGGGTGAATGAGATTATTGCGATATTGTTTAGAAATAAAAGCAGCAATTTTAATTCTGTTTTAAGACCTCACCCTATTAAATGTTTTCAATAATGAAGACTCTGCCACCCCCTCTCCTTTAGGAGAGGGGTGGCAGTTAATTTCTGATAATAGAAAAGTTGATGGGGTGAGGTCCATTGGATCAGTAGTATCAGGATGCTGTTTAAAACCGGAATTGCTCCATTAGGGTATAGGCCGGGTTTTACGGGCTGATGATCTTCATTTCAGTCCTCCTGTTTTGCGCTTTTCCTTCATCTGTACTGTTTGGCGCAACAGGCTTGGTTTCCCCATAGCCTTTTGCCGTTAATCGCTGAGGTGAAATTTGCCTGGCAATAAGATAATTGACCACCGCTTTTGCCCTGTTATTGGACAAAGCAAGATTGTCTGCCGGTTTCCCGGTATTATCCGTATGCCCGCCGATTTCAATTTTCAATGTGGGGTTTTCATTTAATAAAGCGGCAATTATATCCAGCTCCACTTCAGATTCAGGTTTTATCTCATAGCTGTTTACATCGAAGAAAATATTTTTAAGCACCATGCTGGCGTTGGCTTCGAGGGGCTGAAGCGGGATGTTTTTTTCATAGGTGGAGTCTGGCGAACTGCCGCTTAGTAAAAAATTATCCGAATAAAAAAGATAGCCTTTTCGGTTTACATTAAAAGCATAATCCTTGCCAACCGGAAGTGTAATAAGGTAATTCCCGGTTTCATCGGTTTGCACTTTTGATATAAGTGTTTTGCTGTTCAGGTCTATCAGTTCTACAGAAGAAGGAAGACCTTTGGTTGTTTTTTTGTCAAATACCTGCCCCTTAACCCACAAAGTTTTATAAGGCCTTACATCTTCCCTTAGTTCAAAACTGTAAATATCCAGACCTCCTTTTGAATCACTTTTATCGCTTGCATAGTAAGCTGTTTTACCATCAGCGGCAATGAAAAGGGTGCCTTCATCATTAATGGTATTGATGGGATAGCCCAGGTTCACTGCTTTGCTCCATACCCCGCCGGGACCTTTTCTTACATAGTAAAGATCGTTGCCGCCATAGCCGGGCAGCCCGTTGGAAGTAAAATATAAAGTTTGATTGTCCGCATGAATAAAGGGGCAGGATTCATCGCCTTTTGTATTCACATCCGGCCCCAGGTTCTCCGGTTCGCCCCATTTGCCATTGGCCTGCAGGCGGCTTACATAAATATCAATGCTGCCGTATCCGCCCAGGCGTTTGCTGGCAAAATAAATTTCTCTTTTATCCGGGGAAAGACAGGGTTGTGATTCCCATTGGTCGGAGTTGATTTTTCCCCCGGCATTAAAAGCTTCACTCCAGCCATCCGGTGTGCGGTAGGAAAAATAAATGTCGCAACTGCCGAAGCCGTCCGGGCGGTTGCAGCCGGTAAACACCAGCAGTTCCCCATCCTGCGAAATATTTTGCGCCCCTTCGTTTTGCGCTGTGTTTACATTGCCGGGCATGGCAATAGCCTTTTCCCATTCATCTCCCTCTTTTTTGCTTACATAAAAATCTTCATTGAAATTGTTGATTCTTCTCGTAAACACTAATTCTTTTCCATCAATGGTAAGCGAAGGAAAATATTCCGATTCAGCCGTATTGATGGCAGCGCCCATATTTTTCGGGGAAAATACATAGGGCTTATTTGCATTTTTCCGGGCATAGTCAACTGCAAATTCATATAAGCCCTTCCGGTAAACGGCGGCTTTATAGGTGGCGGAACCCTGTGGTGGGTTTTTTGCCAGTAATTCATTAATGGCAGTCAGGGCTTTTTCAAATTCGCCCAACCCGGCCAGGTTGATAGAGTAGGGAAGTTTGTATTCGGCTGTATAATGACTGTCCAGTGCAAAAGCCTGTTCATAATATTTTACACTGCTGGTGTGGCTTTTAAGTTGCCCGTACACACCGGCAAGCGATAAATAGGCATCGACAAATTTTTTGTCCGATTCAATACTTTGCAGCAACAGACCTGCGGCATGGGTAAGGTGGCCATCCTGCGCCCTTTCCATGGCCTGCCGGTATAGTTCGGTTGCTTTTTTGCCTACTTTGGCCGGGTCGTACCACTGGCAGAAACAGCTAAGGGTAAAAAGTGAAGCCAGGATAAAAGATGCTGTTATTTTTTTCATGTAAGCAAATTGCACTTTACAATAACAAATAACGAACCTGTTATTGATTTATTCAACGGATAGAGCAAAAAATCGTGAAAAAGTTGCTTTAGGGCCTGTTTAAATTTCATGTAAGGCAAAGCCTTACATGTTTGTTCGGCCACTAATAACACTAATTTACACGAATTATTCATGTTCATTCTTGGCAAATAAATTTGCATAGCAAATTCTTGAAATTATTTTTAAACAGCCTCTTACGGCACATTAATATATTTATGCAACTGCAAGCTCAGCTCCCATTGAGGATGGTTTTTGATGTAGTCAATCATCAATGGCGTTAGTTGGGCTGCTTTGCCCCATTCGGGTTGCAGGTATAGCTTGCAGGCCGGGGAAACCAATGCTGCATATTTCTCGGCCCAGGCAAAATCAGACTTGTTGAAAACAACAACTTTTAATTCATTGGCACACGGAACCACTTCCGGCAGCGGCGCTTTGAATTTTTTGGGGGATAAACAAATCCAGTCCCATGCCCCGCTCAGCGGATGAGAGCCGGATGTTTCAATATGTGTCTTCAATCCTGCCTCTTTCAATTCTTTGGTCAGTGCATCCAGGTTATGCATCAGCGGTTCGCCGCCGGTGATGACCACTATCTCTGCCGGTGTTTTTTTTATTTCAGCCTTCAGGCTGCGAATAGCAAGCATCGGATGTTTGTCAGCATCCCAGCTTTCTTTCACATCGCACCACACACAGCCCACATCGCAGCCACCTAACCGTATAAAATAAGCGGCCCTTCCCTGGTGATAGCCTTCGCCCTGGATGGTGTAAAAATGCTCCATTACGGGGAGCGGTTGCGTTGCAGAAATTACAGGGGTTGTCATTGTTTACAAAAGCAAAAGCTAATGCTTCATGCGGTACGACTGAAAAGTATTTCTCATCAGGGCGGCAATGGTCATAGGCCCTACGCCACCGGGAACAGGTGTAATCCATGAACATTTCGGGGCCACGTTATCAAAATCAACATCGCCTTTTAGCTTAAAACCTGATTTTCTGCTACGGTCTGCGGTACGGGTTATGCCCACATCTATTACGATGGCGCCATCTTTTACCATATCGGCGGTAAGAAATTCTGCTTTGCCCAGTGCAGCTACAATAATATCGGCCTGTTGGCAATGCGCTTCAATATTTTTTGTTTGTGAATGGCAAATGGTAACGGTGCAGTTGCCGGGGTTGCTGTTGCCGCTGAGTAAAATGCTCAGGGGCCTGCCTACGATATTGCTTCGGCCGATAACAACAGCATGTTTCCCTTTTGTATCTATCTTATAATATTCCAGTAAAAGCATGATGCCATGCGGCGTGGCGGGAATAAAAGTGGCCAGCCCCTGCACCATTTTCCCGATACTTACAGGATGAAACCCATCCACATCTTTGTCCGGGTCAATGGCATTAATCACTTCGTCGTCGGAAATATGTTTGGGCAATGGCAGTTGCACCAGGATGCCGTCTATTTCCGGGTCAGAATTCAGCTCTTGTATTTTTTCCAATAATTTAATTTCAGCTATATCTGCGCTAAAGCGGATAAGTGTTGATTGAAAGCCAACTTCTTCACAGGCTTTTACTTTGGCGGCTACATAGGTTTCACTGGCGCCGTTGTTGCCAACCAATATGGCTGCGAGGTGAGGTGTTTTTTTGCCTTCAGCTTTCAATTGGGCCACATCTATCTTCAGTTCGTCCCTGAGGGACTGGGCAGCTTTCCTGCCATCAAGGATTTGCATGGGGCAAAGGTAAGCCTCCGGCGGTTTTATTTTGCAGGAAACCAATATTCCTGTAACTTACTTTTTCAGATTGGTTAAAGGGCTGGGAGCTTGTATCCTGATTTTCTTACCTCAGGGTTGTAAACAGTTTAATGTATGCGCTGCAAGCACAGCTATATCGTAAAGTCTTTCTTTCCTGTCATCCTTTTTCTCAAAAGCAGCCTGCCTGTTTTTGCACAAACCGTTCACCCGGTTGCGGCAAGCGCCTATAAAAGTTTTGGCGCTTATAGTTATCAATATGCGGATGTGTTTTCTTTTGTTGCCAACCAGGCTTCCCTGGCGCAAATCAATACCGCCGCCATAGCCTTTTACGGGGAAAGAAGGTTTATGCTGAACGAACTGAATAGCCTTTCCCTTGCAGCAGGTGTCCCCACTTCATCCGGCAATTTCGGGTTGCAGGTAAATTATTCAGGGTTTTCTGAGTATAATGAAACAAAAGCAGGCATTGCATACGGAAGAAAGTTGGGTGAAAAGATTGATATTGGCGTGCAGTTCAACTATTCAGCCATTCGTATCTCCTCCTACGGTAATGCAGGGGCGGTGAGTTTTGAAGCGGGGGGCATTTTCCATATTACCGATAAATTTCATTTTGGCATTCATGCCAACAATCCTGCAGGCGGCAGGTTTGGCAAAGGGTTGGATGAAAAGCTGGCTACCGTGTTAACAGGCGGTTTCGGGTATGAGCCATCTGAAAAATTCTTCTTCAGCCTGGAAATACAAAAAGAAGAAGAACAACCTGTGAATATCAACGGTGGGTTTGAATACAGGCCCGTTCCTGCATTTCATTTCCGGGCAGGCATATCGTCCGCCACTTCTTCTTTTTGGGGCGGAGCAGGGTTTACTAAAAACGCTTTCCGCATTGATGCAACAGCGATGGTTCACCCGCAGTTGGGCATCACGCCGGGGCTTTTGTTCCTTTTCAACTTTAAAAAGCCGGAACGGTGAAGAAGCCGGTGATGATATTCTTAGCTGCATGTATTGCCGTATCCCTGCAATTAACAGGGCAGGAAATACCTGTAACCGAAGAGCAGCAATTGGAAAACCTGGCAGATATAACCGAAGCAGAAACAGAAGATGATACCTGGCTCCAGGAACTTTCGCAGTTAAGAAAAAACCCGGTTGACCTGAATGCCGCCGATGCAGATGAACTGAGGCGGTTACGCATCATCAGTGAAGTGCAGATAGTGCAATTCATTGCCTACCGCAATTTATTGGGCCGGTTGCTTTCTGTTTATGAATTGCAGGCTATCCCTTACTGGGATATTGCTACGATAAAGAAAATAGCGCCTTATGTTTTTGCCGGTAACAGCATTTCTGTAAAAGAAGATATAGCCAAATGGTTCAGGGAAGGGGAACATTCCCTGTTGCTTAGGGTGTCGCAGGTGCTGGAACGGTCAAGGGGCTTTCTGCAAACGGATAGCGGCCGCCGTTACCTCGGCAGCCGGCAACGTATTTTTTTCAGGCACCGGTATAATTATAAAAATCTTCTGCAGTTTGGGATAGTAGGCGATAAGGATGCCGGGGAACAATTCTTTAAAGGGGCGCAGCGGATGGGTTTTGATTTTTACTCCGTTCATTTGTTTGCAAGAAAAATAGGCGTTATACAATCATTGGCCATCGGGGATTTTACAGTCAATATGGGGCAGGGGCTGATACACTGGCAGAGCCTTGCTTTTAAAAAAAGCGTTGATGTAATGGGAATAAAAAGACAATCATCGGTATTGCGGCCCTATAATGCAGCGGGGGAGTTTTACTTTCACCGGGGCGCCGGTATCACCTTGCGAAAAGGAAAGTGGGAATCCACTTTGTTTGCATCCTTTCGCAAGCTGAGCGGCAATTTTGCTGCAGATACCATGAACAGTACGGGGATTATCACTTCCTTTCTTACCATGGGCTATCACAGAACGGTCAATGAAATAGAAGACAGGAACAATACTTCCCAGTTCAGCGCCGGGGGAAATATAAGTTTCAGGGCCAATCGCTGGCATATCGGGTTCAACAGTGTGCATTATCGCTTCTCTACCCCTCTGCAACGAAGGGATGAACCCTATAATTTGTATGCTATTGCGGGAGATAAATGGAGCAACTTCAGTGTTGACTACAGTTATACATTCCGTAACCTTCATTTTTTTGGAGAAGCGGCGGTTGATAAAAACTTCAACCAGGCATTTGTAAATGGTATGACCATGAGTGTGGACGCTACGGTGGATATTGCTTTCCTGCACAGGAAGATAAGGCCGGGGTACCAGTCATTATATGGGAATGCCTTTACCGAAAATTCTTTGCCGGTCAATGAAACAGGTTTTTATACAGGCATCAGCATAAAGCCCTTGCCGGGATGGCGGTTAGATGCTTATGCCGACCTGTTTACATTTCCCTGGCTGAAATACCTGGCCGATGCGCCGGGGTACGGGAAAGATTTTCTTATCCAGTTAACTTATTTATACGGAAAGCAGGCCGAAGTTTATACAAGGTTCAGAACCGAAACAAAACAGGCTAACCAATCCGGTAACACAACCGTCTATAATTATCTTGTAGCCATACCGCGGCAAAGCTGGCGTACACAGGTAAGTTATAAAGCAGGCGGGGCTGCAACCATAAGGGCCAGGTTAGAGATGCTTTGGTACGATAAGCAGGGAGAAAACAGGTCCACCGGCTTTTTAAGTTTTATTGATTATATATATAAGCCGATGCTGAAACGCTATGCCGGGGGCATTCGGTTGCAGTATTTTGAAACAGGCGACTATAATTCCCGGATCTATGCGTATGAGAATGATGTACTGTACAGTTTTTCCATTCCGGCTTTTTATGACAAGGGTTTCAGGTATTATATTAATGCGTCATACGACATCAATAAAAGGACTACCTTCTGGCTCAGGCTGGCCCGCCTCACATATAAGGATAAGAATAATATAGGTTCCGGGCTGGATGAAATCAGTGGAAATAGCCGTACAGAAGCCCGGTTTCAGCTCAGGTGGCTGTTTTGACCTTTTTTGATGAATCCGGCAATATTTTTTTTATTATTTTAAGCAATTGTTAAAAAAAAAATTACCTTGCGGCAGCACTTTACGGCCTTCTTGTGTCTTTGTAAAGGACCCTTACCCTTGAGAATTGACGGTTTTATTTGATAATCAACGTCTTAAATTTTTTAAAAATTAACGTTCATGAGAAAAATTGCATCACTGCTTATGATGCTGATGTTTGCTACATTGGCATTTGCCCAGGATCGCACTATTACCGGCTCTGTTGTAGATGAAACAGGAGTACCGGTGCCTGGCGCATCAGTTAGTATTAAAGGAAAAGGTCAAACAGGCGTAGCCGCTGACAACAATGGCCAGTTCCGCATTTTAGCCAAAAGCGACGATGTGCTTTTGGTTACAGGTGTAGGATTTGAGCCCTTCGAATTAAGGATAGGGTCAGGCAGCAGCTACACTATCAGTCTTAAAAAACAAACAATTACCGGCGAGGAGGTTGTAGTAACCGCCCTCGGTATCAGGCGTACAGAAAAAGCCGTAGGCTATGCTGTATCGAAGGTTGACCCCAATTCAGTGTTGCAAAAATCTGAACCGGATCTTTTGAGAGGGTTGCAAGGTAAAGTACCTGGTGTGGACATCAGGGCTTCCCAGGGCGCCCCGGGTGCCGCTACCCGTATCCAGATCAGGGGGGTATCGTCTTTTGGTTTGGAAACAGAACCACTGATCGTTGTGGATGGAATTCCTTTCAGCAACGTAATGGTTGGTACAAGCAGCGCTTACTCCGGTGGCGGCGCTTATGGTAACGGTCTGGCGAATCTTGACCCTAATGATATAGAAAGTTTCAACGTATTAAAAGGCGCTGCTGCCGCTGCCTTATATGGTTCAAGGGCCTCCCGTGGTGTAGTAGTAATTACTACCAAATCAGGAAGCGCCAGAAAAGGGGTTAAACCGCTTAATCTGAGCTATAGAAGTGGTATCAGCATAGAAAATATCGCTGACTTACCTGATTTTCAAAATAAATATGGCGCAGGCGCCAATTTCAGAACACAGGGTTCCAATGGTTCATGGGGAGCTCCTTTTGGTCTGGGAGTTATTTATGATGCCGGCGGAAACGTAATCGGAACCACTGATTCCGGTGTGGACTCTATTCCCGGAAGTTCCTGGGGAACTTATTTTACCCACTACCCGGAACTGTTCAGCACTACCGGTCGCAACCCTTATAAAGCGTATCCCAATAACGTAAAGGATATGTTTAAAACAGGTAAACTGTACGAGAACTCCATTAATATTAATGGCGGTGGCGGTACTACTACATTCAATGCCACGCTATCAAATGTTAACCACCTGGGGTATGTAATGAATTCCAGCTATGTAAGAAACAATATCAGCGTAGGTGGACAAACAACCCTTAACAAACTAACCCTTGGCGGTAATGTTTCCTATGCCAGGTCAAAACAAAAAGGCGGCTTTTCCGGCCAGGTACAATCGTTCCTGACACAATGGGGCCGTACTTTCATGATGGCCCGGAACTGGGATATTGCCAACTGGCCTACCACTACAAGGGACGGCCGCCAGATCGGGTTCAACGATAACCAGTATACTAACCCTATCTGGGCTG
This sequence comes from uncultured Chitinophaga sp., assembly GCA_964560445.1. Lineage (GTDB taxonomy): Bacteria > Bacteroidota > Bacteroidia > Chitinophagales > Chitinophagaceae > JJ008. The sequence continues at coordinate 232,864 of CAZLLT010000001.1, read as the reverse complement.
CTGAGCATAACGTAATCACCACGGTAGATGACCGTATTACGGCAAGGGCTACTGCATCGTATAAACTGAATAATACGGTGATGTTTACTTACAACCTCGGTGTGAACCAGTATAACATGGCCAGGGACCAGATTATAGATGAATCTTCTTATGGTAGCGCCAATAATCTTTTAGGGGTTATTACTGAAGATTTTTACAGGAACCAGGAAATTCAGTCAACTATCATGGCCATCTTTACGCCTAAAATAGGCAAAGACTGGAGCCTTGATTTCAAAGTAGGTAACGATTTCAACCAGCGTACAGCCAGAAGGCAGGCGTTCCAGGGCGTTGACTTTATCGTATCCGGCCTGTACAACCTTATTAATACAAACACCAAGAACTTCCTTGCCGACAGCAGGTCAAGAAGAAGATTGGTGGGCTACCTGGCAGATGCAACCCTGGGATATAGGAATTTTGCCTTTATCAACGTGTCTGGCCGCCAGGACCGCACTTCCACGCTTCCTTATGATAACGCCAGCTATTTCTATTATGGCGTATCCGGATCATTGGTGTGGACAGACGCTTTAAAAATCAAAAACAACTGGCTTGATTATGGTAAAATCAGGGCTGGTTATGCCAAAGTGGGTAACGATGCCCAGCCGCATAATACAGAGGATGTTTTTGGCCTTAGCGCAACCGGCTTCTTAGGCCAGCCCCGTGCTACCCGCGGCACCACAACATACGATCCCCTGCTTACTCCTGAGTTTACAAAAGAATTAGAAGTAGGTACCGATTTCCAATTGTTCAAACGCAGGGTAAGCGGTGAATTTACCTGGTATGATAAAAGGTCAACTGATTTGATCTATGCAATATCACTTCCCGGAACCACTGGTTACACCAGTTTTTATACCAACCTCGGTGAGGTGAAGAACACTGGTATTGAAGCCGGTCTTTCTGTAAGGCCTGTGATGAGCAAAAACCTTACATGGGAAGTAAGAGGTGTATTTACCAAGAATGTAAATACCGTAGAAAAATTAGTGGAAGGACTGGAAAGGGATATCATTGGCGGGCTTAACTATATTGAAGCAGGTATGCCTTATGGATATTTCCGTGGTATTGCCCATGCCCGTTCTGAAGATGGCCAGCTTTTGATTGACCCGGCATCCGGGTTCCCTCTTGATGATATTAATGAAAAAATGATTGGCGACCCCAATCCTGATTGGAAAATGGGTATTACAAACACCCTGTCCTACAAAGGGATTTCTTTAAGCGTTCTTTGGGATATGACCAAGGGCGGCGCCCTGTATTCCGAAACCATCAACTCGATGCTCGGAAGGGGTGTAACCCGCGACAATGAATTCCGGGAAACCAATGTGGTTATAAAAGGTATTTACGGCAATCCTGTAGCGCAAACACAGCCTGATGGTACTTCTATTTATGTGCCATTGCTGATTGATGGAAAAACAGTGCCTAACCAAACCAAGATCAGTGTGAATGACCTGTACTTCTCCTCTGCCGCTTTGTCCAGCACTTTCGCTACAAACGGTGCAGACGAATACAGCATATTTGACGCTACTGTGTACAGGCTGAGAGAAGTTGTATTGGGCTTTGATCTTCCTTCCAATTTTGTAAGGAAGCTGAAATTATCCAATATTACTGTTTCACTCAGTGGCCGTAACCTTTGGTATGAAGCTCCAAACATTCCTAAATACACCAACTACGATCCTGAGATTAATACCCCAGGTTCGGGCCAGGTGCAGGGTATTGAAGTTACCGGCGCCCCAAGTACAAGAAGGTTTGGCTTCAATATCAACGTAACCTTTTAATTAATAACTATATAATCATCAGTTATGATACGAATAAAATCTTTTTTATACTTTTTTATGGCCGGGGTGCTACTCTTGGGCGCTATAGGCTGTAAAAAATATCTGGCCGTAAATAAAAACCTAAACGACCCGACTGCCGTACCGGTGTCCACGTTGCTGACTTCTACGCAACGTTCATTAGGAGGCTCTTTTACCATTGCGGGTACCCTGGGATTAACCCTGGGTAACTATGTACACCAGATCACCGGTCGTACCGGAGCCGACAGGTATGGTATCAGGGGTGATAACCTCGGGTGGGATGGCCTTTACATCGCCTTATCCAACCTTGATGTTATTGTTAACCAGGCAACTGCAGAAGGCAGGTATAAATATGCAGGTGTTGCCAAAATTATGAAGGCGTATTTCTTCAGCCTGATGGTGGATGTATGGGGCGATATTCCGTTTTCTGAGTTTAACTCGTTTAAACCCGGCAATATATCCCAGCCCGTATTTGATAACGATGCGGAGATTTATCCTAAATTACTGGCTTTGCTGGATGAGGGTATTGCCGATATTAATAACCCAACGCCCAATGCTTCTGTTCCTGCCGCCGATGATTTGTTCTATGCAGGAAACACAGCAAGATGGGTAAAAGCTGCCAATACCATCAAGCTGAAATTATATACACAGGTAAGGCTGGTGCAGAATGTAAGCGCTGAAGTAACAGCGTTGTTGGCCAACCCTTCCCAGCTTATCAGTTCCCAGGCAGAAAGCTTCATGCTTCCGTTTGGTCCTTTTGTTGCCACGGATGACAGGAACCCCGGCTACGGTATTTATACTGCCACCCAAAGGGGAGGCCAATTGGTAAGTCCCTGGCTGTATGAGATTATGAAAGGAAGGAATACCGGTATTTACCAGAACCTTACAGACCCCCGCATTCCTTACTATATCTATAATCAGAAATCAGCTACCGCCACTCCGGAAAACTGTACGGAATACCGGGACGGCGGCTTTGTAACGATTGTTTTCGGTTCTAACGGCATCTGCCGGGACGGTTCCAACAGTAATACCTATTCTCTTCCCGGTATTTACCCTACAGGCGGCCGCTATGACGACGGCGCCGGTACGGCTGTAGTGCCGGCAACAGCGGGTACGGGGGCTGCTCCTGCGAGGTTCCTTACTTATGCCGACAGGTTGTACCTCGAAGCTGAACTGATACTTGCAGGGCTGGCGCCCGGAAATGCGCAGAATGTTTTCAGCGCAGCGCTGACTGCTTCTTTTGAGCAGGTGGACTATATTATTACCAACTTTGTAAAGCCGACAAATCAAACAGTGCCGCTTCTTGCTTCTCAAGCTGCTGCTACCAGTTATAGGAGTAACGTTATTGATGAGTTTGTGAATGGTAATGCCACCAAGAAAATGGAGCATGTGATGACGCAAAAATGGATATCCCAGTTTGGCGCCAATGGGGTTGATAATTATAACGATTTCAGGAGAACAAGGTTCCCCATTATGTTTAACCCGGGGCCTGCTAATGCCGGTCTTCAGGGCTTTGGGCCTTCGGTTACTGTGGTGCAGCCTCCTGTAGGCGGCAACCCGGTAGTAAACCCGCAGAACCCCGTACCTGTAATCTGCGGTACGGATTATCCCTGGTCATTGCCTTGGCCACAAGGCGAGTTGAACTTAAATGGTAATGCGCCTTCTCAGAAAGTGCCTTCTACCTATAAAGTGTTCTGGCAACCCTAATTACCTTTAAAAACTTAAAATAACCGATATGAAGAAAAATATTTTATCACCCATTTTCCTGTTTCTGCTGGGTGTCCTGGCATTGACAAGTTGTACAAAGGACAATGGCCCTATCACGAAGTCCATATTGGACGATCTTGAGAATGTGCCTGCTGTTACCACTACAAGGGACGCCAGTGGCAGCGCCACCCTGGACCTGACTGACCTGTCCACATTCCAGGGAAAATTTGATGTAGCGTATTATTTTAAACCAGAGGACTGGCAGAGTACTGTGGACCCTGTTGTAAAGTATGATGTAGTGGTAAGGAAAAACGGCTCCGCTTCCAACGTAAAAGTGTTTGTTGCCGGGGCTACATCAATCCCTGCTTCTTATACAGTTACGGCTGCACAGATTGAGGCATTGTATGGCGGCGAGGATATTGCCTTGGGAGATACGTATGATTTTAGCGTAACGCTGTACCTGTCGTCAGGCAGCGTATATGATGCCTTTCCCCAGGGTGGTCCGGGCACGGCTGCAGGTCCCGGAGGCTATCCCGGCTATTCCTGGTTTGTTCGCTATGCGGCACTTTGTCTTTACAATCCTACGCTTTACTCTGGAGAGTTTGAGGTGCTTGAAGATACGTGGGCGGATTATGCCCCCGGTGATGTTATAGTACTTAGCCAACTGAATGCTAACACTTTCACTTTTTTACATGATTATGCTGTTGACCCGCTACCCGTAAAGTGTATTGTTAATACAACTACTAACACTGTTAAGATTAACAGGGAAAGGATTGGGTCTATTTGGTCATGGCAAACACAGGGCTATACCGGGGCTACTATAGAAACAATTGGTCCGGATGAAGATAGCTATGTATCCCCATGTGAAGAAACTATTACTTTAGCGCTTCGGTATGGCGTTGATATCGGTAACTATGGTGGGTTTCCTTATTTTTTAATATTGAAGAAGAAACATTAATAAGTTTTGTATTCATGTTTACAAAAAAGCCTTGCAGAATTCTGCAAGGCTTTTTTGTAAAGGAGAAAACATCAATCGCATGGGGAAGGTGTAGTTTGGCTGCCAACTACTCCCCCGGATACATAAAATGACAAGCCTGTTGTAGAGCCGCTAATAGAAGTTAAAATCCCATTGGGAAAAGGAACCGTACAAGTTTTGTTGGCCCATAGATAAGTACCCGTGTTAATTTCAGCGCCGGGAACGTCAGTAAACATTAATGCTAAATCCCCACAGTTAAAAGAGTCAAAAGCAATGGCCGCCGTTGCTGACAGATTATAAAATTGGGGGCATGAGCAAGGTTCCGAAACCTTTGTGTTGGCAGGCTGTAGAGTATGTCCGCTTCCTATACAAAATAGGGTTGCCATAACTGCGGTTAATGTAAACCGGGATAGAAGAATCCTTTTCATAATTGTTACATTTTGAGGTTAATAAATAAGATTGGTATGGATGATGAAGTGCATGAGAAACGGATCCGGTTATTAACATATTATGAGAATATAGCTACTGTTAAGGTAGTTATTTTAAATAATCCAAAAGCCTGATGAAGATTAATTGGGGGATAAATAATTGCCTGCACATTGGTAGAAATTGTAAATCAGGAAGTTGAGCATCAAGGTGGTATTCATTATTTTTGCACCATCAATTTGATTTTATGACCGAACAGCAGCCCGCCAACCAGCTTAATATAGAAATCTCGGAAGAAATAGCCGAAGGCACTTATGCCAACCTGGCCATTATTACCCATTCCCATGCCGAGTTTGTAATTGACTTTGTGAACGTAATGCCCGGCACCCCCAAAAGCAGAGTGAAGTCAAGAATAATACTTACTCCGCAACATGCCAAACGCTTAATGAAAGCCCTGGCGGATAATATCCAGAAATACGAAGCGCAGAACGGAGCTATTAAAGATATTGAAGAGGTGCAGTTTCCTTTGAACTTCGGCGGGCCAACGCCACAGGCCTGATTTTTAGTTGATAGTTCATAGTGGATGGTTACAACCTGGGATTGGAAAAGCCATTAACGTACCAGGCGGGTTTACAGGGTTACTGTAAGCTATCTCAAAAGTCAGGTTTTATATATCCCACGAAGGCACGGAGAGCACAAAGCGGTGATAATCAATTAAAATTTCTTTGTGCGTTTAGTGGCTTAGTGGGAAACAATACTTTTGAGATAGGTTCTAACTACAAACTAACGTATTGTGCTATTAAAATGGGTTAGTTATCATAGCAAAACAAAAAATAGGAACGCTGATGCAACAGGTGAAAACGGATAGCGTTGAAAAAAATCAGTGATTATCCGCCCAATCAGCGTTATCCGTGTTCCTATTCTTCAGGAAAAATGATTTTTCAATGGCGCAAGGCGTTACAAACTACAAACTGCTTTAACCTGGCGGTTTATAACATTCCCTCATCTGCAAAGCTAAAATAGCCCTGCTCGCTTACAATGATATGGTCAAGAACTTTGATGTCGAAGAGTAAGGCCGCATTCTTTATTTTGGAGGTTAATTGTTCATCTGCCTTGCTCGGTTGCAGGTTGCCCGAAGGATGGTTATGGCACAGGATAATGCTTACAGCATCTTCTTCAAGGGCTTTGCGGAGGATGATCCTCGGGTCGGCAATAGTGCCGGTAATGCCCCCTTCGCTTACTATTTCAAAATGATTAACCTTATTGCCCCTGTTCAGGAAAAGAACGGCGAAGACCTCCTTTCTGAGGTCTTTTAATTTGGTTTGAAGAAAAAGGGCAATATCGCTGCTGCTGGTTACGGTTTTTTTCTCAAAGGCGGCAGTCTGCCTTCTCCTGCCGATTTCCAGCGCCGCCGCAATGGTAATGGCTTTTGCCTCGCCGATACCGTTTACTTTCATAAGCTCCTTTACAGACAGCTTCCCCAGTTCGGCCAGGTTATCTTTGCTTAGCTTCAACACCTCTTTGGCCAGGTCCACAGCGCTTTTCCGGCGGGTGCCGTTGTGTATAAGAATAGCCAGCAATTCCGAATTGCTGAGGTTTTCTGCACCGGTCATAAGTAATTTTTCCCTCGGCCTGTCGTCTTTTGACCATTGTTTTATTGAGTACTTCTGCTCTTGCATATAACAAGTATAGCCAATATTTTTATTCTGACAATGCCCATCAACCGGCAATGTTTACAGGCCCAGCCATAAACCAATATCAATTGAAAAACAACAAAATCTGGTATTTATGAAGACCAAAAGCTTTACCTCATTCGGGTCATTGCATCCTATCCTGTTTTTTGCCGGTGTATATATAGTGGCGCTTCTTGCCTCTGTATTTATTTGCTCTTCCCTGTTTTATAGCTGTAATGCAAGTTCCTCCGGTCCTTCGCCGCTGCATAGTAAAAAGATTCAGTCTTTAAAAGGCGCCGACAGAAATAATGCTGTTGTTTACCGGTAAGATTTTTCTCCTTTTTTGCAGCAGGGTATCGTGTATTGCGTTGATAGTAATATCTTCGCCGCACCAAAGCATTTGCTTTTGACATATACCTGCTGCGTATGCAATCTGCCAAAATTTTCGCCGGAACCGGGTCTCAGCAACTGGCCCACCAAATTTGTAAAAGTTACGGAACCCGCCTTGGAAAAATTAATATTCAACGCTTTAGCGATGGGGAAATTTCGCCCATCTTCCTGGAAAGCGTAAGGGGCGACTATGTTTTCCTGATTCAAAGCACCTATTCTCCCGCAGAGAACCTGATGGAGCTTTTGCTCATGATTGATGCGGCCCGCAGGGCTTCTGCCGATAAGGTAATTGCCGTCATTCCCTACTACGGCTATGCCCGCCAGGACAGGAAGGATAGGCCCCGGGTGGCAATTGGTAGTAAGCTGGTTGCCAATATGTTAGTAGCAGCCGGGGCTGACAGGGTGATTACAATGGATTTACATGCACCCCAGATACAGGGCTATTTTGACATTCCCGTTGACCACCTGGACAGCCACGCAGTTTTTATCCCTTATATAGAAAATCTCCGCCTAGAAAACCTTACCTTTGCGGCACCTGATGTGGGGGCTACCAACAGGATAAGAGAGATAGCCAGCTATTTCAATGCGGAAATGGTGATTTGTGATAAGCACAGAAAAAGGGCCAATGAAATAGCAAGTATGGTAGTGATAGGGGATGTTGCCGGAAAAGATATTGTAATCATTGACGATATCTGTGATACGGGCGGAACCCTGGCAAAAAGTGCAGGTCTTTTAAAGGAAAAAGGGGCCAGGAGTGTGAGGGCATTAATTACACACCCGGTGCTGAGCGGAAAGGCTTACGAGAACATTGAAAACAGTGTGCTGGAAGAATTAGTGGTTTGTGATACCATACCGATAAAGCAAACCTCCGGTAAGATAAAAGTGGTAAGCGTGGCAGAACTGTTTGGGGTGGCCATACGCAATGCGTATGAAAACAAGAGCATAACAAGCCTTTTTATTCATTCGCAACGGAGGGGTAAATAAGGCCCTTGTTTCCCAAAGGAGAACTTAGGTTTGGTAATTCCTTTTCGCTTTTTAGAGAGTAAACTATTTCTTAACTATAAACCCTCTTCTACTTGTGAGAGCATAGCTCCCCTTTAGGAGATGGAGGTAAAACAACAAAAATGAAAACAATTACAATCGAAGGACAACTGAGGACCGGATTCGGCAAAAGCGCCACCCGATCACTCCGCTCTCAGGAACTGGTGCCTGGTGTAATTTATGGCGGCTCGCAGGAAATCAACTTTCATGCTCCTGCATCAGCTTTCAAAAAATTAGTGTACACACCAAGTTTCCAGGTTGCAGAAATTACAGTAGATGGTAAAACCTACAGGACCATTCTGAAAGATTTGCAATTTGATAAGGTAACAGACAGCCTGATCCATGTAGATTTACTGGAACTGGTGGATGACAAAAAAGTTATCGCAGATATTCCCCTGAAATTTACCGGAACATCAAAAGGTGTAAAAGACGGGGGCCGCCTGGTAACAAAAATTAAATCACTAAAGGTAAAAACCTACCCAAAGTACCTTAAAGAGAACATAGAAGTTCCGATTGACGAACTGGAGCTGAACGGAAATATCCGGGTGGAAGATGTAAAGGAAGAGCATTATGAGATACTGAATTCGCCCCGTATTCCCATTGCATCAGTTGTATTAACAAGGCAATTGAAGCAGGAAGAAGCGGCTGCCCCTGCGGCAGGTGCGCCTGCAGCGGCGGCCCCGGCTGCTGAAGCCAAGAAATAATTGAAACGGAACAATACCTGAAAAGCCCGCATTAGCCACACAGCTTGCGGGCTTTTTTACAATATCCCTGAAACGCAGTAGCTTACACTCCCGATAATGGCAGCATGAAATTTTTGATAATTGGATTGGGCAATCCCGGCAGCGAGTATGCACATACCCGTCATAATATTGGTTTTGACGTGGTGAATGCTTTTGTACAAAAACATGGCGGCTCATTTGCCGTAAACCGTCATGCTTTTACTGCCGAAGTAAAACTAAAAGGGAAAAAGGTGGTTTGCATTTGTCCCACTACTTATATGAACCTGAGCGGCAAGGCGGTAAAATATTGGCTGGAAAAAGAGAAATCAGGGCCGGAATCTATGCTGGTAGTGCTGGATGAGGTGGCCGTACCCCTCAGCAGGCTGAAAATGAAGCCCGGGGGCAGCGATGGCGGCCATAACGGCCTGAAAAGTATCCAGGAAGCCCTTGGCAGCACATCATATCCCCGGCTACGGTTTGGGATTGGAAACGATTTTCCGAGGGGTATGCAGGCCGAATTTGTGCTGGGTAAGTGGAGAAAAGAAGAGGAGCCGGTTGTAAAAGTAAAGATTGAAAAGGCAGTGGAAGCCATTGAAACCTTTGTATTGCAGGGTATTGCCATTGCCATGAACCTTGTAAATAATAAGGACTATTCTTTATGAGAAATCAGTCCTATTACTTATTTTAGCAATCCCGTTTTACACCGGAATTTTTCCCGGACAAATCCAATACTCACTATATGATGCCTGGATATGCAGGAATTCATTATCCGGATCCTGTATATGTATTAAAACACTTTTCTGTATATGAAAATTTTTTGCGTAGGCCGTAATTATGCAGCACATGCTGAGGAACTGGGTAATGACCTCCCTGATGAACCGGTTATCTTCATGAAGCCCAAAAGCGCTTTGCTGCAGGCCCATACCCCTTTTTATTATCCTGAATTTACCAACGAGCTGCATTATGAGTGTGAGCTGGTCTTGCGTATAAGCAAGAACGGAAAATATATACAGGAAAAATTTGCAGGTAAATATTATGATGCTGTTTCTGCCGGCATTGATTTTACGGCAAGGGATATACAAAACGAATTAAAAGAAAAAGGGCTGCCTTGGGAAAAAGCCAAAGCATGGGACAATTCTGCTGTGGTGGGTAAATGGGTTGCTGTCAATGATATTAAAAACAGGAAAGACATTAATTTCTGCCTTTATAAAAACAAAGAACTGGTGCAACAGGGCAATTCAGCAGCAATGGCCCATTCTTTTGATAAAATAATTGCTTATATCTCCAACTATTTTTCCATCAATATCGGCGACCTGATTTTTACCGGTACGCCTGCGGGAGTGGGAGAAGTGGTAGTGGGAGATGAGTTGGAGGGCTTTATCGAAGACGACAGCTTATTCAGCCTTGAAATCAAGTGATATTCAGCTTTAAACCGAAACTATCTGCGTACAGGCCATCCGGACAACGGGTGGCTTTTCTTTTAAATTTCAGGTGTAAAATATGTACGTTTGCCCGATATTGCTTGCCGTTTCATGACAGATACCCCGATAGAAATAAAAGCGTATTATTTAATGTGCCTTGCAAAGGCAATGGCGGATACCTACGAACAAAACCGTTCTGTATGCAAGTATGTTCATTCCACCTCAAGGGGGCATGAAGCCATTCAGTTGGCAACAGCTTTTCAATTACAATCGCATGATTTTGCCAGTCCCTATTACCGGGATGAGAGCATGTTGCTGGGAATGGGTTTCACGCCATACCAGCTCATGCTGCAATTACTGGCAAAGAGGGATGATATTTTTTCGGGAGGCAGGGAATATTATTCTCATCCCTCTTATCGTGGCGATGATAAGCCCACCATCATTCATCAAAGCAGCGCTACGGGTATGCAGGCCATTCCCACAACGGGCCTTGCACAGGGTGTCAGCTATCTTGAAAAGCATTTGCATGAAAGATTGAGAAAGGGAACCAATGATGAATTGCCGGTTGTTGTTTGCTCTTTGGGTGATGCCAGCATTACCGAAGGCGAAGTAAGCGAAGCGTTTCAGTTTGCCGTATTGAAACAATTGCCGGTAATTTACCTGGTGCAGGATAACAATTGGGGCATCAGTGTTACTTCGGACGAAGCCCGGACGATGAATGCTTTTGAATTTGCTGCCGGTTTTAAAGGAATGAACCGGGTACAGGTGGATGGCAGCGATTTTGAAGCCTCCTATACGGTAATGAAAAGCACAGTTGATTTTGTAAGAAGAGAAAGAAAACCCTACCTGGTACATGCACAGGCGCCCTTACTGGGGCATCATACCAGCGGCGTACGAAAAGAATTTTATCGCAGCGATGAAGACTGGGCCAATCATGCGGCGCATGATCCAGGGTTAAAACTCCGGAAAAGATTGCTGGAAAAAGAGATTTCAGAGGAGGAATTGCAGCGAATAAAAAAAGAAGCGGATGAATTAGTGGCTGCTGATTTTGCAAAAGCTGTGGCAGCGGCGGAGCCTGACCCGGCAAAAGTGGAAGAGCATGTTTTTGCCCCCACACCTGTTACGGAAGAGAAAGGGGAGAGAAGCCCTGCCGGGGCAGAGAAAGTGATAATGGTAGATGCGGCTTTATTTGCTATCCGGGAAATAATGGAGAAGCATCCTGAAGCTGTATTATACGGGCAGGATGTAGGCAAACGGTTAGGGGGTGTTTTTCGTGAAGCGGCTACACTTGCCGATCAATTTGGAGAGCACCGGGTGTTTAATACGGCCATACAGGAAGCATATATTGTGGGTTCAACGGCGGGAATGAGTGCTGTGGGCCTGAAGCCGATAGTTGAAGTACAGTTTGGTGATTACATTTATCCCGGCTTTAATCAGTTGGTAACAGAATTATCAAAAAGTAATTATCTCAGTTGCGGAAAATTTCCGGTGTCCATGATACTAAGAGTGCCTGTCGGCGCTTATGGCGGTGGCGGACCTTATCATAGCGGCAGTGTTGAAACAACAGTGCTTTCCATCAAAGGAATAAAGGTGGCCTATCCTTCCAATGCGGCGGATATGAAAGGATTAATGAAAGCCGCTTATTATGACCCTAACCCTGTTGTAATGCTGGAGCACAAAGGACTTTACTGGAGCAAAGTGCCCGGCACGGAAGAGGCCAAAATGCCGGAACCTTCGGAAGATTATATTTTACCCTTCGGCAAAGCCAATATAGTGATGAACGCATCCGCTGATAAGATTAATAATGGTGAAAGCTGCGTGGTGATTACTTACGGGATGGGAGTGTATTGGGCCAAGGCCGCTGCAAAGAAGTTGGATAAGCAAATGGAAGTAGTTGATTTGCGGACCTTGTTCCCGCTGGATGAAGAACTGGTTTATGAAAGGGTGAAGCTGCATGGCAAATGCCTGGTATTAACGGAAGAGCAGCAAAACAATTCCTTTGCCGAAGCATTGGCAGGAAGAATTTCCAAAAACTGTTTTCAATTTTTAGATGCACCGGTGGAAGTATTAGGCGCCTTGAACCTGCCTGCTGTGCCAATGAATATGGTATTAGAAAAAGCCATGTTGCCGAATGGGGAGAAAGTGACGGCGGTATTGAAGCAGTTGCTTGGTTCCTGATTATTTTTCTTGGCCCCATCGGGGCGAAATATCAATAGATTTCAATTATAAAGTTTCAGATGAACCCCGTAGGGATGATATGTTTATATTCAACCCCTTCGGGGTTGGGCGGCAGCCGGTTATTTTTATGCTCGCCGGTTATACCGGCGGTTAATAAGGTTTTAGCCCTTCGGGCTATAGCAGGGCCGGGGCTTATTCTTCGTCAAAACAAGCTGCCTGTTTTGAGTTTGCAAGTTTGTCGGCTTCAACAATACAACAGTTCTTCCATGAACTGCGAAGCAGTTAAATAATGATAACTCCGGGTAAAACCCGTAGACTGACAACCCCGAAGGGGTTGGTGGTAGCGGATTGGTTTATGCCCACTGGTATAACCGGCGGTTAATGAGGTTTTGGTCCTTCGGGCTGTGTAGCCGGGTATTATTCTTCGTCAAAACAAGCTGCCTGTTTTGAGTTTGCAAGGTTTGACGGCATCAACAATGCAATAACTCTTGCATGAACTGCGAAGCAGTTAAA
>CAZLLT010000001.1:202220-219894 GCA_964560445.1 uncultured Chitinophaga sp. | reverse complement strand
GGTTTGACGGCATCAACAATGCAATAACTCTTGCATGAACTGCGAAGCAGTTAAATAATGATAACTCCGGGTAAAACCCGTAGACTGACAACCCCGAAGGGGTTGGTGGTAGCGGATTGGTTTATGCCCACTGGTATAACCGGCGGTTAATGAGGTTTTGGTCCTTCGGGCTGTGTAGCCGGGTATTATTCTTCGTCAAAACAAGCTGCCTGTTTTGAGTTTGCAAGGTTTGACGGCATCAACAATGCAATAACTCTTGCATGAACTGCGAAGCAGTTAAACACTAATAACTCCGGGTGAAACCCGGGAGAAATAACAAGCAATAAGGGTACAACCCTGAAAGGGTTGAATATCAGAGCAGGTACTTTTCGTCAAATTCAATTCCGCTTTCTATCAACAGCCTTTTGTATTCATCAAAGAAGCTTTCTTTTTTATGATGCTCCTTCTGATTCTTTATATAGTTTATTATCATATCCTTTTCCCGAATGGAATACGTGAAGGCGCCATAGCCTTCCTGCCAGCCGGTGAAATGAGGGAATTTTTTACTTTCTTTCATCCATATACTGCTGGCAACTTTAATATCTTTTACAAAATCGCTTAGCGAAACAGAGGGATGAACGTCTGTGAAAATGTGGACATGGTCTGGCATGCTGTTAATCCGATACAAGTGGCATTTATGGTTATTGATGATTCCCCATATATACTTGTATAGTTCTTCTTCATGGATCTCTTCTATAACAGCTTCCCGGTTTTTTGTGCCGAAAACTATTTGATAATAGATTTGACGATAACTGCCCATATCTTTAGATAGAGTTTGGATTGAAAGGTATTGAAAAAATATTTTTACTATTATATTCAACCCCTTCGGGGTTGGGCGGCAGCAGATTATTTTATGCCCGTCGGTTACACCGGCGGTTAATGAGGTTTTAGCCCTTCGGGCTATAGCAGGGCCGGGGCTTATTCTTCGTCAAAATAGTCGGAGTCTATCTTTTTAATTTCGTAGGTGTCTTGAACGGAAACACCAAGGTTGTAATCAATCATTAATGAAGCTAATTCTGCTCCGTCAATCAATACAATTTTCGTATCCATTTGTGCAGCGTAGATTTCGGCCTCTTTTGTAAAGTTTGAAGTTGTGATAAATACGCCTTTTTTGGCTCTTTGCCCTGCCAATGCACCAACAAATTTTTGTATTTCAGGCCTGCCAACCACATTTCCCCACCTTTTTGCCTGAATGTATATTACATCAAGTCCGAGTTTATCTTCTTTAATAATCCCGTCAATTCCTTCATCGCCACTTCTGCCAACTGCTTTACCTGCATCCTGAATAGAACCACCATAGCCCATTTTTACAAGTAATCCAACAACTATTCTTTCAAAAAAGGAAGGGCTTACACTTTTTAATTTTGCCAATATTTCTTCCTCTATTGATTTTCGAATACTTTGATAACCAGCTTCAAGAAGTTCTTCTGGTGTTTCTTGCTTTGAGTCAACAATTTTCGCCTCCAAGTTTTCAGAGGGTTCCCCTCTTTTGAAAGAATGAAACTCTATAAATTCAGGAAATTTTTTTAGATAATTGACATTAATTGCTGTTAGGTCTTCTTTTAAAACTTCTCTTCCTCTTTGAGTAATTATGATTGAGCCTCTTCTTGGCGATTCCAATAAACCAGCCTTTTTCAGATAAGTCCTTGCCCAGCCAACTCTATTATCGAATAAGAAAGTTCGCCCACTTGGTAATAATCCCTTTTTTTCTTGTTCCGTAAGACAAAATTGCTTGGCCAAAATTTCGACTGCGTCATTCATTTTTAGCTCTTTGCCGGTAGAAACTATTTTTAATAAAGGCAACATTAAAGTTTGATAGTCTGGTATCATAATAATCTGTGTTAATCCGTTATAGAGCTATATTAATCCTTTAAATCCAGCCTTATCTGCAACTCCTCAAACTGTTTGTCATCAATCGTTGCAGGGGCATCCAGCATTACATCCCTGCCGGCATTGTTTTTAGGGAAAGCGATAAAGTCGCGGATGCTTTCACTGCCGCCGAGAATGGCGCAAAGACGGTCAAATCCAAAGGCAATACCACCATGCGGCGGTGCACCGTATTCAAAAGCGCCGAGCAGGAAGCCAAATTTATGTTGCTGCTCTTCTTTATCCATGCCGAGGGCGGCAAACATTTTTTCCTGTAACTCCCTTTGAAAAATACGAATAGAGCCTCCGCCAATTTCATTTCCGTTCAGCACCATGTCATAGGCATTGGCCTTGATGTTGGCGTATGGATGTTTTAAATAGTCCGCCGCATTTTCTATTACGGGCTTGTTGTTTATCATCGTTTCTATCTGCAAAGGCTTGGGCGAAGTGAAAGGGTGATGACGGGCTACCCAGCGGTTGCCTTCTTCATCGTATTCAAACAACGGGAAATCGAGTATCCAAACCAGTTTGAACTCATCTTTCTTGCGGAAGCCTAAGCGTTCCGCCATTTCCAACCGCAATTCACTGATGGCCTTTCTTGTCCGCTCTTCAGCACCGGCAAGTATTAATACCAGATCGCCGGGTTTAGCGTTGGCAGCAGCGGCAATGGCTTTCAGTTTTTCTTCACTGTAAAATTTATCTACACTGCTTTTATAAGTACCATCTGTATTTACTTTAATAAATACCAAACCTTTCATGCCTATCTGCGGACGTTTTACCCATTCGGTCAGTTCATCGGTTTGCTTACGGCTGTATTCGCTGCAACCCGGAACAGCAATAGCAAGAACTGTTTCCGGCCTATCCAAAGGCCCCCCCACCCCCCGAAGGAGGGATTCAGAACCCGATGCTCCAAGCGGACTTTGTTTTTCAGGGAAACTATGTTGAGGGAAAATCAGGTTTGCGATTTTTATTTCAAAACGAATGTCCGGTTTGTCGTTGCCATAGTTCCACATGGCATCTTCCCATGTCATCCGTTGCACTTTTTCTGTATAATCAATTCCTTTTACATCTTTGAAGACAGATTTTACCATGCCTTCGAACATGGTGAGAATATCTTCCTGTTCTACAAAAGCCATTTCACAGTCTATCTGTGTGAACTCCGGCTGACGGTCGGCACGAAGATCTTCATCACGGAAGCATTTTACTACCTGGTAATAACGGTCATAGCCGCTTACCATCAGCAGTTGCTTGAATGTTTGCGGCGATTGGGGCAGCGCATAAAACTGTCCCGGGTTCATCCTTGACGGCACCACAAAATCCCTTGCCCCTTCTGGTGTGGATTTGATAAGGAAAGGTGTTTCAATATCCATGAAGCCGTTGTTGTGCAGGTAATTCCTCGCTGCACGGTTTACGGCATAGCGTAGTTCAAGATTTTTCTTTACGGCATTTCTCCGCAAATCCAAAAAACGGTATTTCATCCGCAGGTCATCGCCGCCATCCGTATCATCCTGGATGGTAAAGGGCGGAACGGCTGATTTGTTCAGAATGGAAAAAGAGGATACCATTATTTCAATATCGCCGGTGGGAATGTTGAGGTTTTTGTTAGTTCTTTCGCTTACTGTTCCTTTTACCTGCAATACGAACTCACGGCCCAAAGGATTTTCTTCCAATTGCTTAGTCAGCTCTTCCCCAAATAATAACTGGGTAATGCCGTAACGGTCTCTTAAATCAATAAACGTAATAGCGCCGAATTTACGAACCGTCTGCACCCATCCGGCAAGAGTTACGGCAGCGCCTTTATTTTCCAATCTCAATTCGCCACAGGTGTGGGTTCTGTACATGATAGTCTCACTTTTTGTATGAGGCGCAAAGATAGCAAGGGGAGGGGCTTTGGGCAAATCAGGAAAGAGAGTTACCTGCCCAGGACTTTTGCGAACCTTTTTATATCGGCTACCGGCGTAATGGCTTTATTATGCAACAAGTGATCAGTCAATTGCTTTGCAAAGAAAGGCGCTAAAGAACAGCCTTTTGTTCCCATGCCATTAAGAATACCAATGGAGGGGTGAAGGGGGTGCAGGCCGGCAAAAGGCCTTCTTTCCAATGTGGCAGGGCGGTTACCTGCAAGGTGGCCGGTGATGTGAAAAGGAGTTTTCAGCCATTGTTTCAATAGTTGCTCTGTTTTTTCATAAAACTCCCGGGTAGGCAGCAGGTCGGTAAAGTCCCATTGATAGGCGGAACCAACCCACCATTGACCGGGTGTACTCAGTGGAACAAGCATCATGCCTTTTTTATAAATATGAGTAGCGGGCAAATCAGGGATTTCAAGTGTTAAGGCTTCCCCTTTATTCGGGGCAAAGGGAAGGTTTTTGAAATAAGGGTTGGAAGCGCTGCTATTGCCATCGCAAAAAATGATCTTTTGTGCTTTGATATTTTTGTATTGGACGGCATCGCCTGTGTGGCTCAGTTCTTCAATATGGAAGTCTTCTTCAAGCAGTTGATTTTTTTCCTGTAACTGCTGCCTCCATGCAGGTAGAATGGTTTCCAAATGGGCGGTGTAAACAGGTTTTATTTCCCCATAACCGAATTCGTAATTAAACAGGTTGCTGAAACTATTATCTTCCTTGGCTAATGAAACATAGCTGGCTTGCTCATCTACCCGCTGCTGAAAACCAAGGCGCATTTGCGGGCTGGGAAAAAAGTCAATAACATCTTTGCGGGAGATGGCAGTAATGCCGAGTTGATTTCCCATCTCAGTATAAGCCTCCCATGCAAAGGGCAATATTTCATCCGCCATCCAAACTTCGGCATGACGGCGGCCGGTTACGGGATTGATGATGCCCGCCGCCAACCGCGAAGGGGCATTGGACTGCTTGTTGTCAATAACAAGAAATGATTTGTTCTCTTTTTGGAGATAATAAGAAAGCCAGGTGCCTGAAATTCCTTGCCCAACAATAAGATATTCCAGATTCATACAGCAAAAATAAGGGTTGGCTAAAACCGGGCTGAATCAAAATGGGTTGTCATGCCTTAAGACGGGGCAACCCAGAATATTAATGAATGGGCTTTAGCCCCAATTATTCAATTGTAATTCTTACCCCTTCACTATGACTCGAGAACTCCGGTGCATACATACATTGTATCGTTGTTACGCCATTGCTGAAATTGCCGGCATGTGTAGCGAATAAGCTGTATTCAAATACATAGGTTCCTTTGTATAAATGGCTAAAAAAGAAATTAGTGCTGGCGTCTTTGGTGCTTTCATAATAACCCAGCCCACCCTGCCATTTATAACCGCTTAAAACATTTACAGGTTCCAGTGCCGTTGCCCGCATATCTTTCATGTGCACATATTCCATATCACGGTCTGCACGCAGTTCAATCCTTACAGTTATTTTATCGCCTGTATTAATAATATCTCCATCATTAACCGGGCTAAGCACAGGCCCTTTGTCGGTGTTTTTCTGAATGAATATTTTCTTGCTCAATTGAAGCGGAGTTGTTGATGTCGTTATCTTATCCAGGTCTTCAAAATATTGCCAGTACACAGCGCCCCACGAAGGTAAATCTGCTTTAAGGGGAGCTTTGGGCGGTTCTTTTGTTACAACAATATTTCCCATCTCCGGTTTAACCATTTTCCCTTCGATTGTTTGCTTGAAATATCCGGTTCCGGCTTCTGCCTTAACATCAGTTGACCGGATAGTAGTGTTGCCCAATTTTATTTCAATAACAGGTTCACTGCTTAACCATTGGCTGCCACCCACCAGTAGTGCATAGCAGGCTTCTGCAGTTGCCTTTGTTGTTTTCCAGTTATTGGTTTGCTTATTCTGTAAAAGCCATGTTTTAAGTTCATCAACGGTTTTTGTGTCATTTCCTGCTTCGCTGAAGGCTTCGATCAGCAATGCCTGTGTTTCTATCGGGGCTTCGTACCAGAACCATCCGCGGGGCTGGTTTTTAAAATACCTGCCAAGTTCATCATGTACAATGGAAGACTCTTTCAGCGATTTCAGGATTGCAGCAGGCGTTTTTGTGTCATTGGTGCGATGAAGCGCCAAGGCTGCCATGGCCTGCATGTATTTGCTTTGCTGTACCCATGTTTTTTGCATTCTCTCCCTGAAATAGTTGTAAGCGGTATCTGCGTTTTTTGCAATAGCATATTCCGGGAAAAAACTCCGCATATACAGGTATTGGATGACGGTGTAACCCGGTGAGTATTTTTTCAGGTCTGTCTTATTCTTAAGGAGGTTATCGTAATCCTCTTTTATTTTTTTATCCAGGTAAGGAATGGCTATTGTAAGGATGGCTTTTAGTTTAGCTTCCTGGTCTTTGGCAACTGCATCCAGTTTAAATAAATGGCCGATGCCGGTTACAATGTATTGCGTCATATACCGGTCATCGGGTCCGCCGGCAAACCAGACAAACCCGCCATTACTGCTTTGCATTTGTTTGAGCTTGTCATAAGAACTATTCAGTTGTTCGCTCATTTTCACCATATCAAACAGCAGTGCGATGTTTCTTTTTTGCTCACTTTCATTACCGGCTTGTAAAACCCAGGGTGTTTCTTCCAGCAAAATGGATTTTAGTTCTTCATTTTTCTGCAGGTTAGAGAGTAAAGCCCCCCCACCCCCCGAAGGAGGGATTTCAGACTCCCATTTTTTGAATATTTCTTTTATTTTGGGAGATGAGTTGGCGATCATAGAAGCCAGCGAATTGGCATAATAGCGGTTCCATGTTTGCTCGGCGCAGTCATAAGGATATTCCATCAGGTAGGGAAGAGCCTGTACTGCATACCATGCAGGATTAGAAGTATATTCCAATGTAATGGCATGATGTTGCAATGTGTTGGCCCCCTCCCGGCCTCCCCCGAAGGGGGAGGAGCTAAGTAGTTTTTCAAACGTAAAGTTCTTTGTTCCCGATCCTTTTACATTCAGCGGAAGCGTTTCTGTTACCAGCATACGGTTCGTTAATACAGGTAAAACATTTTCTTCACCATCAGAATAGTCCCCTGCTTTGGCAACAATTCTCCAAACCAATGCTTTGTTATACTGGTAGGGAACTTCAATAGGAAATTTCACCGCTTCGCTTTGCCCTGCTGCCACGGTGAAATATTGATTGGGAATGGAATTCTGGAACCATCCGTCAACAGGTTGATTGGTAGTGGCATCGAATAATTGAAATGCGGCTGTGCCGGTTATTTCCTTATCCGTCATGTTTACCACTTTGGCGCTGAATTCCATTTTATCTCCTTCCCGTAAAAAGCGGGGAGGGTTGGGCTGTACCATCAGTTCTTTCTGTGTGATAATTTCCTTGCTGCTGGCGCCAAAAGACGCATCTTTTGTATGCGCCAGTGCCAGGAATTTCCATCTGGTTAAGGCTTCAGGCATCGTAAAAGAAAATTCAATCGCCCCGGCGCTGTCTGTCTTCAGATCAGGGAAAAAGAAAGCGGTTTCATTGAAATTCTTCCGCACTTTTACATCACCGGATGCAGGGGAACCTGTATCCGGTTTTTTATCTATACTTATCGTATCGGCAACGTCATCTGCATCAAGTTCTTCTTTTGAAGGTGCAGGGGACATGTCCTGGTCTGCCACTCCCGGCGAAGGCTCACCGCTTTCCGCTTTTGCATAAGCAACCATTCTTTCCTGCAGATATCTCTCCTTGGGAAATAAAAACTGGTCATATTGTTTCAATAAGTTTTTGTAATCGCCTTCCCCGGTATATCGTTGATTGGATTGTACGTCATTGAAGTTCCTGGAGCCATCCCAATAGCTGCGTGCATAATAGGAAGGCCATAAATAAGGCACAGACCAACTATGCGGCAGGAACTGGTCAAGAGATGCATCATACATGGTAGCCAGCATTTCGGCTGCTATCTTTTCATTTTTTTCTCCGCTGATACGGATCTTCCACTTTTCTTCGCTGCCGGGAAGCGTTTTATCCCTGTATGTAGCATATTCTATGTTCAGTTGCTTATTTGTCCATGGTACGTTAATAGTCTGGTTAAGTTGGTAGAAACGGTTGTTTTTCACAAATATCCAGCTTACACCATAACCGCCCCGGTCTTGTTCCGTTACATCAAAAGAGTAGGTTTGTTTTTGGTTATTGAGTTTTAAGAATTGGTAGTCATGAGTGGTGAGACCTGGACCTTTGCTGATTTGATGAACAATGAAAAGATCATCTGCCGCAGTGCCTAATTCCACTTTGGCAATTTCACCGGGGGCAACGGTTGTGTTATTGATTCCTGTCCATAAATACTGTGGCTTATTGAGCTTCTTTGATTTTTCGTCATACAACTCAATATACTTAACATCTTTTACTTCCTCGCCGTTTTTATCTTTTGCTACGATTTCAATTGTATAAAAGCCGGGTGTGAATTTCCCACTCCCCACTCGCCACTCCCCACTTACCTTAGAAGAATCTATACGGCTAAAAATATTTTCCCCCTTTCCCCAACTTCTGTAATCGCTTTCATTGTCGTACTCATCGTAGGGAAAGTTTTTAATATACTCTTCTTTACGCATTACAAACTGATCAGGGCGGGCCCAGAACCTGTTCCTGATAAGCCTTTTCTCTTCTTTGAGTTTTGTGATGGTAACCGATACATTGGCCGGTTCAAATTCACCATTCATATTCTGCGTAAGAATGGATATTTTCTTAAGGCTGTCTGCAGGTAACCTTGAAGGAACAGAAGCTGCCAGCATCAATGCTTTGTAGCTTACTGACACGGTTTTTTCGCCGCTTCTTGTTTCGCCGTTAATATCTGTTACATCTGTATATATCATGTAATCAAATACCGGTTCAAACTTTTTATCTATGCTGAGGTCTGGAATGACACTAAATGTTATGCTGAACTTTCCGTCTTTATCGGTAACGGTTTCGCCATGTGTGATTTCCATTTCCCTGGTAGGCGGCTGCCACCAGCGCCAGAACAGCCAGGGATAGACGAACCTTGGCTGGCGTACCACCCTGTATTTTACAGTAGCTCCGTCAATGGCATTGCCCGCATAGGCTTTGGCAATACCTGTTGCAGTAATGTTATCATTGACTTTATACGTTCCTTTGACCGGTTCGTATTCTACATAAAATTTAGGTCTTTTGTATTCTTCAACATTAAAGCCAGCTTGTCCCCCATCGTTTTTGGTATAGATGGTAAAATGCCCGTTTAATCCGCTTTGCGGCAGTTGAAATTTTCCGCTGAAAGAGCCGTACTCATTTGTTTTTACCCGGATGGTATCAACGTCTTTATAGTTGGCATTGCGAAGGATGATAGTGGTGGTGTAATCCGTGTTGACTGTTCCTCCTTTCTCTTTGTTGTTGCGATTGATAACAATGCCCTTGAAATAAACAGTCTGGCCCGGCCGGTAAATACTCCTGTCTGTAAAAAGAAAAACAGAGTTGGTTATTTTAGGTTCTTCTTTATCTGTAGTATTGGAATAGTAATAATTGTAAATCGTTTCGTCAAGGAAAAGCCGGTCGGAGCCATGGGTTATATCAAGCAGGTGATAATAAGCGCCGGAATTGGTTTTTTCTTTTCCGGGGGTTTCCAGTTTAAAGAAGCCGTTTGCGTTCGTAGTATATAGTCTGGCCTTTTCTTTGGTAAAACCGGATATCTTATAATCATATTTCTGCTCCCATATTTGTACGGAAGCATTTGCAAGCGGCTTGCCATTATCCCGGTTCAATACAAAATAATCCTGGCCGTTATTGATATAGCTGATGGCAGAAACATAAAAGTACCTGGCGCCAAGAGCAGTTTTTTTGCCCGAAAAATTTTCGTTGTCAGAAGCCAGCAACAGGTACTCGCCGGAAGGCAACCCGTCAATTTTTATTTCGGTACTATGTTCCTGGAAATCTTTGGTTGCGGGGAGAGATTGTGTCCAGCTTTTTATAGCTTTAATATCGGTTACGGCATTCCAATAGATGTCATCTGACCGGTGTTTCTCCATCAGCTTCTTCAAATTTTCATCGGGTTTTATGATACGCAGGTATAGCCGGGAAATGTTTTTGTATTTCACTAATGAACGGAATGCCTGGCCGGGCAGGTTTACTTTTTCTGTATAAAATGTCAGGGATTTACTGTTAATACTTTGTAGCAGGTTCCAGGCATTTATTTTTCCTTCAGATGAATCTTTTTGCTTTATTATTTTTTCAGCAATTTCTTTTGCCTTAACCCGGGCAAAGCGGTAAGAGGTAGCTCCATGAGGTGAATACTCATCTGCCTGTGCATTGTAATAAGCGGCTACAAGGTACCAAGCCTGGGCGGCGGCGGGCAGGTTCTCATACTGATGGGCAATATGGTTAATGGCATTAAAGTACAGTTGATCTTTATCCGGGTGGGTAGAGTTGCTTCTTACAAATTCAAGACGGGCAATATCAGCATCTATCAATGCGCTGTGGTCGGCGTCTTGCAAATGAAAGTCAATTAGCTGCTGATAGGTGAGCAGGGCTTTATGTTCAAGGGAAAAGGAATCTTTTGTAGGAAATTTCCGGGTTACAAAATCAGCGGCCGGGTCAAAAGCGCTGGCAGTGTTTATTTCAAAGGCGTAGGCAGGTTTTTTTATGTCCCTTTCATCATTTTTAAAATATTCCAGCGCTTCATAAGCCAGCAAATCGAAAAGGGTAGGGCGGAGGTGGCGTACATTGCCTTTTGTAAGGATGGCATCAAAATGATCCGGTTTTGTTTGCTGGAGAAGTTTATCATTAGCAACGGATTGCTGGTAAAGTTCGCTTATCTTTTTATGAAAATCCTCTGTGCTCCAGGTAGCAATGTCTTCTTTTTTAAAGTTAACTGTTTCGCTTCGGTTGTATATTTTCCACCGGTTGTTCTGGTAAAACCTCCAATAAACGCCTGCCAGTAATGATTTCAGGATGGAAGTGGCCGGTTCGCGGCTGTCTTTTATCTCCGTTTCAATTTCGTTTATTGATTGTACAAGATTGTCCTCTCTTATCTGCTCCTGTACAGTTACCATATAGGTCAGCGCCTTGATAACCTGGGCATCCCGGTTTTCCTTTTTTGCCAGGGCATATATTTTTCTTACCTGTTCCAATGCCGACTGGGGCAATCCTTTTTGGGTAAATTCATCCACTTTTTTCCACTCGGCTTCATACTGCTTAACAGGCTCCTGACTATTTGAATACATGGCAGAAAGGCAAAATAAGATGGTTAGGAATAGGTTTCTGGATAAAGACATTTTAATCGGGTTTAAAACAAATACAAGTTAAGTAATCTTAGGCCATCATCAGATGCCTACGATACTTCATTTGCATAAATAACAGCGCAGTTTTACGCATAGCCCTCTAATCGTTGCCCGAATAAACAAATTCTTAGCATTTCAGACCTGCGGTTTTCAATAAGGCAGAACCCGCTGCCAGAGCAGGTTCCTGCATAATCCGGCAGCTTACTGCAGGGCAACAAAGCCCCTTTAACATATCCTTGAAAACAATTTTGGCACGGGTGGCACAGGCTTTGGGTTTTGTATAACAGGAAACCCGATTACTCATTTAAAATAAACTATTATGAAAAAGATTTTTACCCTGTTTTTTGTTTCGCTGATCTCTGTTTCCCTGCTGGCCTTTGATGGAAGCCGCTTAAGCATTTCAGCTATCAGTACCAGCACACAAATCAAAGTAGAAATAGACGGCCGCAAATTCAGTTTAAAGAACAACAGCATTACGCTGGGCTACCTTTCAGAAGGCCGGCACCAGGTAAAGATTACCCGTGAGAAAAGCGTTAACGGGTTTCGGAAAAATGAAGAAGTGCTGTATAATAAAACCGTAGTATTGAAAAGAGGCTATCACCTGGACATTGCCATCAACCGTTTTGGAAAAATACTGTTGGATGAAAACCGTATTGATATCAATGATGAATGGTACAATGACGAAGACGATTATTACAATAGTGATGATAACGGATGGGGCAACATCAGCACCCAGAAAGCCATGAGTGCAAGGGAATTCAATGATGTGAAAGAGCAGGTACGTAAAGAATGGTTTGAAAGTAACAGGCTGCAATCTGTGAAGTTTATTATCGACCGGAACAATTTTACAACAGCGCAGGTTATTGAGATGATGGAGCTTTTTACTTTTGAAAACAATAAACTGGAAATAGCGAAATATGCGTACTGTAAAACAACAGACCAGCGGAATTATTACAAAGTAAGCGGTGCACTGACCTTTAACAGCAGTAAAGATGAACTGGCCCGCTTTTTAAGGGAATTCTATTAGGCAGAAGATACTTTATTTGGAAGTTGCTGTCATAAAAGTCCCCCGAAAATTTTCGGGGGACTTTACTTTTTTCAAATCTCTGTAATAAAACAGAGAGGTATTATTCTATAGAAAATCTTTCTGTTTAAAGAAGCTAAGCCCCTTTAGGGGTTGGAGTTATTACTTCCGCCATTTTTTTACCGATGTCGGCAGGGCTGCTCACAACATGGATGCCGCATTCGGCCATTATTTTCATTTTGGCGGCAGCGGTATCATCGGCCCCGCCTACAATGGCGCCGGCATGTCCCATTCTTCTGCCCGGAGGCGCTGTTTGACCAGCGATAAAGCCTACCACAGGCTTTTTATTGCCATTGGCTTTAATCCATTGAGCGGCTTCGGCTTCCATACCGCCCCCGATTTCGCCAATCATTACGATAGCATCGGTATCCGGGTCATTGAAAAAGAGTTCTACTGCTTCTTTGGTGGTAGTCCCGATGATAGGGTCGCCGCCAATACCTACGGCGGTAGATATGCCCAGGCCGGCTTTGGCTACCTGGTCGGCTGCTTCATAAGTAAGCGTACCCGATTTTGATACGATGCCTATTTTACCAGGGATAAACACAAAACCTGGCATGATGCCCACTTTTGATTCTCCTGCGGTGATTACGCCGGGACAGTTGGGGCCTATGAGCCTTGTATTTTTTCCTTGCAGATAGTTTTTAACCTTTACCATATCCTGTACGGGAATGCCTTCGGTAATGCAAACAACCAATGCGATTCCTGCTTCGGCGGCTTCCATTATGGCGTCTGCTGCAAATGCAGGGGGAACGAAAATGATGCTTACGTCAGCGCCGGTTGTTTTAACAGCGTCTGCTACCGTATTGAAAACAGGTTTTTCAAGGTGGGTGCTTCCGCCTTTGCCGGGAGTAACGCCGCCTACCACATTTGTTTCATATTCGATCATCTGGGAGGCATGAAATGTGCCTTCTGTGCCCGTAAATCCCTGAACGATAATTTTCGAATTTTTATTAACAAGTATGCTCATAGCGGTTGCTTATAAAATTCCGGCAAAAGTAAGGAAAATAGCCTCGTAAACCGGCTATTTGATCAGATCATCCATATTTCTCTTATCGGGTATTTTGCCCGTTTCTTCCAGCATCCGCATTTCTTTGGCATCCTGTAAAAAGTCGGAAGCGAAAATGAAATCATTCAGCCGCTGGTTTTTGCTGAAAATTATTTCTTTGTTGGAACCTTCCCATTCTTTGTGCCCCTGGTACATATAAAGGATGTAATTACCGATTTCCATTACGCTGTTCATGTCATGTGTATTGATAACAGTAGTGATGTTATATTCAATCGTAATTTCCTGGATTAGCTTATCAATCACCAGCGATGTTTGGGGGTCAAGCCCTGAATTGGGCTCATCGCAAAACAGGTATTTGGGGTTTAGCACAATGGCCCTGGCCAATGCCACCCTTTTTTTCATGCCGCCGCTTAGCTCTGCCGGGAATTTTTTATTTACACCGCTGAGGTTCACCCTGTGCAGGACTTCATTTGCCCTGTCGGCTTTTTGTTTGTGATTCCATTTGGTAAACATGTTGAGGGGGAACATTATGTTTTCTTCTACCGTCTGGCTGTCGAAAAGCGCCGACCCCTGGAATAACATGCCGATTTCTTTACGGATATCCGTTTTATCTTCTCCCTTCATCTGGGTAAAATTCTGGGAATCATACAGCACTTCCCCGCTATCCGGTTCAAAAAGCCCTACCATACATTTCATCAGCACCGTTTTGCCGCTTCCGCTGGCGCCGATGATAAGGTTGCATTGCCCTTCCTTCATCACAGCGCTTACGTCTTCAATTACCGTTTTGCCGCCAAAGCTCTTTTTTATGCTCTTTACTTCTATCATTTAAACTATAACAGTATTGCTGATAATAAATAATCTGCAAAAAGTATAAGGATACAACTTACTACCACCGCCTTTGTACTGGCTTTTCCTATTTCCAGCGCACCTCCTTTTACATAGTAGCCGTAAAATGCAGGGATGCTGGATACGATAAAAGCAAAAACATAAGCTTTAATCAAGGAAAATACGACTGTGTAAGGAACAAAAAATTCCCTGATACCCTTATCGTACTCTATTTCAGAAAGAATACCGGCTGATATGCCGGCTATTCTTCCGCCCCAGATGCCCAGCGCCATTGCAATCACTACCAGCAATGGGATCATTAGCAGGGCGGCGATTATCTTTGGAAGTATCAGGTAGGCTTTTGTATTAATACCCATAATTTCCAATGCGTCTATTTGTTCGCTAACTCTCATATTGCCCAGTTCGCTGGCAATGCGGCTTCCGGCCACACCGGCCAATACGATGCAAACCAGGGTAGGGGCAAATTCAAGTATTACGGTGTCCCGTACTATCTGCCCGATAGTGGAAGGGGGGATTAAAGGGCTTACCAGTTGGTAAGCCGTTTGTATGGTGGAAACTGCACCGATAAAAACGGAAATAATGGCAACAATGCCCAATGAGCCTACGCCGATTTCGGTACACTGGCGAAGCAGTTCTTTCCAGTACATTTTCATGTTTTCCGGGCGGGAAAACATGCCCCTGATCATCAATAGGTAACGGCCTATATCAGTGAAAATGGTCATAGATTCCTGCTAAGATACATGATGATAGCAGAAAAGCCAGTAGCGGCCCTGCCTGAAGGCAAACGCAGCGTATTTTTACAGGTCTCGGCTTATTTTACGGAACCGTTTCCACAACCCTGATTTTTTTACGAGGTCTTCTGTTGAGGCTTTGCATTTTATCTGTGCATCCACTACGGAAACCAACGCCATGTTTACAATATTGCTTACAGAGCTGCCTAATTGCAATACATGCACCGGTTTTTTTAACCCCAGCAGGATTGGCCCCACAGCATCAGCAATATCAAGTTCCTTTAAAAGATTGTAAGCGATATTTCCTGCTGCAAGGTTGGGGAATATCAATGTGTTTACGTCTTTGTCTGTCAATTCGCTGAAAGGATAATTTTCTTTCATTAATTCCTTGTTGAAAGCTACGCTGGCCTGCATTTCACCATCTACAAGCAGCGAAGGCATTTTTTCTTTCACGATTTTTCTGGCCTCCGCCACCAATTTTGCTTCGGGAGAGGAACTGCTCCCGAAATTGGAATAGCTGAGCATGGCTATCCTGGGAATGATATTGAAGTTCCGGATTTCTTTGGCTACCAGCAAAGTGATTTCGGCCAATTCTTCGGCAGTGGGATTAAAGTTGACCGTAGTATCGGCCAGGAACAGAGGGCCTTTTTTGGTGAGCATTAAATACATGCCAGCAATTTTCTTTACTCCTTCTTCCGTTCCTATTATCTGGATGGCCGGGCGGATGGTATCCGGGTAATTCTTGGTAAGCCCGGAGATCATGGCATCTGCATCCCCGAACTCAACCATCATGGAGCCATAATGGTTCCTGTCCTTCATTATTTTTTTAGCTTCATACGCATTGAAGCCCTTTCTTGCCCTCCGGGAGAAAAACAGTTCGGCGTATTGATTTCTTTTTTCTTCCGTTTCATCGCTGCGGGGGTCATAAAGAGGAAATTCTGAAACGTCAATATTATTAGCGTCGGCTATTGCTTTTATCCTGGTTTTATCGCCTAACAGTATCGGGTAGCCGATGCCTTCATCAAAAATAATTTGTGCGGCTTTCAATATTTTAAGGTTATCTGCTTCCGCAAAAACGATACGTTTAGGATCTTTGCGGGCTTTATTACCAAGTATGCGTAGCACCTGGTTATCGTGTCCCAGTCGTTTGTTCAATTCTGTGGTATAATTATCCCAATTGGCTATGGTAGTGGTGGCTACACCGCTTTCAATAGCTGCTTTGGCTACTGCCGGCGCCACAGTGGCCAGCAGCCGGGGATCCAGTGGTTTGGGTATAATATAATTAGGGCCATAAGTAATGTTTTTTTCATTGTAGGCCATGTTCACAATATCCGGAACAGGAGTGCGGGCCAGCTCGGCAAGGGCTTTTACCGCCGCCAGTTTCATTTCTTCGTTAATATGCCTGGCTCTAATATCAAGGGCGCCGCGGAAAATGTACGGGAAGCCTAACACATTGTTTACCTGGTTAGGATAATCGCTGCGGCCGGTGGCCATAATAATATCTTTCCGGGCATTGGTGGCTTCTTCCCAGCTTATTTCCGGGTCGGGATTGGCCATGGCAAATACAATAGGGTTTTTGGCCATGCCTTTTACCATGGCAGCGTTAACCACGTTGCCGGCGCTTAAGCCAATGAAAACATCTGCATCTTTCATGGCCTGTTCCAACGTTACCGGTTCTTTGGCGTTGGCATATCTCTGTTTAAAGAATTCCAGGTCGGTTCTGCCTTTGTGTAAAGCGCCTTTTCTGTCAAACAGGATGAAGTTTTCATGTTTGGCGCCCAATGCTTCATACAGCATGATGCAGGCCATGGCGGCAGCGCCGGCGCCATTAACCACAAATTTTACTTTTTCAATTTTTTTCTTTTGAATATCCAATGCGTTCAGCAGGGCGGCGGCGCTGATGATAGCAGTACCGTGCTGGTCATCGTGCATTACCGGGATGTTCAGTCTTTTTTTCAGTTCCTGTTCAATGTAAAAACATTCAGGGGCTTTTATGTCTTCAAGATTGATACCACCGAATGTTGGCTCCAGGGCCTGTACAATCTGTACAAATTTTTCCGGATCCTTCTCATTGATCTCAATATCAAATACGTCAATGTCGGCGAATATTTTGAACAGTACGCCTTTCCCTTCCATTACCGGTTTTCCGGCTTCGGGGCCAATATCGCCCAGACCTAATACGGCAGTGCCATTACTGATAACGGCTACCAGGTTTCCTTTGGCGGTATATTTATAGACGTTTTCTTTGTTATCAGCTATTTCAAGGCAGGGTATGGCCACGCCGGGTGAATAAGCAAGGGAGAGGTCCCTTTGCGTTTTGGCTTCTTTCGTAGGTATTACTTCAATTTTTCCGGGTCTTCCTTTGGCATGGTATTCCAGCGCCTGTTGTTTGCGTAAGTCGCTTTTCATTCCCTTTTTTTTGGTGTAACAGCATGTAACTTAATGAATAAAAGCACATGCAGCAAAACGGGGTGCAAGGTACGAAAATATAAATCGAAAGGAATAGTGGCGCTGATATGCATTATTAAAGCCGGGTAACCTTAACCTCTGCTTTTGTACTGCCTTGGGGAAAGGGGGGATGGAGCGTAGGATAGGGGTGAAGATTGACAAATTCTATTTTATAACCAAGCAGGGTAGTGTCTTGACGATGGTACGGAGGCAGGTTAGCTGTTGCGAGTGTTAGCTGATGGGTAGCGCTATTGTGAGAAAAAGAAAATTTTGCAACAACTGCCCCTTCCCATATACACATAACTCCTTTGGGACATCTCGAATCATATAATACATCATTAAAGCATAGGTGAACCGTTTCTGAACTAAAAACATATTCATTGCAATCGTTAAGGAAAAGCAAGTCAGCGTTGGGACTATCCTTGTTTTTGCTACAGGAAATGAAAACAGAAATTATGAC
>CAZLLT010000001.1:0-202120 GCA_964560445.1 uncultured Chitinophaga sp. | reverse complement strand
TATGACAATTGCGGCAATAAAACCGCTGCACTGCTTCAGGAGTTCACACTGCTCCCCAGCCAGGCCATCATTCCCATACAGCGCTAAAATGGCAAAGGCTTTACAATCTGCCTGTATTTATCAACATCTATCAATGTGATATCATTTTCGTTATACTGTTCGAATGTCTTCATGCCCCTGTTCCTTGCGGCATTATACAGCGCCATGTAGGCTTTTGATATTGTTTCCGGCGTTTTGGCCGTTTCAACATCGCCTGATTCGGATAACATCGTTGTTTCAACAAAAGCGATTGACTTCTTTGTTCCATCCGTATAATAGCCAAGAAAGCAATGTCCCGGGACAAGCACCAGGAAAGATGATATGCCAATCTTTCGCAAAATGGAAGCAAATACAATGGTGCCGTCAATACAATTTGCCTGTTGGGTTTTTATCGCATTGTCAAAGGTTCTTACTGCCTGACTGGCAACCTTATTGCTGGTGCCGGCTGTAGAAGTTATATTGCTGTATTGAAAACCCCTGTCATGCAAAACCCGCCAGATAGCGGCTACCTGCATGTGTGTATTTTCCTCTTTGCCCTGGTAGCCAATAATGGCGTTTATCATTTTTGTATCCAGCGCTTCTTTGAGTATTTTGTCAATTTCGGGATGTTCTTCCTGTACAAAGGCTGTAAATAAAAAACTCATATCAAGTTCCTTATACTGAAACATACAATCGTTTACGCTTCGCATTAATACCGATACAATCTTTTCCTCCTTATTGCCTTCGTCATCTATGAGCCGGAAAGTAAAGCTAAGCGGAACAGTGGGTAATTGCCGGGCCAGCACATCATAACGCCAGGGGATTTCAGGCATAAGATAAATTTCACTGTTTGCATTTTCATAAAACAATGAACCGGTTACTTTCTCAAAGTACTGGTCATCGGTGCATTCAAGCTCCCAATTGATCGGGATATACTCACTTTTGCTGATAAGCCTGAAGCCGACAGGCCTGCTGATAGCTTCCATTTCGCCTTGCAGGTCGCCTTTGTAGGTGGCTAACCCGATAATGGTAGAAGGGAACAGTTGCCTGTCAAAATAAGTTACAGGCTCCCATTTAAGATTGATGAACTCCCCCTTTTTATATTGGGGCTTGTTTACCTTATCAGTCGGCACGGAAGCAGGCGTTTGATTATTGCCTTTCACCACTTTTACGCTCCTGTTAAATTCTGCAACGGTTCTGCTGGCTGCATTTACAAGCCAGGCAGTGCTATTTACTACATTTGTTGTTTTATTGACCGTTTTGTTTATCTTATCAAGAATCTTTTGAGCTGATATACCGGCGGGATAACAGGACATTCCTGTTACAGTTGCAATAACCAGTGCTTTCTTTATCGCACTGTTTAAAAAAGCGGGTTGCATAGTATTCAAAATTTCAGATAAACAATATTGATGTAACAGTCTTGCGGTCTATGATAATCTTGTATTCAGAATCAATTCCAATGGATACGTCAGGCTGGTATTAACAGGCATTGGGCAAAACCGGAAGGCGGTTTTATACTTAGGATGATTTGGAACTTTAGGTGAAAGAAGAGGGTAAGAAATTACAATTTATTATTTGTACGATCCGATTGCAATATAACTCCCTTTAAATGTACGAAATATATAATAACTGCCAAAAGTAAGATATCTTCGGGAGATTCAAACTATGTGGGTTTATAAGGTATACTTATGCTAACGTAAAGATTTTCATGCACAAAGGGTTAAAAAGGAGGTGAGGACTGAACAGGCCTTACTAAGCCTTGATGCTGCTCCCCAGCCAGGCCATCATCCCCATACCAATTTCGATAGCATTTTCATCCACATTAAATACGGGTGTATGTACCCCGGCAGTAATGCCTTTAGCCTTATTCATAGTGCCGAGGCGGAAAAAGCAGGCAGGGATTTGCTGTGCATAATAACCAAAATCTTCAGCGCCCATCCGTAGTTCGGTTTCACTTACGTTTTCATCACCCATAAATTCCCTGGCTTTTTGCATGGCTTGTGTGGTAAGGGCTTCGTTGTTCATTACGCAGGGATAGCCCACGTCAATATGCAGTTCTGCTTCACCGCCCATGGACTCTACCAATTCTGTTGTTAGTTTTTTGATAAGGCCATGTGCTTTAAAACGCCATTCTTCGTCCATGGCACGGAAAGTGCCCATCAGCTTCACTTCGTTAGGTATTACATTGGTGGTATTGCCTGCATTGAAGGATGTAATGGAAAGTACCGAAGGATTGAATGGGTTATTGTTACGGCTGATGAGTTGCTGTAAAGCTATTATCAAATGCGAACTGATGAGTATCGGGTCAACGGTAATATGTGGCGAAGCAGCATGGCCTCCCTTTCCGTTAACTGTAATGTATAATTCATCGGCGCTGGCCATTACTTTGCCGCTGCGGAAACTGAGTTGCCCCGCTTCTAATATCGTATTGACATGTAGCGCTAAAATGGCTTGAGGCGCAGGGTTCTCTAATACGCCGTCTTTGATCATCAACGATGCCCCTCCCGGATTCTTTTCTTCCCCCGGCTGAAAGATCAGTTTCACGGTGCCTTCCCATTCATCTTTCAGTTCGTTCAGTATCCTGGCAGCGCCCAGCAGGCAGGTAGTATGCACATCATGACCGCAGGCATGCATTACCCCTTCATTCTTTGATTTGTAGGGGATGTCGTTTTGTTCAGTAATGGGCAATGCGTCCATATCTGCCCGAAGGGCAACAATGCGTTTTTCAGGGTTTTTGCCTTTAATCAAGCCCACAACACCGGTAGTGGCTTTGGTTTCAAACGGGATTCCAAATTCTTTCAGCTTGCCCTGTACAAATTTTGCCGTTTCAAACTCCTGGTAGCTCAGTTCGGGATTGGCGTGTAGGTGGCGTCTTATGTCTGTAAACTCAGGGAAATATTTTTTTGCCAGCGATTTTATTTTTTCCTGCATGGCGCAAAAATAAACAATCCCTGCGGGTGGCGGGGATTGCAGCTATTATTTATACAATAGAAAGTTTAAAGATCCTCATTTCCCAATTGCCTGGCTGCTTTTACTTCAATCACATCCTTCATGATAAAAACACCTTTTGGAAAATAAACATTCAGCCTTTTTTGATAGGCTTCGGCATCTTTACGGTCCAGGAAATCACCGGCCTTTAACCGGAAATAAGGTGATTGGTACCACAGGTAAGCTTTCAGTTCCGGAAAATAGGTATAAACCTTTGTTTTGGCGGCATAGGCCTCATCCCGGCTATTGGTGCTGATAATCAGTACCCTGAAACCTTTTTCTGTTCTGCGGCTGTCCCGGCTTGTTACTTCATTTATTTCCGCCTGTTTTTTAACGAGAAGGTCAAGACGGGGGTCTTTATGCACCACAACAGAACTGCTGTCACTGGCTGCCAACAGCGAATCTGTTGCAACCTGTGCAGGGGCGGCTAAAGAAACAAAAAAGCAAACAAGGATAAAAAACTGTTTCATGGGACTAAACTATTCAAAATTCTTACCAAAATGCTGTTAAACTAATTTTTAATAGCCGCTTCCGGCGCCGGCAATGTTTTCTATCGGGTGCCAGGTGGTTTTTATTTCCTGTGTATTCATGATAAAATAGGGCGACTGTCCTTCATCACTATAAAAGTTTATCTTATCATAGAAAAATACCCGCTTCAGGTTCGTGGCGGATTTTTCCCGCATCATTTTCTGCACTTCAGAATTATTTTCGCAATAAATGGTTGCATTTACGTCCATATGATCCACAAACCAGGAGGCTAATTCAGAGGGCCTGCCTGTTAAAATATTCACAACGCCGCCCGGCAGATCAGAGGTTGCCAGCACCTCGGCAAACGTAATAGAACAAAGCGGTTTTGTTTCTGACGCCAGCACAATACAGGTATTCCCTCCTGCAATCACTGGTGCAAGCACTGAAACCAACCCGAGCAGCGAGTCATTTTGCGGGGCAATGATAGAAACCACACCTGTCGGCTCCGGCACAGAAAAATTAAAATGAGAACTGGCCACCGGGTTTACGGCGCTGAATAGTTGTTGGTATTTGTCGCACCAGCCTGCATAATAAATTAAACGGTCAATGGCAAGGTTTACTTCTTTTTCTGCCTTTGCTTTGGTAGCATCTTGCTGTATCAGTTCATCAATGAACTGTGCTTTTCTGCCTTCCAGCATTTCTGCCATGCGGTACAATATCTGGCTTCTGTTGAACGCTGCCCTGTCGGCCCATTTACCAAAAGCCCCTCTTGCGGCCACTACGGCATCCCGGAAATCTTTTCTTGAACCAAGGCATACATTGGCTAATTTTTTTCCTGCCGAATTGATGAGGATATAATATCGTCCCGACTCCGTTCTCGGAAACTGCCCGCCGATGTAGAGTTTGTAGGTTTTCAAAACTTCTAATCGTTTGGAGGAAGTTTTTTTCTCAATCCCGTTCTCGCTGACGGTGAGGGATGATTTTTTTATTGTCTTTTCCATTTTTATTTTTTTGCCACGAATTACACTAATAACACGAATTTTATTCGTGTAGTTCGTGTTATTAATGGCTAATTAACCAAATTCAGATAAGGCAACAACCCATGCAATCCGCCTTCTCTTCCAAATCCGCTTTCTTTATAACCGCCGAACGGAGAAGTGGGGTCAAATTTGTTGAATGTATTGGCCCAAACCACACCGGCCCTCATTCTTCTTGTCATATTAAAAATCCGGGAACCTTTATCCGTCCACACACCGGCGCTTAATCCGTAAGGTGAGTTATTCGCTTTTTCAATCACTTCATCATCTGTTCTGAAAGTGAGAATGGCCAAAACAGGCCCGAAAATTTCTTCCTGTGCAATACGGTTGCTTTGCGCCACATTGGTAAACAGGGTAGGGCGGTGGAAGAACCCTTTGCGGGGCAAGGGGCAACTGCTTTCATAAAATTCTGCGCCTTCTTTTTTGCCAATGGCAACATATTTTTTTACGGTTTCTAACTGCTGTTTGCTGTTGATAGCGCCGATGTCGGTGTTTTTATCCAGCGGGTCGCCGACTATTAACGACTCCAGCCTGTCTTTTAGCTTACGAATAAAAATTTTCGCAATAGATTCCTGTACGTACAACCTTGAACCGGCGCAGCACACATGCCCCTGGTTAAAAAAGATACCGTTGATAACACCTTCCACCGCCTGGTCAATCGGTGCATCTTCAAAAACAATATTGGCTGCTTTGCCGCCGAGTTCCAATGTTGCTTTTTTATTGGTTCCGGCA
Organism: uncultured Chitinophaga sp.; assembly: GCA_964560445.1. Classification (GTDB taxonomy): domain Bacteria; phylum Bacteroidota; class Bacteroidia; order Chitinophagales; family Chitinophagaceae; genus JJ008. The sequence continues at coordinate 196,877 of CAZLLT010000001.1, read as the reverse complement.
ATAGCCCGTTGAATGATTTTTCCCACTTCCGTAGAACCTGTGAAAGCGATTTTATTTACGTCGGGGTGATTCACCATAGCAGCGCCTGTGGCGCCTGCGCCGGTAATAATATTTACAACGCCGGGCGGCAAATCTGCTTCCTGGATGATCTCTGCCAGTTTTAATGCGGTTAATGGTGTGGTTTCCGCAGGTTTTAATACAACGGTATTACCTGTTGCCAATGCCGGTGCAATTTTCCACGCCGCCATCAGCAAAGGAAAATTCCAGGGAATGATCTGCCCCGCAACTCCCAATGGTTCTGTTTTACGATTGGGGAAAGCATATTCCAGTTTATCGGCCCAGCCGGCATAGTAAAAGAAATGATTGGCGGCTGTGGGCACATCAAAGTCGCGGCTTTCACGGATAGGCTTACCGCCATCTAAACTTTCAATAACCGCAAACTCTCTTGCTTTTTCCTGCAAAATCCTTGCAATGCGGAAAATATATTTGGCCCTGTCTTTCCCGGATAATTTCTTCCACACTTTTTCATAAGCATTTTTGGCAGCGGCAACGGCTTTGTTCACATCCGCTTCGTTAGCATCCGCTACTTCACTTAATTTTTCTTCGTTGGCAGGATTGATTGTATCAAAATACTTCTTGCCTGACGGTTTCTGCCACTCACCATTAATAAACAAGTCGTATTGTTTATTAATAGTAGCAATACTCTTGCTTTCGGGGGCAGGCGCATAGGTCCACGACGTATCAAACTTTAGTTTGATGGTGTTGGATTTAGCAACCGCTTTTTTCTTTTTTGTTACAGACATAAATATTTTTTTATTTCACGCAGCGAACGCTAAGATGCAGCGGCGCTGCGTTCTTTGCTCCGTTGCGATCGCTGCGAGCAAATTAGTCAACCGAAAAATAATTCGCCGCCTGATAAAGCCCGGTCTTCTCCTTCACAATCTGCATCAGCACATCATTTGCCAAACTGCTTGCGCCGAAGCGGAACCATTCATTGTTCAACCAATCTTCACCTAACACTTCTTTTACCATCACCAGGTAGTGCAAAGCTAATTTTGATTTGGAAATGCCGCCCGCCGGTTTCATGCCAATCATCTTTCCTGTTTTATAATAAAAATCACGGATGGCTTCCAGCATCACCAACGTAACAGGCATCGTAGCTGCAGGTTGTATTTTCCCTGTGGAAGTTTTGATAAAATCCGCCCCGGCATACATGGCAATATCACTTGCACGGCGCACTTTGTCATAAGTGCCGAGTTCGCCGGTTTCTAAAATCACTTTTAATCTTGCTTCACCACAGGCTTCTTTGATGGCCGCAATTTCATCAAACACAAAATTGTATTCGCCTGCATGAAATTTGCCGCGACTGATGACCATATCCACTTCATCGGCGCCTGCATTTACTGCAAACTTTGTATCGCGGATTTTTACATCTTTCGGCGCCTGCCCGCTGGGAAAGGCGGTGGCAACTGAAGCCACTTTTATACCCGAACCCTCCAATGCTTTTTTGGCCACTTTCGCCATGCTTGGGTAAACACAAACGGCTGCAACAGTGGGTAAGCCCGGTATCGCATCATGCGGGTGCCTGGCTTTGTAACAAAGTTGTTTTACCTTGCCGTCAGTATCTTTTCCTTCAAGGGTGGTCAGGTCAATCATATTCAGTGCCAGCAACAACCCGTTCATCTTAGTTTCTTTCTTAATGCTTCTTTTGGTGAAGCGGGAAGCCCTTTCTTCCACACCCACCTGGTCAATGCGGGGCGAAAAGGAAAAATCAGTAACCGGATTAAGGGGTTTGGCGACAATCATATATGAATAATTACGATGTCAAATGTAACCAAACTTTACGGTAAAACAGAGAGCGGGACAGCGGTCGTATAACAACTAATCTTATTGCCTGCTTTCCATTCATAAAATCATACCCTGTAATACCCTTAATTACTTTAAATTCGACATTGATTTTCAAAGACACATCAATTAACTAAAAAGAACTGTAATGAGAAAAACCAGGATTGCCGGGAGCTTCTTTATCGGGGTGCTCTTTTTTTATGGCAGTACATTATCTGCACAGGTTACATTCCCTGAGAATGGTGTGGCGGATGCCCGTCACGGCCACTATGCATTTACCAATGCAACAATTGTAAAAGATGCCGCTACTACGCTGACCAATGCCACCCTCCTAATCAAGGACGGTAAAATAACGGCGATAGGCGCCGGTATAAAAGTACCGGCAGGGTCGGTGGAAATAGATTGTAAAGGCAAATACATTTATCCTTCTTTTATTGACTTGTATGCCGACTACGGTATTCCTGCCCCGCAAAGAACTACAGGTGGCGGCGGCATGTTTACCCCCGGCCAGCAGGCGCAGTTGGAAACAAATGCCAAAGGCCCTTATGGCTGGAATGAAGCGTTGAAAAGCGATGCCGATGCCTATAAGTCCTTTGTGGTTGATAATGCAAAAGCAAAGCCGCTTCGTGATGCCGGGTTTGGAACGGTGCTTTCCCATATCAGGGATGGCATAGCCAGGGGAACCGGAACCATAGTTACGCTTGCTGAAATAAAAGAAAATTTTGTAATCCTTAAAGACAAAGCTTCAGCGCATTATTCCTTCAGCAAAGGAAGTTCCCGCCAGAGCTATCCGTCTTCGCTGATGGGCACCATTGCATTGCTGCGCCAGACATACTTAGATGCACAGTGGTATAAGACCAAACCGGAGAAAGAAGGTCTGAACCTTACTTTACAGGCATGGAATGATAACCAGAGCCTTCCTCAAATATTTGAAGCCGGTGATAAATGGAATGATCTGCGTGCAGACCGGATAGGCGATGAATTTGGTATTCAGTATATAATAAAAGCAGGAGATAATGAATACCAGCGTATCAAAGAAATGAAAGCAACAAATGCTTCTTTTATACTGCCATTAAATTACCCGCAGGCACAGGATGTAGAAGACCCCGCAGAAGCCCGGTTTGTATCGCTTTCTGATATGAAACATTGGGAACTGGCGCCAACCAATGCGGCCGCTTTTGAAAAAGCAGCCATCCCGTTTGCACTTACTACTTCTGATTTAAGAAGCGTCAACCAGTTTTGGCCAAGCCTTCGTAAAGCCATTGAATACGGGTTGTCTGAGGAAAAAGCTTTTGAAGCGTTAACCAAAACACCTGCTACTTTATTAGGTATTTACAATCAGGTGGGCAGCCTGGATGCAGGTAAACTTGCCAATTTCCTCATTACTTCAGGCCCGATATTCAGCGATAAAACAACTATTTATCAGAATTGGGTGCAAGGCATTAAATATATAGTTAAGGATGATGCGCTATCCAATGCGTTAGGCGCCTACCAGCTTACGGTTAATACTCCTTCAGGCATAGAGAATTATACGATTGATGTAAAAAGTGCTTCTTCTGCAACTCTTTTTGCGAAAGACACTCTTACGTCAAGGTTTTCTCATGACGGCAAAGTTGTAAAAATAAGTTTTGCCCCTGCTGCCAGGGGGCAAAGACAAGGACCCGGCGGAGCCCGCCCCGGTGCCGGGGGTGGTAGTTTTGGAAGGGGCGGCGGTGAACAAACATTGCCCTCCACGGCTACCCGCTTAAGCGGATTAAGTAACGGAACGGAATGGAACGGTGTGGGAACTGATTCGCTGGGCAATCCGCTGACATGGACAGCTGTACTGGTAAAAGCAACGGAGCCAAAACCTGATACTTCGGCCAAAAAAACTGCTCCTGTTGTAGGAAAAATCACCTATCCTTTAGAACCGTTTGGATGGGAAGAAGAAGCACAGCCGAAACAGCAAACCATACTCATTAAAGGAGCAACTGTGTGGACAAATGAAAAAGAAGGGGTGCTGGAAAATACCGATGTGCTTATTAAAAATGGCAAAATAGCCGCAGTGGGCAAGGGGCTGAACGAATCCGGCGCTAAACTGATTGACGGAAAAGACAAGCATGTTACCGCTGGTATTATTGACGAGCACTCTCATATTGCAGTGTCATCTATCAACGAAGGCGGCCAAAGCGTAACATCTGAAGTAAGAATAGGCGATAACCTGAACCCCGATGATGTGAATATCTATCGCCAGTTGAGCGGAGGGGTTACTTCTTCGCAAATATTGCATGGCTCTGCCAATGTGATTGGCGGGCAATCGCAATTGATTAAACTACGCTGGGGCAGCAATGATGAAGAACTGAAATTCAAAGGGGCGCCGCCTTTTATCAAATTTGCTTTGGGGGAAAATGTAAAAAGATCAACAGCCTCTATCAGCAATTTCTCTAATAATGTTCGCTACCCGGACAGCCGGATGGGCGTAGAACAAGTACTGGTAGATGCCTTTACAAGAGCAAAGGATTATAAAAAAGAATGGCAGGCTTACAATACGGAAAAGGAAAAAGCTGCCAAATCAAAAAAACCATTCAACCTGAAAGAACCGCGCCGGGACCTGGAACTGGATGCGTTGGTAGAAATACTGGATAATAAAAGGCATATAACCTGCCACTCTTATGTACAAAGCGAAATCACCGGTTCAATTGAAATAGCGGAAAGACTGGGTTATAAATACAATACATTTACCCATATACTGGAAGGGTATAAGGTGGCCGATAAAATGAAGGCACACGGCTCCAATGCCTCTACCTTCTCCGACTGGTGGGCTTATAAAATGGAAGTACAGGACGCTATTCCTTACAATGCAGCCATTATGCACAAAGTGGGATTAAATGTTGCTATCAACTCAGATGATGCAGAGATGGCAAGACGCTTGAACCAGGAAGCTGCCAAGATTGTGAAATATGGCGGGGTAACGGAAGAAGAAGCATTAAAAATGGTAACCCTTAACCCGGCTAAAATGCTGCATGTGGACGACAGGGTAGGAAGCCTGAAAGCAGGTAAAGACGCCGATGTGGTAGTATGGAGCGATCATCCGCTGAGCATCTATGCCAAATCATTATACACTATTGTTGATGGTATTATTTATTTTGACAGGGATAAAGATGCCGCCATGCAGAAACAAATTGATGATGAAAGAAACAGGCTGGTAAGAAAGATGAACGGGGAAAAAAGAAGCGGGGCGCCGGTTATTCCTGCCCAGCCAACTTATATGATAGTAAATACCTGCCAGGACCATGGTCATCAGCATGGGTTACTGGAAATAGATGCGGAAGAAATTATTAATGAATAAAACCGATACAATGAGAAATATATTTTTAATACTGGTTTTGTTTTCTGCGTATGCAATAAAAGCCCAGGAAACAGTGTCTCCGGCACCGTCGCAGAAAGGATTGCTGTTTATCAAGAATGCAACCATACATACAGGCAACGGCAAAGTAATTGAGAATGGGGTTATAAAAGTAAAGGATGGAAAAATTGAAGAGGTAGGTACCGGCATTGCCATTCCTGCTGATGATGTGCAGGTATATGATGCAAAAGGAAAACAGGTATATCCCGGGTTAATTATGGCGTCAACCAACCTGGGCCTGGTAGAAATAAATAACGTAAGGGCTACCATTGATTCCCGTGAGATAGGAGAGTATAACCCGAATGTGCGGTCCATTGTTGCTTACAACACAGATTCCAAGGTTATCAACACGTTGCGGTCTAATGGTATTCTTGCCGCCAATATCGTTCCGGAAGGAAGTTTATTAGCCGGGTCTTCGTCTTTGGTGCAGTTGGATGCCTGGACATGGACAGATGCCGCTTATGTTATGGATGGGGGGCTGCATTTGTATATGCCGTCAATGATGCAACGGTTTGGAAGAAGGGGCTTTGGAGGTTTTGGCGGCGGTGGCGGCCAGCAGGGCAATACTGACCCGGTGAAAGCAGGTATAGATAAGGTGGAAGAAGTGAAAAATTTTTTCCGGGAAGCCAAAGCCTATCTCGCAGAGGAATCCCATGCAGAAACCAACCTGAAATTTGAAGCGCTGAGAAACCTGTTTGCAAAAAAGCAGAAACTCTTTGCCCATGCAAGCACTGTAAAGCAAATATTGCTTGCCCTTGATTTTGTAAAGGAGTTTGGCGTTGACCTTGTTATTGTAGGAGGCAGTGAAAGCTGGGAGGTGGCTGACCTTTTGAAAAAGTACAATGTATCTGTTATTTTACAGCAAGCCCATAGTTTGCCTACATTAAAGGATGATGATGTGGACCAGCCTTATAAAACAGCCGCTGCTTTACAGAAGGCGGGTGTTTTGTTCTCTATCTCTGATGTGGCTGCCAATACACGGGGCCGCAACCTTTCTTTCAATGCCGGTACCGCTGCCGCATACGGATTAACAAAAGAAGAAGCGCTGGCAGCTATCACTATCAATGCGGCAAAGATTTTGGGCGCTAGCGACAAAACGGGAAGTATTGAAGTTGGCAAGGACGCCAATATCATCATCAGTGATGGGGATATCCTGGATATGCGTACAAGCAATGTAACAGAAGCGTTTATCCAGGGACGTAAAATTGACCTTACGGATAAACACAAGCAACTGAATGAAAAATATGAGCAGAAGTATGATTTAAAAAAGAAAGGATTTTAAGAAGGTATTATATAAGATTTATCATATAAAGCCATCTTCCAATTCCGGGGATGGCTTTTTTATTGGCTATGTGTTTTTTTGTATGATATGTGTGTTACGATAGCCCGGTTCAGAGGGATATTGTGCTTGCTCTGCAACAGTAAGATATTTCCACTGATGTTTACCAATAAAAAACCCGATGTGGCCAATCAGCTACATCGGGTCTTTTTGTTTACTGAAACCGTCCTTGAATCAATATGTTTATTGTTTTACAATTTTTTGATTGGCAATTATAGTTGCCCCATTGCTGATAGTAGCTACATACATTCCTTTGGGTAACGAAGCAAGGCCCGGTAGGGTAATTGTATTATAGCCGTTGCTTACCTGTACTGTTTTCGTTAAGTGCACCTGGCCGTTAAGGCTGTAAATCTTTACAGTGATGGTTTCCCTTGCAGGGCTTTGGTAATTAATACTTATCTGGCTTGTAAAAGGGTTAGGCGCTAATTGTACACTGATGCCATTTTTGTTGCTGAATTTAGCAGCCCTTGTTTCTGAAAATACTACTGTACCGGTAGGTTCTGTTGCTTTAATACGGTAGTAAACAACAGTTGCTTGTGTGTTTACCTGGCGGTCATCATAAGTGAAAACTGTTTTGTTCTCTTCAGCAACAGATTGGATGGTATAAAAATCCGTACCATTATAGCTACGCTGTACTTCAAAAACAGTACCGGGGTCCTGGTTAGCGGACCACTTGATAACAGGGGTATTATCAGCAATATTTACATAGAAATAATTCCATTTTACCGGTAAAGGAATGTTGCTTTGTGAGCAGGTAATATTGGCGATGGTAGTATCGGGTGCGGCAAATACGGCATATACCGTGTTGGGATGCACCGTACCCCATTGCGTATCAAATATTTTAGGGGCATTGGTGCGGGAAACATCATAGATGCGGATGGTATCAGCGGTATTGCCATTTACACCTGTGGTACCGTAGTTGGTGGTTGCTCCGGTGAAGTAGTAGTAACCGCTTCCTGCAAGTGTCCCGTTATTGGTAAAGCTTACACTTTTTACTTTTGCGTTAGCGCTGTTTGTTATCTTACCGTTATTGGTAATAAAACTGTTTGACGGGTTGCCAGTCATTTGCGCCCATATCAAACCGCTATTGGTAATATTATTGGAGTTATTGGTGATACCAGTGCCGGCGATCAGGGTACAGGCGTTGCTGATGGCAGCGTTTGAATTAAATGTCAGGGAACCGGAAGACTGGAGTAGCGAATTGTTATTGATAGTGGCGCCGTTGGCAATGAAGCTGCCGCCAATAGCAATAGTATGGTTGTTGGTCAGCGAGGCATTGCTGTTCAGGGTAAAGTTTCCTCCGATGGTAATAGTACCATTACTTACGATGCTATTGCTGTTATTCACAGTAACGTTGTTATCAAACTTCAGCGTTGCTCCAAGTTGATTTTGCCACAACTGCCCGTTACCATTTAGCTGGGCATCGCCGGAAACCCACAAGGCGCCATAATTGTTGACTTTAAAATCGTTGTTGGAATTAAGACCGTTCAAAAGCCTGGCTGTGCCATATATGTAAATGGTTCCTTTAGGGTTGCTGAAAGTTTGCGGCTGAAATGCAGCGCCGGAAGCAACTGTTATTTTTGCACCACTATTAAAGGAGTTGACAGACCCGGTAAAAGTTCCACCGGCAATATAAAGGCTGTCGCCATTGTTCAGGCTGTAGGCGGTAGCGCTGCCATTATCTACATAAGTGTTCTGCGCTACAGATATTGCTGAAAATAAAATAGTTGTAATAGCAGTGAGGGTAAAATTACGGATCATTAGTTTCTTATTAGGGTTTAGATTATGGTACTGTTACAAGGGATTTTCAGCATTTACTACCGGTAATTTCCCCGTAACTGACCGCAAAGTTAATGCAGAAAATACTAAAAAACAATAGTAAATATACTATACTCTGTTTTACCCGAAGATTCTCCCCGTCACCCTGGCCCTGGCATTGAGTGTTTAGCTACGCATAAAATCCCAGGCTGAAAACAAACCCGCACAGGTTACCTGAGACAGCAGCATATAATTGGCGTTGCCATCATTGGTGGCGCTATGCTTGTACCGGGTTCGTTTGCAAGGTACGGGGGTAGTTAACAGGGCAGGGCTTTTTCAGAAACACCTGCCTTTTCCAAGCCCGCCTGTTAAATTACCGTTAGCAAAACAATAAGCCGAAAAAGTATTTGGAATTTTTCCTTTAACCTGTTTACTTTGTATTTCAAAGTACTTTTTTATGGAAGAAATAAAACCACCTGCCGATAGTTTACAGGATATCCAGGATATTCGCCGCATTATGGAAAAAAGCAGCCGCTTTGTTTCGCTGAGCGGATTGAGCGGGGTGGCGGCAGGTATCTGCGGGCTTATCGGCGCTGCTGTTGCTTATTCTGTATTGAATAACTATTATGGAAGCTATAACAGCCGCGGTTTTTTTTCGGGAGATGATTTCAGCAGGTTAAAAATAAAGCTGGTCGGTTTGGCCCTCCTGGTTTTTATCGGGGCGTTTTCACTGGCTTTCTATTTTACCTGGCAAAAAGCAAAAAAACAGGGAATTCCGCTATGGGGTTATACATCCAAACGGTTGGCATGGAACATGATTATTCCCCTGGCGGCTGGCGCTTGCTTTATTATTGGCATGTTGCGGTATGATATATGGTTGTTTGTAGCCCCTGCTTCTCTTGTTTTTTATGGACTGGCATTGGTAAATGCAAGTAAATACACTTTAGACGACATACGTTATCTTGGTTATGCTGAAATAGGATTGGGACTTATTAATATCTATTTTCCAGGCTATGGCTTATATTTCTGGGCGATGGGTTTTGGCGTATTGCATATTATTTATGGTATTGTTATGTGGAACAGGTACGACAGGCATGTATGATGCTTAAATGAGCTTAAAACAAGAACATTGAAAAATCCGATCATTGGTTTAAATAAGGTTTTTGAGAGCCGTATCCGCCTCGGTGTGATGAGTATGCTGATGGTGAACGGGGACGCCAGCTTCAATGATCTGAAGCAGATGCTTGAAGTAACGGACGGTAACCTGGCCACACACCTGGTGAACCTGGAAGAAAACGGGTATATCAAAGTGCATAAGGGGTTTGTCGGAAGAAAAACCAACACTACTTATTCCATTACCAAAACAGGTCAAAAGGCTTTTACCGACCATTTAGCGGCTTTGGAAAGTATGATAAAGGGGGTGAAATAATTTTTTTGCATTTAAACTTTGAAATACAAAGTACTTTTTAAATTTAAAACTATAAAATGGAAACTACATTACAAGATACCGTAAGTACGGCATGGAAAAAAAGCAAATGGATTATAAAAGGGTTTATCATTGGGTTATTGGTTTTACTGCTCCTGATTCCGATGGAGTATGTAAAAGGCCTGGTATATGAAAGAGAAGGAAGGCAAAAAGAAGTGGCAAGGGAAATAGCCGGTAAATGGGCCGGTCCGCAGAATATGGCAGGGCCTGTCATCGGCGTTCCGTTCTGGAAGAGTGACGGGGGAGATACTTCAAAAGGCAGGAACCTAAGCCGGCATATAGCCTATTTCTTACCGGATGTGCTGAATATAGATGCCAAAGTAAATCCAAGGGAAAAGCACAGGGGCATTTATAAAGTGATGCTTTATGATGCAAGGATAACGCTTACCGGCTCTTTCAGTAAGCTGGCTATTGATAAGTTGGACATTCCTGTTCATCAGTTTTTATGGAATGAAGCTTTTGTAAGTATGCATATTGCCGACCCTAAAGGATTGAATGACGAAGTAAAGTTGTCATGGAACGACAGTATAATAGAGCTTTCTCCGCAAACAGGTTCAAAGAACGAACGGATGACTGCCCGCCTTAGGACGGCAACGGCTGATGATTTTAATCAGATCAGTTTTTCTGCTGCCATTGACCTGAACGGGTCGGAGCAGTTGCTGTTTACACCGGTCGGGAATTCCACGGGAGTAACAGTCAGTTCTTCATGGAAAGACCCGAGCTTTTCGGGCTTTCTCCTTCCGCAAACCAGTGAAGTGAAAGATACCGGCTTTACTGCTACCTGGAAAAGTATCGCCCATAAGCGCAGTTTTCCGCAACAATGGGTTGATGAATTATTTGAATTGGACGACATACCTGCACACACGGCTGCGTCAATGGATATGATAACAGGTACGCACAGCGGGCATGTGAGAACGCCGGCCTCATCTTCTTCTTTTGGCGTAAGCTTATTTATCCCTGTGAACGGCTACCAGAAAACGCTGCGAACAATTAAATACGCCATGCTCTGCATTGTATTGACCTTCGCAGCTTTCTTTCTGGTAGAAACAGCGCATAAGAAATCCATTCACCCTTTTCAATACGGATTGGTTGGCCTTGCGCTGGTGCTTTTTTATACCTTATTGCTGTCTTTTTCTGAATATACCGGTTTTAATATGGCATACCTGTTAGCTTCTGTTGCCACCGTGGGCCTTATTGCATGGTTTGTGAAAAATGTGCTTCAATCAGGCCGGGCCACTACTATTTTATCGGCGGTATTGGTAATCATTTATTCTTATATATTCAGCCTGCTGCAATTATCAGATTATTCATTATTGCTTGGAAGTATCGGTCTTTTCCTTGCATTGGCGGTGGTTATGTATTTTTCAAGAAAGATGCAGTGGTAAAATTAAGCGGGCATAGCTTTGTGTCGCATGCCGGGAAATAAAAGAACTGTATCCCCTGCACAAGCATAAAACGTAAATTGTCTATACAAACTTTATTACAATGGGAAAACAAAATAGTTTTTCTTTATCCGCCCGGTTCAAAAGCTTTGTTTATGCTTTTTCCGGCTTATTCAATTTTATCAGGACCGAGCACAATACATGGCTTCACCTGGTGGCAACGGCAGCAGTGGTAATATTGGCAATTGTGTTTCCTGTATCGCAAACAGAAATCATGGCATTGGTGTTTGCCACCGGGCTGGTATGGATGGCAGAAATAATTAATTCAGCCATCGAACGTATCATGGATTTTGTTTCACCGCAAAAGCATCCATCTGTGAAGCTTATAAAAGATATGGCTGCCGGTGCGGCGCTGGTAGCGGCCATAACGGCACTGGCGGTAGGCTGTCTTGTTTTTATTCCTAAGCTATAACAGGCTTAAAGAATTGATGAGGTATAAAATAAAAGTCCCCGGCCAGCCGGGGACTTTTTCATTGAATCTATTTTATTGTTTAAAAATCTATTCCCATTGCAAAATACCACATGGGTCTTCCTTTAAAGAAACTATTCATTTCCCAGGCAGCATCCAGCCGGACAAAATAACCCAGCAGGGTGCTGCGGGCGCCAAAGCCGTAACCACCCGCAAAAGGCCCAAGGCCCCCGGCTTTAATTTTCACCGTCAGTGGAGGAGAGTTGTACGATACATTGGGCCTTTCAATCTTATCATAAGCGCCATTCCAGGCAGTACCCAGGTCAAAGAATTGTACCAGTTGGAAATTGCGTAAAAAAGCGTTGTTGATGGGTTTGTTAAACAAAGAAGAAAATACAGGTACCCTTATCTCGCTGTTTATTACAACGGCATTATTTCCATTCGCTACATTCTGGCGGAAACCTCTCAGGTTAACGGCAAGCGACTGGTAAGCATACTCCGCATCCGGGTCGGGGGTATTCGCATCATTGAATTTGGGCGATAACCAGTTATCCACTCCGCCGAGATAATAAATAACTTTTTGGCTGCCCCAGGAAAAATCACCACCGGCCCTTACCGCCCAGATAATATTGCGGTAAAGAGGTAAGTAATGGCGGGCATCAAAACCGGCGTTGAACATAAATTTTCCGTCGGTGTTACTTACCTTGTCTAAACGGGTAAACCAATCCATGAATATTTTATAGCGCAGGCCATTCCAGATATTCAGCGCCGGGTTACTGGTATTGTCAAAGACATATTCGGCGCTTACCTGTCCGTATGTTTGCTTAATATCTTCATATAGCAAGTTGCCGGCGTGCAGATCCGGAACGACTACAGTACGATCAAACCTGGGGCCGATTGTGGCCCGCAGGCTCCTTACCTTGTCAAGCGGGTATTTCAGGTTGGCGAGGTAATAGTTCTGAAACATTTTGCCCGGGTGAACCACACCGATGTCGTCCACGAGGCCAACATTTGATTTAGTACGGAAATATGTAAAGCCCCAATCCAACTGTTTGCGTTGGTTAAGGAAAGAAAAAACGACATCATAATCCCGGAGATTGGGATCTACCCGTATGCCGCCGGTGAATTTAATATCCTCCATCAGGTCGGATGTGCCCATCCGGATCATGCCGTTAAATGCATTGTTATTGGAAAGATATACCGGGCCTCCTCCGCCCATATAAGGCTGAAACTTGTTTTGTACAAGCACCGTGTTATTGAACCCGGTTACAGCATAATCTACAAAGAACTTTGGCGGCCGGTATTCAAACACTTTAGCTGTTTTAAGCATAGGTTCTTTGCCGATTTCTTTTCCTTCCACTACTTCGCCTAAACGGCTATCGTCCTTTTTCTCATTTTTTTCATCTTCAAAGCCGGTATTGAAAAAGTCTTCCTCTTTTTTGGATGAGTCGGTCGGCGAGGTGGTCGCTTCCAGTCTTATTTTTTTCTTTTCTTCTTCCACCACTTTTCTGCGGTATTCGGTAGGTCTTGCTGTAATATTCCGGCGGCGCAATACGTTTTCGTCCACCTTCAGCCTGTACAGCAACTTGGTATCGCCGAGTTTTACTACTTCGCTTACCTGCTGGTTATCACCTGCTGTCCGGGTTTCAAGCATACTGCTCTGGTAATTCGTTAGCGGGAATACATAAGATGAATCGTTGGTAATAGAGAAAAAAGCAACCGAATCAATGTCGGATTTGCCCCATTCCGCCAGCAGGCTATCCACTTCTTTTTGCGGCGGGTTTCTCAATACTTCATCGCCGATGAATACCAACGTATCAAGACCGGCCCTTTCTGTGGTAAAGAAACCGGCGTAGCGGTTATTGATACCGTTTTCATCGCTGATAAAAGTAAAGTGAGATGTATTGTATTGCGAAGGAAATCTTGCATTTCCGTATTTCAGGTCGGTAAGTTTTGAAATTTGCTTGAACTCGGATTTGTTCCAGTTATCAATCATGTAAATATTAAAATGAGGCCCGGGCAATGAATCATCACTGCTGGCGGCCTGCGCCGATGGCCGGTTGCTGGAATACAGTACACCCGTTTTATTCGGAAAAGCTACAAAAGAGGGGTCAAGATCATCATACACATCATTGGTAACCTGTTCTATCGTTTGTTTGTCAATTTTATAAATATAAATATCCGTTTGCCCGCTGCGAACGGCGCTGAACAACAGGGTATTGTTGTCAAGCATGTATTTCATGTCCTGTATCTGGTCAAACTTGTCTATTTCCTGTTTCCAGAGTTTTACCCTGTTAACGGCATCGTACACAAAAAACATAGTCTTGCCTTTTTCACTGTATAAAACAGCAAGGCGGGTGCCTTTGCCATCCCAGGCAAGCAGCGGATAGTTGGGATGTTTATCATCTTCTCTTGTACGAACACCTTGTTTCAGCAAAGTTTTCCGGTTGATCATGTTTTCCATCAGGACTACGTTGTAGCGTCCCTGAGTAAATTCCACATAGGCATAGCTGAAACTGCGGGGAACAGGATTGGCATTGAAACGGAAATAATCCTTTTTGCCGATGGTTTCGCTTACGGAAAGCTGGCCCCGTGGCGTATTGCGGCGGCCGCGGATGTCTTTAAAATATTGCTGCTGCACTTCCGTCATAAAATCCTGGAGGATGTGCTTGAATTTCTTTTTGGCAATTTTATTGGAGGCATTGTTGAGATTGCGGTAAATGCGGGCCAGGTACAGAAAATAAGTTGTTTTATTTTTTCCGTATTTATCGGCAATGTATTTCCAGAAGGAATGGCCGGCCAGCAGGGGCTTTTCAAAAGCAAACTGGTAAAAATTCCTGTATTCACCCGCCAGCATCACCGCCCTGAGATCGTCATCAAGAGAAGTGTTCCAGTTTTCGGCAGCATAAGCTACAAACCCGTCTGTCAGCCATTTGGGAAGATCAAGAAGGGCCTGGTTGGCGGCAAACTCGCCAAGGTCATCTCCAAAAAGAACATTATCAACAAGAATGCGGGCAATGCCCCGCCTGATTTGTATGCGCAGGTTATCGTGGTTGCCATCAAAGTAAACAATCATCTTGTTGTTCACCAGCCGGGTAACGCCGCCTGAGTTTTGCCAGTCAATACCTATGCCGATATTGGACTGCTGCATTTCATCATAATTATTGTAGATAACAATATTGGCCCGGCGCTGAAGGCCGTATTCTACAAATTCTTCTATAGAGGGTAGCTCTAACTCGGCCACCTGGGCTACATATTTGCCCAGGCCCAGCCCATCCTGGCTGAAGTAGCTGTTGAAGTTTTCCGTTTGATAGTATTTCCAGTTGAACTTCTGGTGTTGCACCCGGTTTTTTCCAAACTCAACATTGCTTATTTGTGCAGGGCTTTCCTGAAGCAGGATAATGGTAAGGCAGGCAATCAGGTTAAAAAATTTCTTCATAAACTCTTTTCTGTTTCCAAATAACTGTTAATCGTTCTTAGTGGTTCCGGCGTGGCTTATCAAAATAGGTTCTTCCACGTTTCATTTTTATTCAACCTGTCTCAAAGATGGTATAGCAACTATCTTTGCCAAGGGGTTCCGGTATCTAAAAGTACGAAAGGTCTGTGATACAATTTTCATTCTACATTCAGGAAAATGACAATTTTATCTTAATCCCGCCGCTTTTGGCCGCATATCCCAGAAACCTAAACAGTAGTTGCCCATGTTGTTTGTCAGGCCGTTTACCTTTAACCCGGTACAGGAAAATACTTACCTGCTTTATAACGAAAAAAAGCAGTGTTGCATTATTGATCCCGGCTGTTATTTTCCGGAAGAAGAGCAGGAACTAAAAACGGGCATAGAAAAGACAGGTCTGACCCCCGTAATGCTGCTTAATACCCACTGCCATCTTGACCATGTTTTTGGCAATAAATTCGTTGCAGACACATGGGGGCTTCCTTTGCACATTCATCAACTGGAAAAACCGGTGCTGGATTTTGCCCCGCAATCAGGCGAAATGTGGCAACTGCCTTTTTCAAATTATGATGGCCCGCTGGCGTACCTGGAAGAAGGCAATATGGTAAAAATAGGGGAGGATGAACTGGAAATCCGCTTTACACCGGGACATTCGCCGGGAAGCGTTTCTTTTTATCATGAACCGGGCGGTTTTATCATCGGCGGCGATGTGCTGTTCAGCGGCAGTGTGGGCCGCACCGACCTGCCGGGAGGCGATTTTGCCACGCTGGTCAACAGTATTCAAACACAGTTTTTTACTTTACCGGACGAAACAAAGGTTTATTCCGGCCACGGGCCGGTAACAACGGTGAGATTTGAGAAAATGAATAACCCGTTTGTGAAATTGTATTGAAAACTTTAGTACATGAAGAAAAGAGCAATAGGGTTAAATATCCTCCTTTCACTTATACCGGCTTTTCTTCTTTTTATTAACCTGCCTGACTTAATTCAAGTACTCAGGGACGATAGTGGCTATCCTTTAGGAAGCGAATTCTTTTCTGCTTATTCAATATATAAATCTAAAGGACGATATGTTGGATTTTTAGGAATCTCCATCTTTCTCTCAATTATTGCTTTGGTTTTAATCTGGAAACAAAAATGGAGATGGTTATTGGTTGTTTTTCTATTAAGTATTTTATTTTTCTTTTATCCTATTCTTACAATGGAAAACTAAGCTTTCAAGAATTTTCCCACTATCGGCAATTTCGCAAACTCCTTTCTTTCTACATTCAATACAAAAATTATAAAGGCAATAACAAGTACTGTTGCAAATCCATGATTGAGCCATACATTCAACCCTGCTAACAGGAACAAACGATGGATAAAATACAGCAGCACTACAATTACTATATATGCCAGTAATTTTTTCCAGGCATAGGGAATGCGGTATTCTTTCTGTCCCCAGATAAAGGAAATGACCATCATGCTTCCATAGCAAAAGAAAGTGGCCCAGGCGCAGGCCATATACCCGTATTTCGGAATAAAAAGATAATTGATGACTAATGTAACTCCTGCGCCGATAATTGTTATCCACGCCCCTGCCATTGTTTTATTGGTGAGCTTGTACCAGATGGAAAGATTATAATAAATGCCGAGGAATATATTGGCCAGCAATAAAACGGGTACTACTTTCAGTCCCACCCACATTTTTGGGTTTTGGATAAAATGCTTCCAGATGTCAAGGTACAGGGCCACTGCGAGGAACATGATACAAACGGTAATCACAAAAAACTTCATCACCCTTGCGTATGTTTTTGGCGCATTGTCCCCCTGCGCCTGTTTGAAAAAGAAAGGCTCCGCCCCCATGCGGAATGCCTGGATGAAAAGAGAGATAAGAATAGCCAGCTTATAACAGGCGCCATAAGTGCCCACTTCCATTTTTACGGCATTTTCCGTTGGCGCCGATGACCACCAGGCCAGCATGATCCTGTCAAAAGTCTCGTTGATGATGCCGCCGAAACCTACAATGATAAGCGGCAGTGAATACAGCATGATCTGCTTCCACAACTGCCAGTTGAACCGCCATTGAAAAGCAAAAAATTCTTTTCGCAATAGCAGGAAGGTTACAACAGACTGAACAAGGTTGGCAATAAACACATAGCCCACGCCTATTTTTTCATCATACAAAACCAGCAATGGCCCATCCGGGTTTTTTTTGAGAAGGGCGGGGCAAACAGATAAGAAGAATACGGTAAGCAGGATATTCACCACAATACCAATGATGCGGATAAGGGCAAACTTGCGGGGCCGGCCTTCCTGCCGCAGCTTGGCAAATGCCAGCACCGTCAGGCAGTCGAATGCAATGATAAAGGCGCTCCAGGTAATGTATTCCGGATGTTCTTCAACCCGCAGCAGGCTGGCAACAGGCGCTTTGAATAAAAGCAAAAGACTGGTAAGGATGATGGTGCTGACGATCAGCGACACACTTGCCGTATTATATACATCGGCTTCCTGCTCTTTTCGCTGCACATAGCGGAAATACGCCGTTTCCATTCCGTAAGTAAATATCACATTCAGGAAAGGAATGGCCGAATAGATAATGGTCATGTCGCCGTAGGCCGCCCCGGATAATGTTAAGGTGAGGTAAGGGGTGAGCAGGTAATTGAGAAAACGGGCTGCAATGGAGCTTGCCCCATACCAGATTGTTTGTCCCGCCAGATTTTTAATACCGCTCAATGAATTGGAAATTTAGGAGGTTTTGGCTGCCTGCGGCAGAAATATTTGTCAAAAATAGTTTTTGCAGGGGCAAAAAACGAATATAGTCTTGCCGGGTATTTTATTTGCCGGAATTGCAACGCTTCTGGCACTTGCAGTATCTTTACGGGTAAAATAAGCGTTATGAAAAGATTAATGTTGTTTGTTTTGTTTGTTGCTGCGTGCATCAATACAGTGTGGGGGCAGGCATACGAGGGTTCTATTAAATATAATAAGAAAACACATAAGGCCGTTCTTATAGATTATGCTTACCCGGCAGAAGCTGTGGAAAATGCAATAATTGAGAAAATGGCACAGCACGGCTATAAGCACAAAGAAGAGAAAGGTATCTTCAACAGCGACAGGGGCTTCCTGGTTTTTAAGAATGCCCACCTTGCTGATGTAACTGATGAGGCGCATGATTATATTGTAAAAGTGGAACGCAAGGGCAAAAAAGACAGCGACTTATCTACCTTATATCTTATTCTGGCCAAAAGCGATGTGAATTCACTTGAAAGGTTTGACCTGGAAAGAATGGGAAATGTTAAATCTTTTTTACACGAAGGCCTTCTGCCTCATGTAGAATCTGCCCATCTTGAACTGCAGATAAAAGCACAGGAGGATATTATTGCCAAAGCAGAGAAAAAACTGAAAGGCTTGAAAGACGACCAGGCTTCACTCGAAAAAAAGCTGGCCGACAATAAAAAAGACCAGGAGAATACGGAAAAAGACATCGAAAACCAGAAGCAGGCGCTGGAAACACTCATTAGCAAAAGGGCGGCCAATTAGCCTAATCCGGCCTTGAATACCGGGGGGTTGACAGGACTGAAGAGTCTGTCAATGCCCTTAGAAAAAGCAGCAGGTCATTGGTTTCTGTTTCGGATAACGTTATCCCGTTTTGTAACAAAGGGTCAAGCGTAGGGCTTTGCTGTACATTATTGCGGTAATGATTAATGCATTGCCGGAGTGTATTAAACCTTCCATCGTGCATATAATTGGAAGAAATATAGGTGTTACGTAACGTAGGCACCCTGAACTTCAAGGAATCTTCCGCATTGCCGGTAACAAGCATTCTTCCAAAGTCATTTAAAAAAGGATCAATGGGAAGACCTGTGTTGCGAAGGCTGTAATCGCTGAACAGAGGTTCCGGGTGGCAGGAAGCGCAATTCAATTGGTATAACTGGTACCCGTTTTCTTCCTGCGAAGAAAAAGCTTCCGTTCCCTTCTTGTACCGGTCATATTTTGAGTTGCCAACAACTATTGAGCCTGTAAACTGCGCCAACGCTTTTTGAATAAACTCCGGCCGGATAAAGGGATAGCCGAAAACCTTTTTGAACTGCTCCCGGTACTCAGGGTCGGCCTGGATTTTATGGATAATGCCATCAAATGTTTCCCCCATCTCCAGCGCTCCGGTTATCGGATGCACCGATTCGTCTTTTAAAGATGTGAATTCCCCGTCCCAGTGCAGCAGCGGCGCCCAGGCCAGGTTGATCAGCGCCGGGGCATTGCGTAAGGTATGAGAGTTATATACACCGTGGCTTCTGTCATGCTCAAAAGTGCCGAACGATCCTTCCTGCTGGTGGCAGGAAGAGCAGGGGTGCAGGTTGTCAACGGAAAGCCTGCCATCGTAAAATAATTTTCGTCCCAGTTCAAAGCCTTCTTTTGTTAATGGGTTATCCTGAAATGTATAGTACGGTTCAGAAAAGCCTTCCGGAATTTCCTGTTCCAGCGCTTGCAGCCCTTTTACAGATTGCTCTTTTTTACAGGCTCCCAATAAGTACGAGAGAGAAAAAGCGGAAAGAATGAGCAATGATAATATGAGCAGGCTCTTTTGCACAGGGTTCCATTCGGTTGAACGTACAAGTTACGTTTTTTAGGCGGTAGCTGCTAATCATTGCCCGGTTGGAATTTCTGTCTTCCGGATTTGATGCCTGCCCGCCTTTTCTTTGATTCCAGTCTTTTTTCCCTGGCCGCTTTTGATATTTTAGTGGCGATGCGAAGCTTCTTTCTTTCCAATGCTTTTTTCAGCAATTCATTTATCTTCTTTATCACTTCTTCCTTATTGGCCAGCTGGGTTCTGTGCACCTGCGATTTTACCTGCAAAAAGCCATTGGCCGTAATGCGGTTGGATAGTTTTGCTTTAACGGTTTCTTTTTGCTCGGCGGTAAGCAGGTTCGATGTATCAATAGAAAAAGAACCGATAACGGCGGTTTCCACTTTGTTTACGTTTTGCCCGCCTTTGCCCCCGCTTCTTGTGGTTTGGAAATTTATTTCTGATGAGAAATCTGTGAAGGTCATATAGGCCAAATGGGTTGATAGTTGATAAATTTGCGAAACACAAAGATACAAACGATGAAGGCGGTAATACAAAGGGTTGCCCGGGCCAGTGTAACGATTGAAGGAAAAACGCATGGGGCCATCGCCGGGGGCCTGCTTGTTTTATTGGGTATTGAAGAGGCCGATACCGATGAAGACATTGCATGGTTGAGCAGCAAAATGGTGAACCTTCGCATTTTTAATGATGCAGGCGGGGTGATGAACCTTTCTGTGAAAGATGTAGAAGGCAAAATATTGCTGGTGAGCCAGTTTACGCTTCATGCATCCACCAAAAAAGGAAACAGGCCTTCTTATATCAAAGCAGCAAGGCCGGAAACCGCCATACCTCTTTATGAAAAAATGATAGCGCAGTTGAATGCCGACCTGGGTAAACCGGTGCAAACGGGAATGTTTGGGGCGGATATGCAGGTGGAACTGGTCAACGATGGGCCGGTAACAATCATTATTGATACGAAAACAAGAGACTAAACCGCTTACCTGGCGCCGATTTTTTCCGTATATACTTTTCCATCGCCCATGTTTACCATCAGGAAATAGCTTTTGGCAGCTACGGGAAGCTGGAAGGCATACGAAGATGCATTAATATCATGGTGTTCGGCAATGCGGTTGCCATTAACCGTCCACACCATTACCTGGCGGATGTTCTTATTGCCTTTGATGGTTATCTGCTTACCGGATGCAATGACCTTATACGGTTTGTTTTTAGGCGGAAAACCGGTTGCCTGCATCTGAACAGGTGTACTAAGGAACAGCAAGGAGCATATAAAGGCCAGAAGCCTTCTACGGACTGACATCATAGAATACACTAATTTTTTAAAGGAATTGGTTGGTTTTCACCGGGGACGGAAATGGTAAACGGCAAGAATCATGCTATATTGCATACAGCCTTAAAAAAAATGTTATGACCTTGCAAAATGCCCAGCAAAAAGTAGATGAATGGATAAAAACAGTGGGGGTCCGTTACTTCAGCGAGTTGACCAATATGGCCATCCTGACGGAAGAAGTAGGAGAACTGGCAAGACACATGGCCCGGCAATACGGAGACCAATCTTATAAAAGTGGGGAAAAGCCCCCTCCCTCGGAGGGAGTTGGCCTGGGCGATGAGATGGCCGATGTGCTTTGGGTATTGATCTGCCTGGCCAACCAGACCGGGGTTGACCTTACGGAAGCCCTGCAAAAGAATTTTGAGAAAAAAACAAGAAGGGATGGGCAGCGGCACAAAAACAATGAAAAACTAAAATAGGGGCTATCATCTTTCCAACTCAAAATCCCCGTTCTGGCTTATTTTTGCCGCCTTATGGCAAACGATACCAACAAATTTCAGGCAATTATCTCGCATTGTAAAGAATACGGCTTTATTTTTCCCAGCAGTGAGATATACGACGGCCTTCAGGCAGTGTATGATTACGGCCAGATGGGCGCCGAACTGAAAAAGAATATCAAGGACTACTGGTGGAAAAGCATGACCCAGTTGCACGACAATATCGTGGGTATTGACGCCGCTATTTTCATGCACCCCACCACCTGGAAAGCCAGCGGCCACGTTGACAACTTCAACGACCCGATGATTGACAATAAGGACAGTAAAAAGAGATACAGGGTAGATCATTTGATAGAAGGGTTTGCTGAAGAGCAAAAAGCAAATGGTAATGAGCAACCGGCAAACGAGCTACTTGCACAAATGGACGGTCTGTTGGCCAAAGATGATTTTGCAGGGTTGAAGCAACTGATTGAAGATAATAAAATCCCTTGCGCTATCAGCGGCACAAGCAATTGGACGGATGTGCGCCAATTCAACCTGATGTTCTCTACAGAATTTGGTTCCACTGTTTCGGCGGATGATGAGGACAACAAAGTGTACTTACGTCCAGAAACAGCACAGGGCATTTTTGTCAACTTCCTGAATGTGCAAAAAACGGGAAGGATGAAAATTCCTTTCGGCATTGCACAGATCGGCAAGGCATTCCGCAATGAAATTGTGGCCAGGCAGTTCATTTTCCGTATGCGGGAATTTGAGCAGATGGAAATGCAGTTCTTTATCCGTCCCGGCACACAAAAAGAATGGTACGAGAAATGGAAGCAAACCCGTTTGCAATGGCACTTAAGTTTGGGCATTCCGGCAGACAAGTATCGTTTTCATGACCATATTAAGTTGGCGCATTATGCAGATGCCGCCTGTGATATTGAGTTTGAATTTCCTATAGGCTTTAAGGAACTGGAAGGCATCCATTCCAGGACAGATTTTGACTTAAAGAACCACCAGGAATACAGCAAAAAGAAACAGCAGTATTTCGATAACGATATTGACCCGGCCACGGGCAAGCCTTATGGGAATTATATTCCGTATGTAATTGAAACTTCTATCGGGTTGGACAGAATGTTCCTTGCTGTGGTAAGCCATGCCTACGAAGAGCAAGACCTGAGCGAAGGCGATAAAAAAGACAGTCGTGTGGTGTTGAAATTGCCTGCTAAACTGGCGCCAATCAAATTAGCGGTATTGCCGCTTACGAAAAAAGACGGCCTGCCGGAACTGGCGGAAAAAATCATGGCTGATTGCCGCAATGATTTCCGTTGTTTTTACGAGGAAAAAGACTCCATCGGTAAGCGTTACCGGAGAATGGATGCACTGGGTACCCCTTTTTGTGCAACGGTTGATCATCAGTCGTTGGAAGATAATACAGTAACTATCCGCCATAGGGATTCGATGCAGCAGGAAAGAGTGGCGATAGATGAGATCAGGGAGATGGTGTTGAAAGCGACAACTTAAATATTTATTTAGTGAAGAACAGTTTATTTTTTTTAGGTGTATTCATTCTTTGGACTACTATTTCTTGCAGTCAAAAGGAAGACCAATCATCTGAATCTTTTCTTATTGAACGATTAAAAGCATCTCAAAATGCTTATGAGAAAGAAGAATGGAATTTAGTTACTACATTTCTACACCCTAAGCTCTTTAACTATGTTACAAAAGAAGATTTTATCGCAGCAATGAAAAAATCGCTTGAACATGATGATAGCTATGAAGTTTTGTACAGAAAAAATGTAATTGACTCAATTTCTCCAATCATGCAATATAAATCTGATAAATATGCTCTTGTTTATCAAAAAGCCACGTCATATATGGTATTTAATAATCTTTCGGATTTTTCAAATGAAAGTTCTATACATGAAATCATGTCAAATGTTTGTAAAACACTTCAAGAGAAACTAACTGATAATTATGTTGATTGTTTTGTAAAAAGTAATGGTGTAGAATTTACAATAATGGAGAAGAGTTGTGCAATATATCTTTCTAAAAAAGGAAAATGGTTTTTTCTGAGTAAAGGAGATGACATTAATGAGATGAGAAATAAAATTATTCCGAAAGAAGTTAGAGAAAAACTAAACTACTAACACTTTTTACACCCCAAACTGCCTTAAATGGTGGTCTAAGTGCTTCCACATGGCTTTGCCCCATTGTTCCTTGGTAAACCTGCCAAAAACAGGGTGCGGAAATTTACCTGTGCCATCAGGTCCTAAATGATGAAAACGGGTTATCAACTCAGTTAACCCTGCTTTTTCTTTTTCAAAATCCCTTTCATCTTTAATGACAAAATTTGGCGCCGTAGGTAAACCGTGTCGCCAGGGTTTATCATTGTACAACATTTTTTTACCCAATGGTCCAATCAGGCGTAAGAAAAAATTTGCTTTCAACGGCTTGTCGCTTAGTGGCACCCTGAATGCTTCTTTACAATGTGCCAGCATTTGCGCTACACTCATTTTCCCCCACAGGCGTTGACTTTCCGGTGTCAGTTTATGCAGGCGTTGCAAGATTTCTTCATAAACCGCCGTTTCGTATAAATTTTTTACTTCCATTTTCAGAAACTTTTCCAATAAAAATAATTCTCCACCCTCCCTTTAGGGGATTAAAGACTTTGCAGCATAAAATAATCTTCCCGGGGGTGTCTTATCCGTACAATTCCTGGTGTATGGATTTTCTGTCGTACCCCATCCGCTGAATGCGCTGCTTTGCTTCATCAATCATGGCTTTCCAGCCGCAGAGCATAAAATTGGCAGGCTGTTTTCCGGCACAAAACTCTTCATAAATGGCATGAACATAACCCGTTTTGCCATCCCATTCTTCACGGGAAAGAGTGGGGATAAAATGAAAATTGTCAAGCTCAAGTTGTCTTAGTTCATCATAATATAACAGGTCTTTGCGGGTGCGGCAGCCGAAGATGATGTAAATATTTTTATGGGGCTTATTTGTCCGCTTCATATCCTGCACCATGCTCCGGAAAGGCGCAATGCCCGTGCCGGTGCAGATTAAGAACAGGTCTTTGGTAAAATGTTCTTCATGCAGCACAAAAACGCCCTGCGGCCCGCGGAAGGTGAACTCACTGCCAACGGTTATATTTTCAAAGATATAAGTGCTGCCGGCGCCGCCTTCCAGCAAAACAATCACCAGTTCAAACACATTGGTATCATCGGGCCAACTGGCAATAGAATAGCTCCGCCATCTTTTATTGGGTTTTTCGTGAATAGGCAGATCAAGTGTTACAAATTGTCCGGGGGTAAAATCGAATTTTTCCAGTTCCGGCACTTCTACCCAGTATCTTCTTGTATTATATGTTTCTTGCTCAATACGTACCACTTTTCCGGTACGCCAGGGTTGAAGTGCCATAGCAATCAGTTTGTTTAAAGATACAACGGAAGGATATATCTGTCAAATGAGGATTGAAAACCGGGTTCATAGTTTTCCACAAAAAACGGCATTGGCATAGTAGTTGGTTTTTTACTTATACCGATAAACCACAGCATGGAGTTAGCCGGAACAGGTGTATCCTGATTTTTTAAACGCTATAATTTTTTACTATGAAAAGAAAAATGTTATCCTTTACTGCTGTGGTGGCTTTTGCAACGGCTTTGTTTGCTTTCTCTCAGCTTCAACCAACGGGTATAATAGGTAAAGTGGCCCCGGCAGATGCAGTGGAAGCGGTATGGGCTGTTAATGGCGCTGATTCTGTAAAAGGGTCTGTGTCATCCGGTATATTTAATGTGCCTGTAAAGCAGGGTACTTACAAGCTGGTAATAGATGCCAAAGAACCATACCAGGATGCTGTATTGGAAAATCTCCAGGTAGGGGATGAACTGCTTGATGTAGGCGAAATACAATTAAAAGAGTAGTATAAGTAAGTTCAGGTCTGAGAACCTTTCCAGGAAGGTTCAGGTGTGGGAGGCTTTCCTTGCGAGCAAGCGGGAAAGCCTCTTTGTTGTTTTTTTAAGAACGGCGTTATACTATTCTGTGTTTATCGTTGCTTGAAGAAACAGGCAGGTTTAGTATCTTTGCGGCCTTCGTATGAGTCCGGATTTGTTGCAGCAGTATCAGCAGTCCCCCTGCCTTTTTCAACTGGTGGGCAGGGTGGCTATTGCCCCTCCTCAAAAAATCCGTCTTCACCGGCTTAACGGAAGCGCCTCCCAGTTTGTGGTGGCCGCCGCCTTTCAGCACCCCTCTTGTGCACAGATGAACCATCTTGTAATACTGAATGATGCCGAAGAAGCCGCTTATTTTCATAATACATTGGAGAACCTTACCGAAGCGCTGGATATATTTTATCTTCCTTCTTCGTTTAAGAACAGGAAGAATTATCAGTTGCTGAATTCTTCTCATGTTATGCTGCGAACAGAAGCGCTGACCCGCATTGCAGCAGGGGGCAATAAAAAAGTGCTGGTTACCTACCCGGAAGCATTGTTTGAAAAAGTGGTGTTGCCGGGCACCCTGTCTTCGAACATTATTTATATAAAATCCGGAGATACGCTTAATATAGAAAAGCTGTTACTGCAATTGGCCGATTATGGTTTTGAGAGAACTGATTTTGTTTACGAGCCGGGCCAGTTTGCCATAAGGGGCGGCATCCTGGATATTTATTCATTTGGCAATGATAAGCCGTACCGGATAGAACTGTTTGGCAATGAGGTGGATTCTATCCGCATTATTGACCCTGAAACGCAACTGAGTGAAAGGAGGTTGTTGCAGGTAAGCATTATTCCCAATGTTGACACACAGTTTGATAACGAAGAACGAACATCATTGTTTGATTTTCTTCCTGCAAATACGGTTGTGTGGGTGCAGGATATGGCTGTTTGTAAAGAAAAGCTGGAAGATGCGGCTGATGACCTGGATGCTTTTATACGTTTCCGGGAGGAAGGTCAACAATCAAACCGGCCGGCACAGCCTGAAGATGATAAGCTGATAAAGAAGAATTTCAAAGTTGATGATTTTATTTTACCGGGAGAGTTTGAAGAGGCGGCTTTCCGGAAGCATATAGTAAGTTTTGGTTATGCCGGTTTTCCTTCGGGTATAACGCCTGATGTAGTAATAGAATTTACCACTAAAGAGCAACCGTCTTTTAACAGACAGTTTGACCTGCTCATCAAAGACCTGAAAAGCTGGGAGGCAAAAGGTTTTCAGCTATACCTGTTTGCCGAAAACCCAAGGCAACTGGAACGTTTGCAGAGTATTTTTGATGACCTTAAAGCGGAGATTGTATTCAATCCCGTTCCGGTTTCCATTCATGAAGGGTTTATTGACGAAGACCTGAAGATGGTTTGCTATACCGATCACCAGGTATTCCAGCGCTACCATAAGTATAAAGTAAAGCAGGCATACAATAAGAACAAAGCATTAACGCTGCGGACACTCAGAGAGCTACAGCCCGGCGATTTTGTTACCCATATTGATCATGGCGTAGGTATTTACAGCGGGTTGCAGAAGATAGAAGTAAACGGACGTTTGCAGGAAGCAGTCCGGTTAATCTACAAAGACACCGATATTTTATATGTCAATATCAACAGTATTCATAAAATAGCAAAATACACCGGTAAAGATGGTAGTGTACCTAAGGTAAACAAGCTGGGCAGCGATGTATGGAACAGGCTAAAGGAAAAAACAAAAACAAAAGTCAAGGAAATTGCGTTTGACCTCATAAAACTTTATGCAAAGAGAAAGGCACAGCAGGGCTTTCAGCATGAGCCGGACAACTACATGCAGACAGAGCTGGAAGCTTCTTTTATTTACGAGGATACGCCTGATCAAAGCAAGGCTGCCGCTGATGTAAAAAAAGATATGGAATCACCTTCGCCGATGGACAGGCTGGTGTGCGGCGATGTGGGCTTTGGTAAAACGGAAGTGGCCATACGGGCAGCGTTTAAAACCTGTGTGGACGGGAAACAGGCTGCAGTGCTGGTGCCTACCACTATTCTTGCTTTTCAGCATTATAAAACATTCGGTGAACGACTGAAAGATTTTCCTGTTACGGTTGATTATATCAACCGTTTTAAATCGGCAAAGCAGAAAAAAGAAACGCTTAAAAAATTAGAAGAAGGAAAGATTGATATTATCATTGGCACACATGGGCTGTTAGGGAAAGAGGTAAAGTTCAAAGACCTGGGGCTGTTGGTTGTGGATGAAGAGCAAAAATTCGGTGTGGCTCATAAAGAAAAAATAAAAACATTAAGAACGGCGGTAGATTGCCTTACACTTACGGCAACGCCGATTCCGAGGACCCTGCAGTTTTCCCTGATGGGAGCAAGGGACCTCAGCATTATCAATACACCGCCGCCCAACCGGCAACCGATACAAACGGAAGTGCAGGTGTATAATGAAGATTTTATCCGTGAAGCCATTTATTTTGAAACAGAGAGAGGCGGCCAGGTATTTTTTATTTACAACAGGATAGCAGGATTGGCTGAAATGGCGGCTATTATCCAGGCATTATGTCCCGACCTGAGCATTGGATATGCCCATGGACAGATGGAAGGCCATGAACTGGAAGAACGCATACTGGATTTTATTGACAAAAAATATGATGTGCTGGTATGCACCAATATTGTAGAAAGCGGCGTGGATATTCCTAATGTGAATACGATTGTTGTTAATAATGCTCACCAGTTTGGCTTAAGCGACCTGCACCAATTAAGAGGAAGGGTGGGGCGGAGCAACAAAAAAGCTTTTTGTTATCTGCTGGCGCCGCCTATGAGTACATTGCCTAATGATTCGAGAAAGCGATTGCAAACACTGGAACAGCATAGTGAGCTGGGAAGCGGCTTCCAGATTGCCATGCGGGACCTTGATATAAGAGGCGCCGGCAACTTACTGGGCGGCGAGCAAAGCGGCTTCATGGCGGAGATAGGTTTTGAAATGTACCAGAAAATACTCGATGAGGCCATCCGGGAATTAAAGAGAACTGATTTCAAAGAGCTGTTCAAAGAAGAAATTGCAAATCAGGATGATTTTGTACAGGATTGCACTATTGACACCGACCTTGAAATATTGATACCGGATGATTATGTGGAAAGCATCACCGAGCGGCTTTCATTATACCAGCGGCTGGATAATTGTGAAACGGAAGACGACCTGGCTGCCATAAAAGATGAACTGAAAGACAGGTTCGGCCCCGTGCCGCAGCAGGTAGAAGATCTTTTTATTACGGTACGCTGCCGCAAGCTGGCGGTGGACCTTGGCTTTGAAAAAATGTCGCTTAAAGATGAAATATTACGCTGCTTCTTTATCAACCGCCCGGATTCGCCTTATTTTGAATCCAATGTATTTCAGCGGATCATCGGATTTCTGCAAACCGGGACTAATAAAGCCACTTTAAAGCAAACAGGCCGTTTGTTTATGCTCATTGTAAAGGAAGTTAAAAGCATGGAAGTAATGGAACAGTTCCTGAAGACCATGCACCATTCCTGCATTGTGCAGGAGCCGGTTGTTTCCTGAACGGCAAACGTAAAATAACGGTTAAGGTAACCCGGTTGGTATTTACCGCATATTTATAGTACTTTTAATAGCATATTATTTGCTATGCGAGCCAATCCAATTGCCCTTATTTTATGCGTATTCCTTCACATCACATTGCAGGCGCAGGAATCATCACCACATCCCTTATATCTCAGGAGTGGTATAGTAAGTTTAACTCCCAATATAACTGCGGAAAAGGTTGAAGCATTTAATCAGGCAGCAGCCCGTTCCGTAAATAAATCATTTGCCGTTATCCGGTTTGAAAAAATTCCTACAGAAGAGCAGAGAAGACAACTTTCTTTAAACGGGATTGAATTGCTTGAATACATTCCGGACAACGCTTACACAGTAACCATATCCGGCGCTTTGCAAATTGAAGCGCTTTTAAACAGTGGTGCGAAAGCGATTGGCGAATTGACGCCGGTACAAAAAATGCAGCCGGAATTGGCCGCAGGCCAATTTCCACATTGGGCTGTAAAAGCAGCGGGAGCAGTAGATGTATGGATCAGTTTTCCGAGAACATTCGGCGCAGAAGAAGTAAGAACTTCATTACTTGAAAAAGGGTGGGAAATTTTATCCCTTGAATACAGCCGGTACAGGATTATCAGTATCCGTATCCCTGTAACGAAATTGGAAGAGCTGGCATCGTTGCCATTTGTAGAATATGTGCAGGCGCAGCCGGCAGCAGATAAAGAACTGAATACAAACAGCGCTTCACTGTCGAAAGCCAACCTGCTAAAAGCGCCGCTGGCGGTTGGCGGGAAAAATCTTACCGGCGATGGCGTTACCGTTGGTGTTGGCGATAACGGCGACCCGCAAACGCATATTGATTTTGCGGGCCGTTTGATAAACCGGTCAGCAGCAGGGCCTGCCGCCCATGCAAGCCATGTGCACGGAACGGTGGCGGGTGGCGGCATTTTACAGGAAGTATATGCAGGCTATGCACCCAAAGCAACATTAGTGAGCCAGTATTTTTCCGGCATTATTAAAAATGCCCCGGCTTATGTACAGGATCATGGAATGATGATCACCAATAATTCCTACGGGTCGGTAGAGAATGATTGTGCCTATAACGGGCTGTATGATCTTTCTGCAAGAATCCTGGACCAGCAGGCTTTTGATCTTCCTGAATTGCTGCATGTATTTGCAGCAGGTAATAACGGTATTAATAACTGTAGCCCGTATCCTGTTACTTTTAAAACTGTATTGGGTGGTTACCAGGCTGCAAAAAATGTTTTGACAGTTGGCGCCACTGATGCTAAGGGGAATGCTTCAAATTTTTCAAGCCGCGGCCCGGTAAAAGATGGCCGTCTGAAACCGGAAATAACAAGCCAGGGACAATTTGTACTGTCAACATGGACAAACAATCAGTACAGCTCTAATAATGGCACCAGCATGGCAGCCCCGGGGGCAGCAGGCGGACTTGCATTATTGGTAGAACAATACAGGGATGCCAACAGTGGCGCTAATCCCAAAAATGGCTTGCTGAAAGCATTGATAAGCAATGGAGGAGCAGACAAAGGAAATGCAGGGCCGGATTATACGTATGGTTTTGGCAATATGAACCTGCTGCGTTCTTCAGCCATGATTGAAAACAGCTCTTATTTCAATACAACGGTTACACAGGGCGATGATAACCTGGAAACAATCAGTGTACCGGCCAATACTGCCCAGCTAAAAGTATTATTGTACTGGTCCGATCCTCCGGCTGCTGTTATGGCCTCTAAAACACTGGTCAATGATCTTGATCTTGAAGTAACCGGCCCCGGCGGAACCGTATTGCCATTAAGACCCGATACAGTATTCGCCAATGTAAACCAACCTGCTGTTACAGGCGCAGACCATCATAACAATATTGAGCAGGTGGTTATCAATAACCCGGCTGCGGGAGATTATGACCTTAGGGTAATTGGCACTTTGATTGCCCAAAACCCTTCGCAGGAATATTTCCTGGTGTATGATATTATTCCGCAAAGCCTTATTTTAACCAACCCGGTGGGAGGAGAATCATTTGTGCCAACTATTTCATCATTCGGGGTTGATACGGTATATATACAATGGGATGCTTATGGCAACTCCGGCGGTGATTATACTTTAGAATTTACCAGTGATGGTGTAAACTGGTCTTTTTTAAATGATGGTAATCCTGCGCCTTCCTCGCAAAGAAATTATGCATGGGTAGTACCGGGAGTACCTACGGACCTGGCAAGGATAAGAATTACACAAAGTGTTACCGGGTTTACACAAACAAGCCTCCCGTTCGTTATTACTGCATCGCCATTTGATTCGTTAACACCTGTTCAGTGTGAAGGATATATTCAATTGGGCTGGAGAAATGTACCCGGCGCTACCGATTATGAAGTATTCATGCTGCAGGGAAATGAAATGACTCCGGTGGCTACCACAACGGCATTGAATTATACTTTTTCCGGGCTGTCAAAAGATTCAACGTACCGGGTTGCGGTAAGACCAAGGATAAACGGAAATCCCGGAAGAAGAGCACCGGCCATTACCAGGCGGCCCAATACCGGGACTTGTGCAGGAAGTATTTCCGATAATGATATTAAAATAGACACTATTCTTTCTCCCGGCAGTTCCGGAAGGTTATTTACTTCTTCCGAATTAAGCAATTCCGTTCCGGTTACAATACGGATTAAAAACCTTGACAATGCTGTTTCCTCGGAAGCAATTGACGTCAGCTATTCTGTTAATGGAGGGATACCGGTTACAGCAACCATTCCGGTGCCTGCGGCAACTATTGCTGCGGGCGGCAGCATTAATTATACTTTCCCTTTGAATGCAGACCTTTCTACTGTTGATACATACAATATTGTTGTTACCGCTACCAAAGCTTCAGACCCTGTTACAGCCAATAACACACTTTCAAAACGGGTAAAGCAACTCGATAACCAGCCCATCATGCCGGCACAGTTGCCCTGGACGGATAATTTTGAAACTACTGCTGACCAAACAGTAATAATAAACCAGATGGGGCTTGAGGGAAGCGACCGGTATGATTTTTCTAAAAACGCATCTAACGGAAGGCTCCGGACATTTATAAACTCGGGTATGGCTTATTCAGGAAACAGGGCGGTAACACTCGACCTTAGTCTGTATTCAGCCGACAGTATTGTTAATGTGCTGACTGGTACTTTTAACCTGTCGGCTTTTAATGCAGCAATGGATGATATACGTCTTGATTTTCGCTATAAAAATCATGGACAGCAATTTGATACATCAGGGAATAATAAAGTATGGATAAGGGGCAGCGAAGCCGATCCCTGGATTGCGGTGTATGACCTATTCGATAACCAGCTTCCTGCTGAGGGCCTTTATAAACTTTCTTCCAGTATTCAGCTTGCCGATTCGCTGGCTGCTCATGGCCAGAATTTTGGACCGGGTTTCCAGGTTCGCTGGGGACAGCGGGGCCGGTTCATGGCGGCGGATGACAACTATGCAGCGGGCTATACATTCGATGATATACGCATTTACCGTGCGGTTGATGATATACAATTGGTAAGCATTGATACGCCGCAGGTAGTAAGCTGTAATTTCAACAGCATCGTACCTGTAAAAATTACGGTCAGAAACACATCGGATGTCAATGTAAGTGCTGTTCCTGTTACGCTAAGGGTAAATGGAACTATTGTTGCTACGGAAAATATTCCTTCAATTCCTGCTAATGATACGGTGCATTACCTCTTTAACCCCGGCGTGGCAGATCTTTCCGTACCGGGTAACCACCTGGTTGAAGCATGGGTTGATTATGCAACCGACAATGTGCCGGAGAATGATACGGCTCTTGTTAATGTAAGAAGCCTGCCACTCATCAGTAGCTTCCCATATCTTGAAGATTTTGAAACAGGGACAAATGACTGGTACACCCATGCAGATACCAATAGTACCTGGCAATTAGGTACGCCGGTATCAGCCAAAATCAACAGGGCGGCCAGCGGCGTTACTGCATGGAAGACGAACAAGGCCGGTTATTATAACAGCATGGAGCATTCGTACCTCTATTCACCCTGTTTTAATTTATCAGGTCTCACCAATCCTATGCTTAGCTTCAGCCTGGCGCTGGATATTGAAGAATGTGATGCTGAACTTTGCGATGGGGCATGGATGGAGTATTCTGATGATGGCGGCATAACCTGGAATAAGTTAGGGGTAATGGGGCAGGGAACCAACTGGTACAATAAAAATTACTCAGGTAATTATGTATGGAGTGCTGAAGATTATACCCGCTGGCATGTGGCTACCATTCCGTTGCCAACAGTGAATAACAGCGGTATCCGTTTGCGGTTTGTGTTCAAATCAGACCCGGCTTTAATAAAAGATGGCATTGCCATAGATGATATTCATATATACGACAACCTGTATGGTATTTATGAAGGAACAGGAGAAAGTCCATTGGTGAACCAATCTTCTGTAAGCGGAACGGGTTGGATTGATTTTATTGAAACAGGAACTAATAAGCTGATAGCATCTATCAACCCCAACGGGCAAACTCTCGGCAGTACCGATGTGCAATCTTTTGTAAATACAGGTCCTGTGCGTATCAACAGCGATCAGTATTATCATGACAGGAACATCACCATCAAACCGGCTACGGTAAACCTGGCTGATTCTGCAACTGTTCGTTTTTATTTTCTTGACAGCGAAACAGAAGCATTGCTAAATGCCACCGGGTGCAGTTATTGTTACAAACCTTCCATGGCGTATGAACTGGGGGTAACCAAATACAGCGATGCAGATGATACCAAAGAAAATGGCACACTCGCCGATAATACCCCCGGCAACTATATTTTTATCAATACGGCAGGCAGGAAACTGGTTCCGTTTGATAAAGGGTATTATGCGGAGTTTAAAGTAAAAGACTTTTCAGAGTTCTGGCTCAATAACGGTGGGTTTGATTACAACCAACCCTTACCGGTTACGCTGCTGAGTTTTACAGCTAAAAAGAAAGGCAGTACCAATGATGTGCTGGTAGAATGGGTTACTGCATCAGAATCCAATACAAGCCATTTTGAAATTGAACTGGCCAAAGGCAATACCGGCTGGCAGCAAAACCAGTTTGTAAAAATTGGCGAGGTAAGCAGCGTTGGCAATTCATCAACCGGGCAGCAATATTCTTTCACAGATATTGAAACCAATAAAAGCGGCATACGCTATTACCGCCTGAAGATGGTGGACATTGACGGCCAATACACCTATTCAGCTATTCGCCCTGTGCTGTTTGACCAGGAAATACAATGGCAGGTAAGCCCCAACCCTTCATCAGGTCTGTTTCATCTTACTTGCCAGGCAGAGGCAGGTGCAGCTATTAGCTTAAGGGCTATTGATGCCAATGGAAGGGAAGTGTACCGGCAAAAACACATCGGTACCGGTTTTGTGCAAAGGCTGGAAGTGGATTTATCCAAAGGCTTATCCCGTGGTATCTACCTGCTTGAAGCTGTTACCGGCAGCAAACGCCAGGTATTTAATTTAGTAAAGCAATAAAAAAACATCCCGCAACAGCGGGATGTTTCAGTAAGTTGGCAGCAAGCGGGAATTGTTTACCAGCCCTGTTTAGCCACACCGGCTTTGATAGCGGCCAGCGCTTTTTCTTCCCCCATCAGGGTGGTTAGTTTATTTCCTTTGCCATCATGGCCCTGGGCCATATAGGCGCCTTTAGCGGTTTTGGTTATCACGGCATCCAGCATTTCCACTCCTTTTTCCTTTGTTTTTACATTGTAAGCGGTGATCTTAACGTCTGACATGGTCTTAAGTTTTTGGGTTTAGTAAAGGGTAAAGTTACCGATTCTGCCCTTGCCGGGAGGTGAAAATTGGGTGAAGAAGGAGTTTTTAGTCGGGGAATATTTTATAACTTATTGATAATAATATATTTAGGGATGCACAAGATTTGGGAAAATGATCCCATATCCCACTTTGGCCCCCGGATTTAACGTTTTGCAGCATCTGTTTGATAATCAATAAGCCTGACAGTTTTGTAGTTTCGGGTTTAATTTGAAACAGGCATTATTTCAGCTACACAATTTAACCTTAGGCTTTGAAGAAGAGTCTTTTTTTCGCTTTTGCAATGTTGTTGGTGAATGGCCTGTTTGGACAGGAGCAGGAACCCTGGGTCCGTTTTTATGATACGGTTACTGATTTATCGGGGTACAAGGACCTGAAAGGCAATATCCGAATACCGGCAAAGTTTACCGGGCCTGCCAGTGCGGATACATTTCATAATATCATCACTGTTTTTGAAGAGGTTGATAAAGAATACAAGGTTTACTACCTGTTAAAAGATGGTAGAAAAGTAGGTAAGGATAGCGTTTACATGTTTGATTTTATGTTTGATTGCGAAAACGAGGGCAAAATTATTTTTCGTGACGGTAAGAAAAACCGGGTTGGCTTTTTGGATAAAAATGGAGTAGCTGTTATCCCTGCTTCATATAACTATGTTTCTCCTTTTCGTAATGGTATGGCGCTTGCTTTACGAAATGCCAAAAGAAAATGCTGGGATGAAAAAGAAGATACAACCTACTGCGAGCATTGGGGATGGGAAGATGGAGAAAGGGTATTGATAAACGAAAAGAATGAAGTACTTGTTGACAGTATAAAAACTGACCTATACTATATTAACTGGTATTCAAAAAAGGTAAATGATCCTGCAATTGATACAACTCTTTATATCAACCTAAAAGGAACAAATGGAGATACTTATTCATTTCTTGATTATGACAAAGAATTCGGAAAGTGGTTTTACAATACATTTTTGCCAGCATTGAAATCAAAAGAAAGCCTTTTGAGTGATCTGCTTTTTGAAGAAATAGTATATGGATATAATGAAATGGGTGCATTAAGTTTAGAGAGAAAGGCATATTTAAGATCATTTCCTAATGCATTAGTACCGGGTAGATTTGAAGTAAATAAGCTAAAAGAAATTTCCCTAAGCCAGAATATATTTGAACATCTTCTTTTTGAGAAAGACATATTTAGGAAATACCTGAATTCATGTGGTGTTCATGACCGGTATAAATACCCTGTTTATGAGGTTATAGTGAGCTATTACAAAAAACGAACAAAGCCTTTATCGGATGATGCGGTGGAATTTACCGGCAAGTATGGTATAGATTACCAGGAACGTTTTGAATTTCTAAGAACGGAAAGCGGGTATAAGTTGATAAGCGTATCAATAAAGAATAATAAGTGAAACGGCTTTCTCCAAATTCACTACTGTAAAGAATTACAGCCGATTTTACCAACTATTTTTCGGTATTAAAAGGCAAAGACGTTGCTGAAACGAACAAAAAAACCCTGCATTGGCAGGGCTTTTTTTTATAAATAATTTCATTCAGGATGACTTA
The DNA here is from genome assembly GCA_964560445.1 of uncultured Chitinophaga sp. Taxonomy (GTDB): domain Bacteria; phylum Bacteroidota; class Bacteroidia; order Chitinophagales; family Chitinophagaceae; genus JJ008. The sequence goes on along the minus strand of CAZLLT010000001.1, from coordinate 160,555 downwards.
CACATCCAGCTTCGCATATTTAGCATGGCTTTCAATAAATTCCCTGCGGGGGGCCACTTCATCGCCCATCAGCATACTGAAAACACGGTCGGCTTCGGCGGCGCTTTCGATGGTTACCTGTTTCAATGTCCTGGTGTCTGGGTTCATGGTGGTATCCCACAACTGTTCGGCGTTCATTTCCCCCAAACCTTTATAGCGCTGGATATTTACTGATTCTTCCTTGCCGCCACCTAATTTTTCAACCAATGCTTTTCGTTGTTCTTCGTTCCAGGCATACTGGGCTTCCTTTCCTTTTTTTACAAGGTAAAGAGGCGGTTGGGCAATATAGACATAACCCTGCTCCACCAGTTCCTTCATATAACGATAAACGAAAGTGAGTATCAATGTAGCAATGTGCGAACCGTCCACGTCGGCATCGGTCATGATGATGAGTTTGTGATAACGGAGTTTGCTCAGGTCAAGTGCTTTGGGGTCTTCGGGAGTTCCCATCTTTACGCCGAGGGCAGTGAACATATTCCTGATCTCCTCGTTATCGTAAATTTTATGCTCCATTGCTTTTTCCACGTTCAGTATCTTACCTCTCAACGGAAGGATGGCCTGGAAACTTCTGTCGCGGCCTTGCTTGGCGGTTCCGCCTGCCGAGTCTCCCTCAACGAGAAAGAGTTCGCAGCGTTCAGGATCACGGTCGGAGCAGTCGGCCAGTTTTCCGGGTAAACCGCCGCCTGTTAAAACAGATTTGCGCTGTACCAGTTCCCTTGCTTTTCTTGCCGCCGCCCTTGCCTGTGCCGCCAGGATTACTTTGCTGATAATGTTTTTTGCTTCACGGGGATTTTCTTCCAGGTAAGCATCCAGTACTTTAGATACGGTGGTATCCACCACACCCATCACTTCCGAGTTGCCAAGTTTGGTTTTTGTTTGCCCTTCAAACTGCGGCTCGGGCACTTTTACGGAAATGATGGCGCTAAGCCCTTCACGGAAATCATCTCCTTCAATTTCCACTTTTGCTTTTTCAAACAAGCCATTTTTATCGCCATAGCTTTTAAATACCCTTGTTATGGCCCTGCGAAAACCGGCTACATGGGTGCCGCCTTCAATGGTATTGATATTATTGACGTAAGAATAAATGTGCTCGTTAAAAGAATTATTGTAGTTCAGCGCCACTTCTACGGCTACATTGGTCGCAGCATCATGCCCATCTACATTTAATGTTTTGGGCAGAAGGGGTATCCTGCCGGCATTGCTGTCTAACATTTCCACGAACTCAACAATACCGCCTTCACTGTAAAACTCTTTGGAGAAAGGCTCGTTATTTTCATCCATCTCCCTGCGGTCAACAAGTATGATGCGTACTTTCCTGTTCAGGTAAGCTAGTTCTCTTAAGCGGCCTTCCAGGATATCCCTGTTGTAAACGGTGGAAAGAAAAATACTGCCATCAGGCCAGAATTGAACCTTCGTCCCTGTTTGGTCACTTATGCCGATTTCCCTCACTGAATATTGTGGTATGCCGATATGATACTCCTGTTCAAATATTTTCCCTTCGCGGTTTACGGTTACATGTAGTTTGGTACTAAGTGCATTTACGCAGCTTACACCTACACCATGCAGCCCGCCGGAAACTTTATACGTGTCTTTATCAAATTTACCGCCTGCATGGAGTACCGTCATTACCAGTTCCAATGCCGAACGTCCTTCTTTCTTATTGATGCCGGTAGGAATACCGCGGCCATCATCCTGTACAGAGACGGAATTGTCTTCATGAATGGTAACCTCAATATTTTTACAATAACCCGCCAGCGCTTCATCAATGGAGTTGTCCACCACTTCGTAAACAAGATGGTGCAATCCTTTAACGCCGATATCGCCGATATACATCGCAGGCCGCTTACGAACGGCTTCCAAACCTTCCAATACCTGTATGCTATCCGCTCCGTAGCCGCTTGCAGGAGCTGTCTTTTTTTCTGTTGTTTCTGTACTCATAGATAGAGGTAAAATCTGTCTTTTCCTGGGGAAAAAATATAACTCACAAATGTACGAAAAATACCTCCTTAAAGGGCTGCTCAAGACAGCTTTTTTACAGGCCGATTTTAGCTGTAAAAGGGAGGGAGAAGACCCGTTTTGAAGAAAGGGGGGAAAGCTTACCTTTTTACAATCTGCGCCACCAGGTCGGCTTCGGCGCATAATTTATTGCCGACATAAGTGGTGCCTTTCATTTCACATATACCGCGGCGGATAGGGGCTGACAGCTCCATTTTTAAAATGAGGGTATCCCCGGGCCTTACCATGTTCTTAAACTTGCAGTTATCAATTTTCAGGAAGTAAGTATCATGTTCGCCGCCGCCGCTCAGGTTGATGGCCAGGATACCGCCGCATTGTGCCAGCGCTTCAATTTGCAGCACCCCCGGCATTACCGGGTTTCCGGGGAAATGCCCCTGGAAGAACCATTCGTTGAAAGTGACATTTTTTATACCTACGATATGCGTATCACTTAGCTCAATAATTTTATCTACCAGTGCAAACGGAAAACGATGCGGCAGTATTTTTTCAATGTATTGCTGGTCATATACAGGCGGCTGGCAGGGGTCGTAAACAGGAATGCCCCTGGTATGCTTGTTCTTCTTTATGTACTGTTTGATCTTTTTGGCAAATTCTACATTGGTGCTATGCCCCGGCCTGTTGGCGATGATATGGCTTTTGATAGGATAGCCGATAAGGGCCAGGTCGCCGATCACATCCAACAGCTTATGCCGGGCCGGTTCATTAGGAAAGCGCAGCTCCAGGTTATTCAGGTAGCCTTCGCTTTTTACCTCAATTTTATCTTTCTTGAATATTTTCTGCAAACGCTGCATTTCTGTTTCATCCACTTTTTTATCAACGATAACAATGGCGTTGTTGATATCGCCTCCTTTTATAAGGTTGTTATCCAGCAGCATTTCCAGTTCATGTAAAAAACAGAAAGTGCGGCAGGGGGCTATCTCGTCTTTAAAATCTTTCAGGTGCTTAAGCCCGGCATGTTGGGTTCCTAATACCGGCGAGTTGAAATCAATTAATGTGGTTACCTGGTATTCGGTGGCCGGCATGGCTACCATTTCCACCCTTTTTGCCTCATCGTAATGATAAATATTTTCGTCAATGGTGTACCACACTTTTGTAGCATCCTGTTCGGTGATGCCCGCTTCCTCAATCAGTTCTATAAAAGGGGCGGAACTGCCGTCCATAATAGGCATTTCGGGCCCGTTGATTTCAATAAGGCAGTTATCAATTCCCATTCCTACCAGGGCGGCCAATACATGCTCTACTGTACTTACTTTGGCGCCGTTGGCTTCCAGCGTAGTGCCACGGCTTACATCGGATACATTATCACAATCGGCTTTGATTACAGGCTTTCCGGGGAAATCAGTTCTTTGGAATTGCAACCCGAAGCCGGGATTGGCAGGGTTCAGTGTAAGATCGGCCAGGATACCGGTATGAAGCCCGGTTCCTGAAATGCTTACTGAAGAAGAAAGCGTATGTTGTTTATCCGGATTAAAAGGTGAGGAGGTTGAATTTCCTGTCGCCTTTTTTGTTGTTGCCAAGGGATTCATGGTGGCAAAGATAAGAATTACTGTAAAGCGGGAAAGAGGTCAGATAATGCGGTAGTTACGGTAATCAAAGAGCCGCCGCCCGGTCCATTTTTCGATTTTATAGAGAAGGGTGTCTTTGAATGACATGTTACGGCGTGTTACATCCAGGTTCAGTTGCCAGTTTTTTTCGGCTATCCTTTTTTGCATTACGGCAGGATGGGCGCCGGTAAAACGCATTATGGCATCCGCATCTTTGGCGTAGTCAAATGTTTCTTCCGCTCTTTTTGTAAAGGAGGCCTGCTGGTCTTTGCTGTAATAGATGCCTACATTTTCCCTTTTGTGCTGTTGCTGCTGCGGGTGCTTTACCCATCCGTAATGATAAATATAGGCGTCAATCAATTTTACATTCAGCTTTCTGCCTTCCTTGCGAAAGCCCTGGGCATCTTTATAAGATTGTACCTTTTTGTCGTTACGGATAAGGCGTATTTCCCGGTTATACCATCGGCGGGAATCGCCTGTATAATCATACGAGCCGTAAAAGTGAAGGTATTTAAAAAGCAATCCTTCCACTGCTTTATCATCCAAATATTTTTGGGCTTCTTCTTTAATAATAGCATGGTATTTTTCATGCACCAGTTCATCGCCTTGCAAATAAAAAGCCCAGTCGCTGTCCGGCGACACATGCTGAAAGGCTTTGTCTGTTTCTACGGCCAGCACCTTGCCCCCTTCCCTTAATGAATCATCCCATACGGAATGGAAAATTTTAATTTTAGGTGAGTTGATAGATTTGATCAGTTGCAATGTTTCATCATCACTATTGCCCACACTTACAATAAACTCATCTACCAGCGGAAGAATGGAGTTGATTGATTCCACAACGGGATAATCGTATTTAACCGCATTGCGGACAAAAGTGAAACCGCTGATGGTCATGGAGAAAAAATTTTAACGCCGGTAAAGGTATTGGAAATGAAAAAGAAATACCCTTTATACCTTTTCTGTTATGAGTTGCCGGATGATTGCTTCCAGTTCTTTTATCCTTTTTTCCAGTTCGGGCAGTTTGCGGTTGATGGCCTGGCTGCGAAGCGCTGAAGTGTAGTCGTAAGCCGGGGAACCTGTAACTGCTTTGCCCGGCTCGATGGATTTACTTACCCCGCTTTGTGCATTTACCTTGGCGCCATCGCCTAATTGAATATGACCAACAATACCGGCCTGCCCGCCTATCATTACCCCGTTGCCTATTTTAGTGCTGCCGCTGATGCCGGCCTGTGCGGCTATTACAGTGCTGTACCCAATTTCTACATTATGTGCAATCTGGATCAGGTTGTCCAGTTTGGCCCCTTTCTTTATTAAAGTGGAGCCGATGGTTGCCCTGTCAATAGTGGCATTGGAACCTATTTCCACATAATCTTCCACTACTACGTTGCCAATCTGCGGCACTTTTTTAAAACTGCCGTCTGCCTGGGGTGCAAACCCAAATCCATCGCCGCCAATTACAGTGCCGGCATGAATAGTAACATGGCTGCCAATCCTGCAATCGTGATAGATTTTTACGCCGGGGTAAATAATACTGTTATCACCGATAGTTACATTATCTCCTATAAATGCGCCGGCATAAATTTTTACGTTATTGCCTATCACCGCATGTTCTCCCAGGTAAGAAAAAGCCCCGATAAATACATTATCGCCATACCGGGCAGAAGCGGCCATATATACCGGGCTTTGTATGCCGGTTAGCTGCTGCTGCACTATTTCCTGGTACTTGCTGAGCAGGGCGGCAAAAGCGCTGTAAGCATCCGGCACACGGATCAGCGTTACAGTTGTTTTTTCTTTTAGCTGAAACGAGTCATTTATAATAACAATCGAAGCCTTTGTTGTGTAGAAATAATCCTCGTATTTTGGATTGGCCAGAAAACTCAACTGCCCTTCGCCTGCTTCTTCAATTTTCCCGAATGAATGGACGGCAACGCCGGGGTCGCCTTCAACTTTTCCGTTTATAAGGAGGGCTATTTGTAATGCAGTAAATTGCATAGTATTTTTTATTTCAGTTTTAATAGCCTGGTTTATTTTGTCTAATTAAGAAAAAACCAGGCCATAAAACCTACGTCCGCCAATAGCAAAAGTAATGCTTTTTAATCTCGCCGATAGCAATGCTGCTGGCGCCCTGTCGTATCAGGGCATGATCTACCTGTGAAATATCTTTTATGCTGCCGTCTTTAAAAAGAATGTTAATCCTTTCATCGCCGGTATCATAGGTTACATTCCCGGTTTGCCCGGTAAAGGCAAAATAGTGAGCTTCTTTATCGCTAATACCCAGGTTCTTTACCACTTCTTTCTTTTTTTCTTCTATAAAGGCTTCATCAACAGGGGCTGCCTGTAATTTTATTTTGTACAACTGCCGGTTCACCAGGCCTGTACACAGGGTGCTTAGCACTTTGTCAGGGTGCAGGCGCCATTTTTTTATGGTCGCCATTATATCATGGTCATCAAGACGGCAAAACGTATCAAGATGCTGCTCCATTGAGTCGCCGGCTGTAAAATTTTGCAAAAAAAAGTCAAGGTCCGGAGAAACAGTGGCTACCTGCTCCCCCTTTTGCAGCAGTTCTTTTGCCCTTTGTATTATTTTCACCAGCATCGTTTCGGCCCCTAATACTGTTTTGTGCAGGTACACCTGCCAGTACATCAGCCGCCGGGATACCAGGAATTTTTCTATGGAATAAACGGCTTTTTCTTCCACCATCAGGTTGCCGTCTTTTACGGCCAGCATTTTGATAATACGGTCGTAACCGATAACCCCTTCGGCTACGCCTGTAAAGAAACTGTCGCGGTTCAGGTAATCCATCCTGTCCACATCTAATTGCCCCGACACCAGTTGATGAAGGAATTGCTTGGGATAGCGGTCGGTAAAAATGGCAATGGCGGTTTGCAGTTGCCCTTTAAATTCTTTGTCCAGCTCTTTCATCAGCAGCAGGGAAATGGCTTCATGGCTTATATTATTGATGAGTTCTTTTTCCAGTGCATGGGAAAAAGGGCCATGTCCCACATCATGCAGTAAAATGGCAGCTTTGGCGCCCAATTCTTCTTCCGGTGTAATGGTAACGCCTTTACTTTTAAGTTCTGTAAGCGCCATGCACATCAGATGATAAGCGCCGAGGGAGTGGTGCAGCCGGGAATGAACAGCGCCGGGATAAACCAGGTGGGCAAAAGCCATCTGGTGGATATTGCGTAAACGCTGGTAATACGGATGCGATATGATTTGCAGGATCAACGGATCGTCAATCGTAATAAAACCATAAACGGGATCGTTAATGATCTTCCGGACAGTAGGCATTGTTGTGATTTTGTTAAAGGCCAGTTGACAAAAGTACAAAGGCCGGATTTAATAAGCTACTTTTATGTTTCCGGTTTGCAGAAATGAATGCTCAAACTTTAAATTAACCGGCAACAAGTAACCTGTAACATATATGGCTATAGCAAAAATTATCTGGGTGGACGATGAAATAGAAAGCCTACAATCGCAAAAACTCTTCCTGGAGAACAAAGGGTACGAAGTGCAAACGTTTACCAATGGGTTTGACGCTATTGATTTTGTGAAAGAAAACCCTGTTGATGTGGTGCTGATAGATGAAAGTATGCCCGGCATTACCGGTTTGGAAACGCTGGCCAAGATAAAAGAAGTGAACCAGTCGCTTCCCGTAGTGCTTATTACCAAGAATGAAACGGAAAACCTGATGGATGACGCCATCGGTTCGCAGATCAGCGATTATCTGATAAAACCGGTAAACCCCAACCAGGTATGGCTAAGCCTTAAAAAGCTGATTGACAACAAACGGTTGGTGGCGGAGAAAACAACCACTGCCTATCAGCAGCAGTTCCGCAACCTTTTCATGGCGCTTAACAGCAATCCCGATTATAACGAGTGGATGGATATTTATAAAAAGCTGGTGTATTGGGAACTGGAAATGCAAAAAAGCGACAGCCCCGAAATGCAGGAAGTATTGCAAAGCCAGAAAAGCGAAGCCAATACCGAGTTTTTCAAGTTTGTATCAAAAAACTATGCAGGTTGGGTAAACCCCAAAAGCACAGACGGCCCGGTGATGAGCCATAGCCTGTTCCGGTTTAAAGTGCTGCCGCATGTAGAAAAAAATGTCCCTCTTTTTTTTATACTGATAGATAATCTCCGTTTTGACCAGTGGAAAGCCATTCAGCCCATTTTTGCAGAAAGCTTTCGAATATTGGAAGAAGACAGTTTTTACAGCATATTGCCTACGGCTACACAATATGCCCGCAATGCCATTTTTTCCGGCCTGATGCCCGCTGATATTGAAAAGCAATTTCCGGCGCAATGGAAAAACGATGATGAAGAGGGAGGAAAAAATCTGAACGAAGGAGAATTTTTAAAGGCCCAGCTAAAAAGATTGGGCAAGGGAGATTTGAAAGTTTCTTATACCAAAGTGCTGAATAACCAGGCCGGACTTGACCTGGTGAATAATATCCATAACCTGCTGAACAACGACCTGAATGTAATCGTCTATAATTTTGTAGATATGCTGAGCCATGCCCGTACGGAAATGGAAGTGCTGAAAGAACTGGCCGGGGATGAAATGAGCTATCGCAGCATCACAACATCATGGTTTGAACATTCTCCGCTGCACCAGGCATTGAAAAAGATAGCTGATAAAAATATCCGCATCGTACTGGCCACCGATCATGGCAGTGTACGGGTGAAAACGCCTTTTAAAGTAGTAGGCGATAAGCAAACTACTACCAACCTCCGCTACAAGCATGGGCGCAACCTGAATTATGACGCCAAGGAAGTGCTGGCTTTCCGTGACCCAAGAGAAGCAGGCTTGCCGGTGCCCACCATCAACTCATCTTTTATATTCGCCAGGGAAGATGGTTTTCTCTGCTATCCCAACAACTACAATTACTATGTAAACTATTACCGCAATACGTTTCAGCATGGCGGTGTGAGCCTCGAAGAAATGATAGTGCCGGTGATAAAGATGCAGAGTAAGTAAGGAAATGGTGAGTGGTGAGTAGTAAGTGGGCTGTGGAAAAATAGTACAGCAGAAAAGAATACATACTGTAGCTTCGCAACTGTAAAGATTTTTCGATTTAAAACTTTCCGCCTGAGGCGAACCTGGGGTATGAAATACAATCAATCCACTCTTGATAAATTAGAAGATATTCCGAAAGAAGCCGGTTATGTGCTGCGCTATGAAAGGGGCACTTTTCAAAGCGGCTATTGCATTTTAGAGTTAAAAAAAGTAGTAGTGCTGAACAAATTCCTGCAAACAGAAGGCCGCATCAATACGCTGCTGGAACTGATACCGCAACTGGAAATTGACCCCGGCCTGCTCTCCGGTGAATCTCAAAAACTGCACAGTGAAATAATATCCAAATTAGAACCTGAAACCTAAAGTTCTTTCCGATTTAGGATTTCGTATCTCACATTTCTTATTTTTGAAGTGTGGCCTATCCCTCTCTCAAAATAACTTTTCTTGGCACCGGTACCAGCAGCGGTGTGCCCATGATTGGCTGCGATTGTGAAGTGTGCACTTCGCCTGATCCGAAGGACAGGCGGCTCCGGTCAAGCATCCTCGTTGAATCTGAAAACACAACGCTGGTTGTTGATACCGGCCCGGATTTTCGTTACCAGATGCTGCGGGAGAAAGTAAAAAAAATAGATGCCGTTCTTTTTACCCACCCGCATAAAGACCACCTGGCAGGGCTGGATGATATAAGGGCTTTCAATTATTTCATGAAAAGGCCGATAGATGTGTATGCTAATTCAATGACGGAGGAAGCCGTACGCCGGGATTTTTATTATGCTTTTACCGACACCAAATATCCCGGCATCCCGGAACTGAACATGCATACCATCGGGCAGGAACCTTTTGTTGTCGGCGATATTCCCGTAACCCCGGTGTTGGTCTGGCACCTGAAAATGCCGGTAACGGGCTTCCGGTTTGGAAAGTTTACTTATATAACTGATGCTAACCGTATTGAGGAACGGGAAAAAGACAAAATCAAGGGTACGGAAGCGCTGGTGCTTAACGCATTGCGAAAGAAAGAACATATTTCTCATTTTACATTATCGGAAGCTATTGCACTGAGCAGGGAACTGGAAGTGCAATCGGCCTGGTTTACACATATTTCGCACCAACTTGGCATTCATACTGTTGTAAGCCAGGAATTGCCGGAAGGGATGAGGCTGGCTTATGACAGGCTGGTTCTTGAAATATAGAAAACAGTTCGCATCGAAACTAACAATTGTTAGTGTTTTGGAAATTTTCGCTATTTTGCATTGCCTTTAGCGATTGCTTGTGTTTTTATCAATGCCGAAGCTGTGCCACCCCCGGTTGGAGTGGCACAGTTTTTATATAAAAGAGAACTTATTATTTATATGGATTTTCAACCAGCAGAACTGACACAACAGGTAGCGCAGACAGCCAAAGATTTTGCAGAGCAATACATCCGTCCACATGTAATGGAGTGGGATGAAACCCAGGAATTCCCCATACATATTTTTAAAGAAATGGGCAAACTGGGATTGATGGGTGTTTTTGTTCCGGAAGAGTACGGAGGCCCCGGGTTAAGTTATTTTGAATACAAAGTAGTTATTGAAGAGATAGCAAAGGTTTGCGGTTCTGTCGGGCTTAGCCTTGCCGCACATAATTCACTTTGCACCGGGCATATATTGGCCTTTGGCAATGAAGGGCAAAAGAAAAATTATTTACCTAAACTGGCCACCGCCGAATGGCTCGGCGCCTGGGGCTTGACCGAAGCCAATACCGGCAGCGATGCAGGCAATATGCGATGTGTTGCGGTAAAAGAGGGCAATGAATGGGTAATAAACGGCACAAAAAATTTTATTACGCATGGCAAAAGCGGCGATGTGGCCGTAGTAATATGCCGTACCGGCGAACCGGGTGCAAAGAATAATGCCACTGCATTTATTGTAGAAAAAGGAACCAAAGGTTTCAGCGGGGGCAAAAAGGAAAACAAGCTGGGTATGCGTGCCAGCGAAACGGCAGAAATGGTTTTTGATGACTGTCGCATTCCGGATGCCAACCGCCTGGGCGAAGTGGGTGAGGGCTTTAAGCAGGCATTGAAAGTATTAGATGGAGGAAGAATCTCCATTGCTTCATTGGCATTGGGCATAGCCAAAGGCGCTTATGAAGCCGCTTTGCAATATTCCAAAGAACGGCACCAGTTTAACCAGCCGATTTCAAATTTCCAGGCTATTTCTTTCAAACTGGCTGATATGGCAACGGAGATTTCCGCTGCGGAGTTGCTCATTTTACAATCCTGCGACCTGAAAGAAAGAAAACTGCCCATGACCAAAGAATCGGCCATGGCAAAATACTATGCCAGCGAGGTGGCTGTACGGGTGGCCAACGAAGCGGTGCAGATATTTGGCGGCTATGGGTATACCAAAGATTTTCCCGTAGAAAAACATTACCGTGATGCTAAACTCTGCACCATTGGTGAAGGAACAAGTGAGATACAGAAAGTGGTTATCAGCAGGGAAGTGTTAAAGGGATGAAAGAGAAAGTCGTTAGCCTTGAGTCATTAGTCGTTAATCGGTACTGAATTTGCAGAGGTCTTATTGTATCCCCTGGCATCAATAGTGTAGATTACAAACAATTAATAATACTATCTCTTTTCAGACTCCCGGCTAATGACTAACGATTAAAGACTCTTACCTCACCTCCTGCATCTCCACCAGCTTTTTATAGAACCCATTCTGCGCCAGCAGTTGTTCATGGTTGCCTCGTTCTGCTATTTTTCCTTTTTGCAATACAATGATTTCGTCAGCGTGGCGGATGGTGCTGAGCCGGTGGGCAATGACGATGCTTGTCCTGTTCTGCATCATGTTGTTGATGGCATCCTGCACTAACCGCTCACTTTCGGTATCAAGGGATGAAGTGGCTTCGTCAAGAATAAGAACAGGGGGATTTTTTAAAACAGCCCTCGCAATCGTTAGCCGTTGTCTTTCGCCCCCGCTGAGCTTGCCGCCCCTGTCGCCGATATTGGTTTGGTAGCCCTGCTCCTTTTGCATAATGAAATTGTGGGCATTGGCCACTTTGGCGGCAGCGATTATTTCCTCTTCCGTAGCATCCTCTTTTCCTAATTTGATATTATTGGCAATAGTATCGTTGAATAAAATCGGCTCTTGTGTTACAATGCTCATCAGGCTGCGAACGGAATGAAGGGAATAGTCTTTGATATTCGTATCGTCAATCAGCACTTCGCCGCCGGTTGCATCATGAAACCTGGGAACCAGGTCGGCCAGTGTGGATTTGCCGGCGCCGGACGAGCCTACAAGGGCAATTGTCTTTCCTTTTTGTATGCTAAGGTTAATATCATCTAATATCAGCACATCGTTATATGCAAAACGTACATTCCGGAATTCGATTTTGTCTGTAAAAGAGCTGATTTGTTTCCCATTAGGGTTGTCATCTACTGTTACAGGTGTTTTTAATATTTCTTCAATACGGCCAATGGCGGCGGCGCCCTTCCGCATGTTGCTGAACGAAGTGGATAATGTTTTAGCGGGCTGAATGATATTGTAAAAAATACCGAGGTAGCCGAGAAAAACAGAGGCTTCCAACAGTTGCCCGCTCAGTACCAGCCGTCCGCCATAATAGAGTACAGCGGTAAACAGCATTACACCCATCACTTCAGAAAGGGGCGAAGCGAGGTCCCGCCGGTAGCTGATGCGGTTTTTGGAATGAAGCAGTTCATCATTGCCTTTAAAAAACCGGTTGCGTAAAAGTTTCTCCACGTTGAAAGCCTTTATCACCCGCAATCCGCCAAGCGTTTCATCAAGGGTGGATAATGTTTCGCTATGCTTGACGGCTACTTCCTGCGACTGTTTTTTCAGTGATTTGGTAATCCGCCCGATTACGAGACCGAGAGCGGGTATCAGTATTAAAATAAGCCCTGTCAACAACGGACTGATGAGGAACAGCACTGTAAGCGTTACAATGATGGTCAGCGGGTCCCGTATCCAGCCTTCCAGTGTGCCTACAACCGAGGTTTCCACTTCCGCCACATCGCTGGTCATGCGGCTCATAATATCCCCTTTCCTTTTTTCATTGAAGAAGCCAACGGGCAGTTTGAGCACTTTGTCATATAATTCTTCCCGCAACGTATTTACTACTTTATTCTTTAACGGGTTCAGTACATAATAAGAGAGGTAGAGAAAGAGGTTTTTCAGGAATATAAATGTTACTATCAGCAGGCAGATGAAGCCAAGCGTTGGAATTTTGCCCTTCGTGTTGATAGCGTTGTTTAAAAAATTGCTTACATAGTTTACAACCGGGTTATCACTTACGCCGCCAAAGCTGCTGCAACCGGCACATTCCGGCCGGGAATCAGTGAAGATAAGTTGAAGAAAAGGCATCAGCATGGCAATGGATACAATGGAAAAAACAATGCTGAGAAGGATAAACAGGAAATAAAGGGCAATCTTTCCTTTATAAGCGCCGAGGTATTGAAAAATCCTTGAATATTGCTTCATAATACGGGAGTGGCGTAAACGGTGCAAAGTAACTAATTTTACGGCGCCTTCCGCAGCATCAGCGATGCAAGGCAGCTAATTAAAGGATTATGGAAGAAGGAAAGAGGCAAAAACAAATCGCCGGTCTGCTGAATGAAGAGATAAATGGCATTTTTCAGCGCCTGGGCTTAAGTATGCTGGATGGCGGCATGGTTTCTATTTCGGATGTAAAAGTAACACCGGATTTGCTGGAAGCGAGGTTCTATATCAGCTTTTTCCAGGTAAAAGACCAGGAAGTGGCCATGCGTAAAATAGAAGACCGGGGGTATGAGATAAAAAAAGAGCTGGCGGCAAAAGTGAGGCACCAGCTCCGGAGCATACCGGTACTTAAATTTTTCCGGGATGACACCCTTGACCATGTTTTTAAAATGGAAGAACTGTTCAAAAAGATCAACGAGGAGAAGAAGCCTGATTAGCAGGAAAGGCAACCTTTAAACCCTTTAAACCCTTTAACTTCTTGAACCTTCTATTCGCCTGGCGGTACTTTAAAGCAAAAAAATCTACCAATGCCATTAACATAATTGCATGGGTGAGCATCGTGGCCATTATCATCGGCACGGCAGCGCTGGTGCTGGTGCTGAGTGTGTTTAATGGGTTTGAAGGATTGGTAAAATCGCTTTATTCTTCTTTTTATACCGACCTGAAAATATCCCCCGCCTCCGGAAAATTAATAACGCTTACAGCAGAGCAGTTGCAACAGATAAAAGGCATCAGGGGAATTAAAAATTATTCATTGGTTGTTGAAGAAAAAGCCCTGTTGCGCAGCGGCGATTACCAGTCGTTGATACAGGTAAAAGGCGTGGACGAAAATTACCGGTATGTAACCGGCGTGGCGGATAATATTGTAAACGGGGAATATGACCTGGGAAATGAAGAGCAACCCAGGCTGGTATTGGGTGCAGGGGTGGAAAATGCATTGGGCATTGTTGCCGACAGGAATATTTTTACCCTTACCATCCACCTGCCGCGAAAAACAGATACGGAGCAGTTGGACCTTTTAAGCGGCATTTCGCAGGATACCGTTTACTCTTCTGCAGCGTTCAGGATACAGCAGGAGTTTGATAACAAATACGGCATTACCCACATTGATTTTTTAAAACGGTCGTTGGGGCTGGGGGCTGACCAATACAGCGGCCTTGAAATAGCGGTAAGCAACCCCGGTCAGGCAGGAACGATCAAGAAAGAACTGAAAAAAATACTTGGGCAGGGTTATCTTGTACAGGACAGGTATGAGCAGAACAGGAGCCTTTATTCCATTATGAACGTAGAAAGATGGGTGATTTATGGCATCTTGTGCCTGATACTTGTGGTGGCGGCGTTTAACATGATTGGTGCACTGACTATGCTGGTGCTTGAAAAAAAGAAGGACATCAGCGTATTGTATGCGCTGGGCGGCACAAAGTCGTTTATTCAAAAAATATTTATCAGCGAGGGCCTGTTGCTGGCGCTTATTGGTGGCGGTATCGGGCTGCTGCTGGCTTTATTGCTTGCCTGGGCGCAACTTACTTTTCACATCATTCCTTTGCAGGGTGGCTCTTTTCTGATAGATTATTACCCGGTAAAACTAAGGTGGGCGGATTTTGTACTGGTTGGGGCTACTGTTTTTGTAATAGCCCTCCTTGCAGCCTGGATACCTTCCCGGAAAGCTGCAGTTCAGGAATTTTCGCTACGCAGCGACTGAGCCGGTTTTACTTAATAATCGCCAAGGGTTTCGGGCAACTGGGCCAGGGCTTTGGCTAATTGTTCATCATTGGGGGCCACGCCATGCCAGTGATGGGTACCTTCCATAAAATCCACGCCTTTGCCCATAGCCGTACGCATCAGGATAGCGATGGGCTTGCCTTGTCCTGCTATTGATTTTGCTTTTTCAAGGGTAGCTACCACTTCGTCCATATCATTGCCATCCATTTCAAGTGTAAGCCAGCCGAAAACTTCAAATTTTTCTTTAATGTTGCCAAGGCTCATTACCTCATCGGTGGGGCCATCTATTTGCTGTCCGTTCCAGTCAATCGTTGAGATCAGGTTATCTACTTTGTGATGTGCTGCAAACATGACGGCTTCCCATATTTGTCCTTCGTCCAGTTCCCCATCGCCATGCAGCGAAAAGACAAAGCGGTCATCCTTATTCAGTTTTTTGGCCAAAGCGGCGCCGATGGCCACACTCATACCTTGCCCCAGGGAGCCGGATGCTATTCTTACACCGGGCAAGTGCTCATGCGTGGCGGGGTGGCCCTGTAGCCGTGAGTTGAGTTTACGGAAAGTGGCCAGTTCTTTTACATCAAAATAACCGGACCGGGCCAGCGATGCATAAAAAACAGGTGAAATATGGCCATTGGAAAGGAAGAACAGGTCTTCGTTGATGCCATCCATATTAAAGGAGGGGTCATGCTTCATTACCTTGAAATACAGGGCAGTAAAGAATTCTGTACACCCAAGGGAGCCCCCCGGGTGGCCGCTGTTGACGGCATGAACCATTCGTAAAATGTCTCTCCTGATTTGCGTGGCAATTGATGTAAGCTCGGCCATAATTAATTAATAATGAATTATTATACTATAAGTTCTGTAAGGGTAGTTTTCGTATCTTGCCCCCGATTTGAATACCGGTGCAAATGTGCGAACTTTTTAAGTACAAAGTTCATCTGTGGCGGGCAATTTCAAATGTAAATCCAATAATCCACTGAGTTTGCACAAAAATTACCAAACTATTGTTCAGGCTCTTGTAAAAACCGGTTAGGGCAGTTTTAATTTTTTGTGGTACCATATAAAACTATGTAGATGCTAGACATTTTACTGACTGCTTCTGTTTCTTTCATTATTACCTTTATGGCTGTGCCGGTGGTTTTGGAGATTGCAGAGAAGAAAAAGCTGTATGATGTGCCGGACGCAAGGAAACTGCACACAAGGCCGGTGGCTTCCCTTGGCGGTATTGGTATTTTTGGCGGTTTCCTGCTGGCCTGCCTGCTTTCTATACAGGGTTATATCAGCCCGGAATTTCAATATTATTTTGCGGCGGCGCTGGTTATTTTCTTTCTTGGGCTGAAAGATGACCTGATGATTCTTTCAGCCAGTAAAAAATTTGCCGGGCAGATCATTGCAGCGTCCATTCTTATACACCTTGGCGGCATCCGGCTGGATAGCATGCATGGCATATTCGGGTTTGAAGATGTGCCCGAAGCTTTCGGCCTTGCCTTATCATATCTTACCATTATTCTTGTAATAAATTCTTTTAACCTTATTGACGGAGTGGATGGGCTTGCCAGCAGCCTGGGCATACTTACCTGCTCTGTTTTCGGCGTTTATTTCTTTGCAGTAGATTACCAGGCCTATGCTGTCATGGCTTTTGCAATGGCGGGCAGCCTGCTGGCCTTTATGATCTTTAACCATCACCCGGCTAAGATATTTATGGGCGATTCCGGCTCATTAATGATCGGTTTGGTCAATTCAATCCTGGTTATCAAATTTATTAATGTGGCTTACGATCCGCTTGCAGCGATACCCGTTTCTTCGGCGGTTGCAATAGGAATAGCTATACTTATAGTGCCTTTGCTCGATACACTCCGGGTATTCAGCATTCGTATTTTAAATGCAAAATCGCCATTTACACCTGACAGGAACCATATTCACCACTTCTTACTGGACCGTGGGTTGGGACATGCGGAGGTTACCTTTACCTGTGTAGGCATTAATATTGCCTTCATCCTTATTGCATGGTTTGCCAGGGGCCTGGGCCCTAATCTTTTGCTGGCAGTAATACTTCTTCTGGCAATCGCCGGTATCGGGTTCTTGTATTATAGCAGAAACAGGAAGACCATGGTGGTTGCCAAAGGAGGAAGCATAAGCAAAACGGCTGCAATAAAAACGACTTCCAAAATAGTTACACTTACCAAAGAAACACAGAAAGAAGCCCAGGTGGCAGAACAAAACTCGTAGCGGTTAACCACATAACCTTATCGAAGCCGGACTACAGACTGTATCCGGTTTTTTTATTTCAATCAGGTGCACAGTATTGCATACCCGGTAAGTCTTCTTTTGTGCTGCGTATATAATTTCAGGACAAAAAATTTATGTACGTTTGCTATCCAGATTAAATAATTAATTTATGGCAGAAGATGTTGTATCCATTATCGCTACGGCAGAAGAAAGCATGAAAAAGGCGATAACCCATCTTGAAACGGAATTGATAAAGATAAGGGCAGGAAAAGCCAACCCCCAGATGCTTGACGGAATTGTGGTTGATTATTACGGGTCGCTCATGTCGATAGGACAGGTGGCGAATATCAGTGTAATGGATGCCCGCACTTTGAGCATTCAGCCCTGGGAAAAAAATATGCTGCAGCCTATCGAAAGGGCCATTATTGGAGCCAATATCGGCGTTACGCCGCAAAACGATGGCGCATTGATCCGGCTGTTCCTTCCGCCATTAACCGAAGAAAGAAGAAAAGAATTGGTAAAAAAATGCCAGGGAGAGGGGGAGCAGGGTAAAATCGCCATCCGCAACATACGCAGGGATGCGATAGAGCATATTAAAAAACTGCAAAAAAACGGCTTGAGCGAGGATGTGGCCAAAGACGCAGAAACTGATGTGCAGGGCATAACGGATAAATTTACTGCTGCGGTAGAAAAGCATCTTGATACAAAGGAAAAAGAGATAATGGCGGTATAAGTTCAGCCCTTTTCTTTCTTATTGGCCAGGTACACCCCCGAAAGAATGATAGCAAGGCATAGCCAGGTAAGCCATGTAATTTGCTCGCCATCAATAAATCCCCATAAGATGGCAATGAAAGGAATGCCATAGGTTACCAGCGAAGCGAATACGGTTCCTGATTGCTGCACCAATATATAAAATAAGGCGGTAGCTATAGCTGTACAAACGATGCCCAGTACGATGCTTGAACCGATGGCGTGAACAACAATCGTATCTGAAAAATCAAGATGGAAAAAGCCTTGTTGCAGCAACAGGATCCCGGAGGGGATTGTCATAAAGGCAAGGGATACGGTGGCGGCATGAACGGGGTGTACGCCTTTCAGGTAATGGCCTACCATATTTACATTAACCCCGTACAGCAGGGTAGCAATCAGAATCAGCCAAATGTAAACGAGGTTGTTAAAATGCACAGCAGCCGTTCCTTTCAGGATTGGTATAAGGGTAAGCAGCGCCACGCCGGTAAAGCCAATTACCACTCCGGTTATTTTATTCTTTTGAATCCTGTCTTTAAAAAATAAGATACCGGTTGCTACTACGCAAATCGGTGTCAAAGCATTCAGGATGCCGCCCAGCGAGCCGTCAATTTTGGCCATGGCAATCGCAAAAAGGATGGCGGGCAGCAGGTTGCCGAAAACAGCGGCCAGCGTAACTGTTCCCAGCTTATTTCGGGGAATTTTTGAAAAATGAAATAAGGCAAAGGGGATAAAAACAATACCGGCAGAAAAAATGCGGAGTGCGGCAATCTGTAAAGGGTGCAGCCCCCTGGCGCCGTCTTTCATTAATTTGAAAGAACTGCCCCAGATAATGCAAAGCAAAACAAATAATAACCAGGAAACTAGCCGCTTATTCATAGAAGACCGGCAAAGATGAAAAAATAAAAACAAACCCGCTGATTTTGTTTGTTCATAGCTTAAAAAGCGATAGTATATTGCAGCAACTTATTTATAAGGACTATGGGAAAGATCAGGCTGAAAAATATTTCTGCAAGGGCGCCGAAAGAGTTGGATAAAGCAGAAACAAAGGAGAAAACAGCGCAGATTATCCAGGAGTTGGACGAACTGCAGAACCTGTTGTATGCAGAAGGCAAACATTCGGTATTGGTAGTCATACAGGGAATGGATGCCAGTGGCAAGGATGGGGTTATACGTAATGTGCTTGGAAATATGAACCCGCAGGGGGTGATGGTAAAATCGTTTAAAGCGCCTACGGCGGAAGAGTTGGCGCATGATTTTTTGTGGCGGGTTCATCAGCACACACCTGCACAGGGCATGATACAGGTCTTTAACCGGTCGCATTACGAAGATATCCTTGTTACAAGGGTACATAAATGGTGCAATGATGAAACGGCGGAGAAAAGGATCAGGGCCATTAACGATTTTGAAAAATTATTACAGGAACATAACAATACCCATATCCTTAAGTTTTACCTTCATGTATCGCCGGAAGAGCAGCAGGAACGGCTGAAGGAAAGGATAAGCGATCCGGCCAAGATGTGGAAATACAACGATAAAGATTTTGAAGAAGCCAAACTGTGGGATATTTACATGGAGATGTATGAAGAGTGCTTTAACCGTTGTGATGATCCTCCCTGGATTATTGTGCCGGCAGATCAGAACTGGTATAAGGAGTATATTGTGGCCACTCAACTGCGGGACCTGCTTAAAGGCTTGAAAATGCAGTTTCCGGGTTTAAAAAAATAATTCTCAAAGCAAAAGGAAAAATAAACCAATCTTTTGTTCAACTAAAATCAATCAACTATGGGATTTATTAAAGAATTCAAAGAGTTTGCTGTAAAAGGCAATATTGTTGACCTCGCTGTTGCGGTAGTCATTGGCGGCGCATTCGGCAAGATCGTAACTGCATTTACAGACAGCATACTGGCTCCTATCATCGCTTTGCTTCTGGGCAAAGGGGGCATGAGTGAAGTAACTTTTACCATTGGAAGCACGGTTTTTCCGGTAGGGGTTCTTCTTCAGGCTATTATAGATTTTGTGCTGATTGCCTTCATCCTGTTCCTCGTTGTAAAAGCGGTGAACCAGATCAATAAAAAAGAAGAGGAAGCGCCTGCCGCCACTCCGGAAGATATTCAACTGCTCCGGGAAATCCGCGATGCACTGAAGAAATAAAGTGGAAAACAAGGGAAGTACGGCAAGCCCTTTTTCCCCTATTTTTGTAAAGTCCTGTTGCTAAAACAGGACTTTATTTTATCTCTTAACCCGGTTATTGTGCAGAATATATCTTACCAGATAAAATTGCCCCAGTTTGAAGGTCCGTTTGACCTGTTGCTTTTTTTCATTGAAAGAGATGAACTGGATATTTATAATATTCCTATCACCAATATCACCAACGATTTCCTTGATTATATCCATCAAAGCGGGGAACTGAATATAGAGTTAAGCAGCGAGTTTATCCTTTTTATTTCTACGCTGATGCGTATCAAGGCCAGGATGCTGCTGCCCCGTAAAGAACTGGATGCACAGGGCAATGAAATAGACCCCCGCCAGGAACTGGTTAACAAAATCCTGGAATACAAACGCTTTAAAGAAGCGTCTGCAAAAATGGCGGAGATGGAAGCGGACCGGATGATGATGATCAAGCGGGGCAATATTCAAAAAGAACTGAACCAGATTGGCGGCGAAGCCGGTGAGGGCACCGAGATACAGCACATTACTCTTTTCAAGCTAATGCGTGCCTTTGAAAGGGTGATGCAGAAATACAGCGACCGGTTTAATAAGCCGGTGCATACGGTGGTGCAGTATAACTACACCATGGAAGGCAGCCGCCAGCAGATGCTGTCGCTGGCGCAGGAGCAAAAAACCGTTGCTTTTGAAAGAATATTTGAAAAAGCGGAGAACAGGGTGCATGCCATTTTCCTGTTTCTTTCCCTGCTGGAACTGGTGCAGCAGAAATACATGAAGATCATGATAGGGGAAGGGAAAAATAATTTCATTATAGAGTACAACGACCCCGAAACCCGTCTGGCCGAACTGGAAGACGATATTCAACAATCATAATAAAATTCAAGATTATGGCTATCAAACGCTATGCAACTGCCAATTGGAAAGGTACCGGCAAAGAAGGAAAAGGTACCAATACCACTCAGTCCGGGGTATTAAACGAAACACCCTACTCTTTCAAAACCCGTTTTGAGGAAGGTATCGGCACCAACCCGGAAGAGTTGGTAGCGACGGCCCATGCCGGATGCTTTACCATGAAACTGAGTTTCGACCTGAATGCAGCGGGGTTCACTGCCGATAATATTGATACAAAGTGTACCATCAGCCTGGATAATGGCGCTATTACGGAAAGCCACCTTGAAGTAAAAGCTATTGTACCCGGTATTGATGCAGCAAAATTTGCAGAAGTGGCCGCCAGCGCCAAAGCCAATTGCCCCATCAGTAAATTGCTGAATACAACTATTACATTGGATGCCAGCCTGGCCTGATCAGTAATTACCATCCGTCATTGTTCAGGATATTATGCGACTCTTCAGATTTTTTCCTTAACAATAAATATACCTGCTTTGCAGGGGCAGTTTTATTGGAAAACTGTAGTTGTTGAAACCTTGCTTTTGGAAAAATCCAATACTGCTTCGCGGATACCCTCCGCATCATACCCGCATTCCCTATGCAGTTCCTTCGGGGTGCCGTGTTCTATCAGCCGGTCGGGAATACCCAATATCCGCACTTCATTCTTGTAGTTGTGCTGTGCTATGAATTCCAGTACGGCGCTGCCAAAGCCGCCTTTTACGGTTCCGTCTTCTACGGTAATTATCTTTTCGTAGTTGCGGCACACTTCATGCAGCAGCGTTTCGTCCAATGGTTTGGCAAAACGCATATCATAGTGGCCGGGGGTAAGGCCGTCATTCTTTAGTTCACGGATGGCCGCAGCGGCAAAGTTGCCAGGATGGCCAAGGGAAAGAATGGCAATGTCTTTTCCATCACGCAGTTTTCTTCCCTTTCCTATTTCAATTTCCTTCATCTCCGTTTTCCATTCGGGCATCACACCTTCACCCCTCGGATAGCGGATTACAAAGGGCTGTGTTGTTGATTCCAATTGCGCTGTGTACATCAGGTTTCGCAATTCGCTTTCATTTATCGGGGCGCTGATGACCATATTGGGTATGCAGCGGAAATAAGCGATATCATAGCAGCCGTGGTGCGTAGGGCCGTCGTCGCCTACCAACCCCGCACGGTCCAGGCAAAATATTACCGGCAGGTTTTGAATGGCCACATCATGCACTACGGAGTCGTAAGCCCTCTGCATGAAGGAAGAATAGACGTTGCAGAAAACCTTCATGCCCTGTGTAGCCATACCGGCGCTTACCGTTACAGCATGTTGCTCGGCAATGCCCACATCAAAAGCCCGGTGCGGCATTTTTTCCATCATGTATTTTAAGGAAGAACCCGAAGGCATGGCCGGGGTAATGCCGAATATCTTTTCATTCTTTTCCGCCAGTTCAATAATGGTGTGGCCGAAAACATCCTGGTATTTGGGCGGCTGCGGCAGTTCGTATTTCTTTTTTTGTATTTCGCCGGTTATTTTATCAAAAAGGCCGGGTGCATGCCACCGGGTCTGGTCTTTTTCGGCCAGGGCATATCCTTTTCCTTTGGTGGTAATGATGTGCAGGATTTTGGGGCCGGGTATTTCCCGCAGGTCTGTTAATGTATCTACCAGCTTGGCCACATTATGCCCGTCAATCGGGCCGAAGTAGCGCAGCTTCAGCGATTCAAACAGGTTGGCGCTGCTGCTTACCATTCCTTTTACGCCTTCAGCCAGCTTGTGTGCCATGGCCCGGCTGAAATTTTTACCCACAGGCAATTTGCCCATCAGCTTCCATACATCGTCTTTTACTTTATTGTAGGTAGGCGATGTGGTAATATCCGTTAAATATTCTTTCAGGGCGCCTGCATTCGGGTCAATGCCGATACCGTTATCATTCAGGATAATCAGCATATCCGTATTGGCCACTCCTGCATGGTTCATGGCTTCAAAGGCCATGCCTGCCGTCATAGCGCCATCACCGATGACGGCAACGGTTTTCCGCCCGGTTTCTCCTTTATATTTTGCCGCCATGGCCATGCCCAATGCTGCCGAAATGGAAGTAGAGGAATGGCCTACGCCGAACGTATCGTATTCACTTTCACTTCTTTTGGGAAAGCCGCTGATGCCTTTGTATTTCCTGTTGGTGATAAAATTATCCCGCCGCCCGGTAAGAATCTTATGGCCGTATGCCTGGTGCCCTACGTCCCAAACCAATTGGTCATAAGGCGTATTGTAAACGTAATGCAGGGCCGTTGTCAGTTCCACCACACCCAGGCTGGCGCCAAAATGCCCGCCATACACACTTACCACATCTATAATGTACTGGCGAAGCTCATCGCTTACCTGGTGCAGTTTTTCGCGGGGGAGTTTTTTCAGATCAGCGGGGGAGTTGATTGTTTGCAGCAATGCTCCGGGAACAGGTTTCATCGGCAGATTTATTGAAACAAAAGTACAATTTATAATGTATAAGCAATAATGGCGATATTTTTTAACATCCTGCCGCTGCGGGCAACAGGGAAACAGCCCTTTTAGCCCCCTTTTTTACCATTAATCACAACAGGTACAAATAGCCAGGCAGCGGGGCTAACTTTGCCGGTATTATATTTACACCGGATATGAACAGGAACAGGTTGTATTGGATATTGCAATTTGCAGGCTGGGGAGTGGTAGCCCTGGTGATGATATTTTTTGCCCATGCGTATAAGGTAAATATTTCCAATGAAACATTATTAAGCAGGATTGCGATTGTATTTACTGCCGGCATATTGGTAACGCATATTTTAAGGCTTTTTATTAAAAAGCAGGGATGGATGATGGAATCGGTAGAGAAAGCAATACCGAAACTGATTGTGGCGATGGTGATAGCTTCTATGGGATTCAGTTTTATTGTGCTTACCGGTATTGATTACTTTAAATTGGGCAGCGAATCCAGCAGCCAGTTGCCTTTTTTGGCAAAGTTAGCAGGCTCCACTTTTGATAACGGCCTGTTTATCCTGCCCTGGATGCTGATCTATTATTTTTATCACTATTACAATAAAAGCCAGAAGCAGCAATTAGATACGTTAAAGCTGGAATCATTGGTAAAAGAGCTGGAACTGAAAACCATCAAGGCGCATATCAACCCGCATTTCATTTTTAATTCATTGAACAGTATCCGGGCATTGGTTGATGAAAATCCGCAACGGGCACGGAAAGCTATTACGGAGCTGAGCAATATCCTGCGCAGCAGCATGCAGACGGAAAAAATGGAAACAGTGCCTTTTGAACAGGAGTTTCTCATTGTAAGGGATTACCTCGCATTGGAAAATATGCGGTTTGAAGACAGGCTTACCATTGAATATGATGTGGATGAAAATACAATGAACCAGCCGGTGCCGCCCATGATGCTGCAAACACTGGTGGAAAACGCCATCAAGCATGGCATCAGCAAGCAAATTGAGGGCGGCGTAGTGAAAGTGGTTTCCTCATTCGCAAACGGTTATCACCGGATGGCCGTATTGAATACCGGCCGCTTAAGCGGGAAAATAAACGGCAGCGGCGGGTTTGGTATTGACAGCACTACGAGCCGTCTTCATTTACTATATGGCGACAAGGCAAAGTTCGCCATCCGTGAGGTGAATGGTGCGCTGGTAGAAGCGCAGGTTTTAATTCCGGTAACAGAATAAGAAGATCAAATTTTTCAATATGAGAGCAATTATTATTGATGACGAACGCCTGGCAAGGACAGAGTTGAAAAAACTGTTGCAGGAGTTTCCCGAAGTGGAAGTGGTGGATGAAGCAGCCAATGCCGATGAAGGGATATTGAAGATAGAAAGTCAGCAGCCCGATCTTATTTTTCTTGATATTCAGATGCCGGGAAAAACGGGATTCGATATGTTGTCGCAGTTGGAAAAAACGCCGCAGGTAATCTTTACTACGGCTTATGATGAGTTTGCCCTGAAAGCATTCGAAGTAAATGCGCTGGATTACCTGCTAAAACCCATAGAGCCGAAACGTCTTACGGAAGCCATTCAGAAACTGAATACAACGGAAGTAAAGGAAAATGGAAACGGGGGCGAAATAATCGGCACCAACAACAGCATACTTACGGAAACGGACCAGGTGTTCGTGAAAGACGGGGAGCGCTGCTGGTTTGTAAAGCTGAGTGATATACGTTTGTTTGAAAGCGTTGGCAATTACGCCAAAGTTTTTTTCGGCCCCAACAAGCCGCTGATATTAAAATCGCTGAATGCGCTGGAAGAAAGGCTGGATGAAAAAGTATTTTTCCGGGCTAACAGAAAGCATATCGTCAACATGCGGCTGATAGAAAAAATAGAACCTTATTTCAATGGCGGCCTGTTACTGGAATTGAAAGGAGGAGAGAAGATTGAAGTAAGCCGGAGGCAAACAGTAAAGTTCAAGGAAATGATGAGCCTTTAATCATCATCAGCTCAACACAATAATTTCAGAGGAGAAAAGCATATATGCAGATGAAAAAAATCATTTTATCCGGGGCCGGGGCGCTGGCCTGCGTTTTTTTTATTACCGCAGGGTGCAAAACACAACATACTACATCATCTGCAGACAAGAAAGGTTTGCTGAATGAGATAATAACAGTAGCCGAAGTGGAACGCATTGAAACAACGCTGGCTGCTGATGATATGATGGGCCGTAAAGTGTTTACACCGGGTATTGAAAAAGCAGCCGATTTTATTGCTGCAGAGTTTGCTGCTATCGGTTTGCAGCCATTACAGGGATTGACTGGCTTCAGGCAGGAATTTTCGGTTGTACGTACCAAACCCGTAGCGGCTTCTGCCGTATTGGACGGCGTGGCGCAGGATGAGAAAACTATTAAAGCCATTACAGGTCTTGAACAACTCCGGGTTACCAACAGCGATGCTTTTGAGTATGTTATTATAAAACCAGGCGATAACTTTTCTGCGCTGGCCAGGACGTACATGCAATCAGCCAGGAATATCATTGTGTGGGTGGATAAAAGTTTTGCGGCTGCTTTCAATGGTTTGCGGATACGGTCTTTTATGGTGAAGCCGGACAACAGTATTGTATTTGTGCTTGCAGATAAGAAACCTGAAACATTTGAAATTGAAATAAAACAGGAAGTAACGGAGCAGCAGTTGGCAAACGTGGCGGCCATGCTTCCCGGGAAGGGTAAAAAGAATGAGTATGTGATCTTTTCCGGGCACTATGATCATCTTGGAACAGGTAAGCCCGTTGATGGTGATTCTATTTATAACGGCGCCAACGATGATGCGGCGGGTGTTACCGCTATGCTGATGCTGGCAAAGTATTTCAAAGCGCTGGGCAATAACGGACGGACTATTCTGTTTGCGGCCTTTACGGCGGAAGAAGTAGGCGGTTACGGATCGCAGTATTTTTCAAAGCAGTTTGATGCGGACAAAGTAATGGCCATGTTCAATATCGAAATGATAGGAACGGACAGTAAATGGGGAAAGAATTCAGCTTTTATTACCGGCTATGAAAAAACAGATATGGGAAAGATACTGGAGAAAAACCTTGTTGGTACAGGCTTTACTTTTTATCCGGATCCATATCCCGACCTGCAACTATTTTACCGTTCTGATAATGCCACGCTGGCCAGGCTGGGTGTTCCGGCGCATACCATTTCCACTTCCAAAATGGACAATGAACCGCATTATCATAAAGTTTCTGACCATGCCGAAACACTGGATTTGGCCAATATGACGGAGATAATCAAATCCATTGCACTGAGTTCCCGCACTATCGTAGCGGGAGAAGATACGCCTTCGAGGGTGAAAGTGGAGGATTTAAGATAATTTAATGCTGATGTCTTTTCTTAAATCAGCAGGCGCCATATTAATTTTCTTTTGCGCCGGGTTGGTTGCCACGGCACAGCCGGGTATTGATTCCATTACTGAACAAAAAGTACGGCAGGCTATTGAGGTCTTGGCATCCGATTCTTTACGGGGTAGAGGAAACGGTTCGCCGGATTTGCTGAAAGCAGCTACGTTTATCGGAGAGCATTATCAACAGGCCGGTTTACAGCCTTTTCCGGGTGAGTTGAATTATTTTATCCCTTTTGCAGTTGCAAAGAACAGCAACAATGAAAATATACTTGCCTGGAATGTTGTGGGCATCCTGCCCGGCAGGTCAAAACCGGACGAGGCCGTCATCTTCACGGCCCATTATGACCATGTTGGCGTAATCAAAAGCGTAAGAAAAGACAGCATCATGAACGGCGCTAACGACAATGCATCCGGCACAACGGCAGTGCTGATGCTGGCCGAATATTTTGCAAAGCAAAACAATAATGAACGGACACTGGTGTTTTGCGCTTTTGCAGGAGAAGAGCTGGGTCTTATCGGTTCGAGGTGGTTTGCAGGCCTTATGGCTCCTGAGAAAATAACAGCCGTTATTAATATTGAAATGATTGGTGTACCCCAGTTTGGCGTTGGCTCGGTATTCATTACAGGGGAGAATTATTCTTCGTTACCGGGCCTGTTAAAGGAAGGGTTGAAGGCGGCAGGTATTAAAGTAAGAAGGGAGCCGAATAAGACGAAAATGCTTTTTCAGCGCAGCGATAATTACCCTTTTGCGTTGGAAGGAGTGCCCGCCCACACCATTATGAGCAGCGATGATGATGATAAATGTTATCATAGTGTCTGCGACGAACTGGAAAGAATAAATATACCGCACATGGTAAAAGTAATAAGGGGAATTGCAATTGCTGCGGCAACGCTGGCAGATGGAACGGCAACGCCAACAAGAATTAAGCCCGGGAAAGTACATTAAACCTTCACCGCCACACTATGCACGGCATCACTCATCTCTTTAATCAGTGAAGCGTCTTTTTCAATGGCATTGCCAACAACAATTACGTCAGCGCCGGCCTTGCAGTTCAGGTAGGCTTTTTCCGGATCGGTAATACCGCCGCCGATGATTAAGGGAGCTTCAATATTATCGGCCACGGTTTTTATCATGCTTTCGGTAATGGGCCTTTTGGCGCCGCTGCCTGCATCCATATAGATCAGCTTCATGCCCAGCATTTCGCCGGCCATAGCCGTGCACATGGCTATTTCATTTTTATCGGCAGGCAAGGGAATGGCATTGCTGATGTAGGAAACCGTAGTGGGGGCGCCGCCGTCAACAACGATATAGCCGGTGGGCATTATTTCCAGCCCGCTTTGCTTTACAAATGGTGCGGAAACCACATGCTGGCCTATCAGCAATTCCGGGTTGCGGCCGGAAATAAGGGAGAGGTACAGTAAAGCATCTGCATATCTGCTTACCTGCGAAGGACTGCCGGGAAACAGTATAACAGGTATGTTGCAATTATTTTTGATCTGCTGTACGCAGGTATCAAGATGGTTGGATATAACCAGGCTGCCGCCCACCAGCAGGTAATCTACTTTAGCTGCAACGGCGAGATCAATCAACTCATCCAGCACTGCTGCATTCACCTTATCGGGGTCAATGAGTACAGCAAAGGATTTTTTGCCCTGCTTCTTCTTTTCTGATAAGGAATAATAAATAGTTTGCTTCATCCGGTACCGGTTGATAAAGCAAAAATGCGAAAAAATGACGGTTCAGCGAAATGCAGGAAAAGAAGCTGTTTGACCATATTGGCCGGCTGCTTAACAATTTATTAATAGAAGCGGCGGAATTTTCCAAAAAAATTTGTCTATAGTTAAACCTGGATTTGTGAAAAAACCATGCAATGCAACACAGCAGCGCAATCCAGGATTTTGAGCCTTCCTTTTCCACACAATGTGCATATTTGAAGGTTTGAATTTACCGATGTAAAAAATACTTTCGTAACAGGTCTTTCGCCAGAAAGACCTGACGTTGAAACCAGGACCAGTAACCCCGTTAAATTCTTTTTAGTTATGGCAAATAAGAAGCAGGCATCCGCCAGGGGCGGTTTGCAGTTTAGTCGTCGCTTCACCCGGGACGATGTGAGTGTGTTCGATATGTTTGAATATGATTACAGAACATCCATTATCCGCAATCCTTCCGGCGAAGTAGTGTTTGAAATGAACAATGTGGAAGTGCCTAAACAGTGGAGCCAGATTGCCACAGATATTTTAGCGCAGAAATATTTCCGTAAAGCAGGGGTGCCGCAGCCTGATGGAAGCCTGGGAAGGGAAACTTCGGCCAAACAGGTGGCTCATCGTTTGGCGAATTGCTGGAAGGCATGGGGTGAACGTTACGGCTATTTCGCTTCAGAAAAAGATGCACAGGTTTTTTATGAGGAACTGGTCTATTCTGTATTAAACCAGATGTGTGTGCCCAACTCGCCGCAGTGGTTCAATACCGGCTTGCATGAAAGTTATGGTATTACCGGCAAGCCCCAGGGCCATTATTATGTGGACCCGGCCGATGGTGAGTTAAAAAAGTCGCAGAATGCTTATGAACGTCCCCAGCCCCATGCCTGCTTTATATTAAGTGTGGATGACGACCTGGTGAATGACGGCGGTATTATGGATCTCTGGGTCCGGGAAGCCAGGATATTCAAATATGGCTCCGGGGTGGGAACCAACTATTCCAACCTGCGTGGCGCCGGTGAAAAATTGAGTGGCGGCGGCAGTTCA
The DNA here is from genome assembly GCA_964560445.1 of uncultured Chitinophaga sp. Lineage (GTDB taxonomy): Bacteria > Bacteroidota > Bacteroidia > Chitinophagales > Chitinophagaceae > JJ008. Next base: position 131,104 of record CAZLLT010000001.1, on the reverse strand, counting down.
TCCGGCCTGATGAGTTTTTTAAAGATTGGCGACAGGGCGGCTGGCGCTATCAAATCCGGTGGTACCACCCGTCGTGCTGCTAAAATGGTTTGTTTGGACCTTGACCACCCGGAAATTGTGGAATTCATCAACTGGAAAGTGGAGGAAGAGAAAAAAGTAGCTGCACTCATAGCGGCAGGGTATCCTTCCGGTTATGAAGATGAAGCGTACAGAACCGTAAGCGGGCAGAACTCTAACAATTCCATCCGCATACCCAATTCATTTTTTGAGAAATTGAAAAATGAAGAAGACTGGGAACTGAAAGGAAGAATGGATGGCCGTGTGATGAAAAAAGTTCCTGCAAGAGAGCTCTGGAACCAGATTGCCTATGCCGCATGGCGTTGTGCCGATCCGGGTACGCAATATGATACGACCATTAATGAATGGCATACCTGCCCGGAAGGTGGGCCTATCAGGGCTTCCAACCCCTGCTCGGAATACATGTTCCTCGATAATACAGCATGTAACCTCGCTTCAGCCAACCTGATGAAATTTTATGATGCGGAGAAAAATATTTTTGATGTAGAAGGATATGAATACAACTGCCGTTTGTGGACAGTGGTATTGGAAATTTCCGTATTGATGGCACAGTTTCCTTCCAAAGAAGTAGCTCAATTAAGCTACGAATACAGAACACTGGGATTGGGATATGCCAACCTCGGCACGATGCTGATGGTAAGCGGTATTCCTTACGACAGTGAAGAAGCAAGAGGTATTGCCGGGGCTATCACCGCTATTATGACCGGCATAGCTTATAAAACTTCAGCCGAGATGGCCGCAACGCTTGGCGCATTTCCAAGATATGAAGAGAACAAAGAGCACATGATGAGGGTAATGCGTAACCATCGCCTGGCCGCTTATGATGCGGATGAATACGAAGGGCTGAGCCTGAAGCCGGTGGGCATTAAAGCAAAAGATTGCCCCGACTACTTATTGAAAGCGGCCTGCAAAGCCTGGGATGATGCGGTGGAAATGGGAGAAAAATCCGGCTATCGCAATGCACAGGCAACTGTGATAGCGCCTACGGGAACGATCGGCCTGGTAATGGATTGCGATACCACCGGCGTTGAACCGGATTTTGCATTGGTGAAATTTAAAAAACTATCTGGCGGTGGTTATTTCAAGATTATCAACCAGTCTGTGCCGGTAGCGCTGAAGAACCTTGGGTATTCTTCGACAGAGGCGGAAAAAATTATCAAATATGCCACAGGTTCAGCTTCATTTGCCGGAGCGCCGTTTATCAATCATCAGACGTTGAGCGAAAAAGGTTTTATTGCCGACGAGATCAAACGCCTTGATGCCGCTGCATTGACTGCTTTTGAAGTAGGATTTGTTTTCAACAAGTACACATTAGGCGAGGAATGCCTGCAACGCCTCGGCTTTACACCTGAACAATACAACGATTTTGAATGGAGCCTGCTGGAAGCCTTAGGCTTTACAGAAGAGCAGATAGAAGCTGCCAACGATTATGTATGTGGCACCATGATGCTCGAAGGGGCTCCCGGCCTGAAAGAAGAACACCTGCCCGTTTTTGAGTGTGCCAACAAATGCGGTCAAAAAGGCCAGCGTTACATTCATGCTCACGGGCATATCCGTATGATGGGGGCCACGCAACCTTTCATCAGCGGGGCCATTTCCAAAACCATCAACCTGCCGCATGAAGCATCTGTAGAAGAAATTGCCGATGCCTATTATTTAAGCTGGAAACTGGGGCTGAAGGCAAATGCCCTTTACCGTGATGGTTCCAAACTCAGCCAGCCCTTGAGTAACAAGTCGGATAAGAAAAAGAAAAAGGACGACAGTCAACAGACGACGGACGACAGTAGGGAATCCGTGGATAGTGGTCCCGATAGCTATCGGGAGCCGGCTGCGGACAGTAACATTGTTGACCTGGGCAAACTGACCGTTGAAGAACTGCTGGAAGAAGTGCAAAAAAGGGTACAAGCTTCTCCTGATACCAAACTGAAAAGAAAACTGGCCAGCATTGTTGAGCGGCGTTCTTTACCTGCCAAGCGCAGGGGCTTTACGCAAAAAGCCAAGATCAATGGCCAGGCCATCTTCCTTCGCACAGGTGAATACGGCGATGGCACATTGGGCGAGATATTTATTGATATGGCCAAAGAAGGCGCTACGATGCGGAGCATGATGAACTGTTTTGCCATATCCATTTCAATAGGTCTGCAATATGGCGTACCGTTGGAAGAATTTGTAGATAAGTTCGCCTTTACCAAATTTGATCCTTCCGGGTTTGTTGAGCACCCGAATATCAAATCAACCACTTCAATCGTTGACTTTATTTTCCGTGTATTGGGCTATGAATATCTGGGCCGCACAGACCTTGTGCATGTTTTGGATAAGCCGGAAGTGATGAATACAGGGGCAGATGATTGGGATGAAGTGCCTTCCAATCAATTGGAATACGCCAAAGACCAGGAATTGTCCAGCGTTAGGGTTACACCTTCATCCGGTGGTGGGGCAGCTTCCCAGCCTGCAAGAAATCAGCGGGCTGCACAGCCGGTAAAAACGGAAAGCGGCTTTGATGCCATGAATGCCATGAACAGGCAAATGCAGGGCGATGCCCCGGCTTGTACCAATTGCGGGCATATTACCGTACGCAGCGGCACTTGTTATAAATGCCTGAACTGCGGTACCCAGGGTGGGTGCAGTTAAATAAAAAACAGGACGAAGTCTGCTATGAATCCTGATATTGATCGGGAAGCAGCCGAAAAACCAATAAAAGCAGTTACCCATTAAATTGCACAAATATTCCCGGCTACAGGCCGGGATGTTTGTTTTTAGAAGAAGCTGTATGTATTAAATAAATACCCGGTTGCCGGAATTATAACTGGCCCGGAATTCCTTTGGCGTGCAGCCTTTTTTCTTTTTAAACAGGCGGTTAAAGTTGGAGATATTATTAAAGCCGCAATTGTAAGCCACTTCGGCAACAGACTGGGTGGTGTCTATCAATAATCGTGAAGCCTGCCCCAGGCGAAGTTCCAGTAAACTGTCAATAAAGGTGATCCCCGTTCTTGTTTTAAAAAAGCGGCTGAATGAAACTTCGGTCATGTTTACCAGCCTCGATATTTCTTTCAATGTAATATTCTTATGAAAGTTCTGGTTCATGTACTCAAAGGCTTTATCAATCCTTCTGCTGTTGTAAGAGAGTTCAGCATTAGTGAAAAGTGTATCCGATAACGTATGCATATTGCGGGAAATAGACAGGTCGTGTAAGATAGAGAGTAGTTCCAGTACAGAATCAAATCCCTGTTTTTGGTTGAGCAACATCAGTCTTGGCATAGTTTGCAGGATGGTGTCCCTGGAAAACAGAATGCCTTTGGCAGACCGTTCCAGCATTTTCCGGATAAAATTCATCTGGTTGCGGCGCAAAAATTTTTCGTCGAACAGGTCTTTGTGAAACTGTATCGTTATTTCTTTGACTTCCTTGCTTTTACTGTTGTGGGTTTGCCATACATGCGGCAGGTTAGAGCCAACAAGAACAAGCTCCAGGTCTTCGATATCACTTATGTGATCGCCGATGATACGCCTGGCGCCTTTTGCATTCATAATAAAATTCAGTTCCAGTTCTTCGTGACTGTGCAGGGGAAAATCAAACTCTGATTTGGTGCGGGTAAAGATGGTAAAGCAGTCGCTGCTGGTCAATGGCGTTATCTCTCGGAGAATACTTCCGTTCATTACAATCGTGTTTAATCAACATAAAGATAAAAAAGTATTATTATGAATAAAATGTTTTACTCCAATAAGTATTTTATTTCTCTCATGATTTTTTCAGAAAATTCAAGTTGATTCAATAAGAAGGCTATAAAAATCATCAAAATTTGATAAAATAGTATTATGGATGGGTACTGCAACCGATTTAAATTTGATAAAACATTCTTGCTATATGAGAAAGAAACGACTTCTCCGGGTAGTCGCATTGGTTTGTGCGATGCTCATTTCTTCAACAATTTTATTTGCCCAGGAAAAAACAGTTACCGGTTCTATAATGGATCCGGCAGGTAATCCGCTTTCAGGAGCTACTATAGCTGTAAAAGGACAACCGGGAATTTCCACAGTCGCCCAGTCAAACGGAAGCTTCAGGCTTAATGTGCCTTCCAATGCTCAGGCTTTGCTTGTGTCTTATGTTGGCTATGCTTCGCAGGAGTTACAGATTGGCGACAAGACCAGTTTTGCCATTGTGTTGCAGGCAACCGGCGCTAATCTTGAAGAAGTAGTGGTAATCGGGTATGGAACGCAGAGGCGGGGCGATGTAAACGGCGCTATATCTTCTGTTTCGGCAAAAGAAATAGCGAATATCCCTCAGCCAACCGTTGACCAAATGTTGCAGGGAAAGGCTGCGGGGGTAACAGTTACAGCGAATTCAGGACAACCGGGAGCGGCTATTTCAGTTCGCATACGTGGTATTACCCGTTTTGGCAGTTCTGAACCATTGTATGTGATAGATGGAGTGGCTATTGATGGTAATGCCCCCTCGCAGGCATCAACAAACCATGGCGTTTTTGGCGGCCTTTCTCCCGTTACACAAGAGCAGAAGCCCAGTGTGCTTGCCAGCATCAATCCCAATGATATTGAATCAATAGATGTATTAAAGGACGCTTCTGCCACCGCTATTTTTGGCAGCAGGGGGGCCAATGGCGTAGTGATCATCACTACTAAAAAAGGGAAAGCCGGCGATGCCAAAATTAATTATGATGCGTATGTAGGCTGGCAGGAACAGCCGAAGTTTATGGACATGATGAACTTAAGCCAATATGCTGCATATCAAAACACACTTGCCGGATTCTTTAACACAACACCCCGCTTTGAATTTGCCGACCCAAGCAAGTTGGGACCCGGCACCTACTGGCAGGATGCTATATTCCGCAGGTCTTTTCAGCAAAATCACACCCTTTCTATTTCAGGGGCCAATAACAAGACTGATTATTATGTATCAGGCGGATATTTCAAACAGGACGGTACTATTATAGGTTCTGATTTTGACCGGTTCTCTTTTCACACATCTGTTAATTCACAGGCCAAAGACTGGCTTAAAGTAGGTTCAAGCCTTACGGCTAACCGGAACAACACCAATACTGTATTAGGAAACAACTATGGTATTGTATGGAGTGCTCTTTTACAAGCTCCCGATGTGCCGATTTATAATGCGGATGGAAGTTTTGCCGGCCCGGCCCTTGATCCGGGTGGGCAACCCATGGGATTAAGGGACAACCCCCTTCAACGTGCAATGACTGTTACCAATACTCTTCAGAGAACCAATGTACAGGGCCGGTTGTATGGGGATATTAAATTTCTTAAGAACTTCACATTGCACTCCGAAGTCAATGGTAGTTTCAATTGGGGCTTGGGGAAAATATTTAACCCGACCTACTCTGTCGGCGCTCCGGGCCTGCCACCTGCCATATCAGTTACAGTAGCCACATTGCTGGAGAATAATACACATGATAGTTATTGGAGTTGGTTAGAACATTTGAGTTATGACAATACATTCGGCAATAAACATACCGTATCTGCGATGATAGGCCGTGAAATATGGCTTTCAACTTATGGAGGTATAGTTGCCAGTACGAAGGGGTTTACAGCCGGTAATACCATTCAAACATTGAACCTTGGTACACAGGCCAATAATATATTGGAGGAGCCTAAAGGCAGTTCTTCTATGGAATCGTACCTGGCCCGGGTCATTTATACATTTGACAAAAAATATAGCATTACTGCCAATATACGGAGGGACCGCTCTTCCAATTTTGCCGAAGGACGACAGGTAGGATACTTTCCGGGGATTGCGGCATCCTGGAGAATTTCAGATGAATCCTTTATGGAAGGATTAAGCAAAACGATCAACAACATTAAATTAAGGGTAGGTTATGGTACTACCGGTAACTCAAGTATTCCTCAATACAGTTATGGCTCGGCCATCTTCCCTGTAAATACCGGGTTAGGTACCGGCTTCAGGGTGGGTAATTTCAGCAACCCTGAACTTACCTGGGAAACTGCTATTCAACAAAACCTTGGATTGGATTTTAGTTTGCTGAATAACCGGATCAATGTATCATTTGATATTTACAAGAAAAATTCCAAAGATTTCCTTTTCCAACAGCCGTTACCTTCTTTCCTCGGAGGCGGTACAGCCGAGTACTCCAATGTAGCTGTTGTGCAGCCGCCATGGGTGAATGCAGGTGAGATAGAAAATAAAGGGTTTGAATTTAGCATTAACAGCCGGAACATCAGCAACAAGGATTTTTCATGGAATACCTCCTTTATTTTGTCAAGGTATAAAAACAGGGTTATTTCTCTCAACGGGTTCCCGGAATTGAATGGTGTAATATCTACCGGTTTTGGCCCACAGGTATTTGCCACAAAAACAGCCCCCGGCGGATCTATCGGCGATTTTTATGGATACAGGGTGCTGGGCATTATCAGTTCGCAGAAAGACCTGGATTACCTGATCGGAAGCCCGCAAAATGTGCTTGGCTTTCCGCAAACGATAAGCAGCGACAGATCGTTGAATTCAGCTATTTACCTGGGCGATATTCTATATGATGGTAATAATGGCGGACAGCCTAATACGCAATACTATCTGGGCAGCCCCAACCCTGATTTTACCTATAGCATCACCAACAATTTTACTTATAAAAGTTTCGACCTGTCCATATTCTTAAATGGATCGCAAGGCGGCAAAATATTAAATGCGCTTAATTTCCAGGCAATGGGTATGTATGGCTTATACACGAATCAAAGGGCAGAAGTCGCTAATTTCTGGACACCGGAGAACTCCAATTCAAATATTCCTGCGCCAAGAGCGGGTTGGGGCAACAACAACCTGGTAATGTCCGACAGATTTCTCGAAGACGCTTCTTACCTAAGGATACAAAATGTCCGGTTGGGATATAGTTTGCCAACGAGTTGGGCCAATAAAGTTAAAATGAGGAATGTAAAAATTTATTTCAGCGGGCAAAACCTGCATGTGTTTACCAAGTATAGCGGGTTGGATCCTGAAGTCGGTTCACTGAACCAAAACCCCATCCTGTCGAATATTGACTATGGCAGGTACCCTACACCAAGGACAATTACTTTTGGTATAAACGCTGAATTCTAATTTATTCATCACCTAAGTAAACTGAAAAGAAAATGCAACTAAGATATATAACAGGAACCGGCTTACTGATAGCAATGACGACTATAATAAGCTGCAAAAAAGATTTTTTTAACCGCCCCCCTGAAAATGCTGCAACGGTGGGCACTTATTACCAAACAGCAGACCAGGTGAGGTCCAGTACCAATATATTATATGCAGCGCCCTGGTTTGGCCTTAATGGTAAAGCCTTTCTGGCCATTGGCGACCTGCAAGCGGGTAATGCCATGTGCTATGCAGGCTCTGATGGTTCTTTTGATGCCTTTGGCGCTTTTGAAGCAGGGAACGCCACACAAACTGTTCAGAGCGCCTGGAACTCACTTTTTACAGTGGTGGCGCAGGCCAATGCATTAATAAACAACCTGCCCGGTGCAGCAACAAGTGTTCCGGCCGTTGAGGTAAACAATGCTTTGGGCGAAGCCCGGCTGATGAGAGCTGCGGCTTACTTTTACCTGGTGCGTCTTTTTGGTAATGTGCCTATCATTACCGACCCGGCTCCGTTTGTCGGCAGTTTTAATACAGTACGCACCAATCCCGTAGATGACATTTATAAGTTTATCAAAATGGACCTGCAATTTGCAGAGGCCAATTGTAAACCGGGTGTTGCGGCTACGGGCCATGTTTCCGGCGCTTCGGCTGCGGGATTACTGGCAAAAGTTTATTTATACCAACAACAATATGACAGCGCCAGGATACAGGCAGAGAAAGTGATTAATAGTGGCGAGTTTGCTTTGGTAGGGTTGGATGCACCCGGCGAATATGTGCAGATGTTTGAAAGAGCAGGCAACAATAATAAAGAATCCATGATTGCCCTGCAATGGACATCAAACGGAGGCTATGGATTCGGCAACCAGCATCAATCTGTTATTGCACCTAATAGCGATATTACCGGTACGGGAGATGGATGGGGCCAGTTAGGACCTACACTTGATCTGCAGAATGCTTTTGAAGCAGCAGGCGATGTTGTCCGCAGGCATGGTACTATTATGACGGCCGGTGATTTTTATCCGCAGCTACGTAGTGCTGACGGCGGTTACTATATCTGCCGTATTGACACTACATTCAATGGCCGAACTTTCAGGGCCGTTAATGCACAGGGGTCGGGCGCCGGTATGAAGAAATATGTTGTTGGTACACCCGCAGATAATGGCGGGTTTAGCGCTTTCCAGGCTACTTCTGCAAACACATACCTTCTTCGGTTTTCAGAAATGTATCTGATAGCTGCAGAGGCTATTTTAGGTAAGGCTGCCGGAGTTTCACCTGGCACAGGTATTTCGCTTACAGCAACAAGCAGTGATGGCGTAGCCCTTGGTTACCTGAATAAAGTACGTCAAAGGGCGGGCCTGTCGCCTTTGGCCAGTTTTACCTATGCACAGTTACTTAATGAAAGAAGATTGGAATTTGCCATTGAAGGCGATTATTGGTACGACTTGCAACGGATAGATGGCTATCAGCCCAACGTTAATACAGGTAATAATCCTCAGCATGGTAATCATTCGGTTGCTATAAGTATTATAAATAACCAGGACAGGCGTACGGTTAATGTGGATGGCTCCACCGGCCAGATAAACGGTTATGGTTCGGGCCGCAGCTTTACATTGACCAATGCCAAATTCCTGTTGCCTTACCCGGCCACAGAAATTGCAGCCGACCCTGCATTGATGGAAGATCCCGTACCTTATCAATTTTAAATTTTATAAATAAGCATATATGAAAAATAAACTTTTTCAACCTGGTGGTTTTTACAGGATAACGATATTGATCGGTTTAATTTCCATCATATCCTGTAAAAAATATGACTATCTCGGTTTCACCCCGGGAACAGGAGCCCCAACTATTAGTTCTGTACATACCTATCTTAAAACAGATACAACTATAAGGTATGATACACTATATAGCTATGACGGCTCAGGTAACCTGGTTACAACCCTTCGGGAAAAGCCGGATAAGCCAAATCCTTTTGACTCTGTTACTACAGCGGGTAATCTCAGCGGGTATTATGTTATTCAGGGAACCAACTTAGGCAGCGCTACCGGTATAACATTCAACGGATACCCTGCTTATTTTAACCGGGCTTTGATAACGGATGAATCAATCGTTGTCCAGGTGCCGTCCAAGACGCCTTACTACGGACCACAGGCAACAGATAGTCTTATAGTAACCACTCTATATGGTAAAGCCTATTATACATTCAGCATATTGGCGCCGCCACCCACTGTAGCAGGTTACTCCAATTACAACTTTTATGAAGGTTCCCAGATTACGTTGGAAGGCGTTGGTTTTGCTTCAGTAACGTCGGTGGATCTGGTAGGTACGCCAAGCGGAACGGCAACTACTACCATTGTCAACCAGAATGATTCTGTATTAGTGCTTCAATTTCCTGCTACAAGTATTAACAGGGGGATATTATCATTTAATTATGAAGTCGGAGGGGTACTTGAAACGTTAACGGCTGCACAGGAACTTGTGAATTTGGATAATGCGTACCAGGTTTTCACGGATGATTTCCAAAATAGTTGGGAGAACAGTTCGTGGTCAGGAATGGCCGAAGTATCTACCAGTGTTTATAAAACGGGTTCTGCTTCCTTTAAAGGAGTTTTCCCCGCCGGTGGATGGAAAATAGAAGGATTTGCCAACTGGTGGCCTAGTTTGCCTTATGATGCATCTTATACCTATTTGTCATTTTGGGTAAAAGGCGGCAACGCAAGCCAGGTAGTTACCATACAAACCAACACATCCTCTATGGGTTACGGGCAAAACCAGAACTTTAATCCGGTTGAAGTGCCTGCCAATGATTGGAGATATTTTAAAATACCTTTAAGTTCAATTGATTTTTGGACTTCGGGTTCCACATTGCAGCAATTGGGTTTTTTCATAAAAGGACCCGATACCGGAGATGAGGAGCTTTATTTTGATGATATAATCCTGGTTAAATAAGAGATATTGTTGTTTGCGGGAAGGGGTAGCTCATTATTTAAAACAAAATGTTTAAAGACGCTGAGCTATCCCTTTCTTGTTCATACGGCCTGAATATTAAAATGAGTTTAATGAAGACGATGGCAGGTATTTCGCTGGCGGTATCGTTATGCTTTGCCTGCAGTAGTTGTTCACAACAGGATATTCCTTCTGATTTAAAGGCCACCGGAGAAACCGTTAATCTGTATAAAAACCTAAAGTATATTTTAAAGAAGGGTATCCTGTTTGGCCACCAGGATGATCTTGCATACGGTATAGATTGGAAATACCAGCAAGGGAGAAGTGATGTAAAGGATGTAACAGGAGACTACCCGGCTGTATACGGTTGGGAGTTGGGTAAATTGGAGGCTGATTGGGCGGCCAATTTGGATAGTGTTCCTTTCGGCAGAATGAAGCAGTTTATTAAAGAGGGTTATGAAAGAGGAGGGGTAATTACAATCAGTTGGCACCTGGATAATCCGCTTACTGGCAAATCGGCCTGGGACCCTGCAGAAGGAACAGTGGCTTCTGTTTTACCGGGAGGAATTAAACATGAACTTTATAAAAGCTGGTTGGATAAAGTCGCCGGTTTCCTGAATACTCTGAAAAGTGAAAACGGGGAACATATACCTGTAATTTTTCGTCCTTTTCATGAGCTTAATGGTAATTGGTTTTGGTGGGGAGGCAAGCATTGTACCCCGGAGCAGTTTAAAGACCTTTGGAGACTTACAGTCTCTTATTTGAGAGATGAAAAGCAACTTCATCATTTACTGTATGCTTTTAATACCGACCGGTTTTCGACTAAAGAAGAGTACCTGGAAAAATATCCTGGTGATGAATGGGTGGATGTGATTGGGTTTGATATATACCAGCGGGAGCAACCCAATGAAGAGTATATAGGGGATATGGAACGGATGCTTTCCGATCTGGAAGCGATTGCTGAAGAAAGAAATAAAATCCCGGCATTAACAGAGTTTGGCGGCAATCTTTCTTATGTCAACTGGTGGACGGAAGTTTTCCTGAAAGTAATTTCCAAATACAAATTATCATGGGCGCTGGCCTGGAGAAATGCAGGCCGGAAACCAAACGGAGAGTTTGAATATTATGTTCCGTATAAAGGAGAAGCTACGGAGAACAACTTTGTTCAATTCTATAATGACAGAAATGTTTTATTTGGGGAGGAGGTAATGAAAGCCGGGCTGTATAAAAAATGAAACTAACCTTTTACGATATAAGCATTGTTATCATTTACCTTATTTCTATGGTAATGATAGGGTGGTTCTTCAGAAAGAAAGCAAGGCTGAATAAGGAGAGCTATCTCATGGGCGGGAAGAAATTGCCCTGGTATATGCTTGGCATGAGTGATGCCTCGGATATGTTTGACATCAGCGGTACGATGTGGATGGTGGCCTTGTGTTTTGTTTACGGTATAAAAAGTATATGGATACCCTGGCTGTGGCCGGTATTTAACCAGGTGTTTAATATGATGTACCTGTCCAAGTGGCTGCGCCGTTCCAATGCCAATACCGGCGCTGAATGGCTGGCTACACGATTTGGAATAGCAGGAAGAGGCATTACAGGATCGCATAGTATTGTAGTGGCATTTGCCATTATCGGTTGTTTGGGTTTCCTGGCCTATGGCTTCATTGGTTTGGGAAAGTTTATTGAAATATTTGTTCCCTGGGAACTGGTGCAGCCGTACATACCATTCAATATAACCCCAGGATATGCCCCGCATTTTTACGGTATTGTATTTACACTCTTTGCTATGTTTTATTCCATTTTAGGGGGTATGCATAGCATTGTTATCGGCGATCTGATCAAGTATGCAATAATGACGGTGGGCTGCATTGCCATTGCAGTCATTGCAATGATCCATTTGCAGGGAAAAACATTGAATGTGCCGGAAGGATGGGATAATCCTTTCTTTGGCTGGAACCTGAACCTTAATTGGACAAATATTGTAAGCGATGCCAATCAAAAGATAAAAGAGGATGGGTACAGTTTATTTGGCTTGTTCTTTATGATGATGTTGTTCAAAGGAATATTTGCTGCAGGCGCAGGGCCGGCGCCAAATTACGATATGCAGAAAATACTTTCTACCCGTTCACCAAAAGAAGCTTCAAAGATGACGGGTTTTGTTTCAATTATATTGCTTCCTGTTCGTTACTCTATGATTATCGGCCTTACCGTATTGGGCTTGTTGTATTTTGATCAGCTAAACCTTGGTAGCAGTAATGGCGGAACTGATTTTGAAAAAGTATTGCCTGCAACAATCAATGAATTTCTGCCTGTAGGTATCCTGGGCCTTGTTCTTACCGGTTTGCTGGGCGCCTTCATGGGTACATTTTCGGGAACATTGAATGCAGCACAGGCTTATATAGTGAATGATATTTACCTGAAGCATGTTAATCCCAATGCTTCTACAAAAAAGATTATTTCCATGAACTATATCGTGGGGGTTGTTGTAGTGGCAGTAGGGGTTATGTTCGGTTTTATGGCTAAAGATGTGAACGAGATATTACAATGGATAGTGGGAGGGTTGTACGGCGGCTATATCGCTGCCAACGTATTTAAATGGTATTGGTGGCGGTTCAATGCCAACGGTTTCTTCTGGGGAATGACTGTGGGAGTGGCAGGGGCTTTAATCATGCCGTATGCTATTGACTGGGCATTCAGCAACGGTTATATCACAGAAAAGCTGCCCTTGTACTGGTGGCCGGTGTTGTTTGTATTGTCTATTGTGGGGTGCCTGATTGGTACATACACCGCCCCGCCAACTGATACTGCTGTACTGAAAAATTTTTATAAAACAGTAAGGCCCTGGGGGTTCTGGAAACCGGTGCATGAATGGATAGTGAAAGATGACCCGGCTTTTGAAGGCAATAGACGCTTTAAGCTGGATATGTTCAATGTAGTCCTGGGTATTATTGCGCAGTGTTGCCTTACGGTATTGCCTATGTATGTGGTGCTGTGGATGAAGCTTCCCTTGTTGGTTACTGTTTTAATTCTGGCTGCGGTTGTGGTTATATTAAAAAGGACCTGGTGGAATAAACTGGAGGATTAAATAAGTATTTAAACTTTTCAATTTGTGCAAATGAATAAATTATTTTACGAAAGGCTGGCTGCGCTGGAATTGCAGCAAGAGCAGCTACTGCTTCGCAAGAATAAAAGAAAGGACGATGGTAACGGAGTGTATAACCGGTATATTAACCCTGTGCTTACTGCGGCACATACGCCTTTATTCTGGCGCTACGACCTGAACCCTTCAAGCAACCCGAACCTGATGGAGCGGATAGGTATTAATGCTGTGCTGAACCCCGCTGCTATTAAGTTTAATAATAAATATGTAATGGTAGCCCGTGTAGAAGCGGCGGACAGAAAATCTTTTTTTGCTGTAGCAGAAAGCCCTAACGGAATTGACAATTTCAGGTTTTGGGAATACCCGGTCGTAATGCCTGAAACGGAAACACCTGATACCAATGTATATGATATGCGGCTGGTGCATCATGAAGACGGCTGGATTTATGGCTTGTTCTGTACGGAAAGAAAAGACCCCCATGCGCCGGAAGGAGATCAGTCTTCCGCCATTGCCCAATGTGGCATTGCCCGTACCAGGGACCTCGTTATCTGGGAGCGGTTGGCCGACCTTATTACGCCTTCCCCCCAGCAACGCAATGTGGTGCTGCACCCTGAATTTGTAAACGGCAAATATGCCTTTTACACGAGGCCGCAGGATGGGTTTATTGAAGCAGGCAAAGGAGGTGGTATTGGTTTTGGGTTAAGTGATACAATAGAAAATGCCAAAGTGAGTGAAGAAAAAGTGATTGATGCCAAAATTTATCATACCGTATATGAATTAAAGAATGGCCTTGGGCCGGCGCCTATCAAAACGGATAAAGGTTGGCTGCACCTTGCACACGGGGTTCGTAATACGGCAGCAGGATTGCGTTATGTATTGTATATGTTCATGACCAGCCTGGATGACATTACAAAAGTGGTACATAAGCCAGCCGGCTATTTTATTGCACCGGAAGAAGAGGAGAGAGTGGGCGATGTATCAAATGTGGTATTCAGCAGCGGATGGATTACGGATGATGATGGCACTGTTTTCATTTATTATGCCTCGTCCGATACAAGGATCCATGTAGCTACGAGTTCTGTAGAACGGTTACTGGATTATGTAACCAATACACCTGAAGATGGGTTCCGTTCTGCAACGACTGTAAAGTCAATCGTTGACCTGATAGACAAGAATAAATCGGATGTGCTGGTAAGCGCTGCTTCTGTATTGGCCAATAAAAAGAAGTAAGGATGAATGTTTTGGTGGCAAATACGGGTAAAGGCCAGTTGCTTCAGTATAAAGCAGAAGCGGAAGCAGAATTAAAAGATATTCTCGACTGGTGGTGCTGTTATATGGTAGATGAGCAGCAGGGCGGCTTTTATGGCTCGGTCAATAATGAGAATCTGCCTGATCTGTCAGTTGCCAAAGGTATTGTTCTTAACAGCCGTATTTTGTGGACGTTTTCTGCAGCTTATTCTTTTACACAGAATGAATTGCATGTGCAACTTGCAGACAGGGCTTATGAGTATATCAGGCAGTTTTTTCTTGATAAGGAATACGGTGGGGTATATTGGTCAGTTGATAACAAAGGAAACATGCTGGAAGGAAAGAAGCAGGTATATGGATTGGCTTTTTGTATGTATGCACTGGCCGAATATTATAAAGTATCGACTGATGATGAGGTGTTGGAGTTGGCAAAGAGACAATGGAAACTGTTAGAACGCTATAGCTTTGATAAGGAAAAAGGCGGTTATATTGAAGCCTTTACCAGAGAGTGGCAGCCTGTTGCCGACCTGCGTTTAAGCGAGAAAGATGATAACGAACGCAAAACGATGAACACCCATTTGCATATTATAGAAGCGTATGCCAACTTATATCTTGTAAGCCCTGATGAAGAACTAAAGAAGAATATTCTGAATTTGCTGGAAGTGTTTGACCAGTATATCATTAACAAAGAAACAAACCATCTTAATCTATTTATGAATGACGACTGGCAGGTAAAATCAACACTTCAGTCTTTCGGGCATGATATTGAAGCGGCATGGCTGTTGCAGGAATGTGCAGAAATTGCCGGTGATGCTAACTATGTCCGGCGATATAAAGAAATCGCCGTTTCTCTTGCAGAAGCTGCTGCTGAAGGATTAGATAAAGATGGCGCCTTATGGTATGAGTATGAACCTGTACATGGCCACTGGATCAAAGAAAAGCATTCCTGGCCGCAGGCAGAAGCCATGGTTGGTTTTATAAATGCTTATAGTGAATCTGGTAATGAGAAATACCTGGAAGCTTCTATTGCTGCTTTTAACTATATAAAGAAAAACATAAAGAACAACCAGCAGGGCGAATGGTATTGGGGGAGAAAAGAAGACGGAACTGTAATGGAAAAAGAGAAAGCCGGTTTCTGGAAATGCCCTTATCATAGCGGCAGGGCATGTATGGAGATTATAAAGAGAGTGGATAAAATGCTGATTGCATCCGGTTAATCTGTAGCTGTTCCTAAAATTTGTACAATGGCCCTGAAATATTTCCTTATAACAATAGTTGCAATTGCTGTTTATGGCGGTTCTGGATGCAAAAAGTCACCCGGTAATATGCCGGAACCTCCGACACCTCAGCCGCCTGACCCGGATCCACCAGTGGTCATTAATCCGCAGGTTGACCCTCCGTTGGCGAATACAATAGGCTTTTTTCTTGATGACTGGCAAGCTATAAATTTTACAGCGCCATCTTTTAAGGATACTGTCCTGTCGCTATCTGCCGGTTATACAGTAAATATCGATCGCAGTAATGTGCTTACCAAAGTTTACAGGTCATTTGCTGGTAATAATGCCAATATCTGGATGACGCAGATGGTAGACCAACCGGCGTTGCTTACACATATCACTAATCTGCACCCGCATATTATCCGTTTTCCAGCGGGAAGCCTTAGCAATAAATATTTCTGGAATGCCCTGACTGACAATCCACCTGCTGATGCACCGGCACAATTGCTGAATGCAGACGGCACTATAAGCGATGCAGGATATTGGTATGGTAAGAACGGAGCAAGCTGGACACTGTCGGTGGACAATTATTACAACATGCTTCAGCAAACCGGTAATAAAGGACTTATTACAGTTAATTATGGATATGCCCGTTATAGCACCAGCGCTGATCCTGTTGCTGCTGCTGCTCACCTGGCAGCCGATTGGGTACGGTATGACAACGGACGTACACAATATTGGGAAATCGGGAATGAAAATTTTGGTGATTGGGAAGCAGGTTATCGCATTAATACAGCCAATAATCAGGATGGCCAGCCCGAGTTTTTGTCAGGACAATTATATGGGCAACACTTTAATGTTTTTGCGGATTCTATGAAGAAAGCAGCCCTGGAGATCGGCAAAATCATTTATATCGGTGCGGTAATGATAGAAGCAGAGCCACAATCCTGGGAAACCAATACAAGAAAAAACTGGAACCAGGGTATGCTTACCACTGTAAACAGCAAAGCTGATTTTTATGTTGTGCACAATTATTATACGCCATACAATACCAATTCAAATGCTACAGATATTCTTAATACGGCAACAACCGTTACAACGCAGATGATGGCATTTATAAAACAAGCCTGGCAAACACATGGCGCTACACCAAAACCGGTTGCACTGGATGAATGGAACATATTTGCCGTTAATTCCCGGCAGCAGGTTTCGCATATTAATGGTATGCATGCAGTAATATTGTTAGGAGAAGTGCTGAAAAACAAATACGGCATGTCTGCCCGCTGGGACCTGGCCAATGCATGGGATGGAGGTAACGATCATGGTATGTTCAGCCAGGGAGATGAGCCGGATGGAGTTCCAAAATGGACACCCCGGCCGGCATTTTATCACATGTACTTTTTTCAGAAATTTTTGGGCGACAGGGTTGTGCAATCATCGGTTACAGGGATGGCTGATATAGTAACTACTGCTTCATCTTTTTCTTCAGGCGAAACAGGCGTAACGCTGGTAAATAAAGCTGCATCTGCGAAAACGGTGGAAGTGAAAGTGCAGAATTTTTTACAAGGTAGCCGTTACTATTGGTACACTTTGACAGGAGGTACAGATGGAGGAGAATTTTCAAGAAAAGTTTTTGTAAACGGAAAAGGCCCTTCCGGCGCAGCCGGAGGGCCATCTGATTATACAACGCTTACTGCTTATCGTGCATCAACAGCAAATGGTATTAAAGTAACCATTCCGCCCAGGGCTGTTATATGTATGGTGATAGAGAAGCAATAATAAATTTTGAGATGAGAATTATGAAAGGGGTTCTTGGCGTTGCAATCATTCTTACATCCGCTTTTGCCCATGCACAGCTTCGGCTTCCCGGGCTGTTTTCCTCCAATATGGTCCTGCAGCAAAATGACTCGGTTGAGTTATGGGGATGGGCAAACCCGCTTGAAAAAATTGCCATAACTACAAGTTGGAATAATCGTACCGATACTGCGGTAACCTATTCTGATGCCAAATGGAAGTTGAAGGTAAAGACCCCTTCTGCCGGGGGGCCATATACAATCTCGTTCAAAGGATATTCAACCGTGGAATTAACCAATGTAATGGCGGGGGAAGTGTGGTTGTGCAGCGGGCAAAGTAATATGGAATGGAATTACTATGGTGGTGTGGATAGTATACAACAGGAACTGGGCTTGGGCATACAACCACTAATCCGGTTTTTCCAGGTCCCTAAATCCAGTTCTGCTTATCCAAAGGAAGATATAACTGCAAAATGGATGATTTGTGATTCCAATAACCTTAAACTATTTAGTGCGGTGGCATATTATTTTGGAAAAAAACTAAAGGACAACCTGGATATTCCTATCGGTTTGATTAATGCAAGTTGGGGAGGTACTCCTGCAGAAGTATGGACGCCATCTTCGATAATGGAAAACGATCTTGTTTTAAAAACTGCTGCCGCCCTGCAAAAAGAAGTCCCCTGGTGCCCGCACCAGCCGGGTGTGGTTTATAATGCGATGATACAGCCGCTTATTGATTATCCGCTGGCAGGCGCCATTTGGTACCAAGGCGAAAGCAATGTAGGAACAGCCTCTGCGTATGCCAGGCTGCTTACAGCGATGATTGATGGCTGGAGAGCTGCATGGAAAAGAGATTTTCCGTTTTACATGGTTCAGATTGCCCCCTATAATTATGGCAACAGCCTGAATGCCGCTGTTCTGAGGGAACAACAGGGTTTGGCTGCGGCGCATTATAAAACAGGAATGATTGTGGTAAGCGACCTCGTTTCCGATGTAAATGATATTCATCCCCGCAATAAAAAGAATGTAGGCGCCCGGTTAGCTGATTATGCATTAGCAGATACATATAAGAAAACCGGGTTTGCTTTCAAATACCCTTTATTAAAGAATTTTGAAAGTAGTAGAAAAGGAAAAACAAATGTCCTGTCAATCGGCTTTTATAATATTCCTGGAGGTGTTTATATAAAGGGAAAGACTATCACGGCACTTGAAGTAGCCGGAGAGGACAAGTTGTTTTATCTGGCCGAATCAAAACTGGAAGGCGACAGGGTAATTGTTTGGAGTAAGAAAGTAAAAGCGCCGGTAGCTGTACGTTATATGTACAGCAGTGCAGGAATAGGAAATCTTTTTTCAAAAGAAGGGCTGCCCGTTGCTCCCTTTCGTACGGATAGCTGGAAAGTAGATTGAAAATAATATTTAATTATCAATAATTATGTACAGGTGGTTTTATATGTTGATAACCTTATGCGGATGGGTGTTCTGTCCTGCCTGTAATGTGAAAGAAAATACATCCCTGCAATTTATCCCGCCTGATAATCCTGCTATGCAGTATATGGGTAGGATAGATTTTAGCAATCCAAAGCTACCCAGGTTCTGGCAGCCCGGTGTAACAATAAATTTTCGATTCAAAGGAGATTCCTGTAAGCTGCTTGTAAATGATGAAGTGTTGTGGGGAAAAAGCCATAACTATTATCAATTAGTGGCAGATGGCGCTTCGTATCGTTTGCAAACAAAATCAGCGGCAGATACCATTGATGTTACGCCGTACCTGTCTTCGCAGGAAGAGCATACCGTTTCATTGGTAAAGAATACGGAGGCAGGCATTGGTTATATGGAATGGGCAGGTGTATTACTCAACGGCCCTCTTTTGCAGTTACCTGCAATGCCTGAAAGAAAGATTGAGTTTATCGGCAATTCCATCACCAGCGCAATGGGCAATGATGCTTCTGAAATACCATGCAAGACAGCCGAATGGTATGACCAGCACAATGCGTATAGGGGATATGGCGCCATTACAGCAAGGGCATTGAATGCACAATATCATTTATCTTCTGTTTCGGGCATTGGTTTGATGCACAGTTGCTGTGATATGGATATTATTATGCCGGAAGTATATGATAAGGTTGATATGCGGGATAATAAAGTGCAATGGGATTTTGCAATGTATCAACCGGACGTTATCAGCATTTGCTTAGGGCAAAATGACGGGGTACAGGATGAAACCGCATTTGTAGATAATTATGTTACTTTTCTAAAACAGGTAAAAGAAAAGAACCCTTCTGCAAAAATTATTTTATTGTCCAGCCCGATGGCGGATGATAAGCTAAGGGATTTTCAACGTAAGGTATTGCCTTTGGTGGCGGGGAAGGTAAAATCAGAAAATAATGATGAAGTGATATACCATGTTTTCGGGAAGCAATATGTGGCGGGTTGCGACTGGCATCCTGATATAAAAGAGCATGAGCTGATAGCGGCTGAACTGATTCCTGTTATTCAAAAAGCGATGAACTGGCAATAAGTTCTTATCTTAATCAAAAAAAAGAATATGATACCTGTAAAAGCGTATGCAGCACAAAATGCCGTATCACCATTAGCCCCGTATGAGTTTGAAAGAAGAGAGTTGCGTAATCATGATGTATTGATAGATATTTTGTATTGTGGTGTTTGCCATTCTGACCTTCACCAGGTTCGGGATGAATGGGGCGGCAGCATGTACCCGATGGTACCCGGCCATGAAATAGTGGGCAGGGTGGTTCGTACAGGCACTGCCGTTACTGACCTTAAACCGGGAGATATAGCAGCGGTAGGGGTGATGGTTGACTCCTGCCGTACATGCAAGCCCTGTATGAGCCGGATGGAGCAGTATTGTGCAGAAGGCATGACGGGCACTTATAACGGTTATGAAAGAGATAAGGTGTCTGTGGCTCAGGGCGGCTACAGCACACAGATTGTTACAGACAGGAGATGGGTGTTTACTGTTTCGGATAAGCTGGATTTGGCGGGGGTGGCGCCTTTGTTGTGTGCAGGCATCACTACGTATTCTCCTTTACGTTTTGCCAAAGTAAAAGAAGGGGATAAAGTGGCGGTAGCCGGATTAGGTGGCTTAGGACACATGGCAGTAAAATTTGCCGTGGCGATGGGCGCCGAAGTTACCATGCTGAGCACAAGCCCCTCAAAGGAAGCCGATGCAAAAAAATTAGGGGCACATCATTTTGTTCTGTCAACAGATAAAGATGCCATGAAAAAGCTGGCTGGCTGTTTTGATGTAATTGTAGATGCAATATCAGCTAATCATGATTACGGGCCTTACCTGAATTTATTAGCATTAGAAGGAAAATTGCTGGTGATAGGATTACCTTCATCCGAACCTAAAGTAAATCCTTTCAGCCTTATCAGTAACCGGCGTTCCATCATCGGGTCCATGATTGGCGGCACAAAGGAAACACAGGAAATGCTTGATTTTTGTGCGGAGAAAAACATTGTAGCTGATGTGGAAGTGATACCGGCACAGTATATCAACGAGGCGTATGAACGGATGCTGAAGAGCGATGTCAAATACCGTTTTGTAATAGACATAAACACATTGAGATAATGAATTAACCGGGTAATAAATACATGAAATTTTTCTGGAATATTCCTTTTTTGCTTTTTCCTGTTATTTCTTTTTCGCAAGTAAAGAATTATGCCCTTATTGATACGCATGCAACAAATGAAACGAAAGCCTTGTATAAAAACCTTCACCGGCTATCTGAGAAGCATATCCTTTTCGGACATCAGCATGCTACAGAGTACGGGCATGGCTGGTATGGGGAAGAAGACCGGAGTGATGTAAAGTCTGTTACCGGCTCGCACCCTGCTGTAATAGGCGTAGATTTCGGAGGTTTGTCAGGTCAATCCGAGGAAGTTATCAGCAAGAACGAGACGCTGTTCAGAAAAATAATCGCAGATACGTATAACAGAGGTGGAATTGTTACGGTTTCCTGGCATTTTTCAAATCCTATATCAAAAGGCGGCTTTTATTGGGTGGATAGCGTTTCCAGGCCAGCGGTTAAGTACATTATTCCGGGAGGGGCGGCACACGGAGAGTATAAAAAAATACTAAACAATATTGTCACATTTGTAAAATCAGTGAAAGGGAAAGATGGTAAGCCTGTACCGATGATCTTCCGCCCTTATCATGAATTTGACGGGGACTGGTTTTGGTGGGGCGCCGGGCATTGTACGGCAGAAGAATTCAAATCGCTTTGGCGGTTTACAGTTGCGTATTTGCGTGATAGTTTGCAGGTACACAATTTCATCTATGCTTTTTCCCCTGACAATAGATTCACAACAGAAGAAAAATTTTTGGAAAGGTATCCCGGCGATGAATGGGTGGATATGGTAGGTATGGACAATTACGGCGATTTCGGCAGGGACGGTAAATACGACTTGAAGGCAGGATTGAAAAAGCTGAAGATTGTTTCTGATTATGCAAAAAAATCGGGTAAGCTGGCGGCCTTTACCGAAACCGGTTTGGAATCAATACCCAATACCACCTGGTGGACGGAAGTATTATTGAAAATCCTGCAAAAAGAAGATTTGAGGCTTTGTTATGTGCTGGTATGGCGCAATGATGTAAAAAGCCCCACACATTATTACGCACCTTTTCCGGGGCAGGCTTCGGAAAAAGATTTTATAAAGTTCTATCAGGACCCCTATACTTTATTTGAGAATGACTTAATAAATATTTATCAATGAAAACGAAAGCATTCTTTCTGATATGTCTTGCAGCCCTTGGGCTTTCCTGTGCGATAAAACAGCCAACCGCCGGTACAGAAAATAAATTACCTGCCCTGAGAGTAAGCGGCACAAAGCTGGTGGATGAAAGCGGTAAAACCGTTGTGTTACACGGTATGAGTTTTGGCTGGCATAATCTCTGGCCCCGCTTTTACAATGCAGGCGCCGTACATGAGTTGGTTTCCAAATGGAAAAGCACCGTTGTCCGTACTTCAATGGGTATTGAGCTGAATGATAAAGGATATTTAAAAGACCCGGAAACTTCTGAAAAACTGATAACTGCTGTTGTGGATGCCTGCATCAAAGAGAATGTATATGTAATAATTGACTGGCATGATCATAATATCCACCTGGACGAAGCGAAAGTTTTTTTTGATAAGATGTCAAAAAAATATGGCGGCTATACCAACGTGATATACGAGATATTCAATGAACCGGATTATGAAACATGGTCGGAAGTAAAAGCTTATTCGGAGGAAGTGATAAGAACCATCCGGGCCAATGATCCGGATAATATTATCCTGGTGGGTTCGCCCCGCTGGGACCAGGATGTGCACCTGCCCGCCGCCGACCCGATAAAAGGATTTGATAACCTGATGTACACCATGCACTTTTATGCCGCAACGCATAAGAAATGGTTGAGGGACAGAACAGATGAAGCCATGCAAAACGGGCTACCGATTTTTATCTCAGAATGTGCAGGTATGGAAGCTACCGGCGATGGGCCGGTTGATCATGCAGAATGGAAAGCCTATGTGGAATGGATGGATAAAAATGAATTGAGTTGGGTAGCATGGTCCGTGTCGGATAAAAATGAAACCTGCTCGGTATTGCTACCGCCTGCTGCTTCGGAGGGAAGCTGGAAGGACGATGTAATAAAAGAGTGGGGCAGGCTGGTCAGGGACTACCTTAAAGCATATTGATCCGGGTCAACGGGTTATTACCATTCAGCAGGTTAGTAATTGAAACAGCAGATGCCCTTATCCGGCAAAGTGTATTTCATTGGTATTTCCCTTTTTGTTATTAAAGCAAAGTATATAGCTTCACGCTTTAATAATAATTAGTTTACTACCTATGAAGAAAAAACATTTACTCTGGATGGCGGTTTTGTTTATTGTCCTGGAATCATGCAGCCGTGCCATGAGCCCTTATGAAGCAGCTAACCATCCAAGGGGCAAAAAGTGCCGGGAGATCAGATAGCGGATGCCGGATTAGTTTCCCCCAAACACATTATTAACAGCGCCTTCCAGCATCGGGAATTTTTCTACTACAAAATTCTTGATGGCGGCAATGGCTTTTTGCGCCTGCTCTTCCGTAAGGCCGGCTTCGGCCTTTAATTTTTCTATTAACTCTTGCATGAAATAAGTTTAAAAGTTGATACCTGCAACGCTTCGTTGCTTCAGGGAAGATAATGATTCTTGCAGGAAAGGCTTATGCCACTTTCAGTAAACTCAACTTGCTCTTGTCAAACTTGCGTTGGGCATAATCAAGGCTTAGGTTGAAATGCGTTTCTTTTGAAGAGGGGAGTTCATACATCGCATCGGTCAATATACCTTCGCAGATGCTTCTCAGGCCCCTTGCGCCTAATTTATATTCCATAGCTTTTTCCACCATAAAGTCGAGCACCGGCTCATCAATGGCGAGCTGTATCTTTTCCAGTTCAAACAGTTTTTTGTACTGTTTTACCAATGCATTCTTGGGTTCGGTAAGGATGGCTTTCAGCGAAACGGCATCCAGCGGGTCAAGATGGGTAACTACCGGCAGGCGGCCCAATAATTCAGGAATAAGGCCGAATGCTTTCAGGTCCGTAGCATTTACATAGCGCAGCAGGTTTTTCTTCATGCTTTCCTGCATGTCTTTATCTACATTAAAACCGATGGTATTGGTCTGTACCCGGCGTGCAATTACCTTATCAATACCGTCAAAAGCGCCGCCGCAGATGAAAAGGATATTCTGCGTATTGATCTTAATGAGCTTTTGTTCCGGGTGCTTTCTGCCCCCCTGGGGCGGCACCAGCACATCAGTACCTTCTAACAGTTTCAGCATACCCTGCTGCACCCCTTCGCCGCTCACATCACGGGTAATGGAAGGGTTATCGCCTTTACGGGCAATCTTGTCAATTTCATCAATATAAACAATGCCCCGTTCGGCAGCGGCAACATCATAATTGCAAACCTGCAACAAACGGGTAAGGATGCTTTCCACATCTTCGCCTACATAGCCTGCTTCGGTAAATACGGTGGCATCTACAATAGCGAAGGGAACATTCAGCATCCGGGCGATGCTTTTGGCCAGCAATGTTTTGCCGGTACCTGTTTCGCCCACCATAATAATATTGCTTTTTTCTATTTCAACATCATTGGTAGCGCCTGCCGGGTTATCATTGCCTTTTTGCTGTAACCTTTTATAGTGGTTATAGACGGCAACGGCCAATACCTTTTTTGCTTCATCCTGCCCGATAACATATTCGTCGAGGAATTTTTTGATCTCTACAGGTTTTTTAACAGTAAGCTTAAAAGAAGAAGTGGTTTTTTCATCTTTCACCAGCAGTTCCTGGTCAATGATTTCCCTGGCATGTTCCACGCAATTCTCGCAAATATGGCCTTCCTGGCCTGCAATCAGTATCTTAACCTCGTCGCGGTTTCTGCCACAAAAAGAACAATGTAAGGGGTTTTTTGCCATAGTCTATATGGGTCTAACGAAGTACCAACATTTTCGTAACAAGCAAAAGTAAAAAACTGCGGGGAAAATGGCAGGTTTATTTATTCTGATAGCGTAAATAATTGATAAGCAATATATTGAATATTTTAGCCCGTTTGCCGGTAATGGCTGTTTGCTGTTTAAAATGAACAGCCCGACCAACAGCAAAAACTTCAAATGACAGGAGTTTCGGGTTACTTGCCGTGCCCTTCCGGGTTTCTATTGTCCTTAAGTCTTTAAGGTATGGTAAAAGGATAAGACGACAGTTTCTATCACTTTCTGAAGCCGGTAGCTGACGGTTATGCAGGATGGGAAAAAACGAATTCCATGTTGCCTTTTGAAGCTGACAATATAGAAAGGCGACAAGCTTTATGCTGAAAACCAATTATTTTTTTTTCGGAGGTGGCGTATATTTATGTGTTATGTGTCACCCTAAATGAGCATCCTACTCAAATTCATGTACCAAGACTTTGCCACCCGACCCAACGCTATTTTTAGCATCCCGCTAATAGCGGGACAAGGCACACAAAACCTCGACACAAAGCCAACCTTGCCAAGAGCTAAAAATGCCAACACACTACCTACCCACCCCGGCTGACGGAATTCTAATCAGCTTCACCTATAACATCAGCAGGACAAACGGCATCAGCAACGGCAGACACTACCATGCATTCAGACAAATACCATAGCTTCGATTTTCTTTATCTTTAAACCTTATTTATCACAGCATTATAACTTATGGCCAAAGCTAAAAAAACTGCAACTTCAAAAAAGCCTATTGAACAGTACGAGCATAAAGACAAAGAGAGACTGAACAACCCACCTGTTGGACTTGTAGATGCTCATACTGACAATGGAGGTTATAAAAAGAAAACTTACGCATACGACCCACACCTTGACCCACAACTACAATGGGCAGGAAAAGCAGAGCACACCAGTTTTGATGTGCCGACTGTGAGCTTGCATGTGCATGAACGCATTGACCCAAGACGAATTATTGAAACCGTAAAAAAGGAAGAGGAAGCTCCAACGCAAATGAGTTTGTTTGAAGAACAGAAGAAACCTTTGCGTGAAGCCATTGAATTTTACAAGCACAAAGAAAATTGGAGTAACCGACTGATTGCAGGTGACAGCTTATTGGTGATGAATAGCCTTATTGAAAAAGAAGGCATGGGTGGCAAAGTGCAAATGGTATATTTTGACCCGCCTTATGGAATTAAATACGGAAGCAACTTTCAACCCTTTGTAAATAAAAAAGATGTCAAAGATGGGAAAGATGAAGACTTGACTTCTGAACCAGAAATGGTAAAGGCATTTAGAGATACATGGGAGTTAGGAATCCATTCATACCTGACATACTTAAGAGATAGATTGCTACTTGCAAGGGAGTTACTTCATGAAAGCGGAAGCGTTTTCGTTCAGATAAGTGACGAAAATATGCATAAAGTAAGATGCTTATTAGATGAGGTGTTTGGCGAAGAAAATTTCATAAGCATTATTAGTTACACTACAACGAGTGGTTTTACATCTAAATTTCTGAGCCGTGCAGGTGACTATATTTTATGGTATTCTAAAAAGAAGGAAACATTAAAATATCGCCAACTTTATAATTCAAAATCTAATCCATTTGATGATAAGGACAGTCGTTATAATCAATTGGAATTACCAAATGGAGAAATACGAGTTTTAACATCAGAAGAAAAAGCAGATAGCTCAAAGATTCCTGTTGGTGCGAAAATATTTACCGTTGGTGCAATGGACAGTCAAGGTTCAAATGGAGAGGACACTCCTTATGAATTCAATGGCAAAACTTTTAGGCCAGCTAATGGAAGACATTGGACTGCCAATTACCCCAATGGTCTGGATAATTTAAAGAAAGCGAATAGATTTACAATTCAAGGTAAAAATCTTGCCTTTAAAAGATATTTTGAAGATTTCCCATATCAAACCATTAATAATTTATGGACTGATATTGGCGGAAGTGTGATGAGCAGAAATGACCCTAAAGTATATGTTGTTCAGACGGGAACAGGTGCAATAATGAGATGTTTATTAATGTCAACTGACCCAGGAGACTTAGTTCTTGATATTACTTGTGGAAGTGGAACAACTGCAAAAGTAGCGGAGCAAAATGGAAGACGCTGGATAACTTGCGATACATCAAGAGTGGCAATTACATTAGCAAAACAAAGATTAATGACGGCTAATTTTGATTATTTCCAATTAGCACATCCAACTGAAGGAGTAGGAAGTGGTTTTAAGTATAAAACAGTTCCGCATGTAACACTAAAGAGTATTGCTAACAATGAACCAGCACCAGTCGAAACCCTTTATGACCAGCCTTTAGTAGATAACAAAAAAACAAGAGTAACTGGTCCTTTCACATTAGAAGCTGTCCCAGCCCCAGTAGCAAAATCATTCGAAGATGTTGAAGCAGATACCAATATTGAGGCAGATATTTCAATTTCACGAAGTGGTGAAACACTAAGACAAAATAATTGGATTGATGAATTACTAAAATCTGGAGTTAGAGGAAAAAGCGGTGGACAAATTTCATTTACAAGAATGGAATCACTTAGTGGAACAAGATTTTTGCAAGCTCATGGCGAAACTAAGGAGGACAACCCGAAACGGGTTGTGGTTTGTTTTGGCCCTGAACATGCCCCGCTTGAACAGCGGATGGTTGAGTTGGCTTTAGAAGAAGCACGAACCCTAAAACCAAAACCTGAAATTATTCTGTTTTGTGCTTTTCATTTCGATTCGGAAGCTAGAAAAGACATTGAAGAAACCAACTGGCCGGGCATTACACTATTAGAAGCCCAAATGAATGCCGACTTGCTTACAGACGACCTAAAAAAGAAACGCAGCAGCAACGAGAGTTTTTGGCTCATTGGTCAGCCCGATGTGCAAATCACAGAAATCAAATCAGGAGACGACAAAGGTAAATACACAGTTGAAGTAAACGGCTTTGATTACTACAACCCAAAAACAGGAACGGTTGACAGCGGTGGCAAAGGCGACATTGCTATGTGGATGCTTGACCATGATTATGATGGCAGAAGCTTATTCCCATCGCAAGTATTTTTCCCAATGGCAGGAGCCAAAGAAGGTTGGTCAACTTTAGCCAAAAACCTGAAAGCAGAAATTGACGAAGATAAAATTGAAGCCTTTGGCGGAACATTTTCTTTGCCGTTTAAAGCAGGAAAAAATGTTGCTGTAAAAATTATTGATGCAAGAGGAATTGAATCATTAAAAATTATCAGACTTTGATTAACTCCGTCCTTCAGGGCGGTGAAAAAAAGAACCAATAAACAAAATGGGGTTTATCCCTGAATAAAAAAAAGATGGCATTTGTTAAAATAATGATACACGCAGTTTGGGGCACAAAGAACAGAGAGCCATTTCTGACTAAAGAAATACGCCTTGTGGTAATTGAGCATATTAAACAAAATGCAAAATCAAAAGAAATTTACATAAACAGGTTAAATGGTTACACAGAGCATTTGCACTGTTTGATGGGACTAAATGCAGACATGAGTATCTCAAAGGCAATGCAATTGATTAAGGGAGAATCTGCATTTTGGATTAACAAGCAGAAACTCACCAAAACAAAATTCGAATGGGCTGATGAATATTTTGCCGTTTCTGTTAGTGAATCAATGCTGGACAAAGTGCGGGCATACATTGATGAACAGGAAGAGCATCACAAAAAAATCACATTTCAACAAGAATACGATGAATTTATTAAGAAATACAACTTTAAAAGTCATGGCTAAAGCCATGGAGTTCTTAAGAAGTCTGTTAACCCCATGCTTAAGCATGGGGTTAACGAAAGCACCACCATACCCGGCTTTAGCCATGAAAATACATTGACACATGCATATCCTTACCGATAAATATTTCACTGAGTTCAAAAACAAATTAGCTGTTGATATATCATCCGCTCTGAAGGAAGTGGATGAACTGGAGATAACATCGCAAACTTTCACTTTTTATACTTCTGTGGCCGTTATTTCCTCTTCAAAAATTGAAGGAGAGCAAATGGAAATTGATAGTTATGTAAAACACAAAATGCAGGATATAGAATACCTGCCCGAACTGGTGGAAAAGCCGAATGATTTATACAGGGCTTATCTTTTTGCAAAGCAAAACAAGCTGACAGCAAAGAATTTTCTGCAAAGTCATGTTTACCTGTCGGAGCATCTGCTGCCCCTGACATGGCGGGGTGTGTACCGGAAAAATGAAATGCTGGTGCTGGAACATAAAACAGGAAGAATACAATTTGAAGCAGCGCCTTTCAGCATAGTGGAAACCGAAATGAAAAAACTCTGGGAGGATATTGATGCGTTGCTAAAAACCACATTGAGTGTGGAGGAAGTTTTTTACTATGCCTCATTTATACATGCTGTGTTTGTAGCGATACACCCTTTCAATGATGGCAACGGCAGGGCAGCAAGGTTATTGGAGAAATGGTTTCTGGCAGAGCATCTTGGCGAGAGAGCCTGGTATATTAAATCGGAAAAATATTATTACCACCATGTGAATGACTACTACAGAAACCTGAACAGGTTGGGGATGTTTTACGAAAAAATTGATTATTCAAAAGCAGATTCATTTCTTCAAATGCTTCCGCAATCTATTGCATATAAAGAATGAAAAAAATTGACAAACTTATCATCAATTCCCCTTATGTTGAGCCACAGCAGTATTGGGATTATATCAGGGATACCAGAGAATTTGTTTTACAGCAGGGACGAAGGCCTGCCGGGTATGTTGTTGCAGGTGAAAGCTCCAAATCATTTGACGATCCCGGTACTTTTATTGAAATTGATTTAGTAAACACAATCCGGCCACGAATAAAAAAATGGCGTGATGATGGTTATCCCGGCGTTACAGGCATTACTAAACGTCTTTTACAACATTGGCAAGACCCCGAAGAACGAAAAGACAGAAGATTTTTCTTTTGCCAGATAGAAGCTATTGAAACATTAATATGGTTGACAGAAGCACCGGACGCTGACAAAACAGGAATTGAAATCCCCGGTGATGGAGGCGAGTTCAGTAGGTGGTGCAATAAAATGGCAACAGGTTCAGGTAAGACAATTGTGATGGCGATGCTGATTGCATGGAATGTTCTGAACAAAGTGGCAAACGGAAAAGATTCACGGTTTTCAAAGAATGTTTTAATTGTTGCTCCCGGCTTAACGGTAAGAAACCGTCTTTCAGTTTTAAATGCAACCGATGCTAATAACTATTATGAAGAATTCAATATTGTTCCTTCCGGCCTCATGGATTCATTAAGGCAAGGAAAAATTAAAATCATCAACCGGCATGCTTTGGCATGGCAAACCGAAGAAAAAATTGCAAAGAAAAAATCTGTTGACAAACGTGGCGCAAAAAGTGATGAAGCGTATGTAAAAGAGGTATTAGGAGATATGGCTAATGCTTCAAACATTCTTGTAATAAATGATGAAGCACATCATGCCTGGAGAATTCCGGCAGAAAGTAAAATCAAAGGGGTTAAAAAAGAAGATATTGAAGAAAGTACTGTATGGGTTGGTGGATTGGACAGAATAAACAACGCCAGAGGAATTCTGCGTTGCTTTGATTTGTCGGCAACACCATTTGCTCCAAGCGGAAAGAAAGCAAGTGAAGAAGCTTTGTTTCCGTGGATAGTTTCCGACTTTGGGCTGAACGATGCAATTGAAGGAGGATTAGTTAAGACGCCAAGAGTAGTAGTAAGAGATGATGGTAATGTAGACAAAGACCTGCGTTCAAGGTTGTATCATATCTACATGGATGAAACGGTTAAAGACGACATCAATCAAAAGGTCGATGAATCAGTTCCGTTGCCGGATTTAATAAAGAATGCCTATTTATTATTGGGCAAAGACTGGAAAGCAACAAAAGATGAATGGGAGAGAGCCGGCTATAAAGTGCCGCCGGTTATGATTACTGTTGCCAACACCACTTACACTTCAGCAAGAATAAAATACTCATTTGACAAAGACGCATTCTTGCTTTCTGTCGCCGGTTTAGGTGAATTGTGCAATCCTGAAAAGACTTTGCAAATTGACAGTAGCATTCTTCAAAAGGCAGAAGCTGAAACCGAGGAAGTTGAAATAGTTGAAGCGGAAGAAACCGAAGATGAAGAAAGTGATGATGCACCGAAAGAAAAGAAGCTGACTAAAAAGCAGCAAGCAGAATTATTAAGAAGAACAGTTGACACAGTAGGAAAAATCGGCGAACCCGGCGAGCAAATACAAAATGTTATTTCCGTTGGCATGTTAAGCGAAGGATGGGATGCAAAAACCGTAACACACATCATGGGTTTACGGGCATTCAGCAGCCAATTACTTTGTGAACAGGTTGTAGGGCGGGGATTACGCAGAACTTCTTATGATGTTGGAGAAGATGGACTATTTGAAGCGGAGTATGTAAATATCTTTGGAGTTCCGTTTACTTTCCTTCCACACGAAGGCGGCGAAGATGGCCCACCGCCGCCACCACCAAAACCTAAAACAGAAATAAAGCCGGATAAAGAAAAGATTGAACATGAAATCAGTTTTCCCAATGTTGTAAGGATTGACCATGTTTATAAACCACAATTATTTTTAAACATTGCGAAAGTAAAATCACTTGAGCTTGACCCTTATGATTCGATTACTGAAGCTGATTTAGCTGCTATCATTGCAGGTAAACCAAACCCGGCAGCTCTTACAGAAATTGACCTGAAAGAAATTGCCGATAAACTCCGGTTGCAAACCATTGTATTTAAAATTGCCTCGTCTATTTATAACTCTGAACAAAAACCGGATTGGAAAGGAAGCAAAGAAACATTCCTGATTCAACTAATCGGAATCATTGAGAAGTTTATCTATTCAGACAAAATCGTGATCAAGAATCCACTGTTCAATCAAGATGAATCACGGAAGCGGATTCTGATAATGCTGAACATGAACAAAGTTGTTCAACATATCTGGAATGAAATAAGAGCCGTGAACACTGAAGCTTTAACACCAGTATTTGACAAAGAAAACCCAATTCGTTCATCTTCCGATATTAGAACATGGTGGACAAGCAAACCATGTGAATCATTCGATAAGACACATATCAACTTTGTTGTTGTTGACAGTAAATGGGAATTCCTTGAAGCCAAAACAATCGACAATTCAAACGCAGTAAAGTCATTTGTAAAAAATGACCATTTGAATTTTGTTATCTTTTATAATTTTCAGGGAGTAGTCAGGAGATTTTTTCCAGACTTCATTATTAAACTCACAACAGGAGAAAACTTAATTGTAGAAACCAAGGGGCAAGACAACGAACAGAATAAAACCAAACGAGCCTACCTTGATGAATGGTGCAGAGCAGTTAATCAGCATGGCGGTTTTGGTAAATGGAGCTGGGCGGTTTCATTTAATCCGAATGATTTGGATTTGATATTACACAATTCAGTTGAAAGCTTTAGCGGACACATCTATCTTGACACAGAAAGCGATGAAATTGCTGAAAAAACTTTTTCAGCAGCAAAACATTTGTTACAGGAGAACGGATTTGAAGTAAGTAAAGAGACAGAAGTAGTAAAGGGTTCCCGGATAAAAAAAATTTGGTTTAAAATCACCAGTCCTTTTAGGAGTAAAGAAGCAATAGAATTATTTGAAAAAACAAAAAAAGCAATTGAGCTGGCAAAACTTGAAAAACTTCAATCAGAAGTAAACAAAAATAATTTTGAAGCGGCAGCAGCATTTCTTAATTCAGTAAAAGAGGTCCCTAATGTAGCAACTGTTATGGGTTCATTGGTAATAGTTAAAGCAACCGTAAATAGTACGCCGCAACTTTTGATACGAAATCTAACAATAGAGCAAACTATTCAACTTGAAAAGAATCCATCCCTGATGAACAATCCGCTTCAGCTATTGAATATATTAAACAATAATCCCGGGAATAATCTTTTAAACTGATGTCCGAACAACAAAATATGGAATACAAACAAAGCTGGTATGATGACTACCTCAAGTGAGTTTGTGGTTTTACAAATGCCAATGACGGCGTTATTTACATTAGTAAAGATGATAACGGCACTGTGGTGAATATTCCCGGCTATAAAAACTGATGGACGATATTCCCAACAAAGTTAGGAATGCAATGGGCATCACTGTTGAAGTGAATCTGCACGAAGAAAACGGGAATTATTATATTGAAATCATTACACAACCCTACTCTGTTCCTATTTCGGTAAGAGGCAGGTATTATTATAGAAGCGGCAGCACCAAGCAGGAATTAACAGGTGCTTCACTCAATGAATTTTTATTGAAGAAATCGGGTAAAACATGGGATGACGTAATTGAACAAAGAGCAAGTTTTACAGACATTGACGAGAAAGCAGTTAAAATATTCTTTGCCGCCTCTGAAAGTGCAGGGCGATTACCTGAAAACAATCATGGACTTAGTCTTCATGAGCTATTTGAAAAATTGCGACTTACTGAAAATGGACAATTAAAAAGGGCTGCCATCATTTTATTTGGTAAAGACCCTGGAAAATTTTATCCCAACATTTTTGTAAAGATTGGACGATTTGGCAAGAACGATACAGACATTATTTTTCAGGAAGTGGAAGAAGGAAATCTGATTGTATTGTTACAGAATATTTTAAACCAGCTTAATCATAAATTTTTAATCCGTTCCATTGCATTTGAAGGAATACATCGCATTGAGACGGGAGAATATCCTTATGCTGCAATCCGTGAAATGTTGCTCAACGCATTAGTACATCGCAATTATATGGGAGCACCTGTTCAAATACGTGTGCATGACGATAAAATAAGTATCTGGAATGAAGGTACTTTACCGGAGGGTTTGACACTTGCTGCTTTAAAGCGTTCACATTCTTCAAGACCAAGAAACCCCATCATTGCAGACGTTGCTTTTAAAGGCGGTTATATTGACACATGGGGACGAGGCACTATCAAAATCCTTGACACCTGTAAAGCAGCAGAACTTCCCGAACCTGAAATGCAGGAATTGGACGGTGGTTTTAGCATTACGCTTTTCAAAAACACTTTGACAGAAGAACAGCTAACAAAATTGGGGCTGAATGGCAGGCAGGTAAAAGCCGTTTTGTATGTGAAAGAAAAAGGCAAGATTTCAAACAAGGAATATCAAGAGGTTTTGGGCGTAGCAAGAATGACCGCAACAAGGGACTTACAACTATTGGTTAAAAAAGGCGTTCTAAAATCATCTGAAACTAAAGGTGCAGGCTCTTACTACGAATTAGGAATTGCACCATAATTGCACCAATTGCACCACGATTGCCTCATAATTGCATCATGACTGGGAGATAATAGGCGAAGTCTCTAATAGCCAACGCCGCAAGGCAAGCACATTGGCAGGCACACAAAACCCACAGCACAAAAGCCAACCTTGCAAAAGAGCCTGCCTTGTTCCAGCGCTTCCGGGACACACTCTGCCACGGTGGACACATACCTTCAATTTAAGTTACCAAGACGAAGGGCGAACATACAACATGGGTATTACCAAAATGCAGGCTAACGGAAACCGTGTTTCATCGTTTGGTTCATTGTGCATCTGCATATCCAGCTTGACATTAAAAATTTAGCTATAGAATATATCACAATCTTTTTATCTTTACTCAGCAGCAGTTAGCCGGTCTTGACGGAACACAGAATACCCGTACTTCGCCAATCTCTGGCCGTTAGCGGTCATACTATTTGATACCTCATTAAAATCGACAACGTCATTTGAAACTCTTTATTTATATAGCAGGACTTCTATTTTTTTTCTCTTGTAGCGGCAAGCCAACTAAGGTGACAGAAGCCTTATCGCCTGACCAACCTACGACCCAGGCCTCAACTATTGACACGGCTTTTACATTTAATTATCAAACCAATTTTGTTGATAGGAACATTATAAACAAATCTGACAGAAAAGTTGATTTACTTTTTAACGGTATTAAGGGTTACTTAGGTGGACAGAGTATATCAAACGTAAGTTTCAGGACTGAATGTATAGGTTGTCAGCCTATCCAAGAATTTAAAGGTGGGCTATTATTTGGCAAACGGCTGCTTATAACTGCTGAGAACATTAAATATTACAAAAATAATTTTGACTTAGCAGACACTATTAATCGCATAAACATTTTCTCTGACGGAAGAGAAAGAACAAATCCAAAATTCAATTTTCAAGATGGCAAAGGCAGCATCAAGTATATTGGCATTTCTTGCAATGACGCTGACTATAATAAAGTACGTTTGACATTTCCTAAAGGCGAGATAATAATTGATAGTTTGATAAACGCTTCCTTTTTTGAATATGACTTAGATGTAGACGGGCAGAAGGAGCAATATTTGTTTGGCTACAGAAATTGTAATCAGGAAATGGTGATTTTACGAATACGAAAATGAGACAGAAGTACGAACCGCTAACATTGGGCTGGCTTCCGAATAAATCCTCATCTTTTTGTTCGCTATCAGTGGCGGTTCGGTCAGACGTAATTCTATTGAGCTTTTGTTGTTATCTTCATCATCAGTAATTTTCTTCCTGTCCGTAGTCCTTGCTGGCGCACTGGCGGGATAGGGATGCTTACAATAGCTTATACAGGATCATTTCTTTTCCACAACAACCCCCCATCCCCATAACTCAAAAAACGGAAATTATTTTCTAAGGCGTAGTTGTAGAGTTTTTTCCAGTCTTCTCCAACCAGGGCAGCTACCAATAACAGCAGGGTAGATTGCGGCTGGTGAAAATTGGTGATGAGGGCCTTTACTATTTTAAATTCATATCCGGGGGCTATCAGCAACTGTGTTTTAGCAACAAGGTTTTCTGACTTATTTCTGTCCATCCGGTTAAGAAGGGATTGCAAGGCTTCTTTCACCGGGATATTTTTCTTCGCTAATTCATACGCCTCCCACTGCAATAAAGAAACCGGCTTATGACTAACAACTAACAACTCATGACTTTTCACCCCCAACCAATACAAACTTTCAATAGTCCGTAACGAAGTAGTGCCAACGGCAATAATCTTCTTATCGCTGTTGGTCAGTATGTTTTCAATAACCGTACGGGGCACATCTATCCATTCTGCGTGCATTTCATGTTCCTGTATAGTGGCTGTTTTTACCGGTTTAAAAGTGCCTGCACCCACATGCAGGGTTACAAAATCCGTTTGAATGTTTTTGTTCTTTAAATCGGCAAAAATCCTTTCTGTAAAATGCAAACCGGCAGTAGGGGCGGCTACAGAGCCGTCAATATCGGCGTAAACGGTCTGGTACCTGTTTTTATCGGCTTCTTCCGCACTTCTTTTAATATAAGGAGGCAATGGTATGGCGCCTGCCTGGTGCAGCACTTCGGCAAAACTCAGTTGTTGCGGTGTCCATGATAATTCAATAATAAAAGAACCGCTTCGCTTTTCAATCAACCCTGCTGAAAGCAAAAGGTCATTGCCGGGTTGTGTTATTTTCTTTTCAAGCGCCTGTCCCGGTTTCCATTTGGAAGCGCCGCCAACGAGGCAATGCCACAGCACTTTTTGTTGTTGAAGCATGGCAGTAGTAATATCCGGGTATTGCTCATGTGGCTCCAGGCAGAATATCTCTATTGTTCCGCCTGTTGGTTTTTCAAAAACCAATCTTGCTTCCACCACTTTGGTATTATTAAAAACAAGCAATGAATTTTCCGGGAGATAGGATGCAATGTTTTTATAAATGTCTTCGCTTATTTCTCCATTGTTATAAAGCAGCAACTTGGAGGCATCTCTTTCTGCTAATGGGTATTTAGCGATGCGTTCTTCAGGAAGTGTGTAGGCGAAACCGGCAATAGAAAGGTTCTTCGGGTGCATATTCCATGCGACCAACTGTCGCAGTTTGGTGAACGGTAAAGATACTATCGTTTTGCCGCCGGCACTACTAATTTCAACCCGCTCCAGATATCACTGACGGCGCAAACCTTTACATCCACCAAATCATTTTTTAATGTATAGCTGCGAATAACATCTTCGGTTACATCGGTTGGTATGCCCGCGGATTTTTTATACCACGAAACCCAGATGATGACAGATGTATTTTTCTTTATCGCCGGTTTGAGCTTTCTCATCTCAATCTCAAATTCCTTATTGCTTTTTATAAACAGGTGAATAAGGTCAGGCGTTTCATTTTTTTTACATACCTGCCTGCTGAGGCTTGTTTCCAGTAAAGCATAATAATTATCCGGCTGATTGATGAGCTGAATTTTCATTTCCGGGTTGATGCCGAGTTTCTTTAAGAGGGGTGTTCCTGAATAACCTGCAGGCATAGTTGTTAAAATAAAGAATGAAAGTAAGAAATCCGGGTTGGTTGCCACTTTCCACAGGTTTTCCACCGCAATCCACAGCTAAATCACTGCCGAGTCTTAATTTTTTGCCCTACACAAGCTGTAATATGCTTCCAGATTGAATTACAGCTACTTTTTACTTGTGGAAAAAAGAAAATATGAAAAATTTGGAAGTTAAGTGGGAAAAAGTGTTATTTTGTGTCAATTAAGGAAACATTGATCCAATTAACTGATAATGACAGAGTTTTTAGGAGAGTTCGAGGCTACCTTGGACGCCAAGGGGAGGTTTCTTCTGCCGGCGGGCTTCAAAAAGCTCGTTACGGAGGAAGACCTGAAACGCTTTGTTATTAACAGAGGATTTGAAAGATGCCTGGCTCTTTACACGTTGAAGGAATGGGAACCGCTCTACGCTAAAATCAAGGGGTTGAACGAGTTTGACCCCCAGCAGCGGGAGTTCAGGCGGGCCTTTTTAAACGGCGCTACTTATGTGGAGCCGGACACGGCCGGAAGGATTTTGCTGCCGCCCAACCTGAAAGTGTATGCAGAACTGGAAAAAGATATTGTGATAACGGCAGCAGGCAATAAAATGGAAATCTGGGATAGTAAGAAACATAAACAGCTCTTTGATACATTTTCTTCGGAATCATTTAGCGACCTGGCGAAAAAGGTTATGGGAGGCCAGCAGGAGTAAGTTGCATTATGCAGGAGCCGTATCATATACCCGTTCTGCTGCATGAAGTAATTGAACAACTGCATATCCAACCTTCGGGAGTGTATGTGGATTGCACTTTTGGGGGCGGTGGCCACTCGGCAGCTATATTAAAGGCTTTGGGTGATAAAGGGAAATTAGTGGCGTTTGACCAGGATGAAGATGCGAAGCGGAATTTGCCTGCGGATGAACGGCTTTTGTTTGTGCCGCAGAATTTTCGCCATATCCGGCGCTTTCTCCGCCTGCATGGTCTTGATAAGGTGGATGGCATCATGGCCGACCTTGGTGTCAGCAGCCACCAGTTTGATGAGGCAGACCGTGGGTTTTCTACCCGACACAATGCAGGTTTGGATATGCGGATGGACCGGCGGCAGTTGCTTACCGCTTT
Source organism: uncultured Chitinophaga sp. (assembly GCA_964560445.1). Taxonomy (GTDB): domain Bacteria; phylum Bacteroidota; class Bacteroidia; order Chitinophagales; family Chitinophagaceae; genus JJ008. The sequence continues at coordinate 92,723 of CAZLLT010000001.1, read as the reverse complement.
TGATATTGTCAATACGTATGAGGAACAGCGGCTGCACAAATTATTTGAGCAGTATGGGGAAGTAACAAATGCAAAAACGCTGGCAAAAACAATCGTCCGGCTACGCAGCAACACATCGCTCAAAACCATTGACGGGTTTAAAAATGCACTCCGGGAAATTGTAAAAGGAAATCCCAACAAGTACTTCGCCCAGGTATTCCAGGCTTTACGGATTGAAGTAAATGACGAGTTAGGTGCATTGAGAGAGTTATTGGAACAGGCGCCGGCCTTATTAAAGCCGGGAGGACGTATTGCCATCATCACGTTTCATTCCATTGAAGACAGATTGGTAAAGATTTTTTTCCGCCGCGGATCATTTGATGAGGGGCCGGAAGCAAACCCTTTTATCAATAACGAGCCGGAGAATTTGTTGAAAGTAATTACGAAGAAACCGATAGCGCCGGCGGAAAAAGAAATAAAAGAGAATCCAAGATCAAGAAGCGCCAAGCTGCGGGTAGCAGAAAGAAGACAGGAAAAAGAATAAGAACAGGCCGGGGATATTCCGAACCGACAGGTGAACTCAAAAGCACAGAATAACAATGAAAGACGAACAAACAATCAGTACCGAATCGAAATTCAACTGGAAGAAGTGGTTGAATTACCAATCTGTTGTCAGGCAGATTCCTTTCTTCCTTTTCCTGGCTTTGTTGGCGGTTATCTATATCTATAACGGGCATTATGCTGATAAGATGAACGGACGGATCAACAGGATGACCAACGAAGTAAAAGAATTGCAGTACGAATACACCAATTTAAAAGGTGAAATAATATTCAGGAGTAAGCCCGGAGAATTGCTGAAAGCAGTTGATGCAATGGAGTTAAAACCCGTATCAACGCCGCCGGTAGTGCTGGGCGCTGTGCAGACGAATTGATTGCTGAACATAAAACAACTAAAAAGGTCAACAATACCGTTTGTTGGCACATAACAAGGCTGAGAAGTGGAAATCAGGCGTGACATATTATGGAGAGTGTACCTTAGTTTTCTCGGTATAGTGGTAATAAGCCTTCTTGTGCTCGGGAGGGCTATCTACATTCAACGGGCACAGGGTAATTATTGGCTTTCAATGAGCGATAGCCTGCACCAGCGTATTCAATCTCTTGATGCAGTGAGAGGCACTATTTACAGCGAAGACGGTCAAATGCTCAGCGCTTCTATTCCCACTTTTGATATACGGATGGATATGCGGGCCGATGGCCTTATCCGGAAAGAGGGAAAAATTTTCAGGGAAAACATAGACTCGTTTGCATTGGCCATGGCCAGTTTCTTCGGGGATAAAAGCAAGGCCCAGTATAAAAAAGAATTGCAGGCTGCTTTTGCAAAGAAAGACAGGTATTATTTACTTAAGAAGAAGCTCAGTTTTGCAGAGTACAAAGAATTCCGGCAATTTCCGCTTGTACGGTTAGGAAAAAACAAGAGCGGCGTTATTGTAGAAACCAACACCAAACGCCTTACCCCCTTTGGCCTGCTGGCCAACAGGACCATCGGCTTGTCCCGTGAATTTGTTGACGAAAGCAAGAATGTAAAAAAGCAGAATGTAGGATTGGAGAAAAGTTACGATTCTGTATTAAGCGGAATAAAAGGCCAACGCCTGGTGCGGCGCACGGCCGGTGGCGGATTAGTTCCGATAGAAGGGGCGCAAACAGACCCGGTACAGGGAAAAGACATCATTACCACAATTGATGTAAACATACAAGACATTGTGCAAACGGCCCTGATGAAAATGATGCTGCAATGTGAAGGGCCTTACGGCACTGCTATTGTAATGGAAACGCAAACCGGGAAGATCAAAGCCATTGCCAACCTGGGCAGGCAGGAGGATGGCAGCTATCATGAAGATGATAACTATGCGCTGAAAAATACGGAGCCTGGTTCCACCATAAAATTAGTAACACTTTTATCTGTATTGGATAAAGGCACAAGTTCTCCTCAGGATAATGTGGAAGTAGGCACTGCCGGAAGAATGATGGTTGGGAAAAAAATAGTAACAGATGCGGAGCGGCAGCCCAGGTCTTCTTTGTCTGTATTGGAATGTTTTGCACACAGTTCAAATGTAGGCATGAGCAAGCTGGCCTATAAAGCATTTGCAAAAAAGCCTTCGGAACTAAAGGAGTACATGCACAAATTTTACCTGGACCGCAAAACAGCCATTGATCTTCCGGATATAGCAAAGCCATTAATGGCCCCGCTGGACCAGAAAGGAAGTGCAGAAGGAAATATGCTATGGATGAGTTTTGGATATGGGATAAGCATAAGCCCGCTTCAGATACTCACACTTTATAATGCAGTGGCCAATAACGGCAGGATGATGAAACCTTATTTGGTGAGCAATATTCAAAATAACGGGATTGCTGTAAAAGAATTTCAGCCGGTTGTTCTTGATAATTCGATCAGCAAGCCTTCAGTTATCCAGGCGGCCAAAACATCTATGGAAATGGTGGTTACGGAAGGTACCGCAAGAAGGGCTTTAGCAGGACTACCTTTTGCCGTGGCCGGTAAAACAGGTACGGCGCATGTATCGGATGGTAAGATAAAATATGCACATGGCGTGTACCAGGCAAGTTTTGTAGGCTATTTCCCGGCAGACAATCCGCAGTACACATGTATTGTAACGATACGCACCAAGCCCCGTGCAGCATCCCATTACGGCGGCACACTGGCAGCGCCGGTATTCAAAGAGATTGCAACAAAGCTGTATGCCATGTATGTAGAGCGGAAGATGCCTACACACTATGCAGCAGTAAAAGACAGCAGCGCCTATTATTATGCAGGCAATGTGGATGACATAAAAAGGGTTTACAATAACCTTAATGTAGCGTATGCCGATTCGGCCAAACAGAATAAATGGGCCAGGGTATATGCCAGCAATTATAAGCCGGTAGTAAAAGAAACCGCCGTTAATAAGCAGGTTATGCCCAACGTAAAAGGAATGGGGCTGAAAGATGCTGTGTATTTGCTGGAGTATATCGGTGTAAAAGTAGCTGTTAAGGGAAGAGGAAAGGTTTCGGTGCAGTCGGTAGCGCCGGGAACAGGTGTAACAAAAGGCATGACGGTTACACTTGAACTGAGTTAAAACGCTGGTGTGGTTTTAAGTGAAGTACTATATAAAGTCAGAATCCTGTCGGTAACAGGAAGTACGGCAACTGAAGTGAAAGATATACAAACCGACTCGAGAAAGGAAAATGAAGGAGGTGTATTTGTAGCGATAAAAGGGTCTGTGCAGGACGGACACCTGTTCATTGAAAAGGCGATAGAAAAGAAAGCAGTTGTCGTTGTAGCAGAGAAACTGCCTGACGAAAGGAAAGAAGGAGTGGTTTATGTGCAGGTGGAGAACAGCGCCGAGGCTGCCGCTTATATGGCGCATAATTTTTTCCGGAAGCCATCTGAGCAATTGAAACTGGTGGGTGTTACGGGAACCAATGGTAAAACAACTATTGCAACATTATTATACAAGCTCTTTACAAGGTTGGGATATACAAGCGGGTTACTAAGCACTGTAGAAAATAAAATCGGTGCAGAAACAGTGCCTGCTACGCATACCACACCTGATGCCGTTAACCTCAACAGGTTGCTGCGGCAAATGGTGGATGCAGGATGTACTCATGTGTTCATGGAAACCAGTTCACATGCCATACACCAGCATCGGACAACGGGAGTGGCGTACGCAGGCGGCATCTTCAGCAACATCACCCACGACCACCTGGATTACCATAAAACTTTTGATGAGTATATCCGGGTGAAGAAAGCGTTTTTCGATTCGCTTTCTCCCGAAGCATTTGCCATCAGCAATGCAGATGATAAACGGGGCGCAGTGATGCTGCAGAATACGCAGGCAAGAAAATATTTCTACAGCCTCAGAACAGTGGCAGATTTTAAAGGGAAGATACTTGACAACAGCCTGAACGGCCTTGCCATGACGATAAACGATATAGAGGTTCATTTCCGGCTGATCGGGGAGTTCAATGCCTATAATCTTCTTGCTGTGTATGGCGCTGCTGCTTGCCTGGGAGAGGAAAGGGATGAAATATTAACAGCGTTGAGTGAGCTGACCGGTGCAGAAGGTAGGTTTGATTACACTGTTTCATTAAAAGACAAAGTAATTGCTATTGTGGATTATGCTCACACACCGGATGCTTTATTGAATGTACTGGCAACCGTTAAAAAATTAAAGAAAGGGTTTGAGCAGGTAATAACGGTAGTCGGCTGCGGAGGGGACAGGGATAAAACCAAAAGACCTGTGATGGCGGAAGCGGCCTGTGAGCATAGCGATAAAGTGATTTTCACCAGTGATAACCCGAGAAGCGAGGATCCGGCGCAGATTATAAAAGATATGGAAGAAGGATTGCCACCGGCATATAAAAGAAAGTATATCTCAATTGCGGATAGAAAGGAAGCTATTAAAACGGCAATAAGCCTGGCAGGCCCGGAAGATATTGTGCTGATAGCAGGAAAAGGACATGAGAAGTACCAGGAGATAAAAGGAGTAAGACATCATTTTGACGATAAAGAAGTGGTAAGCGAATTGTTTAATGTATTAGGACGGTAACACAAAAGAAAACACTAATAACCAACCATGTTGTATCATCTGTTTGAATGGTTTGATAAAGAGGGCATCAACTTCCCGGGAAGTGAGTTGTACCGCTTTATCACCTTCCGGGTACTGCTGGGTGTTTTGTTATCACTGATCATTATAACAGTATATGGAAAGAAGCTGATCAAATTTTTGAAGAAGAAGCAGATCAGCGAAAGCATACGGGAAGAAGGATTGGCCGGGGAGCAAAGCAAAAGGGGTACGCCTACGATGGGTGGCATCATTATCATTCTCGCAATTATCATCCCTACGTTATTGCTGGCAGACCTTACCAAAGCGTACATACAGATCATGCTGATAAGTACTGTTTGGTTAGGTATTATTGGTTTTATTGATGATTACCTGAAACTGAGAGGAAAAAGGCTGGCACAGCAGAAAGGGGAAGTATATAAGAAAACGGGAACAGACGGACTGGCGGGATGGTTTAAAATATTGGGACAGGTAGGACTGGGTATTCTGGTAGGAGCTACGCTCTATTTCAACAGCGATGTAAAAGTATGGAGAGAGTATGTTGGAGCAGTGCCCACTTCTGATCCTGCGGTTTTTCCGAAGCAGGTAAATGGGAAAACAAAATATTTCGTTGAAGCAAACAATTCCACGGTAACAACGATACCCTTTGTAAAAAACCATGAGTTCAATTATGCAAAACTGTTACCGGCTTCGTGGAGGGATTACACATGGGTTCTTTACATATTGATTGTGATATTCATCATCACTGCGGTATCCAACGGATCCAATCTTACTGACGGATTAGATGGATTGGCAACCGGTACTTCTGCCATCATTGGTACGGTGATGGGCGTTTTTGCTTATGCAAGTGGTAACCTGGTTTTTGCAGACTACCTGAATATCATGTACATCCCCGACCTGGGCGAGTTGTCCATTTTTATTGCTGCAATGATCGGGGCCTGTATCGGTTTCCTGTGGTACAATTCTTACCCGGCGCAGATATTCATGGGTGATACGGGAAGCCTTACGCTGGGCGGCATTATTGCATCGCTGGCGATAATAGTGCACAAAGAATTATTACTGCCCATACTCTGCGGGATATTCTTTGTAGAAACGCTGAGTGTGATGATGCAGGTTGGTTATTTTAAATATACCCGGAAAAGATATGGAACAGGTCAGCGGGTTTTTCTCAAAGCGCCGCTCCATCATCACTACCAGGTGAAAGGATATCATGAAGTAAAAATTGTAACGAGATTTTGGATAATAACGGTGTTGCTGGCGGTGCTTAGCATAGCAACATTGAAGATGAGATAAGCACAAAAAATTATTGAAAAACCATTTAACCGTTGACCCTTACCCCTGGAAACAGGTTGTTTCCTGATAACAGAATTGTGGTGCAGTTGTATTGAAAACTGATACTTGTGAAAAACCGATTCCGTACATAAGAATATGGAATAAACAATTTTCCGGCAGCGGAGGAATTGATTGAATGATTTATGAGTAAGAGGTTTGTCATATTGGGTGGTGGTGAAAGCGGTGTTGGCGCTGCCTTACTCGCAAAGAAAGAGGGATATGATGTGTTTCTGTCGGATGGAAGTTCTTTGAAAGATGATTATCGTAACAAATTGCTTGCGGCCGGTATTGATTTTGAAGAAGGGCAACATTCAGTTGAAAGAATACTTGCAGCAGATGAAGTGATGAAAAGCCCGGGCATACCGGAGAAGAATGACCTGGTAAAAAGGATAAGGGAGAAACAGATACCGGTCATCAGTGAAATAGAACTGGCGTATCGCTTCAAAGGCAGCAGCAGGATAGTAGCCATCACGGGCAGCAACGGTAAAACAACAACAACTTCGCTGGTTTATCATATCTGCAAAACGGGAGGGTTGGATTGTGCGCTGGCAGGCAATATAGGCCGGTCGTTTGCAGAGCAGGTAGCTGTTGAGCCTAAAGAGCTGTATGTGGTGGAGATAAGTAGTTTTCAACTGGATGATATAAAAACATTCAGACCTGATATGGCTATTCTTACCAATATCACGGAAGACCATCTTGATCGTTACGATTATCATTTTGAAAATTATATACGGAGCAAATTCCGTATTACAATGAACCAGCAGGAGGATGATTATTTCATTTACTGCTATGATGATGAAGTAACCTTATCGTATATAAACCAATTTACCATTCGATCTAAACAACTGCCAATAAGTATGAAAAGAGAATTACCAAACGGAGCTTTTATTAAAGACGGGGATATGTATGTAAGAACGGGACAGGATTTTGCTACGATGAGTGTATTTGATTTTGCTTTAAAAGGAAAACACAACCAGTACAATACAATGGCAGCCTGTGTAGCAGCAACTATGCTGGATATAAGAAAAGAAAAGATCAGGGAAGCGGTGCAGGACTTCCAGGGGCTTGAGCACCGGATGGAGTTTGTGGCTACGGTTCGGGGTGTTACGTTCATCAATGACAGCAAGGCTACCAATGTAAATTCTGCCTGGTATGCCCTTGAAAGCATGACCAGGCCAACTATACTCATACTGGGTGGTGTGGATAAAGGGAATGATTATTCGCTAATTGCAGACCTTGTTAAAGAAAAAGTGAAAGCGATTATTTGCCTGGGTACAGATAACCGGAAGATACATGAAGCTTTTGCAAAAGATATAAATACAATAGTCAATACTGCCGGCGCAGTGGAAGCAGTAAGCGCTGCTTTTCATTTTGCAGAAAAAGGAGATGTGGTATTGCTTAGCCCTGCCTGTGCCAGTTTTGATTTATTTAAAAATTATGAAGACAGGGGCGCCCAGTTTAAAAAAGCAGTGAAAGAATTGTAATGGATGCAGTAAAAGACATACGGTTCAGCGACCTGAAGAATAACTTCAGCACTAACAACCTCCTGAGCAAAACGAGGGGAGATAAGGTGATATGGGCATTGGTTATCCTGCTCACATTGGTTTCTATGCTGGCTGTGTACAGCGCTACAGGTTCACTGGCATACAAAAACTATAAAGGCAATACCGAAATATATCTTTTCAAGCAGGTTGTTTTTATACTGGCCGGCCTTCTGGTGATTTATTTTGCCCACCTGGTGAACTATACTTTCTATTCATGGGCGGCAAAAGTAATTTTCATTATTTCTATTCCGCTATTGGTCTATACACTGTTCTTTGGTGTAACGATGAATGAAGGGAGCCGCTGGATACGCTTGCCCATAATCAATATGACCATGCAAACGTCAGACCTTGCAAAACTGGCGCTGTTTATATATGTAGCAAGATTGTTGAGTAAAAAGCAGGATGTAATCAAAAATTTCCGGAAAGGCTTTTTGCCTGTGATAACACCGGTTGCCATTACCTGCTTATTAATTGCACCTGCCAACCTTTCAACGGCCTTGCTGCTTGGCGCCAGTTGCCTGCTGCTCATGTTTATTGGCAGGGTAAGCACTAAGCACTTATTATTAACGGTGGGTATTGCTGCCATACCGGTTGTCTTTCTTATTGCCGCTGCTGTGGCAAGGCACGGAAAAACGGAAACGGATGAAACGGTTGGAGTAAAAGCAACTTCCTCCGTACTGCTTACAAGGGTTGATACCTGGATAAGCCGGATGGAAAGTTTTATTTACGGGGGAAAGGATGCTGATAATGATGCCTATCAAACCAACCAGGCAAAGATTGCCATTGCAAAGGGCGGGTTAATAGGAGTAGGTCCCGGCAACAGTACAACAAGGGATTACCTGCCGCAGGCATACAACGATTTCATTTATGCAATAATTATAGAAGAATATGGATTGTTAGGAGGGGCGTTTATCATGTTCATTTACCTGGTTTTTCTATACAGGTGCATCAGGATATTCAAACGATGCCCTTATGCGTTCGGGGCTTTCCTGGCGTTGGGATTAAGTTTTACGCTGGCTATTCAGGCGGTTGCGAATATGGCGGTTACTGTGAATTTATTCCCGGTAACGGGGGTTACGCTTCCCCTTGTGAGTATGGGAGGCACAAGTTTCATATTTACCTGCCTTGCAATAGGAATTATTTTAAGCGTGGCCAGGAATGTGGAGCAGTTAGAAGGTAAAACGGCAACGGAGTTTGTAAAATAAAAGTGCATGGCGAAGAAAGTGATCATTGCGGGTGGGGGGACAGGAGGGCATATTTTCCCTGCCATCGCCATCGCCAATGCACTGAAGCAAAAAGATAATAGTATAGAAATATTGTTTGTAGGCGCTAAGGGAAAAATGGAAATGGAAAAAGTACCGCAGGCGGGATATAAAATCGAAGGGTTGGATATAGTGGGTTATAACAGGAGTTCTTTGATAAAAAACATTGGTTTGCCTTTTAAGCTGGTAAAAAGTTTCTTACAGGTCCGGTCCATTTTTAAAAAATTCAAACCGGATGCTGTTATTGGCGTAGGCGGCTATTCCAGTTATCCCGTATTGCGTATGGCGCAGGCAAAAGGGGTTCCCGGCTTTATACATGAGTCGAACTCATTTGCAGGGAAGTCCAACAAAATGCTGGGCCAGAAGGCAACGAAAATTTTTACAGGCACCGAAGGAATGGAAAGGTTTTTCCCGAAAGATAAAATCGTTGTTACAGGCAACCCGGTGCGGCTGAGCATAGCCCGTTCTTCAGTAAGCCGGAGTGAAGGAATACGGTTCTTCTCTCTGGATGAATCAAAGAAAACCATTTTGATAATCGGGGGAAGCCAGGGGGCAAAATCAATCAACGAGGCGATTGACAAAGGAGTGGATGATTTTATAAATGCAGGTTTACAGTTAATCTGGCAAACAGGTAAACCGTATGCTGAAAAGGCAAAGGAAAGAACAAAAGGAAAACAATCTGTTTGGACGGGAGAGTTCATTACGCAAATGGAATATGCGTATGCGGCGGCTGATGTAGTTGTTTCCCGTTCCGGGGCCATGGCCCTTGCAGAGTTATGTGTCGTTAAAAAGCCCGTTTTGTTCGTACCCTATCCTTTTGCCGCAGAAGATCACCAGACGGTAAATGCCATGCAACTGGTGGAAAGGAATGCCGCCCTGATGATCAAAGACAGTGAAGCGATAGGGAAACTTCCGTTTATGGCTATCGAGCTGGCAAAAGATACCATGAAGCAGGAAGAACTGAAGGAGAATATTGCCAGGCTCGCAATAACGAATGCTGATGAAGTAATAGCTGATGAAATTATAAAAGCGATTTAAAAAAGTTAACCCAATACTGTCCTTATGAAACTCCCCTTCGGGGGAATGAAAACTAAAAATGAATGAATGGCGACGGCAAGATAAATGAACGGTATTCTTTTCCCGGAGGTGAGGTTAAGTTTAATACCGTTTATTTTATCGGAATAGGAGGAATAGGGATGAGCGCCATTGCAAGGTTCTTTCATTCAAAAGGGGTTAAAGTGAGTGGCTATGATAAAACACCCACCGCTTTAACAAAACAACTGGAGGCTGAAGGAATAGCGGTTCACTATGAAGAAAATGTGGAGCTGATTCCGAAAGATGCGGGCATAGTGGTTTATACACCTGCAGTGCCCTCAGAGCATAAGGAGTTGCAGTATTATACCGGCAACGGATATAAAGTGGTAAAGAGAAGTGATGTGTTACAGTTGATAACAGAAAGTTCTTTTAATATATGTATAGCAGGTACGCATGGCAAAACGACCATTACTACCATGATAGCTCATTTGCTGCGTGATAGTGGCTTTGGTTGCAATGCCTTTCTGGGCGGCATTTCGGGGAATTATGAAACTAATTTCTGGAGCAGCGAAAGAAATGTATGTGTAGTGGAAGCAGATGAGTACGACAGAAGTTTTTTGAAACTAATCCCGGATATAGCCATCATTACGGCAATGGATGCGGATCATCTTGACATCTATGGTACGGCTGAGGCGGTGGAACAGGCCTTCATTGATTTTGCCGGCAGGTTAAGGCCGGAAGGGTTGTTGATAGCCCGGTTCGGGCTGCACAGGTTAAAAGAACTGAAGAAGCAAAACTTTATTTCTTACAGCCTGCAAAATGAAAGCGCCGATGCGTTTGCTTCGGACATACGGACAGAGGAAGGGGGATACCGGTTCAATATAACAGTGAAGGATACTGTGATAAGCGATGTAAAACTGAATATGGGCGGGATGCACAATGTGGAGAATGTAGTAGCTGCCGTTGCGGCAGCAAGTTCTTTGAACATTGAGATTGATAAGATAAGGAATGCTGTAGAAGGCTTCAGAGGGGTGAAAAGAAGGTTTGAGTATATCATTAAGAACAGCAGGATTGTATTCATTGATGATTATGCCCACCATCCCGAAGAGTTAAAAGCGCTGGTCAACGGGGCAAAAACCCTGTTCAAACAGAAAAGGTGTACGGTTATTTTTCAACCTCACCTGTACTCAAGAACAAGGGACCTGGCCAATGGGTTTGCAGCAGCGCTGGACCTGGCCGACCGGGTAATTCTTTTACCGATATACCCGGCCCGTGAACTACCGGTAAAAGGGGTAACCAGCGGGATGATACTTGACAAAATGGAGAATGAAAAAAAGCAGGTGGTGGAAAAAGAAGAATTGATAGGCTGGGTGCAGGATAATTATATACCATCGGTAAACAAGGAGTTTGGCGAAATCCTGATAACAGCCGGAGCGGGGGATATAGATACCCTGGTGGCGCCAATTAAAGATATTTTGAAAGACATATAAATAAAAGTGAACGCAACAACAACTATAAGGAAACTGTTTTTTGTAATCGTATGGCTGTGCATAGGCAGCGGTATGCTGGTATTACTACTGGCGGCGATTGGTAAGAAGAATAAAGGGGGCTGCAATGGTTATGTTATTGCTCTGAAAGAGAATAAAGAACAATGCTTTATTGATACAAGCGATGTGGCCACGCTGTTGCAAAAATCGTCAGGGGGCAGCATAAAGGGAAAGCCGGTTGCTTCTTTTGATTTGCATGAACTGGAAAAGCAGTTGGAAAAAGAACCCTGGATCAGTGAGGCGGAAATGTATTTTGATAATAATAATGTTCTTCATGTTACGGTAACGGAGAAAGAGCCTGTGGCCAGGTTGTTTACACCATCGGGGCAATCATTTTATATTGATGCGCTGGGAAACAAGATACCATTGTCAGATAGAATGACCGGAAGGGTCCCGTTCTTCACGGGCTTTACGGATGTAAAAGATAGCATTTTGTTAAACGGGGTTACAAAGCTTGCAAACTTTATTGTAAGAGATTCTTTCTGGCTTTCGCAGGTGGCCCAGGTAGATATAGTAGGGAAGCAAAATTTTGAAATGATACCCGTAGTGGGTAATCATCTCGTCAAACTCGGCGCTGCTGATAACCTGGATGAGAAGTTTAACAGGCTATATATTTTTTATAAACAGGTATTGAGCAAAGTGGGGTTTGATAAATACCGCTTGATAGATGTGCGGTTCAAGGGGCAGGTAGTTGCCTCCAGGCAATCCGGTAATGTAAAAGTAAATCCTAAAGAGTATGCGAAGACGATAGAACGGTTGATAAAAGAATCGAATGAAATACCTGAAACTGCCGTGCGGAAACCGGTAACAGTTACAGGAAAGTATGAATTGCAAAAAGATTCAGTAACGGCTCCCGTACCAGAGTTAGAAGAAATAGAGATAAAGAGAAAGCCGGAAAAGAAAGAGGCTGCCAATCCCAACCCTGTGAAACCTTTTTCTCCGGAAAAAGAGAAAGAAGACAAGCAACCGGAGAAAAAGGTGAAAGAAGAGAAAAAAGAAGAAAAGAGAGTGCCGAAAGCAGTGATGCCGCCCCGAACACCCGAGAGTACGCCGGATGAAGAAGAAAATGGCGGGTATAATTAAGCGAAAACGTCTACTATATAAAAACAACAACTAAAAACAACATCTATGAACAACAAACAACCCACTATTGTTGGTCTTGACATTGGGACAACCAAGTCTATGAACAATGAACAGCCCATTATTGTTGGTCTTGACATTGGGACAACCAAGATCGCAGTAATAGCCGGACGTAAAAACGAGTTTGGAAAACTTGAGATACTCGGGTTTGGCAAGGCCAATTCCAACGGCGTTAAGCACGGGCAGGTGCTTAATATTGATGAAACGATCAAGGCTATCAGAACTGCTTTGGACAATTGCTTTGCATCCAACCCTAACCTGGATATTAATGAAGTGTATGTTGGTATTGCCGGCCATCATATTAAAAGCCTGCAAACCCGTGGCGATATTGTAAGACAAAGCTCTGAAGAGGAAATTACCTATAAAGAAATTGATCAGCTTATAAAAGACCAGTATAAAACCTACATCCCTGCCGGTGATCAGATTATAGATGTGATCCCGCAGGAGTTTACGGTAGACAATTTCCAAAATATTCCAAACCCTATCGGCTATGGCGGCGTGAAAGTGGGCGCCAATTTTCATATCATCACAGGCGACAAAAATGCTATCAAGAATATCAATCGCAGTGTTGAAAAATCAGGCTTAAAAACAAAAGATCTTGTCTTGCAGCCGTTGGCTTCTTCTGCGGCGGTTATGGGCCAGGAAGATCTTGAGGCTGGTGTGGCCATTGTTGATATTGGCGGCGGCACCACCGACCTGGCTGTTTTTTATGAAGGTATTCTCAAGCATACGGCTGTTATTCCTTTTGCCGGGGAAAATATTACTAATGATATTAAAACGGGGTTAGGTGTTTTAAAAACACAGGCCGAGCAGATGAAGGTGCAGTTTGGCAGCGCCCTGGCCAATGAAGCAAGAGCAAATGCCTATATCACTATACCGGGGCTTAGGGGAATGCCGGCTAAAGAAATCAGCGTAAAGAACCTGGCCAACATTATACAAGCCCGCATGAGTGAGATCATGGATTTTGTTACCTATCATTTAAAACAGGTTGGTCTTGATAACCGTATGCTTAACGGGGGAATCATTTTGACAGGAGGTGGCTCGCAATTAAAGCACCTGATACAGCTTACCGAGTATGTAACCGGCTTGCCTGCAAGAATCGGCTTGCCGAATGAACATCTGTCCGGCGGTCATATCGAAGAACTGGCAAAGCCTACCTATTCTACCTGTATCGGGCTTATCCTGAAAGGTTATGATGACTATGAGCATAACAGGAAGCAGTTTGAAACAGAGTACAAAAAAGTAGAAGTGCCTGACACATTAAAGCAGCAACCTGCCGAAGAGACTGAAATAACAGAGGAAAGTGTAATAAATGACAAAGAGATGAAGAAAAGAAAAAGTCTTACCGGTTTTTGGGGAAAGTTCAAAGACAGGATCATCGACCTTTTCAAAGAAGATGAAGATAGGACGCTTTAAAAAATTACTATAAAGATTGTCTTGAGAAATAAATGTTAAACCAATAACTAAAAGGGGCTGTTACAATGAAAGCCCGGAGGAGTATTTTATGATACATTTTGATCTGCCAAAGGAAAAATCATCAATCCTGAAAGTGATAGGCGTTGGCGGCGGCGGCGGCAATGCAGTAAACTTCATGTTCAGCCAGGATATAGAAGGAGTAAACTTTGTGATATGCAATACGGATGCGCAGGCGTTGACCAGCAGCGGCATTCCTAACCGGGTACAATTAGGCCCGCACCTTACACAAGGGCTGGGGGCAGGCGCTAATCCTGACATCGGGCGCCAGGCTACAGAAGAATCGCTGGAAGAAATCAAACGCATTTTGGAGGTAAATACGAAGATGGCCTTTATTACAGCAGGCATGGGTGGCGGAACGGGAACAGGAGGAGCGCCAATCATTGCAAAAATCTGTAAAGACCTTGGTATACTAACAGTAGGAATTGTTACAACGCCATTTGCCTACGAAGGAAAAAAAAGGCAACAACAGGCAGAAGAAGGAATAAATGTGCTAAAGCAATATGTTGACACTTTATTGGTGATTAGTAATGACAAGCTGCGCCATCAGTACGGCAATCTTAAAATGAGAGAGGCATTTGCCAAAGCAGATAATGTATTGGCTACGGCTGCGAAATGTATTACAGATGTAATCAACAGCACCGGCCAGATTAACGTTGACTTTGCCGATGTATGCACTGTAATGCGGAACGGGGGTGTTGCTATTCTTGGTAATGCAGAAGCTGCGGGTGAAAACAGGGCGCAAACGGCCATTGAAGAAGCATTGAACTCACCGTTGCTGAATGATAATGATATCCGCGGCGCTAAATGGATACTTATCAATATTAATTCTGCTGAAGGAGAGAATGAATTTACAATGGATGAAGTAGAAATAATCCAGAACTATTTATTATCCCAGGCCGGAGAAAATACGGATGTGATACTGGGAATGGGCTATGATAATACATTGGGCGACAAGCTTGGCATTACATTGATTGCAACCGGCTTTGAACATAAAGACCCGTTTGCAAAAGCGGTTCCCCGGAAAGAAGAGCCAAAGCCGGAAGAAAAGATTGTTATGACGCTGGGTAAGCCAGAAGAAGATAAGGCCCCCGTTGTTGCAACAATAGCAGAACAGGTTTTGGAAGAGATTACAGAGGAAGAAGATCCACTTGCCCCGAAATTGGTAGAAGAGATGCCTTACCTGGCGCCGGTTATTGATATAACTGATATAAAGGAGGAGGAAGACCTGATGCCGATACACTTTGAATTGGAGCCTGAAGTAAAATTACCTGGTAATACTACGAATGATTTGTATGGGACAACTACTGTTGAAAAGTTGCAACCCGCCGAAGAAAATGAAGGTATATATTCGGCAAATCAATCCGTTAAAGGCGCTCTACCCTCAGAAATAAAACAAACAGATGCTGAGATGGTCCTCAGTATTAAAGATAGTACCAGTGGTACAAGCCCGGTGTCTGCAGCATCGGGTGGTTATCTGGCCAGACCGTCCAATATTTACGCAGAATCAAAAGCAGAGGCGATCACCTCAAAAAGTTCTGCCGAAAAACCGGTCCCTTCTCCAGATAATGCTGTCAGCGAGAATGAGGAAGAACTCCTCAATTTGCAAATGCAGATCGTGGAAAGGGATGACATTCCAGCGGCGGATATGCCGTTGGCTCATCAAGCTCATCCTGATAACAATCGGGAACCTTTGTCCACCGAGGTTGAGGATACTGCTATGCAGGACGAAACCGAAGAACAACAACGTAGGGCGGCCGAACGACTGCATAAATTGAGGAATTTATCGTTCAACGTTAATACTGCTGACCCCAATAATGAGTTTGAGAATGTGCCGGCTTATATCCGCCGCAATATGGAATTATACAACAGCAGCTCCCACATCGAAAATTTCTATAGCAGTTACGAGGTAAAGCCCGGCGATAAGAACCAGGCGCAAATCAGCGCCATTAATACTTTTTTAGAAGGTAAAAAACCTGATTGACCTATATGTAATCCGGAACCCTTATTCGTTCCAATGAAGCCACACTTAGCAAAAGCTAGTGTTTTTTAGTTGTTCCCTCCGATTTTTATCGGAGGGTTTTTTTATAACCGGGTAAAAGCCTCAACCACACCTTTATGCTGAGGAAATTGATTTATTAATTCATTTCTGTTAGCTAACTCAAAATCAGCAAAGTCAAAACCCGGCGATACGGTACAACTTACAAGTGAATAACCCTTTCGGCTTTTAATTCTTGCCCCAAACCAGGTGTGAGCAGGTATCATTGCCTGCGGTTGCTCTCCCGCTTCAATATCATTACCAAGAATGATGGCTTGAACTTCATTGTTACTATTAAAGATTATAATTTCGAGAGGCTCCCCTTGGTGAAACAACCATAGCTCATCAGATTGAATGCGGTGCAAAGCAGAAAAATCCTGCTCGCTGAGTAAATAATAGATGGCTGTACCGGCGTGCCTTTTCCTGTTCCCGTGTAAAGTGATTGCCAGTTCCGATTTATATGTCTGCCGGTAAAACCCTCCCTCGGGGTGGGGTAGCAGATTCAATGCTTGTATCAGGTAGGCTGCATCCTTCATATTCAATTCTGCATTCTAAAGAGTTTAGGTATAGTATTGCCAAGCGGATATATAACAGTTAAGATAAGCAATAAGGCGCAAGTTTGTTATTTTTGCCGGTAAAGGGCATTCAGAATCTTATTGCTTATGGAATTATACTACTCTTTCTCGGTACTTATTATTTTAGCTTCACTTTTTGCTTATATCAATGAAAAATTTTTAAAACTGCCTTCCACCATCGGTATTATGCTGATGGCAATTTTAACTTCCATCGGTATACAAATTGCAGGCAAGAGTATTTTCCCCGAAACAACGGAAAGATTATTACGACTCCTTTCGGAATTTGATTTTACTGAAGTGCTGATGGGGGCTATGCTGAATTTCCTGCTTTTTGCAGGCGCCATTCATGTCAATTTTTCTGATCTTCGGGAACAAAAAGGCCCGGTACTGATATTTTCTACCATCAGTGTCATTCTTTCCACTTTTGTTATAGGCGTTATTGTTTATTACATCGCCCCGTTATTTGATGTCAACCTTCCTTTTTTATATTGTCTTCTATTTGGCGCATTAATATCCCCTACCGACCCTATTGCGGTTTTAGGCATTCTTAAGAAAGCAAATGTGCCCAAATCCCTTGAAACAAAAATTGCAGGGGAATCGCTTTTTAACGATGGTGTGGCGGTAGTGTTATTTGCCGTGATCCTGCAACTGACCCAGTCAACCGAAACCGGCTTTTCTTTAGGCTCAGTTTCGTGGCTACTATTAAAGGAAGCAGGCGGGGGGTTGCTGGTTGGGGCGGCACTAGGTTTTACGGCATCAAAAGCAATTAAAGGCATTGATGACTATATTATTTCAGCGCTTATCACTCTCTCGGTGGTGATGGGAGGGTACCTTATTTCACAGGCTATACATATTTCCAGCCCGCTTACGATGGTGGCGGCAGGGCTTTTTATCGGGAATTACGGGAAAAAAGTGGCTATGTCGCCTGTTACAAAAGATTATCTCACCAAATTCTGGGAACTGATAGATGAAATACTGAATGCGATCTTGTTTTTGTTCATAGGGTTTGAGTTGTTGCTGATACCTGACCTGATAAGTTACTGGGATATATCGCTTATGGTTATTGCGGTGGTGCTTTTAGCAAGGTGGGTATCAATATGGCTGCCTTCTCTTATTATTCCTTTTAGGCCCAAACTCAGCAGGCAATCGCTTACCATGTTGGTATGGGGAGG
The DNA here is from genome assembly GCA_964560445.1 of uncultured Chitinophaga sp. Taxonomy (GTDB): domain Bacteria; phylum Bacteroidota; class Bacteroidia; order Chitinophagales; family Chitinophagaceae; genus JJ008. Next base: position 75,007 of record CAZLLT010000001.1, on the reverse strand, counting down.
CCTCAGGGGAGGCATATCCATAGCGTTGGTGCTGACGGTAACCGACCCGACTTACAAACACCTGCTTTTGGAGATGACCTATTTTGTGGTTGTATTTTCTATTATGGTACAGGGTCTTACTGTAGCCAAATTATCGGGCAGGATATACCGGTAAAAAACTACTTCAGGTCCCTCCTTTTATTGATGCGGAAACAAATAAACCAGATAAGGGCTGTTAGCGCTATTGTCAGTATCACATGCTGCCGCACCAGGTCGAGAGCCTTCTGATAGTTCTCCGCTGTTTCTAATTTTCCGAGAAATGCCGGCACAGGTATGATTCTGTCAGAAATTTCAAGCGGCAGGAAGCGTCCCAGGTCATTGCCATATACTTTCAGCAACCCTACTGCTATAGGCTCCAGCACAATAAAGTAAAAAAGAAAAATTCCCAATGCCATAAATGCTTTACGCACCAGGAAGCCAATGAGAAAGGCAATAGACAATTGAGAAAATGTTTGCAATGCAAACAATGCTATATAGTATGAAGACCCCCAGGTGTCCTGTATAAGCCTTTCCTGGTTATTGAAACCGGACACCATTGAAACAATAAAATACAAAAGGGTGATAAGTAAAGTTACAATCACTACATCGGCCAGTTTGGCGCCGATGAACTGGTTGCGGCTCCAGCCATCAATGATATTCTGCCGGTGGGTACGGAAACTGAATTCGTTGGTGATGAACATGATAACCACAATGGACGGAATAAAAATGAACCAGGAAGAAAAATAAGCGACAGTGTGCCATGCTTCCGGAAAAGCAAAGGGGTTGCCAATAAGCATTTCCGCCAGCTTGGCTGCTTCTGTGGGCTTCTTAGTCAGGTTGTAATACACCATGTAAAACATATAATTAATGCCGGGGTAGGAGAGGGCTGTAATACCCATAATCCACCAGAAGGCATTATACTTTCTCATCTTCAGCCATTCCGTCTTTATCAGTTGTGCCATATTCCTTGTAGTTATAATTGCTTTGGGTAATTTTAATTATTGGTCAGTTCAAAGAAACGGGCTTCCAGCCTTTTCTTCCGTATTACCAATTGTGAAAGCACAATACCGTTGTCAAAACAATATTGGTTTATTTCTTCAAGCTGTGTAGTGCCTTTTGAAAAAGTGAGCTGCACCGTTCCGGTCTTGTCATCAACCTCTATTTTCTGGGCCTTGCCATTAAAAAGAGAAGCAAGCCTGGAAAGGTCTTTGGCGCTCAGCTCTACTACGTCTTCATCCATTAATATATCTTCCACAGGGCCGGTAGTAATCAGGTTGCCTGTTTTTAATATAGCGGCATGGGTGCATACTTTTTCCACTTCATCAAGCAGGTGGCTGGCCATGATGATGGTATGCCCCTGGTCTTTCAATTCCACTATCAGTTGCCTGATCTCTGCAATGCCCACGGGGTCCAGGCCGTTGGTAGGTTCATCAAGCACCAATACTTTCGGGCTGCCCAACAGCGCTGCCCCGATAGCAAGGCGTTGCTTCATGCCCAGGCTGTATGATTTAAACGGGCTGTTGCGCCGCTGGTAGAGGTTTACTTTTTTCAACACTTCTTCAATTTCTTGTTTAGATCCCCTGTCGCTGATGGACTGCGTTATTTTAAGATTATCTGTTGCGGATAAATAGCTGTAAAAATTAGGTGTTTCAAGCAGGGAGCCAATTTTTTTGCGCTGCTCGGATGAAGCGCCGGGTTGCCCAAACCAAAAATAATCTCCTTTATTGGCCCGTAATACATTCATTACAATGCCCAGCAATGTAGTCTTGCCGCTGCCGTTTGGGCCTAATATCCCGAATACGCTTCCCTGCGGCACATCAAAAGATACACCGTTTAACGCTTTTACAGATGAATAGGATTTGGCCAGCTCTTTAACAGAAAGTACAACACTCATGTCGTAGTATTTTGGAATGAAGATAGGGGTTTCCGGCCTATCTGTGTTGCAAGGCTGTTAAGGCAGGTTTGTAGAAATGTTGAACGGCTGATGGAGAATATCAGGCTCCATAACCTGAAGAAAAGAAATCGCCGGGATTTGTTAATGAATGGTCGGGATGCCAAATATTGGTGAACTCTCCCACAATTGCTTTACCGTTATTAAATAATAACCGGTGCAGTTGCAGGTTGTCAATGTCTTCCTGTTTTACTTTACGATATATCGGGTGCATGGTTCCGCCCGGTGTCCCGGCCGGTTTGGAAGGATCATATTGAAATGGCGGATCAACCAGCGTTCCCCTCGGGTACATAATGCCCGGCACGCCTTTGCCACGAAGGTCAATATCCTCAGGGTGTTTTAACCCAAGTGTATGCCCGTATTCATGGGCGGCAGTGGTAGAGCCTTTGTACAGGTTTTCCAGTTTGAAATACCCGCTGTTGCAACCCAGCCCGTCAACAAAAGAAATATTTCCATGGGCAAATTCTTCAATGCGGAAATAATTGTTCCTGGCATCCAGGTTTTGATAGATGTCAATATCTGTAATGGCAGGGTTGTATTCCGATGTGATAGCGAATGCAAGAATATATTCTTTACCATTTAACACTACGTTGCCCGCAGGTTCATTCCACATGGTTTCTATTTCATCCCTGATTTCCTTAGCCAATTCAGGCGTGGCAGCATTACCATAAATGATGATATGGGAGGAAAGTAAGATGCTGTTACCTGTTACTTCCGCCGTTCCCATGATTCAGTTTGTTTTTACATCCGTTTTTCGTATCCATCCAAACACAAGCAAACCTTCTTTGCTGATGAATTCGGTAAAAATGGTTTTCTCCGTTTCAGCAATATTCAGGAAACTGTCACCTTTCTTAAGAAAACGTTTTTTAGGAAACGAACGAACCCCTTCTTCATCCTGGTATAACTCAAGTATTTCTTTGGTAACGGGAATACGGGCTGCATGGGGATATTGCTTTTCCAGCCAGGCATTATCAAGAATATCCTGGTCTGCAAGCCATGTATAGCTGCCGTTTGCGCTGACACCATCACCAAAGCCGCAGTTGTATGAGTTGGAACTGCTGCTGACCTCTATGGTTTTCCCGTTTATTTTAAACTTAATGAAGCAATCCTGTTCAGCTTCTTCAAAAGAATTGTCAAAAGAAGCAGTATCGTTTATGAACCGGATGGTACCATCAGTTTCGCCGCGGCTGTACTGCGGCGGGCCGCTAAGCACATCAAGCCAGAAGCGATACGCATTTTCTTCTATTTTCAGCAATACCAACCGGCCGCCGGGCACCGCTTCTTTGTCTTTGGAAGCGGATTGGGCGTCTTTTGAAACAGTATATCCATAAACTCCCGAATAGTTTGCCTGGCTTTGAACGGATAAAAATAGCGACAGCGCATACAACAGCGATACTATTTTTTTCATGGGCTTGTTGTAAAGGGGTTATTTAAAATAACTTTTAAAGGTTTCCGATAAGCGGGCAAATTCATTTTTTACCTGCCTGACGCCTATCAACCCACCGGAAATACCGCTGGAATCTTTATACAATTTTACTGAAAAAAGGTCTGCTTCATTCTTTATAATTACAGCTTGCTTGAAGTATTTTACAAATGCACCGAAAAGAATACGCAAAACCCTGTTTCCTTTGGTATAAGTATAGATTTCATTTTCAGATGATTTGAGCTTGTAACCTTCCGAAGTAAAGAACAGGTTCAGTTTGTTTTCCAGTTCTTCCCTGGAGGTATCGGTAATATTCAATACCAGTTCGTTCTTTCCAAAATCAACAACAGTTGCCCGCATATATTTGGTTTTTTTGAAAGAATGTTTCTAATTCCTTACCGGCTTACCGGTTTTTAAAACGCCTTGTATCCTTTCCAGCGTTTTCTTTTCACCACATAGGGAAAGGAATGCTTCCCGTTCAAGGTCTAGCAAATATTGTTCACTTACCAATTGTGGTTCACTCAGGTCGCCGCCACACATGACGTAGGCTAATTTCTTTGCAACGAATGAGTCATGCTCTGTAGCATAGTTGGCCGTCTTCATACCATGAATGCCTGCATATAAGGCGCCTAAAGCCGATTGCCCAAGCACTTTTATATCTTTTCGTTGTACCGGCGCTGTATAACCGCTGTCAAAAATTTCTATCACTGATTTTTTTGCTTCGGCAATGCGGCGATCCAGGTTCAGGACTACTTCATCCAATCCCTTCCTATAAACGCCAATGCCAAAACCTTCATGGGCCGAAGCGGCCACTTTGGCTGTGGCAATAGTGAGAAAACGGTTTTTCAGTGTAATGGTTTCCGGCTCGTCTTCGTGCATCTCATCAGAAGCCCTTAACACAAATTCTTTGGTGCCGCCGCCGCCGGGGATCAACCCGACTCCCAATTCAACCAGCCCGGTATAGGTTTCAGCAGCAGGGCAACATTTATCAGCATGTAAACTCAGCTCACAGGCGCCGCCCAATGCCAAACCATGCGGGGCCACTATAACCGGAACGGAGGAATACCTGGCCCGCATCATTGTATTTTGAAACAGGCGGATGGCCATATCCAGTTCATCATATTCCTGGTCAATGGCCAGCATAAAGATCATTCCTACATTGGCCCCGGCGCTGAAGTTGGCCCCTTCATTAGCAATTACTAATCCTTTGTATTCTTTCTCGGCTTTGTCAATGGCTGTTTGAATACCACTTAATACATCGCCGCCAATACTTCCCATTTTGGTAAACCATTGCAGGCCCAGCACATCGTCTCCAAGATTATATAACCTGCAGCTTCCGTTTTTCCAGATCAGCTTATCCTGGTAATTGCTCATTACAATAAAAGCCTCCCCCTGTCCCTCTGAAGGAGGGGCGCAGGTACCTGAAAGTGGTGAGTAACTAAGTTTTATGCCGTTTTCAATCTTGTAAAAAGATTTTATTCCTTTTGCCAGCATCTCATCTACCCAGGGAGCAACTGCGTATCCGGCCTCCTTCATTGCTTTTACGGTTCTTTCTACGCCCAATACATCCCAGCTTTCGAAGGCGCCGATTTCCCAGCCGAAGCCGGCCATCATCGCATCATCTACCCGGTACAATTCATCGCTTATTTCAGGAATGCGATGCGAGATATAAGAGAACAAACCATAATGAAAATGGCGGTAAAAGTCACCAGCCTTATCCTGCCCGGCAACCAGCATTTTCAGGCGTTGGTGCAGGTCATCAATCGGCTTTGCTGCTTCAATAGTTGCAAACTTTGGTTTTTTGCGTGGCTTGTATTCAAAAGTGGAAAGGTTAAGCGTCTGAATGTCGCTTTTACCCTCCGGGGTTTTTACTTTTTTGAAAAAGCCCTGTCCTGTTTTATCGCCCAGCCAGTTATTGGCAACTATTTTTTCTAACCAGGGCGGAGTGAGAAATGTTGTTTTTGCTTCATCTTCCGGGCAATTATCTTTTACTCCGTTGGCCACTTTTACCAATGTATCAATGCCCACTACATCAGCCGTTCTGAAAGTGGCTGATTTGGGTCGGCCGATGATGGGGCCTGTTAAGGCATCTACTTCGTCAATGGTAAGACCTAATTTATCTATCAGTCCGAAAATAGCCATGATGCCATATACGCCGATGCGATTGGCAATAAAGGCGGGAGTGTCTTTGCATAAAACCGTCCTTTTACCAAGGTAAAGGTCGCCGTACTGCATCAGGAAGTCAACAACTTCTTTATCTGTTTCAGGGGTAGGAATGATTTCGAGCAGCCGCAGGTACCTTGGCGGGTTGAAGAAGTGGGTGCCGCAAAAATGTTTTTTGAAATCATCGCTTCTTCCTTCGTTTAAAAGATGTATGGGAATACCGGATGTGTTGGAAGTGATAAGCGTACCCGGCTTGCGGAATTGTTCCACTCTTTCATAAAGGCCCTTTTTAATATCCAGCCTTTCCACTACTACTTCAATAATCCAGTCGCAACCGGCAATATCTTTCAGGTTATCGTCAAAGTTTCCCGTAGTAATTTTCTTTATAACATCTTTGGAATAAGCGGGAGAGGGATTTGATTTGATGGCCGCTGCAAGGGCATCGTTAACGATTTTATTGGCGTCAAATTTTTTTCCTTCTTCCTGTTTGGGCTGAATATCCAGTAATAAAACCTGTACACCGATACCGGCGAAATGGCAAGCAATCCGGGAACCCATTACACCGCTTCCTAAAACGGCTACTTTCCTGATAGTACGTTTCATATTGTAAGCTTTTCTACATATCTCCTAAAAGGAAGGAGAGGTTAAAATTAGTTAGTTATGCAACTATTCTGAAATCGAAGATAAGAGTTTTATAGGAAGTGAGTGGCTTTGAAAAATACAACCTGTTGGATGAGAATGCGGACTGTTACAACACGGCCTGAAGCGGCAAGTTATTTTTTGCTTTCTGCTTTCCGGTGCTTACGAAGTGCTTTTTTATTGTTTTTAATACCTGTACTGCTCATAATTCCGCTGGCAGACGTTTTTAAAATATAGTTGATGGCCGATTTTTCCTTATCCCGCTTGGCAAAAACAATCCCCGGTTTGCCGGTGTTTTTGTTTTTTACTACAAATGTGTTGGCAATAAAGTTAACCAGTTTGCCAAGTAATGTCTTTTTCCCTTGTTGGCTTGTAAGGATTTTTACTTTAAGGTTTTTATAATTCATTACCATTTCCCCGGTGGCAAAATGTTCATGGCCGCTTGCTGCCATGTGAATAGTATCTAAATAGCCTGAAACTACTTCTACAGAAAGCAACGGTTTTAAAATAGGGTTTAACAGGCGAAGGTCGGCAGGCTGCACCTGCAGGTTCAGGGAGAAGGCTCCTAAACTGTCTGTATAGGACTGCTTCATGTTCAATTGCAGGCCAACCGTATCAATGAGTTTGGCGCTGATGGATATATCAAGACTGTCCTGGTGTGAGAAACTGTGGTTCGTTATTTTTCTGATGTGCCCGGTAAAATCATTCAGTTGCACAAAGTCTTCGGAATTTGTTTTGGGATTAAATTCTGAATATTCAATAGCTGCCTTATGGATGGCCATTTCATCAATCGCCAACCGGAAAGGTATTTTTTTGAGTAAACCCGGAAAGAGCGGTTTATAAGAAGTGTCAGGCGGTAGCCGTTTGTCCCTGTGGCTGCTTAGGTATGCATTATTTATTATGCCACGGGCAATATGCAGCGTATCATGATGCAAAAGCTTATCCAACTGCGGGCCGGATAAGTAAACGGAGCCGGTCCGGAAAGCCAGGTAATCTTTTTGAATAGTTTGCGAGGCAATGAAAGCATTTTTTTCTAAAACAGGGTGAATGGAAAACGAGTCTAATGTTAACGAGTTGCCTGCTCGGTGAAATTGCATATTATGCCAGTTGATGCTGCTTATATTGTTGTTATAATGGCCGGTCAGGTCAGTAATTTGCAGCAGACTGTTTTTTTCGGCCAGTTTTTTTATGTCGAGAAGAGAAGAAGAGCCGATATTCAGTTCTTTGAGCATTGCTTTTTCCAGGTGAAGCGTTGCCATGTTTTTACCCAAACTGTCAAGCAGGAAATTGCTGATGTCAAGGCGGGTAACAGTTGTGCCCCAATCAGCGGGAAGACCCGGTTCCTGTAAGAAAGTAAGGTTACGCAGAGTGGTTTTTATAACACCATTGCCGGTTTTAAAATGGCGGCCCTTGTTCTTTTTGAATTCAGCATTGGAAAAATTAACGACGGCATCTTTAGCGGAAACAGATAAGGCGGTTGTTTGTCCGAGGTTCAGCCCGGTCAGGGAGATTATATTTTCTGATGTGTCGGTTGCTTTCCACTTTATATATGTGATACCGCTGTCGCTTACCTCCCTGAAATCGATAGAAGGATGCTTGATGGAGAAATGCTCAATTTCTGTTGCAGGGAATTTCTTTCTTTCTCCGGAGTTTTTTATGCCGGTTTTGGCCAGTTGAATAAAAGCAACCGGTTTTTCTATTTCAAGGGAAGCTAAAATTATTTTTTTGTTCAGCGCTGCCTGTATATCAGCAACAAATTTTATAGCCGGGATGTTTGCTTTTACACTGTCAGAAGTGTTATTCAGGAATAAACTGGCATTGAGCAGGGCCGAAGCGGCTTTGTCATGTATTGAATAGCTGCCGGCTGACAGGAAAAATCCCTTGTTTTTTAAACCCAATGATTTTCCATCAACAGAAAAACCATTGAGTTCCCGGATGCCTTTTTCTGTGCTGATAAGCTTATCAAAGGCAAGATTATTGATAGTTGTAGTTACTGCAAGGTTGTCAAGCGAAATAGCAAGGTTGGTATTTTGTCCTTTGATATCATGTAAGCGTATCAACTGCTCCTTCTTATCGGTGGCATCGCCGGAATAGGAATTCAGCTTTATACTGCCTTCCTTCCAAGATACCCCGGAGGCAAATAGGTCAACTACTTTTTCATCCACCACCAGTTGATTGATGAATGTGTTTTTGAGGTTGATGTTCAGGTCGCTGTTTTTTGCTGTTACAGATACATTGCCCGCCTCCAGCCGGCCGCTTTCCCCGGTATAGCGTAACTGATCCAGCTTTACAGAAAGATTGCCGGTTGTAATAACACCGGTCTTAAAAAATAACCGGGTAAGTGAGTTGCGGATGCCTGTCAGCCCTTTTGATTGCAGCAGGGTATTGCTTTCAATGGCAGCCGTTGCACTATCGAGTGTTATTCTTAAGTTGTCCTTTAGTTGCAGTGTTATCTTTCCATCCACAATATCAAGGTACTGCATATCCATATAGTCATTGATAAGGCTTAACGATTGAACGATGTCCGTTTTATGGCCTTTGCTGTCGGATGTGCCGAAGTAGGTAATGTCGGGATTAAAAAGGATGGCATAGTCTGCTTTCAGGTGTTTATCAAACAGCAGTTCATCCCATGACAGTCCCTGAAGGTTAAATAGCGGTATCCTGAAAGTGTTGCGGGCTTTTCCTTTCTTATCAAAATGCTGAAATACAAAATTACTCAGGTGTATCCGGTCGTCCCGGAACAGCACACTGTCGAATTGAATGCTATAAGTGCTGTCCTTAATAAAATTTTCATAGTTTCTTATTGCCATTGCAAAGCTTTCAATACTTACCGGGCTCTTTGCACTTTGGTCCACGTACAAACCCTTAATCTCAAAATTGTTATTTCTGAATACGAAAGAGCTGGGATTGTCATTTCGGATAGTCTGAATATCAAAATTGGCCCCCTTTACCACTACATGCCCTAATACAAGATCCCCTGTAAGTTGTTTTACAATATCATCCAGCTTTGGCGGCGGTGTATTGTTTTTTTGTTTTTCAAACTCCACTTTTAGCTTGAAATCGGGGTTAAGGCAGTAAACAGAATCAGCTTTAATTATTTCGCTTTTATACAATGTGTCAAAGTCAATGTTGGAGAGGAAAAGTTTATCGGAAAAAACAGAGAAAACGGTGGAGGATGTGTCTGCGGACGTTGATGCAATGGTGCAACTGTCAAAATAAACCAATCTTTCCTTCAGGTTAATTTCGAAATGTTTAAAGCCAAGCCGGTGTTTTTTGTCCGGGAAATAGATCATTTGATCTTTTGATCGCAGGATAACATTATCGCTGAACAGTATTTTTTCTTTTGAGGCTTCATTGTATTTGTCAACCTGCAGGTTTTCGATGTGGAAGTCAATATTGTTTATCACAAGCGGGTACAGGTCGGGATTTATTTTATTGAGCAAAGTGAAACGGCCATTCCATAGCTGGAATTTTTTTACCTGCAGTACCTGCAATGCTTCCTGGATGGAGTTGTAGATTTTCCCCATTTCTTCGGGTATGGATACTTCTTCTTTATCTGGCTGGTTTTTTTTGCCCGAAGCCCGTAACCGGGTTACTATTATGTCCGGTTCGCTTATTGAAAGAGAGTCAATGGAAAGCTCGTTACGAAACAGTATAGGCAGTATTGCCCTTGCCTTGATATTGATTTTTTTGATTGCGAAGCGATAGGAGGTAGGCTCCTGGATGGTATCTGTGTTATAAAATACCGCATCTTCCAATTCCATTTTCTTGCTGAAATAACTGAAACGGAATTTACCGGCAGAAAGCTTCAACTTGCCGTTTGACCTGGATTGAACAAGCTGTTCGAGCATCCTGCGGGCATGTGCTTTGAACCAGAAATGGAAGCCGGTTAAAAGCACAGCAAGTATGGCTATAATCAGCCCTGCGATTTTTATTGCTTTTTTTCCGGATTTTATAGTCAATGGAGATAGGATTAAACCATGAATTTAATAAAAACCGGCTGTATGTAAGAATGAAAAACTGATTTTAAAGGTGCAAAAAGGATAAACGGGATATAATATCCTGTCAGTTTACAGAAGAACCCGGGGAAACACTGTTTTCGGGTTTCAGCAATTGAAGCTTTCCATCGGCGTCTTCAGCAGTCAATATCATCCCCTGGCTTTCAATCCCTTTCATTTTTCGGGGTGCAAGATTGGTAACAACGACAACTTGTTTACCGGTCATTTCTTCCGGGGTATAATGCTGTGCAATGCCGGAAACAATAGTTCTTTTTTCTGTTCCGAGGTCCACTTCGAGCTTTAACAGTTTATCTGCTTTTGCAACCTTCTCACAACTGATAACAGTTGCCACTTTCAGTTCCAGTTTGGCAAAATCATCAAACTGTATTTCCGGCTTGTTAGCTTGATTTATGGTTTCGTCCATTTTTTTAATTAGTTTATTGGTTGCTTCCTGTACTTTTTGGGAAGCTGGTTTTACTAAACCGCTCTTTAGTTTTTCAACCTGGTAAGCAATTTCTTCGTTTTCAATTTTTCTGAAAAGCAGTTGAGGCTCCCGCAGGCTGTAGCCAACGCTGAGCAGGTTCAGCTTCCCGGCATTTTCCCAGTTGAGCATTTTATCCACCACTTTCATCATGTGCAGCATCGTTTTTGCAGTGTTGGGCAAAAACGGGTTGATTAAAATGGAAAGGTTGGCCGTAAGTTGTAAGCAGAGATGAATACAATTATCTACCTGCTTTCTTGCTAATTCGGCAGTATCATTTTCGGGGGAATTTAAAGGGGCTTTCCAAGGCTCTTTTTTCTGCATATATTGATTGCCTTTTCTTGAAAGATCAATCACTTCATAAAGTGCTTCCCTGAACTTGTATTGTTCAAGAAGGTTTTCAACTTTTGTTTTGGCCTGCTTAATATCTTCTATCAGTTCTTTGTCAACCTCATCCGTTATATCATTATGAAAGAGCGGCACTTTACCCCTGCATAACTTGTGCATCAGCACCCATGCCCGGTTTACAAAGTTTCCGAATATGCTGACCAGTTCACTGTTAACGGCGTCCTGGAATCCTTTCCAGGTAAATTCGCTGTCTTTTGTTTCGGGGGCTATTTGTGTTAAATAGTAGCGAAGCATATCCACACACTGGCCGCTGCCGTTTTCTTTTTTTACAAAGTCGTTGATATAATCCCTCATGTCCAGCTTCCAGTTGCGGCTGGTGCTCATTTTATCGCCTTCAAGGTTAAGGAATTCATTAGCCGGAACATTATCGGGCAAGACATGGCCATGCAGTTTCAGCATGACGGGAAAGATGATGCAATGAAAAACAATATTGTCTTTGCCTATGAAATGTACCAGCTTGGTGTCCTTATCGAACCAGTAAGGTTTCCAGTCTTTATTGTTATCAATAGCCCATTGTTTGGTAGCGGAGATATAACCTACCGGGGCATCAAACCAAACGTACAATACTTTTCCATCGGCTCCTTTTGCAGGCACTTTTACTCCCCAATCTAAATCCCTTGTTACCGCTCTGGATTGCAGGCCGCCTTCTATCCAGCTTTTGCATTGGCCTGTTACGGTTGCACGCCAGTCATCTTTATGGTCATCTAATATCCACTTTTTTAAAAAATCTTCATGTTTGCCCAGCGGCAAGTACCAGTGAGAGGTTTTTTTCTTTACCGGCGGCTTACCGCTCAGTGTGCTTACAGGGTTTATCAGTTCATCAGGGCTGAGTGTGCGGCCGCAGGTTTCGCATTGATCGCCGAAAGCCCTGTCGCTGCCGCAATTGGGGCAGGTTCCTTTGATATACCTGTCGGCCAGGAATGTTTTGGCTTCTTCATCGTAATATTGTTCGCTTTCTTTTATTTCCAGTTCACCACGGTCATTTAAGTAAGCAAAGAATTCCTGCGCTGTTTCATGGTGTAAAGGGTCGCTGGTGCGGTGGTAAATATCAAAGCTCATGCTTAGGTCTTCAAAATCCTGCTTCATGGCTTCATGGTACTTATCAATAATAGCCCTTGGCGTGGTTCCCTCTTTGGCTGCCTGTATGGGAATAGCTGTTCCATGCTCATCGCTGCCGCAAACAAACACGACATCCCTTTGCTGTGCCCTGAGATACCGGACATAAATATCAGCCGGAATATAAGCGCCGGCCAGGTGGCCTACATGCTTTAGCCCGTTGGCATAAGGAAGGGCAGATGTAATTAAATATCTTTTGGGATTGGCCATTAAGTAAACCTCGCTTTTAACCTGCAAAAATACCGGAAACAGGAGCAATGCCAAAATGCATGAATTCCGGTATCTTTATTTTTTTGAGATATATGGTTAAAATTCCTCCTTATTTAAAGAAAGGCGATACGATAGGTATCGTGTGCCCAGCCGGCTATATGCCTCTTGAAAAAGTACAAACCTGTATTACTACATTGCAGGAATGGGGTTACCAGGTAAAAGTTGGGAAAACGGTAGGCGGTCGTTCACAAACCTATTTTTCCGGAACGGATGAAGAACGGCTGGCTGACTTACAGCAAATGCTGGATGATGATGATATTGATGCAGTGTTGTGTGGAAGGGGGGGCTATGGCCTGGGGCGTATCATTGAACAGGTAAATTTCAAAAAATTCAGGAAAAAGCCAAAGTGGGTGATTGGGTACAGTGATATTACCGTTTTTCACTCCCACCTGCACAATAATTATAAGATAGCCTCGCTGCATTCGCCGATGGCGGCTGCTTTTAATGATGGAGGTAAGGATAATGAATTTGTTCTTTCATTGAAAAAAGTGCTGGAAGGAAAGAAAATAAAATACAGTTGCGCCCCACACCCTTTAAACAGGAAAGGTGAAGCCAAAGGCGAACTGGTTGGAGGCAACCTGGCGCTGCTGGCCCATCTTACGGGTACCGGTTCCGATATAAAAACAAAGAACAAAATATTCTTTATAGAAGATGTGGGTGAGCAGTTGTATAACCTCGACCGGATGCTTTACCAATTGAAAAGGAGCGGCAAGTTTACCCAACTTGCAGGGCTTATTATTGGCGGCTTTACCGATACGCAAGATACGGAACGGCCTTTTGGGAAAACAGCGTATGAAATTGTGAATGATATAATCGGTACTGTTTCCTACCCGGTATGCTTCGATTTCCCGGTAAGCCATAGCGACAGGAATTACGCATTGAAAGTTGGGGTAACGCACAAGTTAAAGGTTGGCACAGCAAGGATTACTCTTACTGAATAAAACAGAAAGGGCCGCCTTGTTCAAACAAAGCAGCCCTTTTACCATTAACCTTAACCCAAAAATTATAATTGCTGATTGCAGAAAGATCAGGCCAGATCAAAGCGATCCAGGCTCATCACTTTTGCCCAGGCGGCTACAAAATCGTTTACAAATTTTTCTTTTGCATCTGCACTGGCATATACTTCGGCAACAGCCCTTAATTCAGAATTAGAACCAAAAATCAGGTCGGCACGGGTGGCTGTCCATTTCGTATCGCCGGTTTTGCTGTCTTTGCCTTCAAACAATTCTTTGGTATCGTCTGTTGCCTGCCATACAATATCCATTGTAAGCAGGTTTACAAAGAAGTCATTGCTCAGTACTCCCGGTTTGTCAGTAAACACACCGTGTTTAGATCCGTCGTAATTCGCATTTAATGACCGGAGCCCACCAACAAGCACTGTAAGTTCCGGAGCTGTTAATGTCAATAATTGTGCTTTGTCAATTAGCAACGCTTCGGTTGGCACAGAAAATTTCTTTTTAAGATAATTCCTGAAACCATCAGCCTGTGGCTCTAACACGGCAAACGACTCTACATCTGTTTGCTCCTGCGAAGCATCTGCTCTTCCCGCCGCAAAAGGTACTGTAATGCTATGGCCGCCATCTTTTGCAGCTTTTTCTACAGCGGCACTTCCGCCTAATACAACCAGGTCAGCTATCGAAACATACTTGCCACCGGTATTGAATGTTGTTTGAATACCTTCCAGCACACCCAGCACTTTTGTTAATTGAGTTGGATTATTAACTTCCCAGTAGATCTGGGGAGCTAAGCGTATCCGGCCTCCATTAGTGCCGCCCCTTTTATCTGAACCGCGGAAAGTAGAGGCCGAAGCCCAGGCTGTAGATACCAGTTCAGGAATACTTAAACCAGAGTTAAGTATTTTTTCTTTTAAGCCAGCTATATCTGCATCATTGATGTTGCTTCCTTTTTCGGGTATCGGGTCTTGCCAGATCAGTTCTTCCTGGGGTACTTCCGGGCCAAGGTAGCGGGATTTAGGCCCCATATCACGGTGGGTTAATTTAAACCAGGCACGGGCAAATGCATCAGCAAACAAATCAGGGTTTTCCAGAAACTTGCGGGAAATTTTGCCATATACAGGGTCAAAACGAAGCGATAAATCTGTAGTCAGCATTTTAGGGGCATGTCTTTTTTCAGGATTGTGTGCATCCGGTACGGTTTCAGCACCCATGCCGTGTTTAGGCACCCATTGATGCGCCCCGGCTGGACTTTTTTCCAACTCCCACTCGTAACCAAATAAGTTCCATAAGAAGTTATTGCTCCATTTGGTAGGGGTAGTGGTCCAGGTTACTTCCAGTCCGCTGGTAATGGTATCACCACCTTTTCCGCTGCCAAAGCTGTTTTTCCAGCCCAGGCCCTGTTCCTCAATATCGGCGGCTTCGGGGTCAGAACCTACATGGCTGGCCGGAGCAGCGCCATGCGTTTTTCCAAAAGAATGTCCTCCTGCAATCAACGCCACTGTTTCTTCATCATCCATAGCCATTCGTTTAAACGTTTCCCGGATATCATGTGCTGCTGCAAGCGGGTCAGGATTTCCATCAGGCCCTTCGGGGTTTACATAAATCAAACCCATTTGCACGGCAGCTAAAGGATTTTCCAGTTCCCTGTCTCCTGAATAGCGGCTGCTGCTGCTAACACCACTTAGCTCCAGCCAGGTTTTTTCACTTCCCCAATACACATCCTGTTCAGGCTCCCATACATCTTCACGGCCACCGGCAAAGCCAAATGTTTTGAAGCCCATGGATTCAAGGGCTACATTACCTGTTAGAATCAGTAAATCTGCCCATGAAATGCTCTTTCCGTATTTCTGCTTGATAGGCCAAAGCAAACGGCGGGCCTTATCCAAACTTACATTATCGGGCCAACTGTTTAACGGGGCAAAACGTTGTTGTCCTGCACCCGCACCACCGCGGCCATCGGCAACACGATAAGTACCGGCGCTATGCCAGGCCATACGGATAAAGAAAGGGCCATAATGACCAAAATCTGCCGGCCACCAGTCCTGTGAGTCGGTCATCAATTTTTTTAAGTCATTTTTCAACCCTTCATAATCCAGCCTTTTGAACTCCTCAGCATAGTTAAAATCCTTATCCATGGGGTCGGACAAAGAAGAATTTTGCC
Organism: uncultured Chitinophaga sp.; assembly: GCA_964560445.1. GTDB lineage: Bacteria > Bacteroidota > Bacteroidia > Chitinophagales > Chitinophagaceae > JJ008. The sequence continues at coordinate 59,423 of CAZLLT010000001.1, read as the reverse complement.
GTAATAAATTTACCTTAAGCTGATTGGGCCACCAATCGCTGTTTTGTGCCCCACTTCCTGCAACGGGCTTGTTCATTTTGCCATTGTGAAAAGGGCATTTGCTGATGTCATTGGAATTATCACTCATAACGAATAAAATTTTGTCTTTTTTAGAACTATGACAAATGTATGACTATTAATCTATCAGATAAATTGATTAATTTTATGATTTTATAGATGAAATCTATGACATTTACCCAGCTTGAATATATTATTGCATTAGATACCTGGCGGCATTTTGCCCATGCCGCAGAAAAGTGTTTTGTAACGCAGCCCACCTTAAGTATGCAGATACAAAAACTGGAGGAAGAACTGGGATTATTGCTTTTTGACCGTAGCAAACAACCGGTACTGCCTACAGAAGCGGGTACGGCAGTTATTGAACAGGCCAGGAAAATACTGGCAGAACGAAACAACTTGCTGGAAACCATTCAGGATAGAAAGGGGATGCTGTCAGGAGAATTGCGGATTGGTATTATTCCCACCCTTGCCCCCTACCTGCTTCCTCTTTTTGTACCCTCATTTACAAAAAAGTACCCCGGTGTACGCCTTGTAGTGCAGGAAATGATGACTGAAATGATTGCCTCTCACCTGCGGGAAGGGAAGATTGATGCTGGCATATTAGTAACACCATTACAGGAAAGCGGAATAAAAGAGCATGTATTGTTTTATGAAGAACTGATGGCTTATGTGTCAAGGAAAAACCAGGCGTATAAGAAGGCTTATATTTTACCACAGGATATTAATCCCAATGAATTATGGCTGCTGGAAGAAGGACATTGTTTCCGCTCACAGATCGTCCATCTTTGTGAATTGCAAAAGATCAGCAGGGAGAATGCCCATTTTGATTACGAAGCAGGAAGCATAGAAACCTTGCGGCGAATGGTGGAACTGAATGATGGTATTACGATTGTTCCGGAGCTGGCAACATTGGATATGCCACCTGCACAGGCCCAGTTGATACGACGGTTTAAAAAGCCAACGCCTATGAGGGAAGTAAGCCTGGTAGTACACCGCAATTTTGTAAAAAAGAAACTGGTGGATGCTTTGCGTAGCGGGATAAGCGACACGGTTCCTGAAAAGATCAGGAAAAACAAGCCGCAGCATATCGTAGCTATTTAGTGGTGCAGCAGCGAATCCAGTTTGGTTGTAAATACAGGATAACTTGCCAGGTTGTTATGGCTGCCACCTTCTATTGTTATTAATTCAATTGTTTGTTTTTTCTCCCGAAGCCACCTGGCATGTTTGTAGGGTATCACCCCGTCATCTGTTCCATGAAACAGGGTAACAGGCGATTTTACGTATTCCAGGTATTCATATGTAGGCAATGCATATTTCGACATCGGAACAATAGGAAACATGAAGAAATATCGTTTGGCCAATGCATCCATGCTGTAATAGGGCGTTTCAAGAATTAGTTTTTTGCAATCCCTTACGGAAGCCAGTTGTGCTGCAATGCCTGTACCGATGGATTTACCGTAAATAATAATTTTTTCAGTGGGAAACCGGCTGTTGGCCATCTTGTACATTGTAAGGGCATCGGCGTACAAAATTTTTTCTGTTCGCTTCCCGGTTGATTTGCCATAACCGGGGTAATCCATCATCCAGACTTCGTAACCGTTTTTTGTAAAAAGCGGCGCATGAACGGCATACCGGTTTATATTGGTGCGATTGCCATGAAAATAAAGCACAACCCCTTTCCGAACAGAATCCGGAACCGTGAACTGCACAATGCTCAGGTTCTTTTCTTCATTAACAGGCAGGTCAACCTGGTTAAAGGGAATATCAAATTGGTACTGATAATCTGCCGGTAATGATTGGGGGTGAAAAATGAATTTATCCTGGATGGAGTATAAAACGATGCCGGTAATGATATAGATCAATACAGCTAATTGTATCCGTTTCCATATTTTTTTTTTCTTTGTCGCTTCCATGCGGGGCAAAGATGAAAAGAAAAGAAGATTGCTTCAAAAGAGTTTTCCCACAAAGGCACAAAGCACACAAAGATCATTTTTGCTTTGTGTGCTCCGTGTCTTTGCGGGAGATATGAGTTCTGTTTTTTGGAAATAACTTATTTGACGCAGATAGGTTACATACCGGCAAAATAATTTCTTAACCTGTATTGCGTATTTCGGGTAAGGTCTTCAATAAGCTGTTGCATGATTTCATTTTCGTTTGGCCTCAGGTCGCCACGGCGATTGATTAATTGCTTATCACTGTCGCTTAAGGCCCTTTCATCTCCTGAGTACGTCGCAAAATCTGTACTCCAGATATGATCGCCGTTGACATTTTCTGTCCATAGCCTGCGCCCGTTATAATCCCTGACGGTAACCTGTAAGATGGCGTTGGAATTAAGGGTTCTGCGGGTGGTGGTTATGTCTGCATAAACCCTGGCATACTCTTTAACCACAGAATCTTTTTTATAAACCGTTTCTTTTACCACCACTTCTTTGCTTACTTTTTGGGTGATACGGGTGTCGTAATATCTTCCGATATCAACATTTACAAGGCTTAATTCTACCTGCTGGTCTATGCGGATATTGCGGCTGCGGGCCTCCCAGGCAGAATAGAATTTTACAAATTCACCACTGCTGCCGTACTGAAGCTGTTGCAGGATCCTGTCATCCAGGTTGTTTCCGCCGATGGTGTAAGAACTGTACATGTATCCGCCGTTTTGCTGCATAGGCAATATTATTATATTGGTTACGGCATATTCATACGCTTCATACATCATATTGGTAGCCTCCACATCGCCGGGTATAAAGCGAAGTACAGCCTGGAACTCCCGGTAAGCATTTTTATAGCCTGATTTGGTGTTTTGTTGCATAAAGGCCATGCCCCTGTTATACCGGGCATCACCGGCTTTCTGTGCATAGGTGCTTATCTGTGAAGAGTAGTTAACAGGGCTGACTATTTTATAAACTTCCGGCACCCTGTAAATAGCATCGTACATTTTCTGCAGCGAGAGATACTCATTGTATATCCGTTCATATTTTAAATCGCTGCTGCTGGCCATATACCCATCAATACGGTCTTCATGGTCATTAAGCGCATAGTCGTATGCGTTTTGGATAATGTTAAGTAATTCAGGGTCATTTGGGGTTTTCTGCAATTTCTTGGCTGCTAATTCAACAGCTTCGTCGTAGTTGCCTTTTTCGTACATCTTTTTTGCTGTTTTGCAGGAAAAAAGAAACAAGCCAAGGGTAGCCGTAAGGGTAAGAGTGTAAAGTTTCCGGTTCATACATACCTCCGTTTTTATATTTGACTATCAAACGGTGTACCGTTGCAGGAGACAAAAGCCAATTAGAAAATTATTAACAATCGGCAGAATGAAGTTTAGTATTTCAGGATGTCCCGGATGAAATTGTGGTACTCATCATACGAAGGGAGATTGTTATGGCCGCCTCCGTCTATGCGGATTAGTGTTACTTTTTGCGGGTTTATTTGCTGCAATGCTTCACTATGACGGATAGGGATAAGCCGGTCTTTGGTACCGTGAATAATGTAGGTATGACATTTTACTTTGGGCAGCCATAGGTCTGTCCGCAGGTGATACCGCAGTACAATTCTTACCGGCAGGATAGGCAAAAACCGTTCGATTACCCGGAGAAAATTAAAATAAGGTGCATCGAGGATAAGATAACGGGGATTATTGTCTGATGCCAGCTTGGTGGCAAATCCGCTGCCTATGCTACGTCCGTAGATAAGCAAATGAGTTTCCGAATATTTTTCCTTTAGCTTGTCGTAAATGAACTGCATATCGTTCAGCATCTCTTTTTCACTTCGTTTGCCGGTGCTTTTGCCAAAGCCGCGGTAGTCAACCAGCATTACATCATAATCGTACCTGTAAAAATCCTTTGCATACCTTGCCCAGCCTTTGATGCTGCGTGTATTCCCATGAAAATAAAGAACCAATCCTTTCGGATTATCCCTGTAAAAGTGCAGGGCATTAATGCGTACGCCGGGTTCAATATCGAAAAAGTATTCTTTAAAAGGGGCATCGTACCGGAATTCAAAATCTTGTTTTAGTTTTTCCGGCTTAAAGATGAGTTTTTCCTGTAGCAGGTAACCCAGGATGGAAAGCAAAGCGATACCGCCAATAATATACCAGATAAAAGCAGGCAAATAGTGTGGTTTTGTATCTCAAGATAATATTCCTGAAGCAGAGATTTACTAAAAATCCCCTTTAAGGGATAAGGGTTTAATCTTCCACCCTTCTTAACCGGAGATTGGTAACCGGCGCCACAATAAGCGGAAATTTTTCAACAGTAACATTGGATACGTCCAGGCCAAACCCTTTTTCTTCAGAAAGGCTGTGCTCTTTCAGCCAGAAATAGAACTTCATGACTACTTTTTCTATAAAAGGCAGCTCGTTATCCTGGCTAAGGTATTTTTCCATTACCATAAACTGGAAGTCGCCAACGGTGTTGCTGCTGGCAAGGCTTTCATACCGGCTGATGATGTTCACTTCTTTATTGGCTACCAGGTCTTCCACTACCTTGCGGAACATAAGGTTGATCCGTGGCTCCATCCTGAAACCGAGCCGGAAGTCTATCCGTATGATGTCGTTGGGAATAATGTGCTCCACTTTATACTCGCAGGTATAGGGATCGTCCAGCGTATCCACATGCACAAACCAGTAAATATCCGCCCTCTTGGGTTTTTTGTTCAGGATTGAATAAATGATCTTATGCTCAATCTCTTTAGGGTTATTGGCGCTGGTAAGATACACCAGGTGGGTGGCATATTTGGCAACGGATTTATCGTTGCTTAGCTCCTGTATCTTAGGGATATAATGTTCAAGCCGGACAAACTCCACATAGCGGTTTTTAATTTTTCTTGCCCTGTACCAGATATACATGATGCAGAACATCAACCCGCCGATAAGGACAGTGATATAGCCTCCGTGGATGAATTTATCAAGCAGCGCTATAAAATAGGCGCCTTCTACCAGCATATAGCCAACCAGGAAAATATATATCCACCTTCTTTTTACACGGTGCAGTACAAGATAGTTGGCAAAAAGAATGGTAGTGCTGATCATGGTAACAATGATGGCAAGGCCATAGGCATGCTGCATCTCGGATGATTTCTGAAAGTAGAGAACAATGCCGATACACCCGATAAAAAGAAGCAGGTTTAAAGCCGGAATAAAAAGCTGGCCTTTTTCTTCCGATGGGTATCTTATTTTAAACTTGGGCCATAAATTGAGCCGCATCGCTTCGCTGATGAGTGTAAAAGCTCCTGAAATCATGGCCTGGCTGGCAATGACGGCTGAAACGGTTGCAATAATCACTCCGGGAAGAATGAACCATTCGGGCATCAGGTTAAAGAAAACATTGATCTGCGGCTGGACTGTATTAACGACTACTCCTTCATGCTTGCCTAATAAATAGGCCCCCTGGCCAAAGTAATGTACCAGCAGGCAAATTTTTACATAAACCCAGGCAGAACGGATATTGTCCCTTCCGCAATGCCCCAGGTCGCTGTATAATGCTTCAGCGCCTGTGGAACAAAGGAACACAGCGCCCAGCAGCCAGTAACCATCGGGATAATTACGCAGAAAATCAATGGCATACCAGGGGCTTAGGGCTTTGAAAATAGCGAGGTCGTCAAATACATGTACAGCGCCTAAAATAAGAAGCAGCGTAAACCAGATAAACATCACCGGCCCAAAAAATTTGCCGATAGACGCTGTTCCGAACTGCTGCATAAAGAAAAATAATGTCAGGATGATAAGAACAATGATAACGATGGTTCTTGTTTCCAGGTGTCCGTGTAATGCAGGGAACCTTTCTAATCCTTCTACAGCCGAAGTAATGGAAATAGGAGGGGTGATGATGCCATCGGCCAACAAGGCCGCCCCGCCAATCATGGCTGGAATTACCAGCCATTTTTTTCTTCTTCTTACAAGGGCATACAACGCAAAAGTGCCGCCTTCCCCTTTATTATCAGCCCTTAAAATCAGAACAACATATTTGAGGGTAGTTTGGAGTGTAAGTGTCCAGATGATACAGGAAAGGGTGCCGATGATTAAGCCTTCACTTATTTCTCTTCCTCCAATAATGGAATTAAATACGTACAAGGGCGATGTACCAATATCTCCGAAAATAATTCCCAGGGCAATAAGCAAACCAGCGGCTGTAACCCTGTTAGTCGGTATTTTCACTTTTTCCTTAGTTGTGATTCATTCCTTCCTGTTGGCTGAGCCGGGCCGGGTGAAACGGGGCAGGTACAGAGTTGGGCAGGAGGGGACTGATACACAAAGGTATAAGCAAAATTGATTTTTGGAAGCAAACCCGGAAAATCTTTGCTGAAGTGTATAAAGGGCAGGAGGCTAAATAAGCCCGGCCTTTTCATGTAATAAGTTAAAACATTGCATCGGGGTAAAGATCATGTGCCCTGATTGGCCGGTATTTTCTAATTTTATACATCAAAAAACGGTTTGTATGCGTTGTAAGCGGTTGTTATTGGCGGTGGTGGTATCGGGCTTGTCTTGTATGGCATGGTCGCAAAGAATTGTTTATTCCGAGCCCGACAGGGAGGATACCCGCAGGCTGAATTTTGAGATAATCGGCAAGATTGACGGTAATTTCCTTATTTATAAAAACGTCCGAAGCAATTACTGGATATCTGTATTGGACAATGATATGCAGGAAATAGCCAAGGTGGAGCAGGATTATGTGCCCAACAGCGACAGGCTGATCAATGTTGATTTTTTCCCTTACAGCAGCCATGCCTATATGGTTTACCAATACCAGAAAAGAAATGTTGTGTACTGCATGGCCGCTAAAATAGATGGCAATGGCCGAAAAGTAGATTCTATTATTCAACTGGACACCACTCATGTTGGCTTTGCTGCCAATAACAGGATATATACGGTTATTACCAACGAAGATAAAAGCAGGATCGGTGTTTTTAAGATCAATACAAGAAACAAGAGATTGTATGTGATGACGACCCTGTTGCTGGATGATAAACTGGGCTTACAGAAAAAAAGCATCATGCAGATACCCATGGATGACCGCAACGATCATCTTGGCGATTTTCACCTGGATAATGATGGAGACCTTGTTTTCAGCAAGTTTAACCGGAGCAGCAATGACCATATAAGCAACGCATTCTTTGTAATAAAATATGCACAGGCAGACTCCTTGGTATATAAAGAACTGAACATAGAAAAAACCTGGCTCGATGAGATACACATTAAGGTAGATAATGTAAATAAAAGATACTTTCTGACATCCTTTTATTATAAGGAGAAAAAGGGAAATATTGACGGCCTTTATTTTTATGTATGGGATAAGTTTACAGAGGCGCCTGTTGTGGAAAACATCAGCATCTTCTCTGACGAGCTTAAAAAGGAGGCCCGTGGAGAAGCCAGTACCAGGATGGCTTTTAATGATTATTTTATCCAGGATATAATAACGAGAAGGGATGGCGGTTTTCTGATTGCAGGCGAAGCCTATTACACCACCTCACGTTTCAATACATGGAACCGGTGGAATTATTTGTATGGTGGCTCTCCGTTCGGGTCGCCGTATAATTATTACTATTCTCCTTATTACAACCGGTACTGGTGGAATTCCAGGTCTTTTGGGAATAACCAATCTGTCCGGTATCATGCCGATAATATTGCGATACTTTCTTTTGATAACAAAGGCCAGTTGGAGTGGAACAATGTTATTGGAAAATCCCAGTTCAGTGATGAGTCGGACAATGCCCTTTCCTATCAACTGATGAATACAGGAGGGGAAATACATTTTTTGTTTAACCACCTGGAAAAGAGGAACAACCTGCTGAATGACTATACGGTAAGCCCCAGGGGGGAAATGACCCGTAATCCTACGTTGAAGAACCTCGACAGGGGACATGAGTTTATGCCTAAATATGGTAAACAGGTAAGCGCCAGGCAGGTTATTGTTCCCTGTATTATCCGCAATTCAGTTTGTTTCGCTAAAATTGATTATAATTAAGGCCGAAACAGCTTTTTGCTATACCTGTGATTGCTTTATTTAAACAAAAAAACCCTGCTAATTTCTTTTCCCTTCTGGTAGTTGGAGTGCTGCTGAAACTTCCTATGTTTCTCACTCCTCATATACCGGTTCTTACAGGGAATGAGGGAATGCTTTACAAAGCCTTTCTGCGGTTCCTTGAAAATAGCTTTGGCGGCCATGCCATCATCTATCCCCTGGCTGCTTTTTTGTTCCTTTTTATCCAGTCTGTGCTGCTTACCCATTTTATTAATTCGCACAGGATGATGAACCGGGCTAATTATTTGCCCGGCATGGCCTTTATGCTGGTAACTTCCCTGTTGCCGGAATGGAATTATTTTTCAGCCCCGCTCCTGGTAGGTGTAGCGCTTCTTTATATTTTATTTATCCTGTTCAAAATATATCACCAGGAAAATGCGAAGGGTCTTATTTTCAATATAGGTCTTGCTTTGGGCATTGCTTCGTTCATTTACTTTCCTTCTTTACTTTTTCTGATATGGGTATTACCTGCATTGATGGTCATGCGGCCTTTTCGCCTCAATGAATGTGTAATTTGCATTCTTGGGCTGGCGGCCCCTTATTATTTTTATGGGATATACCTGGTAATCGTTAACGAATGGAGCTGGCAAAGCCTCTGGCCGGGGCTTACCATGGAAATTCCAGTTATTTCACAATCTGTCTGGCTGGCGCTGAGTGTCCTTTTGTTTACAATACCTTTCCTGGTTGGCGGTTATTATGTGCAGGATAACCTGCGCCGTATGCTGATACAAGTGCGTAAAGGCTGGAGCCTGTTGCTTTTACTATTATTTTTCTCGCTGGGCATTCCGTTTGTCAACGGAACCGGTGCATTGGAAAACTGGATAATTGTTGCAGTGCCGCTGGCTGCATTCCATGCCTGTACTTACATGTACTCTACTATCCGTATTTTGACTGTTGTGCTTTTTTGGGCCACGGTGATTTTCATCCTGGTATGGCAATACCAGGGGCCTGGTTGGTAACGTATAGGGCCTGTTAGCCAATCATGTTTTATCTTTACCGCAAATTCTTGACAATATGAAGTTCGGCGTTGTTGTTTTTCCGGGGTCCAATTGCGACAGAGACATGCAGGATGCCCTTTCTTTTGACCTGGGGCAGGAAGTACGTATGCTATGGCATAAGGACAAGGATATTTCGGCTTTCAGCACAGAAGATTGCATTGTGCTTCCCGGCGGGTTTTCTTACGGGGATTACCTGCGCTGCGGTGCCATTGCCCGCTTTAGCCCGATGATGCAAAGCGTAATTGAATTTGCGCAGGCGGGAGGAAAAGTCTTCGGTGTTTGCAATGGTTTTCAGATACTCTGCGAATCCGGTTTATTGCCCGGTGCATTGCTGAGGAACAAGAACCAGCAGTTTATTTGCAAGAATGTTTTTATTACCGATGGCGCTGAAAAAATATACAAAATACCTATAGCCCACGGCGAGGGACGCTACTATGCTGATATTGCTGTATTGGATGAATTGGAAGCTAACGGACAGGTTATTTTTCGTTATTGCGATGAAAGAGGGGATATTACGGAGGCGGCCAATCCCAATGGCGCTGAAAGAAGCATAGCAGGAATTTGTAATGCAACACGCAATGTATTCGGTATGATGCCGCACCCGGAAAGGGCCTGTTCGCAGGCGCTGAATAATGCGGATGGAAGGGAAATTATCTGCCAGCTTTTTATGGCAGAACAGTTGGTGGCATCATAGTTGTCTTTTTGTTTCAAACCCTGTCTTTGGGAAACAGGCATATGCTTTATAATCAATATATTATTGGATAGCGGCTTTTAACAAAAAAAATGAAAAATAAAGCCCAATTTTGCATTGAATCATAGCAATTGAAGTATGAAAAGAGTATTGATTTTTCTTTTAGGTTTTGTAATCGTTTTGCAATCAAATGCACAGTTAAATCCGGTTTCCTGGTCTTTTGCAGCCAAAAAAATAGACGATAAAACGTACGAAATACACATGAAGGCTGATATACAGCCCAACTGGCATTTGTATTCGCAGAAACAACCTGATGATGCCATTGCCATTCCTACAACGTTTGCCATAAATCCCAACCCGATGTTTAAGCTGGATGGAAAAATAAAAGAAGTGGGAAAGCTTGAGGTTACGAAAGATGCCACACTGGATGTTTCAGCCAATCAGTATTCCAATTCTGTAAGTTTTGTTCAAACGGTGAAATTGAAAACCAACGTAAAAACAAACTTCAGCGGTACAGTTGAATACCAGACCTGTGACGATAAAAAATGCCTTCCTCCTAAAAAAGTTACCTTTAGCGTTCCTGTTAGGTAATACAATACGATTAACTTATAATATTATAATCTAACGGGTTCTTCGGGCTCGTTTTTTTTTCAATATCAATTATGTTTTGCCGAATAAAACCTATAGCTGCTTTTGTAAGTTTTTTTTTATTTCTGAATGTATCCTGGGCGCAGGATGAATCAATCGTCCTGAATGGCTGGACGGTTGAGAGCAGGAAGCTGGATGACAAAAAGTATGAACTTAGCTTCAGGTTAGCTGCAACAGGCGGCTGGCAGTTGTATGCCCCCAACCTGGTGTTAGACGATTTCCGGACGGCTGTTTTGCAGTTTCCGGACCCGGCGGTGGTATGGGACAGTGTTTTTATCCTTACTGATGAACCGAAAGCGGTAAGTTCCCCCTTTTTTCCAACCATAGATGTTTTTGAAAAGGGCACTGTCTGGAAAGCGGTTATTACGATTAATGATGCCAATGTTCCTGCCAGGCTTCAGGGAAGTTTGTTATATACTTTCGGAAAAGATACGCTGTTTTATCCCTCCACTCTTTTTCAGTTTGTAGCGCCGCTTGAAGGGGGCATGGAAGCAAAAGCGATCAAGGTGGCGGCAATTGATATTAATAACCCTGTAAATGACTGCGGTGATGATGGAACAGCCAATGCCGGGTTATTAAAGATATTTCTGCTGGGCCTGCTTGGCGGCATCATTGCCTTGCTTACCCCCTGCGTATTCCCAATGATACCGGTTACGGTTACTTTTTTTACAAAGAAATCAACCGGGAAGGGACAAAGCATAAAAAACGGGGTGCTGTATGGCCTGTTTATTTTCCTGATATACGTTCTCATCACCATACCGTTTCATGTGGCGGGCAAAGCCATCAGTCCCGAAATATTCAACCAGATATCTACCAATGTATGGCTCAATATTGCCTTCTTTGTGATTTTCGTTGTATTTGCCCTTTCCTTCTTCGGCTTGTTTGAGATAGGGCTGCCTTCGGGATTGGCAAACAGGGCCGATGCAAAATCCGGGTTAGGTAATATTGGCGGAATATTTTTTATGGCGGGTACGCTTGCCATTGTTTCGTTTTCCTGCACAGGCCCTATACTGGGCAGCTTACTGGTGGGTGTGGCCAACGAAGGGGCCTGGCCGCTTACCGTAGGTGCCGCTGGTTTTGGCTTGGCCCTGGGCCTTCCCTTTGCCCTTTTTGCCATGTTTCCTCAATGGCTGCAATCACTGCCCAAATCAGGAGGGTGGATGACAGATGTAAAAGTGATACTTGGCTTTTTGGAACTGGCGCTGGCTATTAAATTTTTATCAAATGCCGACCTGGTGAAGCAGTGGGGGCTTCTGAAAAGAGAGCTGTTTATCGGGTTATGGATCATTATCGGGGCGCTAATGGTGCTGTATCTTTTGGGCAAGCTGCGTTTTGCACATAGTTCCCCGGTAAAGAAATTTTCTTTTGTCCGGATTGGATTCATTGCTCTTTTCAGCGCTGTTACCATTTACCTTGTTCCGGGTCTTACTAATTCCCGGTGGGCCGATTTAACTTTAATAAGCGGCTTTCCCCCGCCAAGAACATATAGTTATTACAAGATTGAGAAAACCGATTCAAGAATTTACCAGCCGCTTCATAACGATTATGCCGCTGCGTTACAACTGGCAAAAGAACAGGATAAGCCTGTATTGATTGACTTTACGGGATGGGCCTGCGTAAACTGCCGCAGGATGGAAGAAAAAGTATGGGTCAACAAAACCGTTGACAGCCTGATGCGGAATGCTTTTGTGGTCGTATCGCTTTATGTAGATGAGAAGAACAACCTGCCCCTTGCGGAACAGACGGTGGAAACACTCAGCAACGGAGAAGAAAAATCAATCGTAACCATCGGGGATAAATGGGCAACGTTCCAGACGGAGAATTTTGGGGCGGCTTCGCAGCCGCAATATGCCATTCTCAGCCCGGACCAGGTGGCGCTTACAAAAACAAAATTTTACACCCCCAATGCCGATGAGTTTATTGATTGGCTGCAATGCGGCTTAAGGGCTTATAAGAAAACAAGTAAATAATCTAAGTTTATCTCAATAAAAAAGAGGCTGTTCTTTTGGAACAGCCTCTTCAATTTGGTGTCATTCTGTATCAGCCTTCCGGCAAGGCAAGCAGAGAAATATTTCTTTCAAAACATATCCCTATTCCGGGTGGAGGTACAGAATGACAATATTTTATTCGTTCTTTTATCTTTAAGGCTGAGGCCGCTTGCAGTGCTCCGGCCCTTTATAAAGCGATTTGTTTCTGTGTCATCAGCTTACGCAAATTAATCAAACCGTAGCGCATACGTCCTAATGCAGTGTTAATACTGCAATTGGTAGCGGCTGCAATTTCTTTAAAACTCATATCCGCATAATGGCGCAGGATGATTACTTCCCGCTGGTCGTCAGGCAGGCAGTCAAGCATGTCCCGTACCCTGTCGTGGCTTTGCCTTCTCATCATTTTTGTTTCGGCGCTGTCTTCAGAGAAGTTCAGCACTTCAAAAATGTCTTTTTCTTCACTGTTACGGATGGTGGGTGTACGTTTTACTTTACGGAAGTGGTCAACGCATAAATTATGCGCTATCCGCATGGCCCAGGGCAAAAATTTACCTTCTTCTGTATACCTGCCGCCCCGCATCGTGTCAATAATGCGGATAAAAGCATCCTGGAAGATGTCTTCTGCCAGGTATTTGTCTTTTACCAGGAAAAGAATGGAGGTGTACAGTTTGTCCTTATGCCGCAGAATAAGGGCTTCCAGGGCATCAAGATTACCGTCTGCAAACAGGCGGATTAATTCATGGTCGGTTTTTGTCAATAAAGCTTTCATAAACTCCTACAGTTAATGGTTTAGCTGCTATTGTTAAAAAATAGCAGGTTCAAATGGATATTGGTTGCTCAGTAAAAAATGCTCGGTTAAAAAAGTGTAGATGTTTGGGCTATAGGCGGGGTAGATTTGCAGGTTATTTCATTTTTTGGATAATTGGAAACTAAAAATAGGTCTTTTCATGAAATTGCCAAACATTTGCAAACAGAATTAGCCGCTCTGGCCGCTAAAGAAATGTTAATAGTATCCCCTCAAATGTACGCCTGTCAAGGCTTTTGAAAAGAACTGACGATAATGAGTGTGAAAATAAACGAGAAAAAATCCGCTGAAGCCCAGACCGTAATTTCCGCAGAAAATATTCTTATCAAGGGCGCCAGGATGCATAACCTGAAGAATATTTCGGTTGAAATACCAAGAAACAAGCTGGTGGTGGTAACAGGTGTGTCCGGTTCAGGCAAGTCGTCCCTTACTATTGACACCTTGTATGCCGAGGGACAGCGCCGTTATGCTGAAAGCCTTAGCGCCTATGCCCGCCAGTTCCTGAACCGGATGAACAAGCCGGATGTGGATTACATCAAAGGCTTATGCCCGGCTATTGCCATAGAACAAAAAGTGATTACCCGTACACCCCGGAGCACGGTGGGCAGCATGACGGAAATTTATGATTACCTGCGGTTATTATTTGCAAGGATAGGGAAAACGATTTCTCCTGTTTCGGGCAGGGAAGTAAAAAAAGATGATGTGGCGGATGTGGTACAGGCGATTACAGAACTAAAGGAAGGAGATAAAGTTTTTATTCTTGCTTTATTCAAGCAGCATAAAAACAGGGATATAAAAGAAGAACTGAATATTCTTACGCAAAAAGGATTTAGCAGGGTCATTAGTCGGGAGCCGGGAGTCGTGGGCCGGGAAGAGGCTGGGGGGCAGGAGAGGGTTTATAGGATTGAGGAGCTGTTTGAACTTGGGGATAAGGAATTGAAGAAGAAAAAAATTTCACATATACTGGTTGATAGAATTCTTGTTAAAGAATTTGATGAAGATGAAAAACACCGCATCGCTGATTCTGTCGGAACTGCCTTCTATGAAGGCGAAGGAGATGTCTGTTTGGAAGTAACTCCCCATTCCCCACTTCCCACTCCTCATTCACTTCTTCATTTCAACAATCGCTTTGAACTGGACGGAATGCAGTTTGAAGAACCTGCTCCCAATCTTTTTTCTTTTAATAATCCGTACGGGGCTTGTCCTACCTGCGAGGGCTTCTCCCAGGTATTGGGCATAGATGCTGATTTGGTAATACCTGATAAAAGATTAAGTGTATATGAAGGCGCTGTGGCTCCCTGGAAAGGGGAAAAATTAGACTGGTGGAGGCAGAATTTTATCAAACGTTCCAAAGCCGTCAATTTCCCGATACATAAACCCGTTGCCGACCTTACGGAAAAGCAATACAACCAATTATGGGAAGGCGTGGATGGCATCGGCATTAATGATTTCTTTAAAGATGTAGAATCACAATTGTATAAAGTGCAGTACCGGGTGTTGCTGAGCCGCTACCGGGGCAGAACAGATTGCCCGGATTGCAAAGGGTACCGGTTACGTAAAGAAGCCCTTTTTGTAAAAGTAGAAGAGAAGCATATCGGGGAACTAAGCAAAATGCCTGTCAAAGACCTTAAGCAATGGTTTAACACGATTTCATCAGGCCTTAGTGGTCATGATAAGCAGGTAGCTAAACGATTATTGGCTGAAATCAATAACCGGCTTGATACTTTATTGAAAGTGGGCCTGGGTTATCTTACGCTGAACCGTCTTGCCAATACACTCAGCGGCGGCGAAAGCCAGCGTATTCAACTGACAAGAAGCCTCGGCAGCAACCTAACCGACTCTTTGTATATTCTTGATGAACCTTCTATCGGCCTTCATTCAAGAGATACGGCCAATCTCATTAAAGTGCTGAAAGAGCTAAGGGACCTTAATAATACGGTAGTGGTGGTAGAGCATGACGAAATGATGATGCGGGAGGCAGACCATATTATAGATATGGGGCCATTAGCCTCTCATCTTGGCGGTGAGGTAATAGCCGAAGGGAATTATGATGATATTATTACCAATCCGGGAAGCCTTACCGGGAAATATCTCAGCGGGCAGTTGAAGATAGAACCTCCTGTCGCTGTTCGTAAATGGAATCGTTCTGTAAAAATAGAAGGGGCCCGGCAGCACAACCTGAAGGATATAACGGTGGAATTTCCCTTAAATGTGCTTTGCGTGGTAAGCGGCGTAAGCGGAAGCGGCAAAACAACCCTGGTAAAACAAATACTATATCCTGCATTAAAGAAGCTGAAAGGTGAAATAACCGCAGAGAAAATCGGTTTTCATAAAGCTGTTACCGGCGATGTTGACAGCATTTCACAAATCGAGTTAGTGGACCAGAACCCAATAGGCAAATCGTCCCGGAGCAACCCGGTTACTTATATAAAAGCCTACGATGAAATAAGGGATTTGTTTGCAAAACAGCCGCTGAGCAAGATGCGGGCCTTTCAGCCAAAGCATTTTTCTTTTAACGTAGATGGCGGCCGGTGCGATACCTGCAAAGGCGAAGGCGAGCAGGTGGTGGAAATGCAGTTCCTTGCCGATGTGCACCTTGTATGCGAATCATGCGGGGGCAAACGGTTTAAAGAAGAAGTGCTGGAAGTAAAATACAGGGACAAAAGCATTTTTGATGTGCTGGAAATGAGTGTAGATGAAGCGATAGAATTTTTCTCTCTTCCCTCTTCCCAGGGGCGGGGCGGGGAGGCCATTGCAAAAGCCATACAACCCCTAAGCGATGTGGGGTTAGGTTATATTAAATTGGGCCAGTCATCAGATACGCTTTCGGGTGGCGAGGCGCAACGGGTGAAGCTGGCCTCCTTTTTAGGAAAAGGCAGGCCGGGCCATGCTATTCTTTTTATTTTCGATGAACCTACCACCGGTTTACATTTTCAGGATATAAAGAAACTGCTGGCTTCTTTCAATGCGCTGATAGGGCAGGGGCATTCCATTATAGTAATCGAGCACAATACAGACGTAATACGAAATGCCGACTGGGTGATAGACCTTGGTCCCGAAGCCGGTGATGGTGGCGGGGAATTGGTGTTTGCAGGCACGCCTGGGGCGCTGAAAAAGAGTGAGAAAGGCTTCACATCCAGGTATTTATAAGCAGCCGCTGCATCCGGCCCCCTTAGCTCCCTGAAAATGAAAGGGTTAATTTTTTTCCGCTACTGCTTGCATATTTAAAAACTGCATGATACTTTTACGGCTTATTACGAGTATTATTACTTAGTGATAATTGCTCGTAAAAACCGTACCCAACATCCTCTTGATCTTCCCTGTGCCGGAACAAAAACGTTACCCGGCCCGACAGCACAACCCAGATAAGGTTTTAAAGCAGTTGAAACAGTGTTTCGGCATTCTTTAAACGGCAATTGGTAATTCATATCCCTGTTCAACCACAATGAGCTGAGTTTTTTAATCTGTAATATAAAAACAAACAATCCGGGCATTATGAAAAAAATATCTACACTAATAGTATTCGTTACGATTGCGAATTTGCTGTTTTTTGATACGCTGCTGGGGCAGTCGACAGGTGATTACCGATCAAGAAATAACGGAGACTGGAACAATATAAATACCTGGTCACGGTATAACGGAAGCACTTGGGCTAATGCAACGGCTGGAAACGGCTATCCCGGCCAGAATGCTGTACCGGGTAATGTGCTTATTCGAGATGGACAAACGGTTACACTTAATGTAAGCCCCGCCAATAATATAGGGTCATTAACTGTAGAAGCCGGAAGTAATGCTTCTACTTTAACATTCAGTGGAAACAATTCATTGACGGTTAACGGTGCTGTTACCATAAATTCAGGAACCGGGAATGGAGATCACAAAATCATTGCAGTAGCAGGAGGAACGCTGACTTGTGCATCAGTTACAATGGCGACAACAGCGGCTGATAACCGAGCTAATCAAATTACTATTTCAACCGGCACGGTAACTGTATCTGGTGATATTACGATGAATTCAACTGGTTCCATCAGAAATCAAATTGTTTTCTCCAATGCCGGTACATTAAATATTAATGGTGCTATAAGTACTAATGGCGCATTAACTACCGCTACTGGTTCTACCGTAAACTATTATGGTGCTGCTCAAACAGTAAAAGCTAGTACCTACCACAACCTCACTCTTTCAGGTAGCGGCACAAAAAACATTGGCACCGCTACGGTAAATGGAACGCTTTCAAGGCAGGGCACTGCCACTGTATCCGCAGCGCCAACTTATGGCGCCAATGCCATCCTTGAATATAAAGGCAGCGCAGCGCAAATAACAGGAAATGAGTTTCCGGCTACAATACCCAACCTGAGAATAGATAATACTTCAGGCGCCGTTACCTTTAGCGCTAATAAAACCATCACCAATGAATTTAATATAACAACGGGTTCGGTGGCCAATCTTGGTGCCGGCCGTACGCATCAGGCAAAAACATTGCTTTTTAACGGAGTAGTACAGGCCGAAGGTTCGTGGGGGCATTCAAACTCTGCCGCTACTAATACCAACAATACCTTATTTGCGAATTCAAACGGTACCATAAATGTAACAGGACCGGCTACCTATACCTGGAACCTGGCCGGGGGAGGCAATTGGACAACAGCAGGAAACTGGATGCCGACAAGAACAACTCCCACTACTGAAGACCGCCTTATTATCGGGGGTACGGGAGCAAAGGCAATTACAAATGTGCCGACCCAGCAAATAGGAAGGCTTACTATTACCGGAACTACATCTGTTACCTTATCCGCCGACGGAGGTACCCAAACACTCACCATAGGCGATGGCATAGGAGACGACCTTGTGGTAGGCGCAGGCGCTTCATTAGCTATCGCTACAAGTTTAGAAAATGTTACACTGGCTACAGGCGCTACGGCAGATATAAGCGGAACTTATACAAATAATTCTGCCTTTAACCTGACAAACAACAATGTGGTAGCTACCATAAACGGCGCCTTCATTAATAGTGCAACCGTAAATGGCGCTACAATGGCAAAATTACAAGTTGCTTCCGGCGGTACTTATAATCATGCATTAAACGGCGGCACAGTACCCACGGCCACCTGGCACGCAGCATCCAATCTGAATATTACCGGGATGACAAGTTCGTACCCAAGCGGTATGGGACAGACATTCGGGAATATAACGTTTTTACGTTCCACTAACAGCAGTGTAACAATGAATGTTGACCTGACTACTTTAGGAAACTTTACCCATTCTAATACAGGAACAGGCCAGGTTCAGTTTTTAAACTCTGGGGCCCGCACAGTAACTGTTGGGGGCGATTTTACTAATATCAGCGGAAATCTTGTAGTCAATGGCGGTAGCGGAAGCAGTACCCTGAATGTTATAGGTGATTTCAGCCTCACAAGCGGAAATCTTGTAGTTAATGGTGGCAGTGGAAGCGGCACTCTGAATGTTACAGGTGATTTTGACCATACAGGCGGAAGCCTTGTTGCAGTCAATGGTAGTGGAAATGGTACGTTGAATATAACAGGTAATTTCAGCCGCAGTGAAGGGACTTTTACTCTCAAAGGGGCTAGTGGTACAGCGGCGTTAAACATTACCGGAAACTTTACACAAACAGGGGGCACATTTAACCAACGGACTTCAAGTACGGCTTCAACAGCTATTGTAACAGTTGGCGGCAACTTTGGGCTAACCGGAGGTACATACGATATTTCCGGTGTTAACGCAGTTGGAGTATTAAATGTAGCCGGTGATTTTTCCGTAACAGGAACTTCAACTTTCACTGAAACAAGTTCCGGGTCGGGGTCAGTAAATTTTACAGGCTACACAAATTATACTTCCTCGGGTACACGTTTTGCCAATACAATCAACTTTACGGTAAATAGCGGGGCTACATTGATGCTTGGCGCAAACGATTTCGGGCTTGGCAGCATCGGAACATTTACAGTTGCCAATGGCGGTACTATTGGTATCGGCCATGCACAGGGTATTACATCTCCAGGCAACAATGCCAGCGGCAACGTACGGGTTACCGGTACCCGTAATTACAATGCCGGAGCAACGTATATCTATAACGGCAGCACGCCGCAGGAAACCGGCAACGGTCTCCCGGATAACCTTACGGGAAATCTTACCATCAATAATGCGGCAGGTGTCAGCCTTTCTTTAGCCCGTACAATGGGTGCCAGCGGCTCACTCACCTTTATCAATGGAGAGTTTATCACAACGGCTTCCAACGTTCTTACTTTTCCCAACAATTTTACCGGTACTATTACAGGGGCCAATGATAATAGCTATGTCAGCGGCCCGGTAAGAAAGACCGGGGCTTCACCCTCTTCTTTCACCTTTCCTATTGGTAAAAACGGGCTTTATTCGCCATTGACTATTTCTAATTTGAACAACATGGCTAACGGGGATATTCTGCGTGCAGAATACCGAAGGGAAAGCGGTACCGCTTTAGGGCCTGTTCATTCCTCTCTAAAAGACGAACTTTTCAGGGTCAGCAATTGCGAATACTGGACATTGGAGAAGGATAATGACGTCGGACCGCAGATATCGGCAAGTGTAACCGTGGGTTGGTTCCCTACCAGCGGGTGCAGCGCTAACGGTGGCTATGTTACTGATATCACCGGCATCACGCTGGCGCATTTTAATGGAACCACATGGGACAGCTATGGCGGAACGTCTGCCGGTAATCCTTCAGTAGGTACCGTTACCCGGACTGGTGTAACAGTTTTCAGCCCGTTCACCCTGGGCAGCACTATTGATGATGCCAACCCGCTGCCGGTTCATTTTGACCTGGTAAAAGCCTATTCTGCCAGCGCCAATAATATTATAGAGTGGACGAATGAAACGGAGGTATCAATCATAAAATACGAAGTGGAAAGGTCGGAAGACGGTATTTCTTTCTTGGCCATTACTACAGTGGAGCCGAGGGATAATGAAGGCACAAGGCAATCGTACCAGCAAACTGATTTTTCAGTAAATAACAAAACGTTCTGGTACCGCATTAAAGCGTATGAAATGACAGGTGCTGTTTCTTACAGCCCGATAGTAAAAGTAAAAAGAGGAAGGGCGGATATATTTAATGTGCAGGTGTACCCGAACCCTGTTCCTGCACGGCAATTTACTTTGCAGGTAGATAGCAAATACAAGGCAGATTACCAGGTATGGCTGGTAAACCAGTCAGGCCAGCAGGTGTTTAACACCGTTCTCAAACACAATGGGGGCACGGCTTCGCAATCCATAAAGCTGCCGGCTTTCATCAGTGCAGGCTGGTACCTGTTGCGGGTAGAAGGAAACGGCGAATCGCAAAGTATAAAAGTGGTACTTAGATAAACGGATGTTTCTTAGGGTTTAGTTAACGAAGCGGTCCCGGTTCCCGGGGCCGTTTTTCTTATCGCAGCTTATCCAGTGATTTTATCAGTTTTTCATCCTTGCGGATATTGCGGAAGGCCATATAAAAGCTGATAGTGACAATTACTGGTAGTATGGCCCACAGCGCCGGGGTACTGGTAGCCAGCTTTCTCATTTCCAATACATATAGTACAAGAATAAGAACAGATACAAGCAACCCTACAAGAGATAATTTTACCTGGGTCTTTCTTTCCTTAAAAAGAAAAATGGTGATGGCGGATATGCCTATGGAAAAAATGGTAAGAATAAGTGTAAAGAAGTTATTTCCTGCTATGATCTCTGTATTTTGCCTTAAAGCGGTTTTTTCTACTATTTCTTCTCCGGTGGCAAAAGGGTACAGGAATGTCAGCACGGCTGCTGCGGTGGCCAATAATAACCAAAGTGTTTGCTGGCGCTGGATCATAAATATCTTTTTTAATAATTAACCTAATTCGGGGTACAGCGGAAATTGCTGCATGAATGTTTTTACCTCCTCTTTCACCTTTCCGGTAACCGCCTCGTCATCTGCATTTTTCAGCACCGTGTCTATCATCTCTGCAATGGTATTCATGTGCCCTTCGTTCATACCTCTTGTTGTTACGGCTGCCACGCCTACCCGGATGCCCGAAGTAACAAAGGGAGATTTATCATCAAACGGTACGGCGTTTTTATTTAAAGTGATATGCGCTTTATCTAATGTTTCCTGCGCTTTTTTACCCGTCAGGTTTTTATTCCTGAGGTCAATCAGCATCAGGTGGTTATCTGTGCCATTGCTTATCAGGTTATACCCGCGGCCCACAAATGCTTTGGCCAGCGCCTGTGCATTGGCGATAACCTGTTTGCCATAAGCTTTAAAATCATCACTCAGTATTTCGCCGAAAGCCACTGCTTTGGCAGCAATGACATGCTCCAGCGGGCCGCCCTGCATCCCGGGAAAAACAGCGAGGTCGAGCAAGGCGCTCATCATTCTTATATTGCCTTTCGGGTCTTTAATGCCAAAAGGATTTTCAAAATCATGGCGCAGCAGGATGATGCCGCCCCTTGGCCCACGCAATGTTTTATGTGTGGTAGAAGTAACGATATGGCTGTGTTCAAAAGGATCGTTTAATAAGCCGGTGGCAATCAGCCCCGCCGGGTGGGCAATATCGGCCATTACCAATGCGCCAATTTTGTCGGCCACTTCACGAATGCGTTTATAATCCCAGTCGCGGCTGTAGGCCGAAGCGCCGCAGATAATCATTTTGGGTTTTTCTTTTAGGGCGATGGCTTCTAATTGGTCATAATCAACAATACCATCTTTGGTAACGCCATAATGCAAAGCCTGGTAATTTTTACCGCTGAAATTGGCCGGGCTGCCGTGGGTAAGGTGGCCGCCCATGCTGAGGTCAAGCCCTAATATCTTATCACCTGCTTTCAGGCAGGCCAGAAAAACAGCGGTATTGGCCTGTGCGCCGCTATGGGGTTGCACATTGGCCCAGTTGGCATTAAATATCTTTTTCAGCCGCTCAATCGCCAGGGTTTCTATTTCATCCACTACTTCGCAGCCGCCGTAATATCGTTTGCCGGGATAGCCTTCTGCATACTTATTGGTAGGCACGGTGCCCATGGCCTGCATTACCTGCAGCGAAGTAAAATTTTCGGAAGCGATCAGCTCTATGCCGTTTCGCTGGCGTTCAAGCTCTTTGCGGATCAGGTCAAATACCTGTGTGTCTTTTTGCATGGCGCAAAAATAAGCGAGTAATGACAAGGAATGGCCACAGACCGGGAGGATTTTGTTTACATCAAAAGTATTACTTTCGTTGGCCTTTCGGATTCTAAACAGTTTATAGGGTTAAGGTTTAAGATAAATGAAAGCAATTATTCCGGTTGCAGGGGCAGGCACCAAACTGCGCCCCAACAGCTATACACAGCCCACTGCGCTGATCCCGGTTGCGGGCAAAACAGTGTTGGGCATCATCATTGATCAGTTGCGGGAAGCGGATATCAGGGAAATTATTTTTATTGTAGGCTATCTTGGAGAGAAGATACAGGACTATGTGCATACCAAATACCCCGATATTACGGCCCATTATGTGCACCAGGTTGACAGGCAGGGCATCGGCCATGCCATCCGGCTTACCCGTAATATTGTAAACGAGGATGAGGTATTTGTGGTGCTGGGCGATACGATCTGCGAATATGACATCCGGGAAGTGGTCAACAATCCTTTTTCGATGATTGGCGTAAGAAAGGTGGACGACCCGAGGGATTTTGGCGTAGCGGAGATAGACGCTGAAGGGTTTATTGACCATGTGGTGGAGAAGCCGCATATCCCCAAATCCAATACGGCGCTGGTAGGGATTTATAAGATCAGGGAAAGCGACCAGATGTTCAATTGCATTGAAAACAATATCCGGCAGGGGTTGAGGACGCATGGCGAATACAGCCTTACAGATGCCCTTGATTGTATGTTAAAGACAGGCATACGCTTCAAGGCTTTTAAAGTAAGCAACTGGTTCGATTGTGGTAAAAAGGAAACCTTGTTGGAGTCGAACCGGACCTTGCTCAAAAAGTACAATGAGCAATATACGGAGCAGCATGATTTTGCAAATACCGTTATCATTCCGCCTGTCAGCATTGCCCCCGGCTGCACTATCTGTAATAGTATTATCGGCCCCAATGTTA
This sequence comes from uncultured Chitinophaga sp., assembly GCA_964560445.1. GTDB lineage: Bacteria > Bacteroidota > Bacteroidia > Chitinophagales > Chitinophagaceae > JJ008. The sequence goes on along the minus strand of CAZLLT010000001.1, from coordinate 36,150 downwards.
CCATCGGTGAGGGTACGGTGGTTGAGCAATCCATTGTAAAAGATTCTATTGTAGGCTCTTATTCCAATCTGTATGATATTGTGCTGGATCAATCCGTCATTGGCAGCGATACCAAGCTAAGGGGGGAAAGCCGTTCACTGAATATCGGTGATAATACGAGTATTGATTTGGGTTAGCATCAAACGTTCAATTCCTGTCACAGGTTTGGCTAACTTTATCGCAAAAGAAATTAATGACAGGGTTTTCAAACAGGGTTTCCCGGCTATTCAATATTGACTATCCTATCATACAGGCAGGTATGATATGGGCCAGTGGCTGGCGGCTGGCAAGCGCTGTAAGTAATGCAGGTGGCCTGGGTATTATCGGCAGCGGCTCTATGTATCCTGATGTATTGCGGGAGCATATACGAAAATGCAAAGCTGCCACAGCCAAATCTTTTGGCGTAAATGTGCCGCTGCTCTATCCTGATATTGACAAGCATATCCAGGTCATACTTGAAGAAGGGGTAAAGATTGTTTTTACTTCGGCGGGCAACCCGGCCATCTGGACACCTGTACTAAAAGAAAAAGGTATTACGGTAGTGCATGTTGTAAGCTCTTCCAAATTTGCAAAAAAAGCAGAACAGGCCGGATGCCATGCGGTGGTGGCAGAAGGGTTTGAGGCCGGGGGCCACAACGGACGGGAGGAAACGACAACATTGGTATTGGTTCCCTCTGTTGCAAATGCAGTCAGCATACCGGTAATAGCAGCCGGGGGCATTGCAACCGGCAGGCAAATGCTGGCGGCAATGGTGTTGGGGGCGGAAGGGGTGCAGATAGGCAGCCGTTTTGTGGCAAGCGAAGAAGCTTCATCGCACCGGGAGTTTAAACAGGCTGTTATCAATGCCGGGGAAGGCGATACGCAACTGGCCCTGAAAAAGCTGGCGCCGGTACGGCTCATCAAAAACGAATTCTTTAAAGCGGTGCAGGCCGCCGAGGAAAGAGGGGCCACAAGCGAAGAGTTAAAAGAACTTTTGGGCAGGGCCAGGGCAAAAAAGGGCATGTTTGAAGGTGATTTGCAACAGGGCGAACTGGAAATAGGGCAGGTAAGCTCCCTCATTACCGCCGTTTTACCGGCTGCGGATATTGTAAAAGAGGTGTGGACGGAATTTAAAGAAGCTTTGGCCGATCCGCTGAAAATATCCTAATTTTAGGGAGTTGGTTATAGTGAGCAAGGTCTGGTAACTTATTTAATTCAATTAAATCTGCAAGATGAAACCAAGAGCAATGCTGCTGACGGCGGGTCTGTTGGGCTTTGTAACAGCTCAGGCTACGAATGATGACCCCATTATTGGTAAAAAAGACGAGATGAATGGGGTGGTGCTGCATGCCGAAACCAAAAAACCATTGAAGGATGTAAGCGTTACGGCTTACCTGGCTTCGAAGAAAGAAGTAAAAGTAACTACCGATGAGGCCGGTGGTTTTGCATTTGATGAACTGAAGCCCGGTGTGTACAAGTTTGTTTTTGAGAAAGCCGGTTTCAGGAAGATTACCAAAGAAAAAATAGTTATAAAGGAGGATGAAACCCTCCGCATCAGTATCGAATTATCAGAAGCGGCTTATATGGATATTATGCCTTCGCCCTTTCATTTTGGCGGAGGGGTTTGACCTTGTGTTGATTGAAGAATATTATTTTTACAATATAAAAGTCCCGCCAACCTACTGGCGGGACTTTTGTTTTTCATGGCCGACCCTGGCTATTTAGTCTATATCCATATCAAAATCGTTATCATCTTTCTCTATAGTGAACTTTTTATGCTTTTCAAGAAAAGAACGGTATTTGTTGTACACAGCCTCAGATACCGCTTTATCATTGATGATGAGCTTGCCGTTCTTGTGCTGTATGGAATAATTGCCTTTCAGGTCAACCAGCCCGTCTTTTTCCAGCGATTTGGTAAAAGCCTTGTACTCTTTCAGCGTGGCTTTGGTTTTTTCCAGTTCCGCTTTTGATTTTTCCAGGGCCTTTTTTATTTCAGGTTCTGTTTTGCGGATTTCTTCCCCCGCTTTTTTCAGTTCTGCTTCCACTTCTTTCAGGTTAATGTCCTTTACCTTGTTTATCTCGTCTTTTATTTCGTCCCAGTTTGTTTTGGCCAGAGAGGATTTAACTTCTTCATGGATTTCATCGAAGTTTACTTCCTTCAATGCATGGTCCATTTCCTTTTTAATCTTATCCCAATCCACTTTCTGAAGAGAGGATTTTACCTGCTTTTCAATGTCGTCAAAGTTTACTTCTTTCAGCGCCTTGTTCACCTGCTCTGTAATTTCTTCAAGGCGTACCTGCTTTAATGCTTCGGTAACCTGCTTCATTATTTTTTCGGCGTTGATCTCTTTTTCAACCCTTTCCAGTTCTTCCAGCGCCTCATCCAGGTTGCGGGCCTTCTTTTCTTTTGATTTTTCAGGAATGGTATCTGTGCCGGAATGTTTGTAATGCTGCTGGGTGCGGTTGCCGTTCCAGGAAATGAGGCCTGCGGAAAGGAGGGCAAGGGCCAGTACTAACAGGAGCGGGCCAGGGGCAAAGCGGGTTGGTTTCATGCTATGGTATTTAAAGTTTCACGAAATATTTCGTATCAAATATACGATTGACTTCGTATTTTGTTACATCCCGGGAATGAAAAAGATGAATTTTAACAAAAAACCGCCCCGTGGGCGGTTTTGACTTGCTAAAGAGTTAGTTACCAGTTAATTTTTCCGGAAAACCCATTTAAACATTTCCTTCCAGGTAGGCTTCTTGCCATACATCAATATACCGGTGCGGTAAATCTTTCCGGCAATCCATGTGGTGAAAATAAACCCGGCCACTAACAGGGCCATGGAAAGCCCCAACTGCCACCAGGGCACGGTGCCCGGTACGCCGTATGGAATCCTGGCCATCATAACGATAGGCGAACTGATGGGAATAATGCTTCCCCAAACAGCCACAGGGCCGGTAGGGTTGCTGATGGCGGCCGTCATGATGGCAATAGAAAGTATTACCAGCATGGTGATGGGGAAACTAAGAGATTGGGCTTCCCGCATATCCTCATTCACAGCGCTGCCGATAGCGCCGTATAAAGAAGCATAAAAAAAGAAACCGGCAAGAAAATAAAAGCCAAAACAGAATAATATCAGCGGTACATTGATGCTGGAGAAAAGGTTTTGCATACTGCCCACCACGCCGGAGGCAATACCCGCATTGCCCGTAGCCGACCCAATATTATATATTATAAACACAAAAGCTATCCATAGCAGGAATTGCGTAAGCGCTACCATCCCGATACCTACTATTTTACCTATCATCATCTGGAAAGGCTTCACGGATGAAACAATGACCTCTGCAATGCGGTTGGTTTTTTCTTCCATTACGCCCATCATTACCTGCGAGCCGTAAATGAGCAGGATAAAATAGATCAGGAAACCGCAGGCATAGCCTATGCCTTCCGCAATCTTAGCGTTGGAAGAACTGTCAACCAGGTTTTTTGATGTAAGTACCAAACGACTGTTGCTTAATATTTGCTGTTTTTCTATGTCAATCTGCAGGCTGTCGTTTTTAATTTCATCCCATAAACGGTTCAACTTTCTTTCTATAGATGTGGTGGAGCCGGAACCATAAGACTTAGTGGATTGAAAAAAAAGCCCGTCAGTTCCCTTTTGCCAGTCAAGCGAAACCGGAATGCTGATATACCCGTCATAGCCCGCCGCTTTATAATCTTTTATTACGCTGTCGGCATTTTCTGTAGCCAGGGTAAGCACAGAACTCTTATCCAATTGGTTTTGCTTGTCAAGAAGGCTTTTGGAAAAATAGCCTGAAGAGTCAATAAGGGCTACATTCAGCACCTGGGCGCTTTTTTCGGCAATATAGCCCATACCGAATATCAGCAGCAGGTACAAAAGCGGAAAAAGCAGGGTGGAGATGATAAAGGTCTTTTTTCTCACCCTTGTCAGGTATTCTCTTTTTATGATGATCCAGATTTTGTTCATGAAAATGAGTTTAAAGGTTTGCAGTTGGAACTATACTTTCTGAAACTGGCGGGCGGCAGGGGTATCTTCCACGAGCCGGATAAAAATATCATTGAGCGATGGCAGTATTTCATTAAATGACGTAACCGAAATATGACTGTTAAGAAGATATTGCAGCACATCATTGGCCTTAAAACCATTACGGATATGGATGACATGCTGGTTCTCTTTTTTGTTAACGATGGAGAAGGGGGCGGCTGCATTTTCCGTAAGCGATATGCCTTCTTCCGTACCGATGTTGTATAAGTTTTCCTTAAAATCCTGCTTTATCTTTTTTACCGTGCCGTCCAGTATTTTTTTGCCTTTGTTCACCAGTACAATATGGTCGCATATCTCCTCCACCTGCTCCATGCGGTGGGTGCTGAAGATAATAGTGGTGCCATTCTGGGCCAGCCTGAAAATTTCGTCTTTTATCAGGTTGCTGTTTACGGGGTCCAGCCCGCTAAAAGGCTCATCCAGGATAATCAGCCTCGGCTCATGCAGCACAGTGGTTACAAATTGCAGTTTCTGTGACATGCCTTTGGAAAGATCTTCCACTTTTTTGTTCCACCATGTCTCCATCTCAAACCGGATAAACCATTGTTTGATCTTGGTCAGCGCTTCCTGCCGGCTCAATCCTTTTAGCTGCGCCAGGTACATGGTTTGCTCACCAATTTTCATTTTTTTATACAGGCCTCTTTCCTCGGGCATATAACCGATTCGTTCCACATCATTTTGCGGGTCAAATTTTTTGCCGTCAAAGATGATCTCGCCTTCATCGGGATAGAAGATACCGGTAATCATTCTTATAAGCGTGGTTTTACCGGCGCCATTCGGCCCAAGCAGTCCGAAAATACCGCCCTTTTCCACGTTAAGGCTGATATCATCCACCGCCTTTTGCGTAGCGAAATATTTCTTCAGGTTTTGTAGTTCAAGTATGTTCATGGTACTGTATTGAGTGAGCTTTAGGTGGCAAAAATAGAAGAGTTGGCCAAGTTTAGAGCAAAAACCGGCAAACGGGGTAAATACAGGTGTAAAGTGCATGTACTCCCGGTCAAACTGACATTAGGGTAATTTGCCTTGCCACTCTCTCTCCGTCCATGGCGGCGCTTACAATGCCCCCGGCATATCCCGCCCCTTCGCCGCAGGGATAAAGGTTCTTTATTTGCGGGTGCTGTAATGTCCTTTCATCTCTCGGAATACGTACGGGGGAAGATGTTCTTGACTCTGTGGCCACCACTACGGCTTCATTGGTAAAATAGCCTTTCATTTTTTTGCCAATTTCACGAAAACCGGTTTGCAAACCTTTATAAACAAAAAGAGGCAATACTTCATGCAACTGCACTGCATGAATGCCGGGTAAATAGGAACAGGAGGGAAGGGAAGAAGAAATTTTGTTGTCTGCAAAATCAGCTAACCGTTGTGCAGGGGCCACGAACAAGCCGCCTCCTGCATGGAATGCTTTTTGTTCCACTTCCTGCTGGAAGAACATACCGGCAAGGGCGCCGTGCTTTTTGTATTGCTGCCAGCCAGCCTGTCCGGTAGGCAGGTCTTTTTCTTCCACAGATACCACAATACCACTGTTGGCATAGGGATTATTCCGTTTGGAAGGGCTCCATCCGTTTACAACCAGTTCTCCGGGGGCCGTAGATGCCGGGGCAATGATGCCGCCGGGGCACATGCAAAAAGAAAAAACGCCTTTATTATTCACCTGCTGCACCCAACTGTAGGCTGCCGGTGGTAAATAAGGGTCTCGTACAGCACAGTGATATTGAATAGAGTCAATTAACGATTGTGGATGCTCCACTCTTACGCCTAACGCAAAAGGCTTAGGTTCTATCAGTATTTTCTTGTTGTACAGCAACTGAAAAATATCCCTTGCCGAATGGCCTGTTGCCAGTATGACAGCATCTGCTTCAAACAAATCTCCATCAACTGTTTTTACGCCTTTGATTCTTTCGTTGGTAAGCACAAAGTCGGCTACTTTTTTTTCAAACAGGAACTCACCGCCACAGTCTGTTATTTTTTTTCGCATAGCGGTAATGATATGGGGCAGTTTATTGGTGCCGATATGCGGATGGGCATCGTACAGGATGTTTTCTTCCGCCCCGAAACGAACAAAAAGGTTCAGTATCCTGTTCACATCGCCCCGTTTGCTGCTGCGGGTGTATAATTTACCATCGCTGTAAGTGCCGGCGCCCCCTTCGCCGAAGCAATAATTACTTTCAGGGTTTACAATGCCTTCTTTATTCAGCACGGCAAGGTCTCTTCTCCTGGCCCTAACATCTTTGCCTCTTTCCAGCAGTACCGGTTTTATGCCCTGCTCTATTAAATACAGGGCGGCAAACAGGCCGGCGGGACCTGCCCCGATTATAATCGTTTTACGGCCAGACTTTGATACATCCTGGAAATGGAATGGATGCAGCTCTCTTGCCTGAAAGGGTTCATTGATATATGCCTTAAGGGAAATATTGATCCAGGGCTGTTTAGCACGGGCATCAATGGATTGCTTTACTATTGTATAGCCGGAAACAGAAGAAGCTTTAACGCCTTCAGCCTGCGCAACGTACTTTTTTACCAATGTATAATCGGTAGCTTCTGAGGGCTTTAGTTTCAGGGAGATGATCTTTTGCATACTGTCAGGTTTTTATCCTGAAAAGGTGGTGCAAAGATGCAACAAACCGGATAATATTTTTAAGTAATGTTGCGGTTGCAACAGGATTATTTAATACCTTGAAGCGGGAAGGGTTAACATGAAAAGGAACTATTTCATCCTGCTTTTTGCTGCGCTGTTTTTTTCAGGCATTTATTCCTGCAATCCTGCTTATAAAGCAGGCACAGTTCAATACCATAATTACAGGATAACCAATACAGCACAACAAACACAACAGTCAGATACGGTTTACAATTCATTTCTTGGGCTTTACAGGGATAGTGTAAGCAGGGTGATGGATAAAGTAATAAATAGTGCAACAAAAACATTGACAAAGAAAAGACCGGAGTCGGAACTGGGCAATTTTCTTGCTGATGCACTTTTATATATGGCAGAGGAAAAGTATAAGACCAAAGTAGATGTGGCTTTTATCAATTACGGAGGTATACGGCTGGAACAGTTACCTGCCGGGGACGTTACAATAGGCAAAGTGTTTGAAATAATGCCTTTTGATAACCTGCTTATTTTGCAAAAATTGAAAGGAAGTGTGCTGCAGGAATTTCTGGACCTCACTGCCAAACACGGTGGATGGCCGGTTTCGGGTATAACGATGCAGATAAAAAACGGGAAAGCCGTAAATATAAAAGTAGGGGATAAGCCGCTGGATGCAGAAGCTACATATACGATATCCAATTCAGATTATATTGCCAACGGAGGGGACAATGCCGATATGCTAAAGGCACTGCCGCAAATATCCAACGGCTACCTGATGCGGGATGCAATAGCGGATTATATAATAAAACTAAAAAAAGAGGGGAAACAAATAACTGCTGATATAGAAAACCGTGTTATCAATGCTGAATAGAAAGGACTTTATACGAAAGGCCGGGCTGGCCGCCGGCGCCATTATGGCGGGACCTTCCTTAACCGAAGCGGCGGAATACTTCAGCCCTTTGAAACTCACCATCTTGCATACCAATGATACACATAGCCGACTCGATCCATTTCCTATGGATGGAGGCCGTAACCAGGGCTTGGGGGGCATAGCTGTAAGGTACAGGTTGATAGAGCAGATACGGAAGGAGGAAGAACAGGTGCTGCTGCTGGATGCCGGCGATATATTTCAGGGAACACCTTATTTCAATATATATAAAGGAGAGCCTGAAATCAAAGCGATGTCTGCCATGCAATATGATGCCTGCACTATCGGGAATCATGATTTTGATGCAGGGATGGAAAATCTTGCATTGCAACTGACAAAACATGCCGGCTTCCCGATGCTGGTGGCCAATTATGATTTTGCAGGAACACCGATGGAATATATTGCCAGGCCGTACACTACATTTAAAAAAGGGAAATTAAAGATTGGCATTTTCGGATTGGGCATAGAAGGCAAGGGGCTTATTCCTGATAATTTATTTGGCGCTACGAAATATCTTGACCCGGTACAAAAAGCAAATGAAACGGCTGCCCTGCTGAAAAAACAAAAATGTGATATGGTTATTTGCTTATCACATCTTGGTTATAGGTCAAGGGAGGCTGATAGAATCTGTGATGAAATACTTGCAAAGGAATCGGAGAATATTGACCTGATCATCGGCGGGCATTCACATACATTTATGGATAAGCCGGCTATCATGAAGAACAAAAAGGGAGAGGATGTTATTATAAACCAGGTAGGGTTTGCCGGGATTATTTTGGGTAGGCTGGATTTTGAATTTTCCAAATTTTCAGGGAAAAAAATGGCCAGAAACAACAATATTCCTGTTTCACAAAAATCAGCCGGATAAAAATTTTTTTTTATAAAAGAAATGATGATATTCGCCTCCCTGTCCAACTTTTTTAACGGTTATTGCGGAAAGATTTTTTTGGACGTTTGGAAAGAATTACTATAGTTAACACGACATAAACTGCTTTCAATTCTGATGGAGAAAAATGCTGAAAAAATCTGGACCAATTGTTTAAAGATCATCAAAGACATTGTTGAGTGGCAGCATTACAAAACATGGTTTGAACCCATCAAGCCCGTCTCCTTAAAAAATAATGTATTGGTTATACAGGTTCCCAGCCAATTCTTTTTTGAATATCTGGAAGAACATTATGTAAATTTATTAGCGAAAACGCTGAAAAGGGAATTAGGAAAAGAGGCCCGGTTGGAATACCGTGTCATGGTGGACAGCGGTAACAGTAAGAACCAGCCTGTTACCATGGATGTAAGCGGCCAGGGTTATAAAACATTTTCAAATAATGAAATGGATTTTCCGTTAGTCATAAATAACCCCGTTAAGAACCCTTTTGTAATACCGGGTCTTAAAAAAATGCAGATAGACCCGCAATTAAAACATACCTATACTTTTGAATCATTTGTGGAAGGGGATTGCAACCGGGTAGCCCGCCGGGCCGGAAAAACGGTTGCTGAAAAACCCGGGGCCAATTCTTTCAACCCGTTGGTGATTTATGGCGGAGTAGGGTTAGGTAAAACGCATCTGGCCCAGGCTATTGGAAATGAGGTAAAAAGGCTGCACCCTAATAAAGTGGTGTTGTATGTAAGTTCAGAAAAATTCATTAACCAGTTTATAGACCACAGCCGTAATAATGCGGTAAATGATTTTATTCATTTTTACCAGTTAATAGATGTGCTGATTCTGGATGATATACAAAATTTTGCCAAAGCAGAAAGATCGCAGGATGCCTTTTTCGCTATTTTCAACCACTTGCACCAATCGGGCAAGCAACTTGTTTTAGCTTCCGATAAACCACCTAAAGACCTTGAAGGGGTACAGGAAAGGTTGTTAAGCCGCTTTCGTTGGGGCCTTAGCGCTGATTTACAGGTGCCTGAGTATGATACCCGCATAGAGATACTGGAGAAGAAAATGAAGAATGACGGGTTAGATATGCCGAAAGAAGTTGTAAAATATATTGCATATAATATAAGTAATAGTGTAAGGGAACTGGAAGGCGCCCTGGTATCACTGTTGGCACAATCTTCGCTTAACAGAAGGGAAATAGACCTTGATCTTGCTAAAAAAGTGTTACGCAACTTCGTCAAATCATCCAGTAAAGAAATAACCATCGAAACCATACAAAAAATGGTTTGCGAATATTTCGATGTGTCTTACGATAAGCTTTTGCAAAAGACCCGCAAAAGGGAAATTGTACAGGCAAGGCAGATTACCATGTACCTGGCAAAGGCTTTTACCAAAAATTCTTTAAAAACAATTGGCGAGCATTTTGGCGGCCGGGACCATACAACGGTTATACACTCCTGCCAAACGGTAAAAGACCTGATGGATACGGATGGTGTGTTCAGGGAAAATGTGCTTGAACTGCAGCAAAAAGTTCAGTTAGCCGCCATGTAAGATTTTATCAATGCAGTATAGAAGTTCCGGGTAGCTGAAAAGGTGTCCGGAATTTGTTTTTTTTGGGTTTTCTTGCAGCTAATGATTATTTTTGCTGCCCCTGTTCGGAGAGGTGCCTGAGTGGCCGAAAGGGCCGGTTTGCTAAACCGTTGTACGGACTTAAATCTGTACCGAGGGTTCGAATCCCTCCCTCTCCGCAACCCGATTGAATGCCCCGGTTCGGGGCATTTTGTTATGGATGGCAAATTGGGGTTATCCTGCAAATTATCTGTAATGGGCATCCTTCGATTCTTTTTAGCAATAAAAGGATATTATCTTCGTTTTTGTTAACGTTTCTTAAGAAAAATTGCAGTTTAAACAACTTTTTTTGACTTAAATCCATCATGGTATCATTTATACCCTTTTGGGGGTATGTAAAAGTGTAAAATCCGGAATATTTTCGGGATGAAACAAAAATAAAAAGTATGAAAAGGTTTCTGTTTATAGCTATTATCATGGGAGCGGCATTCGGAAAAGATGTCCAGGCTCAAAACTTCGATTTTCACAAAACAAGTTGCACCACCCTGTTGGGCGATGCGATGTTTGCTGAAGTAGATACCACAAAGCCCCGCGGTGTGAGTGATAACTATCACACCTGGGAGCCGGGTACCGTATTGCGGGTAAAATTTACGCCGGGCGGAAGCAAGTGGATGCGGGACCAGGTAATTAAGAATGCAAAAGAGTGGGAGAAGTATGCCAACATCCGGTTCAATTTTGTATCCGATACGGCCCGCCAGAGTGATATACGGGTAAAGCTCGGAAGGGGAAGCGGGCATAATTCGGCAGTAGGAACAGAAGCAAGGTTTCGTCCGGAATCACAGCAAACAATGAATTTTGATACCCTTTATTTTGTGGATTTTGAATATTATGAAGCCAGTTTGAAAAAGAAAGGATATACCCGTCCTTATACCTACAATCAGTTGGTTGCCGAGATAAAAGCCGATCCCGATCACTGGAACAATAAAGAACTTCGCCGGGTGATTATGCATGAATTTGGCCATGCTTTGGGCCTTTTGCATGAGCAAAGCTATCCGGATGCAGTTAACTGGAAGAAAACAGATTCTGTTTATAATTATTACAAGCAAACACAGGGATGGGATAAGGATAAAGTGGACTTCAATGTATTTGAAGTGTCTTCCCAGTTCTATACAAATGGCACGGCCTACGATCCAAAATCAATCATGCACTATTCCATCGAGTCCTGGCAGACAACAGACGGCTATTCTGTAAAAGACAACTTTGAACTTTCAACAGGAGATAAATCACTCATCGCAGCGCTTTATCCAAAAGCAGGCAACAAGCTTTCCCGTGTAGTTCCTAAAGTAGATATTACCAACTTTAGCAAACTGAACGTATATAATGATAATGTACGGCAGGGACTGGTAATAAGGCCAGCCTTTGATCTTAAAACGAATGCAAAATTAGGAGAGGTGTATATTGTAGCAAGACTGGCTGATGAAGATGGTTATTATATACGGAGCAATAATTTATATTATAACTGGGGCGGAACAGTGGCTACCTATCTGAAGATGAATTTATTGCCCAGTTCAAGAACAAGCTATAATAAAGCCGCTAAAAGCAATCTTGAACTGTTCCTGCCGTACAGCTATATCCCCAACCTGTATGGACAGAAAGTATCGGTGGTATTTGAAGTTTATCTCAATGATATAGCAAATGAGCAGATGTATAAGAAAATGTATTTTTCGATGACCAACCCTTTAAGCATTACCCGCTAAAGGTTCTGGTAACAGAAAGTATTGAAATGGCAGGCTTCAAGCCTGCCATTTTGGTAACAAGGCTAAAGGAAAAAGAAGTGGGCAGATAAAGGGAAAGAAACTATATTTGCACCCCATTCTAAGAATGGCAGGCGGGAGGTAGTTCAGCCCGGTAGAATACCTGGTTTGGGACCAGGGGGTCGCAGGTTCGAATCCTGTCCTCCCGACGAAGAGAAAAACTCTGGCAGTCGCCGGAGTTTTTTATTTTTATACAACCGGTTCCTGCATTTTTATTCACAAAAAACCTTGTAAACTATTTCTTTAAAACATTGTTCTGATCCGGTAACATATGACAGCCTTGTTATAGGTTTACTTCTTTGCTTAATCTGTGTGTTGTTAAACGCATAATTTTATGTTTGTGTCTTATTTTTAACCCTGTTTTTCGAGTTAAAGATATTTTCTTATCATTCAGAAGCTACAGCAATGAGAGCATTACTACTTCAATGGACAATTACAATACCTGTACTGGCCTGGATACTGTTTTTTTCAGGGGCGATTGATAAGAATGGTGCGTTTCAGGTAGCAGCAGGTGTATTGCTGATATTGAGTGTCATGTCTGCAGTGCACCATTCAGAAATCATTGCACACAGGGTGGGTGAACCTTATGGAACAATCATCCTGGCAGTGGCTGTAACCATTATTGAGGTTGCAATAATCATTTCGCTAATGGTATCCGGCGGCGAGGAGGCCAAATCGCTGGCCAGGGATACCATTTTTTCCGCAACGATGCTTATCCTGAACGGGATTGTAGGGCTTTGCCTTTTTATAGGGGGATTAAAACATCATGAGCAAAACTTTTCTAAACATTCAGCAACAATCGCTTTGGTTTCTCTTGTTTCTATCATTATACTTACGCTGATATTTCCTTCTTTTACCACAAGTGTAAAAGGCCCTTATTATTCAACGCCACAGCTTGTTTTCGTTTCAATTGCCTGCCTGCTTATTTATTCTTTCTTTTTATTCGCCCAAACCACAAGGCATAGAGAGTATTTCCTTGCTGATGATGGGGACGATGAAAAAAAACATACCGTTAAAATAAACGGTATCGTATTTGCAACAAGCCTGGTATTTCTGTTGATAAGCCTGGGTATCGTGGTATTGTTGGCTAAAACGCTTTCGCCGACTATCGAGGGGGTAGTTGTTGGCTATAATCTTCCCAAAACACTGGTAGGGGTTATTATTGCGGCTGTTATTTTGTTACCGGAAGGTATAGCGGCTATTAATGCCGCAAGAAAAAACAAGCTGCAGACAAGCCTTAACCTGGCATTGGGATCCGCTCTTGCAAGTATTGGATTGACCATTCCATGCGTGGCGGTGGTAAGCCGGCTTTATGACATGAACATTGTTTTGGGCCTTGATATAAAATCGATTGTATTATTGGGGCTTTCCGTATTTATCGTAATGCTGTCGTTGGCAAGCGGCCGAACAAATATTGTTTACGGAGTGGTATTGCTGGTCAACCTGCTTGCTTTTATTTTCATGATTATTCATCCGTAGCAAAGAAAGAACAGCAACTATATTAAGCGTTCACCTTTATTGCTTTTACAGGTTCCATTTTCGCAGCCTGCATGGCAGGGACTATGCCTGCTATTATACCTGTGATAATGCAAATAAAAATGGCAAGCAAAAGATAAATGGCCGGGATAAATACAGGAAAGTTAAGCAGGTTAGTCAGAATAAGGGTAAGTACATACACAAGGGCCAGGCCCATAATGCCCCCGATGATACATAGAAAGGCAGACTCCAGCAGGAACTCAGTTATGATTACACGCTGTTTGGCGCCGATAGCTTTTTTCAAGCCTATCTGGCTGCTTCGTTCCTTTACTGTAACAAACATGATATTGGCTACTCCAAACATGCCTACAATCAGCGATAATGCAGCAATGGCCCATCCGCCTAAGTTCAGGCCTTTGAAAATGGAGCCTACCAGGGTATTGAAATCATTTACATCGTTCAGGCTAAAGTCATTCTCTTCGGCAGGCTTCAGCTTATGAAGCGTACGCATGGTTCCTGTAAGTTCTTCTTTTAGCAGCTTACTGTCGAGGTTATCTTTTCCCTGCACCATCAGAACGGGGTCGGCCTTTGACTCATTGATTAGGGTACGGGCATATTTGTACGGTATAATAACGCTTTGGTCAAAGTCCCATCCGCCTATCATTTGTTTTCCCTGCTTTGTAATTACACCTACTACCAGCATTTTCTTTCCCCGTATCAGCAATTGTTTATTAATAGCCCCTTCAGCGCCTGAAAACAGCTTGCCTGCTATTTCGCTGCCGATTACAATATGAGGGTGGCTGCCATTAAACTCTTCGTCTGTTATATACCGGCCTGTTTGAATACTGATGTTTTGTATTTCGTCAAAATCTTCACTTACTCCGTACAACTTTATGTTGGAAAGAAAATAACTGCCATTTGATACTTTATCCTGCGAGTTGATTACAAAAGCAGCATACCGGGCGGCTGCTGTTCTTTCTTTTATTGGTTTTAGCTCATTGTAGGTAGGTGCAGGTCTTTTAGCGTATTTCCACCGAGGATAATCAGAACCGGCCCCGGCGCTGTAATCCCATTTATCAATATAGATGGTATTGTTGCCCAAAGAGCTTATTTCGTTCTGGATGTTTTTTTTCAGGCTGCTCACCGTAGCGAGTACGCCAATGATGCAAAAAATGCCTATGGTGATGCCAAAGAGAGAGAGGAAAGTACGCAACTTATTGTTCCACAACTCCTGCATGGCCATTTTAAAGCTGCTGTTTATTATTTCAATACCCCGGCGGATCATTGGTAGTTGTAAATGTAGTTAACCGGGATGAATAGTTTCCTTTTGATTCAAGAGAAGCGAAAAAGAATAAAAATATTTTTTACTTAACAGTGTTAAGTATACATTTGTTTTTTATTTCTGGTGCAAATGAGTATAAAGGATCGCAAAACAAGGCATAAGGAAGATTTGCGGCAGGCCATTCTGGATGCAGCAAAAAGATTGTTCCTGACTGAAGGGTACGGGGCTACTTCTATCCGGAAGATTGCCAATGAAATTGAGTTCAGTCCTACCACTATTTACCTGTATTATAAAGATAAGGCTGAAATAGCCCATGCGTTGCATACAGAGGGTTTTAAGCTGCTGAACAGCCAGTTCAGGGTGCTGGAATATATTGAAAGCCCGTTTGAACGCTTAAAGGCCATGGGGAGGGCCTATATTCAATTTTCTATAGAAAACCCTGATTTCTATGAACTTATGTTTGTTATGAAGGAGCCGATGGAGCATGTAAAAGATATTGGTTTGGAGGACCCTTGCTGGGTGGAGGGGGAGCAGGCTTTCGGGGGGCTGGTAAATGTTGTGGCAGCCTGCCAGCAGGAAGGATATTTCAGGAATATGGATACAGCAGGTATGGCTATGCTGGCCTGGAGTTCATTGCACGGCTTGTGTACGTTGAACCTTCACGGCCATCTCGATTTTATGAAAACACATAAAAAGCAATTGAGCCATATAGATAGTATTATTGAAAGCACTTTTTCCAGTTTTATAAAATTGCTGGAACAGTCCAGATAATTTTTTTGATTATTACTTAACAGTGTAAATAATGATAACAGTATTCACCAGAACCCGGCTGCTGATCCTATTGTTTTCGTTTATAGGCTTGCCGGCCATGGCACAGCAAAGCATTTTAGACGCTTATATCAAACAGGCTATAGATAGTAACATTGTAATAAAGCAGAAAAATGTTTCGCTGGAGAAAGCAAAAATTGCTTTGGATATGGCGAAAAGCTATTACTACCCAACCGTTGCTTTTCAAATGGGGTATCAAACGGCCAGCGGGGGAAGGGATATCCAGTTGCCCCTGGGCGATTTGCTCAATGGCGTATATAGCACATTGAACAGTTTGACATCAGGCAATAATTTCCCTGTACTAAAAAATGAACAGATTAATTTTTTGCCATCTAATTTTTACGATGCAAAGATCAGGACAACCGTTCCTATTATTAACCCGGAATTAAAGTACAACAGGCAGCTTGCCGCGCAGCAAATCGTCTTGTCCAATTTTGACCTCGATATATATAAACGGGACCTTGTTTATAATACCAAAGAGGCTTACTATAATTACCTGCTATCTCTTGAAGCAGTCCGTATTTACGAGCAGTCGCTGGCGCTGGCCAGCGAAGGAAAGCGGGCCAACCAGAAATTACTGGATAATGGTAAAGGGTTACCGGCCTATGTGATACGGTCAGAAAGTGAAGTGGAAAGCACCCAGGCAGAGTTGAACAATGCCCGGTCAGAGGTAAGGAATGCACAGCTCTATTTTAATTTTTTGCTGAACAGGCCGCTTGATGCACCGATAGACTCCGGTTATGATGCAAACGGAAAATTAGGAGAGGTAATGCAACTGCTTTCACAGGAAATAAATGCCTCGCAAAGGGAAGAGATAAAACAACTGCAAGAGGTAAGCAGGATAAATGAAACAGTCATCCGGTTAAACAAAACAGCTTTTTATCCCAAACTTAACGGGTTTATTGACCTGGGTTCACAGGCGGAAGATTTTAAGTTCAACGGCCAGTCAAGATATTTTATGTTCGGGTTACAACTGGATATCCCGATTTTTTCGGGTTTCAGAAACAGGAATAAAATACGTCAATCCGGGCTTGACATGAAGAATACTGCATTGAGCCTTGCAATTGCGGAACAACAGTTCTCCTTAGCAGGCAATGTTTCGAAGAATAATCTCAGCATGGCATTACAAACACTTAAAGCCAAGCAAAAACAGATGGAAACGGCCGCCACGTATCATCGCCTGATTGAAAGAGGCTATCGGGAAGGGGTTAATACATTTATTGAAACCATAGATGCAAGAACACAACTGACACAGGCAAAGATTTCCTGTACCATACAGGAGTATAACGTTCTGAAAGCCGTAGCAGCATTGGAAAGGGCATTGGCTTCCGATAATATAAACCAATAATTTTCTTATTTATGAGATATACGAAACACTTTTTTATCGCAGGCTTTGTTTTTTTAAGTATAGCTTTTACCGCCTGCAAAAGCAGGCCAAAAGAAAACAAAGTGCCGGACGATGTTATTCCTGTTAAAGTAATAACGCTGAATAAAGCGCCGCAACAACAGAATGTATTTGCTTCAGGACAATTTACAACAGATGATGAAGCTGTATTATCATTTAAGAACGGGGGCATTATCCGGAATATACTGGTTAAAGAAGGCGATACCGTTAGAAAAGGACAGGTATTGGCCACGCTGGATGTAACGGAAATCAATGCCATGTCGCAGCAGGCGGATATTGCATTGCAAAAGGCGGAAAGAGATTATCAGAGAGCCGTAAATCTATACAGGGATAGTGTAGCCACGCTGGAGCAGATGCAAAATGCACAAACCGCCCTTGAAATAGCCCGCCAGCAAAAAGTAGGTGTCAGTTTTAACAGGAGCAGCTCTGAGATCAGGGCTACGCAATCAGGTTATGTGTTGTATAAGTTTGCCAATACCGGCCAGGTAGTGGGGCCCGGAACACCGGTGTTGCAGATTAATGGCGCAGCAAGCGGTAACTGGGTTTTAAAAGTTGGCGTAAGCGACAACCAGTGGGCCGCTATCTCTGTTGGCGATGCAGCCAGCATCACCAGCGATGCGATAAATAATAAAGTTTTTCACGGCAAAGTGATAAAAAAATCAGAAGGCATTGACCCGCAAAGCGGCACTTTTCATGTGCAGGTACAGGTTACAGATAGCGATAAAACAGGGATTGCAGCAGGGTTGTTTGGCAAAGCGGAAATTCATACAACCAAAACTATGGAGGCATGGACCATTCCGTTCGAGGCATTGCTTGACGGGAACAAAAACGGGGGCTATGTATTTATATCAAATGATGGGAAAAAAGCCCGGAAGCTGAATGTGCAGGTACTTCGTATAGAAAATAATAAAGTGGTAATAAGCAGCGGGCTTGACAGTGTGAAATACCTGATCACCAGTGGCAATGCTTACCTGGATGATGGGGCTGACATAAGAATCGTTCCCTGATTTTTTTAATACACGACATATTGAATTGCTTTTAAAGAAAGTAGAATGAAAATATCAGAATACGCTATAAAGAACAGCCAGTTTACGCTGATCATGGTACTGATGGTAGTGGCTATTGGTATCAGCGCTTTGCTGGGTATGCCGCGGGCCGAAGACCCGGAGATGAATGCGCCGATTTACCCGGTGATAGTGGTATATCCGGGGGCCAGCCCCGAAGATATGGAAGAACTGGTGGTAGATCCTATTGAAAAGTCTGTTTATGCATTGGAGAATATCAAGCGGATAAAAACGAATATACGGGACGGCCTTGCAGTAATCCTGGTAGAATATAAATATAACGTGAATGTGGAAGAGAAATACCAGGAACTGGTAAGGGAGATCAACAGCTTACGAAGCCGGTTGCCGGGGGATATTGCAAGAATTGATGTTCAAAAAGTATCGCCAACCGATGTGAATATTTTACAGATTGCTTTGATGTCGGAAAATGCGTCAAGGGATGCTTTATATAAAGCAGGGGAAGACCTGCAGGAAGCATTGGAAAAAGTACCCCAGTTAAAGAATGTAAAGGTGCAGGGTATTGGCGATAAAGTTGTAAGGATTGACCTGAAGCTGGATAAGCTGGCCCAGCTTAAAATACCTGTTCCTTTTATAACAGATGCGTTGCAGAGTGAAATAACCAATATCCCCGGCGGCAGCATAAATGAAGGAACAAAATCGTTCAACGTAAAATCAAATACCAGCTACAGGGATATTGAAGAAATAAGGAATACGGTGGTTCTTAGCCGTAATGGCGGCGCTATATTACTGAAAGATGTGGCCGATGTGTACCCGGATTACGAAACTGAAACCCATATTGCAAGATTAAACGGCCACAGGTGCCTATTTGTTATTGCAGCTTTAAAAAGCGGCGAAAATATCAGCAAGGTGCAAAAGAATTACCTGCCCGTAATAGAAGACATAAAAGCTGGATTGCCTTCAAACATTGAACTGCAACTTCATTTTGACCAGGCTGATAATGTCAATAAACGGTTGGGCAGCCTGGGGATTGATTTTCTTATTGCCATCGGGCTGGTATTGATAACACTGCTGCCATTAGGCACCAGGGCGTCATTGGTAGTGATGATAGCAATTCCGTTATCCCTATGTATCGGGGTGATATTGCTTAATGTGTTTGGCTATAGCCTCAACCAGTTGAGCATTGTGGGCCTTGTTGTTTCGCTTGGTTTATTGGTGGACGACAGTATTGTGGTAGTTGAAAATATTGAACGGTGGATGCGGGAAGGCCATAGCCGCCTGCAGGCAACTATTAAAGCAACCAACCAGATCAGCACGGCGGTTATCGGCTGCACCGTTACATTGATCATCGCATTTATGCCGCTGGCTTTTATGCCGGAAGCTTCCGGGGATTTTATCCGTTCGCTGCCGGTTGCGGTTATGAGCACTATTCTTGGCTCCATGATTGTAGCGTTAACGGTAGTGCCGTATTTGTCAAGCATATTATTAAAGCCGTCAAAGGGTGGGCATGGAAATATTTTCCTCCGCGGATTGCAAAGAATCATCCACGGCACTTATGCAAAGCTGCTGGATAAGGCGTTGCACCGTCCCGTATTGACCCTTTTGATAGCGGCAGCCATTTTTGGCGGCTCTTTATTACTGATACCTGTTATCGGCAGCAGCTTATTCCCCGCTTCAGAGAAGCCGCAGTTTATGGTGAATATTTCGGCGCCTTTGCAATCCAATATTTATTATACAGATTCAATTGCACGGCAGATTGAAAAAGAGCTGAAAGAAATACCGGAAGTACAGTATTATGCTTCCAATGTAGGAAAAGGAAATCCAAGAATATATTACAATGTGGACCAGCGAAATGAGCAGTCTGATTTTGCACAGTTGTTTGTTCAACTGTATCCCGATATAAATCCGAAGAAAAAAATAAGGATTATCGAGGCATTGAGAAAAAAGTGGACACCGTACCTCGGCGCCGAAGTGAATGTGGTCAATTTTGAACAAGGGCAGCCCATGATATCGCCTGTAGAAGTGAGGTTGTTGGGTGATAACCTGGATACACTGCGTATGCTGGCCGGGAAAGTGGAGAACCTGCTGTATAGTACAGAAGGCGCTATTTATGTCAATAACCCGGTTAAGCACCTGAAATCGGATATACGTATTAACGTAAACAAATCAAAGGCCCGGCACCTGGGCGTTTCTACCGTTAATATTGGCAAAACGATACGTATGGCGCTTGCCGGTTTTCCCGTAGGCAGCTTTACCAGTGAAGGAACCAGCAGGGATGAATATAGCATAGTCGTTACGACGCCGCGGTCCGCTTACCCGGACCTGTCCGTATTCGATAACTTATTTGTAAATGGCAATGACGGCAGGGCTTTCCCTTTAGCGCAATTAGCCACGATAGAATTTGAAAGCTCTTCACAAAGCATCAATCATTTTAACAAAACGAGGACGGTTTCGGTAAACTGTTTTGTAAAAGAAGGGTTCCTGAATGCAAATGTGATTAATGATGTGGTTGATAAGATGGATAAATTTTCTCTGCAGAAAGGATATAGCTATGAAATGGGGGGAGAAATAGAAAGCAAGAGCGAATCTTTTGATGGCTTTGGCACTATTATTCTTATTACCGTGTTCATGTTTATCGCAGTGCTGGTATTGCAGTTCAAAACCTTCAAGAGCACCTTGATTGTATTGTCCGTTATTCCGCTGGGTATTGTAGGCGCCGTACTGGCCTTGCTGATTACAGGCAATTCGCTTTCTTTTGTAGCTACTATCGGCATCGTGGCGCTGGCCGGTATTGAAGTAAAAAATACCATCCTGCTGGTTGATTTTACCAACCAGTTAAGGGCGCAGGGCATGCCGCTGAATAAGGCCATTGAAGAAGCCGGGGAGATACGTTTCCTGCCGATTATTCTTACTTCTTTTACTGCTATCGGAGGTTTGATGCCTATTGCATTATCCAGTAACCCGTTGATATCGCCGCTGGCTATTGTTATGATCGGCGGTTTAATAAGCTCCACCTTGTTGTCAAGAATTGTAACGCCGGTAATTTATAAACTGATGCCGCCACGGGTGGAAGAAAGAAAGGAAAACTAACGCAGCGTACCTTTGGCCAATAATGTAAACAATTATGAACCTTCTATTTTTTCCAGTATATATTCGGTAGGGATTGACCTGCCTTTAACCAGCCATGCCGTTCCGAATAGTAAAAGCATAATGGCTTCCATTAAATAAACGAAATAATAAGGAAGCTTAAGCGGGTTGCCGGGTATAAAGCTGTATGTGGCCAGGAGTACGAGGCAGGCTATCATGCCCCAGCCGCAGTAAAGAAACAACTTTCCCCGTGCATCTGTAATCAGTATTTTGCCCGGTTTTCTTCTGAAATTGATGATACTGAAAACAGCCATTGAAAGAAAAAACAAGGCTGCAAAAACCAGGTGCAGTGTACCTACAGTGTTTGAAGCAACATAGATGTGGATATTATCCTTTACCGGGTTTGCTGAATCTGTCGGAAAGATTACAATGCCCAGGGCGCAAAGCGCAGCAAAGGTAGCCAGCCTGTTATCCGTGAGCCAGTAAAAACGGTCATTCTTTTTGCTAAGCGGGTAACCTTTGTAGCAAAAAAGAAAAATAGCAACGGTTATCAGAACACCGGTAAACAGAGGCCCTGCCGTAGTATAATAAAAATGGCTGATAGATGATTTTAGGTTGCCATCCGGGTGATAGGCGCTGCTTTGCGAAGTGTTTACAAGAAGAGCATCATTAAGCAGGTCAAAATCGTTAACAACAGCATTAACAGTCCAGCACAGGAAAGGCAATGCGATACCCAGTATGCCTATTAGTCTTCTGATGGCATAATAGGAAATTACCTGGTTGTCGGTATTCATAAATAAAGTGTTTGAGATAATATAGGGCTGCCTGGGAAGCAGCCATCCTGCTAACCTACAAAAAATAAAACAGAAGATTTTTTTCCTGAAATCGCTTAGACCCCGGCTATTTTAACCTTACCAATACGCCTTTTCGTTTCACGATATTTTTATAATCCCATTGTATATCCCTCGCTTTTTTGAACCATCGTTTTATGTCTTTCTTTTTGATTTCGTTAACCGATGTGTAAACAATGGAAGCATCTTTGAATTTCCCGGCTGGAGGGCTTAGCTGTTCTTCATCAAAACCGGTGCCGCTCCAGAAGAGCAACCTGATGCCATCTTTCAACTTGCTATAACCAACAATCGGATTGCCGTCCAGGAACCAAACGGGGTGTGCATGCCATATTTTATTTTCCGCTTCAGGCAGGCTGCTGTCAATTTCCTGCGCCAGCAAATTACAGATGGCTTTTTCTTCAGCCGACTGTGCGTTGTTATATTTTTTGACGTCTTTGTGCATGGCACATCCTTTTTTATATTTTTTTTATTGTGGCAGTTGCGAACTGTCGGCGAACATTATTTCCCATTGATGGCCGTCAGGATCAGCGAAACTATCGTAATACATCCATCCATGGTCGACAGGTTCCCTGTAGCGGCTACCTCCGTTTTCAAGGGCAAGTTTCACAATCTCGTCTACTTTTTCCCGGCTATCTGCTTCAATGGCAAATAAAACCTGGGTGGTAGAGTTATCAGCAACAGGCCTGTTGGTAAAACCGGCAAACATTTCATGCGTTAACAGCATGGAATAAATAGCGCCGTCATTCAGCACAAGGCAGATTGCCTTATCATCGCTGAACTGTTCATTGAAACCGAAACCAAGCCTGCTCCAGAAATGCCTTGATTTTTGAAGATCTTTTACCGGCAGGTTAACATAGATTGATTTTATTTTCATAGACCCTTATTTGTTTTGTCTAAAAAACTTATTAGCTTATTGCAAAGGCAAATGTGATAAAAAAAGCAAATAAGGCAAAGGTTGTGTTGCTGTCAGCCAGCAGGTTTTTGATAAATACGTTTACCGATAGCGATGAAGAGGACGGAAACAAGGACGAAACCCAATGTCAGGCCGACAGCATTTGCCAGTACTTTGCCAATACCCAGTTCTTTTACATTGATGAAAGGATAAGGATAAAACCCGGAAAAGCGCCCCCGTGTCAATACAAAGGCAAGGTAAATAAGCGGAAACAACAGCCATCCAACCAGTTGTTTGTATTGCAGACGCTGCTTATTTCCGTACAACACCCAGTACAGGATGACAAATACGGGAATTACAGAATGTAGCAGTTCATCTACCAGCTTCTGCATTCCCTGCGGCGACCAAAGAGGCCGGAGTGAGATTTGGTAAACCATGCCTACGATTGTAATATAAACAACAATAGCAGTTAAAAAACCTGAATCGGAATCCTGTGTTTTTCTGAAACTTTCGCAGGTAAGCACAATTGCCGTTAGCAGGTTGGTAAGAATAGTAAAATAGCTGAAAAACCGTATAGTGGTTTCTGTTGCTGCCACCTCACTGTTTTTCAGCATGAGAACGTACTGCATTATTACAGCAAACCAACCGGTAAGGGCAAAGGCGATAGCTACTGTTCTTCTCATATTCTGATGTGGGATAAATTTACGAAGTTGACAGAAAATAGTATTATTTAAATGCCGGGTGAAAATTTTCAAGCGTTTTTCTTAAGAACTCCCTGTCAAGATGGGTATAGATTTCGGTAGTGGTAATGCTTGCATGGCCCAGCATTTCCTGTACGGCCCTCAGGTCGGCGCCGCCTTCTACGAGGTGGGTGGCAAATGAATGCCGGAATGTATGCGGCGAAACGATTTTACGAATGCCTGCTTTCTGTACCAACTCTTTGATGATGTAAAAAATCATTACCCTTGATAGTTTACTGCCTCTTTTATTGAGGAATAAAATATCTTCATTGCCTTTGCTTGCTGCGATATGCACCCGGACATTGTCTTTGTAAATTGAAATCTGCCGGGCAGCCGTATTGCCCAGCGGCACCAGCCTTTGTTTATCCCCTTTGCCCAATACCCGTATAAACCCCAAATCGAGGTAAAGCTGCGATAATTTCAGGTTCACCACTTCGCTTACCCGAAGGCCGCAGCTATACATTGTTTCCAGTATGGCTTTGTTTCTTTCTCCTTCAGGTTTGCTGAGGTCAAGCTGGTTGATGATCTTTTCTATTTCTTCAAAACTTAATACATCCGGCAGTGTTCGTTTTTGCTTTGGCGCTTCAAGTAATACGGTTGGGTCTTTGGTAACGATATGTTCCAGCGTGCAATAGGCATAGAAAGCCCGCAGGCCGGAGATGATCCGGGCCTGTGATGAAGCCGTCATCCCCAACTCTGCAATATGCCTGATGAATTGCTGAAGGTCTTTTAAGGCTAACGCTGCCGGGGGCAGCAATTTATTTTCCTGTTGCAGGTGTTGCGTCAGCAGTTCAACATCCCTCAGGTAAGCCTGCACCGAATTATCCGACAGGGATTTTTCCAGTTGCAGGTAATCTTTGAATCCTTTTTTATAAGGTTCCCACATGTAGCAGAAAATATTTTTCCGGCGGGGTTGTTATTTCAGAATAATATCTTTTTCCAGTTCTTTCCATTCTTTTCCAATCTTCACTTTTGCCCAGATACGGGACGGGGTAATGTGTACAGAATCAACTGTTTCATGCATGGCATTGTATTCCATCTCTGTCTGAACGCCAAACGTCATTGAAGCGGTTTTCCCTGTTGTTATTTCTTCTACAAAGATATTCCCTCTGTCGGTGTAGGCTACCAGCGATTCATCTACTTTGTATTTAGGGTCAATGGCATTAAAAGCGCTGTTTTTACGGAAAATATTATCGGTTTTATTAAAAGGAAGTTTTACAATATATCCCTGCCCCAGTTTACACTCATTGAATATAAGCCAGGCATATTTGCCATCAACAAACTTTGTTTGCACATAGCTTTCGCTGAGGCTTACATACTTGCCCACCAATTCCGGGAAGGGCAATTGACGGTAGGCGTCCATCAGTTGGTTGCCCCAGGTGATGGAATCCGCTTCACAATTGTTCAGGTTGATGCGGATAAACGATTTTGCTTTATCATCTGCCGCTGCTTTCAGGGTGTCGGTATTGCAGCCGGTAGTGCAGAAATCAGCCACCTTTTCCTCTTTATTGTTTGAGGAGCAGGAGGTATAAACTGATAATAACAGCAGGAGGGCAGCAAAAGCAACGATTGGTTTCATTATAAATGATTTTAGAATGTAACAAAAATAGCCAATACCGTCTTTTAAAGAGAAAAATGTTTTATCCTCTTCGCATCGGATGGTTATGGTTAGTATCTTCGGCGCAAGATGGAAAAACCGGCAATTAATTTAAGAAAGTTTAAAAAGAAAGCGGCGGAAACCAAACGAAAACAGCGCCGCTACCTTACCCGATTGGAAAGCGCCGCACCCCGCGGCCTTGATAGCAAGATACAGGCATTGGAAAAAGAAGTATGGGAAGAAACCGATTGCCTTAGCTGCGCCAATTGCTGTAAAACGATGACGCCAACTTTCAACAACAAGGACCAGGAGAGGATTGCAGCCCATCTGAACATGACCGTAGAAGCCTTTCAGCAGAAATGGCTGAGAAGGGAGAGGGGCGGTGAAAGGGATTGGCTGAACAAAACAGAGCCCTGCCAGTTCCTGAACCTGAAAGACAATAAGTGCAGCATTTACGAAGTGCGGCCCGCCGATTGCGCCGGTTTCCCGCATCTATCCAAAAAGTTCAAAGACTTTGTGCATATTCACAAGCAGAATGTGGAATATTGCCCTGCCACGCACCGGTTGGTAGAAAAGATGATGGAACGGTTATAGAAAAACATCTTCCAGTAAAAAATATTCAGGCTCCCTGTTCGTGAAAGTGGTTATGGCCAATATGTCGTATTGTATCCATTTATGACCGGGGTTAAGAAAAAGAAATTCATCGGCCGCTTTTTGCAACCGTTTGAATTTTTTCCTGGTTACACTGTCTTCCGGGTGGCCTAAAGGCGAATGACGGCGGGTTTTGATTTCTATGAAATGCAGCTTGTTGTTTTTTAATGCAATGATGTCTATTTCATAATGCGAATAGCGCCAGTTGCGGTGCAGCAGTTCGTAGCCATTGGCAACAAGCCAGCGGGCAGCCATTTCTTCCCCTTCTTTTCCAAATTCATTATGCGAGGCCATGCCTTATCTTTACTTCAAGTTAAAAAAATTACATCATTCATGGCAGGTATTTACGAGCTGAACGGAACAGTAAAGCATTATGACTGGGGCGGTACCTCTTTTATCCCCTCTTTATTGCAAATGGCCAACCCGGAGCATCAACCTTTTGCGGAATACTGGATGGGTACGCATCTTTTAGGTGTTTCGGTAGTAAAAACAAATGAAGGAACCAGGCCGCTTACGGAATTGACCGGCCGGTTGCCCTATCTTTTTAAGGCGCTGGATGTAAAAGACATGTTGTCTATACAGGTGCATCCATCGAAAAAAGCAGCGGAAGAAGGGTTTGCAAGGGAAAATGAAGCAGGCATACCGCCTGATTCCCCGCACAGGAACTATAAGGACGATAACCATAAGCCGGAACTGATGGTGGCCTTAAGCGATTTTTGGCTGTTGCACGGGTTTAAACCGGTTGAAGAATTGGCCTATACATTACTCAATGTAGTTGAATTGCGGGAGCTGTTGCCGGTATTTAATGAGTCCGGCTATGCAGGTTTGTATAAATATGTAATGGAAATGCCGCAACAGGAAGTAAACAGGCTGTTGCAACCCCTCGTAGCCAATTTGAAAGGCATGTATAAAGATGCGTTGCCGGACAGGAACGAAGAAGATTATTGGGCGGCCAAAGCAGTTAAAACGTTCTCAAAAGGAGAAGATATTGACAGGGGCATTTTTTCCATTTATTTATTTAACCTGGTGCATTTAAAAAAAGGAGAAGGCATTTTCCAGGCGGCCGGCGTGCCCCATGCTTACCTCGAAGGGCAGAATGTAGAGATTATGGCCAGCTCCGATAATGTATTGCGGGGCGGATTGACCAGCAAGTATGTGGATGTAAAAGAATTGTTGAAGCATGTAAAGACAGAAGCCACTTACCCCGTTATTTTACCTGGCGAAGGAGTGAATGAAAAGGAGAAATTATATGATGCGCCGGTAAAAGACTTTCGCCTGAGTGTATTTGAACTGGGCGGTGGCGAAACGGTTTCTTTTACTTCAGGCGCCGATGAGTTGTTGTTGCTTACAGAAGGAAGGGCGGAATTAGACGATGATATAGAAACAGTACCATTACAGGTTGGCCGGCCTGCTGCTTATGTAGCGCCGGGGCAAACGGTATATCTCGCTGCCGCAGAAAGGTCGGTGGTGTTCCGGGCTTCTTCTTTGGGGTGAAATAAATAACTGCATTATGTCCTTTATTTAATTTATTTTTGCACTTCTATTTAACTATCTGGTATGAAGATCAATTCACGGTTTATTTTATTTACGCTGATACTGGTTGCGCTGGCTACCGCCTGCAAATTTTTCTTCGGGCCCGATCTTGACTGGTCAGGGTTTTCGCCGGTAATAGCCATTGCCCTGTTTGCCGGGTTTATTATCAGGCAAAAAGATATGGCTTTCCTGCTGCCGCTGCTGGCCCTTTTTATCAGCGATGTGGTTATACATTTTCTGTACACGGCCGACCTGTTTCCTTATGAAGGGTTTTATGCAGGCCAATGGAAAAATTACCTGCTCCTGCTTCTTGCCGTATTCACAGGGTTTTGGTTAAAAGGGAAAAGCCATGCAGGCATATTGGCCGGGGCCATTATAGCGCCTACCATTTATTTTCTTGTTTCCAATTTTCTGGTGTGGAGGGCGGCGGAAGTGCTTTACAGTAATGATTTCAGCGGGTTGATGAATTGTTATACAGCCGCACTGCCTTTTTACAGGAATTCGCTGATAGCTACCTTGCTGTTCCTTCCGGTAATCTTATTCCTGTATAACTATATTACAAAGCAAAAGCAGCAGTTGGTGGTGTCCTGAATGTTTAACAGATAAAATTCTTTCAACCCATCTTCGGATGGGTTTTGTTTTTTTGAAACAGAAAGAACACTTTTAAAAATTTATTTTCAGTTGTATCACCGGCACAACATTTTAATAGTCAGCATATTTCCTGCCAGGTGGGGTGTTGCAGAAAAGAAAAACCTACAGTTAAAGCTGCCTTTTTCAATTTCCCGGCATTTTATACCAGGAGTTTTTGTAAGTTACACTCACCTTAAACCATTCTGCTATGAGAATCCTGCTTCTTCTTTTGCCAGGCGGTTTCTTACCTGCCAAAGCTATTTTCCGAAAGGATAATTTTTTTTACAACAATAGCCGCCGTAAATGCAGCGGTTAGTTTATTTCTGTTGTCAGAAAAGGAATGTTTTATTTTTCATTAAAATTTTTTCTATGAAAAAGTATCTTTTTTTTATTTCGGCTGTTTTTATTTCAAGTATTGCAAACGCACAGCTATCCAGGAAAACCTGGCTGATTGGTGGGGCAGGGAGTTTCTACTCGTATAATGAGGAGTATAGCGCACCAGGCGTTGATGTTACGGGTGATTATACAGGTATTGATATATCAGCATCGGCAGGGTATTTTTTTATGGATAAACTTTCGGGGGGATTACGTCCTTATTTTTCCTCTTTTAAAGGAGAAAGTTCGGGTGGAGGGATAAGTAACGATTTAAAAATAGCAATAGGCCCTTTTGTCAGATATTATTTTTTAAAGGCAGATAAACAATTTAATCTTCTTACTGACATTAGCTATCTGGTTGGAACTAATCAGAGTAATGCAGGCGCCAGACCAAAAGGCAAGTTCAATACATTTATGGCTACAGCAGGTGTAGAACTATTTTTTAACTCTGCCGTAGGTTTAGAAATACTGATTGGCTACAGGAACCAGATTGCCAGTTTTGAAGATAGCCCAAGCGCTTATAGAAGTGATAGAAAAGGTGTCTATATATCCATAGGCTTTCAATTTCATTTGAAGAACGACTAAATTATTAAATTATGAAATATATATTCGTTATCATTTACTACTGTAGTCTACTTAAAACGGGAATAGCACAAACTATTTCACCATCCTCAAGTAATGAGTATTGTCCGGGTGTTGAATATACATTTACTGTTACTATACCTAAGGCGTATTCAAATATGATTGGCGAAAGTGGGTGTTATGTAACCCAAATGCCAACTGCACCAGTTGGTACTACATTTACTTTTAAAGGGAAATTTGGGGACGTTAATACAAAACAAACATTTCGGGTTAATCATCCTGATAATTCATCCACTTATTTGAATTCAAAAGGGTCAAATCTTTGTTCTTCGGTACCTGTGCACAAATACAACCTTTTCCCACTTCAATAGTAGCAGAACGCTGTCAGGAACAGACATTTAATATTGATTTTTCGAATGTTCAGTACAAGACAGAGTTTGAAAGCCCTGCTTTATGTTTTGGCACTATCAGCACCTATGAATATTTATTGCCTTCAGGGTGGAAGTTAGGGACAACTACTTCGGATGGGAGTACGTGGCTTCCGGGCAATAACAGTGTTACCGTAACATCTGACTTAAGCACCGGAGGGTCTGTACAAATAAGAGCTGCAAATACAGGGTGTGGATCAGGGTTAGTAGCAGGGCAACCCAAAGTTATTCCAATATCGAGACCTGCGCCGAATCTTTATATTGGGGGATCGGGGTATATATGCTCCGGAAACGAAACATATAGCATCCCAAATTTACCGTCAGGCGCTACGGTGCAATAGAGTTTGTCAAACAGTAATGCCTATATCAGTGGTTGCAGCACCTGCCCTACAGTAACGGTGGTTAAAAATGCTGATTATACCAATGTAGATTTAATTGCAGACATTTCCCATTGTAGTTTTTCATACCAACGTTCAAAAACCGTAACTCTTGGTTTCGCTCCGCTTACCGGGATATTTGCTGCTCCTATGGGAGCGGATACTGCTTACCCGAATAGCCATTATACATACATAATGTACTACCCGATGGATTACCCTCCACCTTCTTTTTACTGGGAAGTGCCTTCCGGGTGGACTATCCTTATGGGGCAGGGTACTTATACTATTTATGTAAAAACGGGTGGTATGGGTACCAGCGGCCCTGTAGAAATAGATATAACTGCTTGCGGTGTTACCCGGCCTTTGTATAAGTATGTGGAAATAGGCTTTGGTTCTGATTGGCCGGATGCTCTACCGCCGGAGGAATCAAAGGGTATAAAGCCGAAACTTGGATTATCGCCCAACCCGTCGCATGACAAAGTAATGCTGTCTTTAATAACTGCGGACAATGACAAGGCCATTCAACGCCCCGTTATACAGGCAATAAAAGTAACCGATAAAATGGACATGGTCAGGAAGATGATCCCTGCGCCCCGCGGCCAGTATTCTTATGTGCTGGATGTGGCTGATCTTCCTCACGATGTGTACATCGTTTCTGTATTTGATGGCAGTAACTGGTATAATGCTCCGTTAGTAGTTAAGTAATTCTCTTTTACAAAGAAAAACGACCCGTGCTGTTTATTTGGCACGGGTTGTTTTTTACCCAAAGAATTAAGGAGAACGCCATCCATACCATTTTAAGGTTCCGCATCCATTTCTTTATTATTTTTATTTCCATTCTTCACTTCAATTTTCATTGCTTATGAAAAACAGGATTTTCGTATGGCTTCTTGCTGCTTGCGCCGGTATTCAATTGCTTTCAGCGCAGGAAATTACCCGTTTTCAACCTTTGCATGAGGAAATGGTGCAGCGCTATATCCGGGAATATAAGATTAACCAGGCTGTTAAGAATACGGTATTCAAAACTACTGTAACGCCACAATGGCTGGATGAAAAAGGCCTGTTCTGGTACCGCAATATTTTAAAAGACAGCGTGGAAGAATATATTCTGGTAAACCCGGAGAATGGAAAAAAGCAACCCCTGTTTGATGCGGCCCGCCTGGCGAAAGGATTGGAGAAAGAAGGTGTAAGTATTGATCCGCTTCGCCCCGGTATAAAGGACGTATCATTGAAGGATAACCAACTCGGGTTTGTGGTGAAGGGAAAAAAGATAAGCTGTAACCTTAAGAAGTATACCTGCAGGCTGATAAAAGATACGCTTGCTGATGATGCAGGCAACCAGCGAAGAAGAAGGGATTGGGCTTTTCCTGCCGGGGCCGTTTCTCCAGATAAAAAATGGGAGGCTTACCTGGAAAAAGGGAATTTGTTTATTCGTTCCGGTAAGGAAGCCAACCCTGTACAGCTTACAGATGATGCCAATCAAGAAAGCTATTACTCCTCCATTTACTGGAGCCCCGACGGCAAATATCTTGTTGGATACAGCATAAAACCGGTGTATGATGATTCCGTTCATTATGTGCTTACATCTGAAAAAGGCACCCGTGGTGTGTTGCAGTCCCGCCCGTATAAGCAGCCCGGCGATCCCTGGACCATTTATACGCTGTACATTTTTGATATTGCCCGGCAAAAAGCAATCAGGGTAAATGCGGACTCAATTGATTTTCTGTATGCACCTGTCCCGCATTGGCGGGTGGAGGATGCCCGTTATTTTACCTATGAGAAAATGGAACGTGGCCATCAGCGCTTCAGGATAATAGAAGTGGATGCACAGGCCAACGCTACCCGCAATGTTGTGGATGAAGAAACCAATAGTTTTATCTACGAAAGAAGAAACTATACTTATTATTTAAAAAATGCCAGCCGCATGATACGCAGTTCGGAAAAAGACGGCTGGCGGCATTTGTACCTCGTTGACCTTGTAACAGGAGAAGAGCAACCCATTACCAAAGGCGAATGGGTGGTAAGGGAAATTGATTTTGTGGATGAGGCTGCCCAACAGGTTTGGTTCCGTGCAAGCGGGATGAACGGGGGAGAAGACCCTTATAATATCCACTATTACCGCATTGGCCTGGACGGGGAAGGGCTGGTATCGCTAACGCCGGAAAAAGGAAATCATACGGTTCATTTTTCTGCCGACAGGAGCTACTTTACCGATACCTATTCTGAAGTAAATACTCCTCCCCAAACAAAACTGAAGCGAAGTGTTGACGGAAAAGAAATTCTTTTACTGGAAGAAGCGGACATTACGGATTATTTAAAAACAGGCGTACGGCCGCCTGAAGTTTTTGTGGCCAAAGGCAGGGATGGCAAAACGGACATCTGGGGCATTGTACACAAGCCATCCGATTTTGACCCGTATAAAAAATATCCCGTGCTTGAAAATATTTATGCAGGGCCGCATGATTCTTTTGTTCCTAAAAATTTCACTTCCTTCAGCGAAATGCAGAGCCTTGCAGAGTTGGGTTTTATCGTAGTAATGATAGACGGCATGGGAACGGCCAACCGTTCCAAAACATTTCATGATGTGTGCTGGCAAAACCTGGCCGATGCCGGTTTCCCCGACCGTATTTTATGGATAAAAGCATTGGCAGAAAAATACCCTTATATAGATACCACCAGAGTTGGCTTGTATGGAACCTCTGCCGGTGGCCAGAGTACATTGGGCGCCTTATTGTTTCATCCTGAGTTTTACAAAGCAGGCGTATCTGCTTGTGGTTGCCATGACAACCGGGTGGACAAGCAATGGTGGAATGAGCAATGGATGGGCTATCCTGTTGGCCCGCACTATGCAGCGCAATCCAATGTAACCAATGCACATAAGCTGAAAGGAAATTTATTGCTTATCGTTGGCGAAGCAGATACCAATGTGCCCCCCGAATCTACGTATCGTGTTGCTGATGCATTGATCAAAGCAGGCAAGAATTTTGATTTCCTCGCTGTGCCCGGTATGGGCCACAGCGATGGCGGGCCTTATGGCAGGGCAAAGAAAAGAGATTTTTTTGTACAGCATTTATTGGGTGTTACACCGCCCAACAGGAATGCCGGCGAACTGGAACGTTTTGATGAAACGGGGAGGGAGAGATGGAGTTTTGACTGATGCACCTTGCAGCAATGAACCTGTTTAAGGGATTTGCCAGAGGGCAACCTGCAAGGGCAGGTGTTTTTTACACCTGTCAGGCTTTTTTATCTGGAATGTTTGTAAGTTACACTCACATTAAACCATTCTGCTATGAGAATCCTGCTTCTTCTCTTGCCAGGCGGTTCCTTATCTGCCAAAGCTATTTTCCGAAAGGGAAATTTTTTTTACAACAATAGCCCGCCGTAAATGCAGCGGTTAGCTTATTTCTGTTGTCAGAAAAGGAGTGTTTTATTTTTCATTAAAACTTTTTTATGAGAAAAAATCTTTTTTTTATTGCGGCTGTTTTTATTGCAAGTAGTGCAAATGCCCAGCTAACCAGGAAAACCTGGTTGATTGGGGGGCAGGGAGTTTTTACTCGTATAGTGAGGAGTATACCGCACCAGGTGTCGATGTTACGGGTGATTATACCGGTATTGATATATCGGCATCGGCAGGGTATTTTTTTATGGATAAACTTTCAGGGGGATTACGTCCTTATTTTTCCACTTTTAAAGGAGAAAGCTCGGGCGGCGGAATAACAAACTATTATAGGTTGGCTATAGGGCCATTTGTGAGATATTATTTCCTAAATCAAGAAAGGCAATTTAATCTACTTACAGATATAAGCTATCAATTTGGAATTAATAAATATTTAGGAGAATTGCATGAGAAAGGAAAATTCAACATGTTTTCTGCATCAGGAGGAATAGAGGTTTTCTTTAACGCTACAGTTGGAGTGGAGATTCTAATTGGGTATGCACAACAAGTATCATCTATTGAAGACTCGCCGGGAGCATTTAATAGTAATAAGAAGGGGCTTCAAGTGTCTATAGGCTTTCAACTTCATTTGAAAAACGACTAAATCCTTAAATTATGAAATATATATTTGTTATCACTTCGTTCCCGCCCGAAGTCTCTTACTCCCTGCCCTGTGTGCCAGCAAGGACTCCGGGCAGTTATGGAATAAGATGTTATTTTTCATCAGCAAAATCTAAAGAGACAAAGGATTTCGTTCTCTGACGCCCCAAGTCGGCTGTGCCAGACAGAGGCAGGAACGTTTTGTGTGGAGCATGGGATAGGAAGTGCCGGGGTTTGCGTAATTTAGATATTAAAATCATTCATTTGCCTTACGAAGCCATATCTGTTTTTGATATTTTTAAAATCGGCATCGGCCCTTCCAGTTCGCATACGCTGGGCCCCTGGCGGGCGGCGCAGCGCTTTATTGAAACCTTGCAGCAGCAGCAGTTATTAAGCGAGGTAAACAGCATAGAAGTATTATTATATGGTTCATTGGCCAAAACGGGCAAAGGGCATGGTACGGATGTAGCAGTGCAGTTGGGCCTGTGCGGCGAAGACCCGGTTACCTTCAACGTAAATGATGTGAACCCCCGGATACGGGACATAGCCGCCATGAAAAAAATAGTGCTGGCGGGCCTGCACGAAGTGGATTTTGACCCCCGTGAAGACATAGAGTTCCTCATTACAGAATCATTGCCTTTTCATCCCAATGCCCTTACGTTCATGGCTGCTACAAGGGGCGGTGGCTCCATTGCGGAAACGTATTATTCCATTGGCGGCGGCTTTGTTATCAAAGAAGGAGAGGAAGGAACAAACAAACAAACGGCGCAACTGCCTTTTCCCATCAATACGGCCGGGGATATTTTACACTGGTGCAGAAAAACGGGTATGCCCGTAAGCGAAGTGGTGATGGAGAATGAAAGCGCCTGGAGGGCAGAGGCGGATATCCGTAACGGGCTGCTGGAGATATGGCGGGTAATGAAAGAATGTATTTACCGCGGCTGCCACACATCCGGCACATTGCCGGGCGGTTTGAATGTAAAAAGAAGGGCTTCGGAACTGAATAAAAAGCTGTTGGGCGACAAAGTGTATGAGGATTATGATAGCTGGCTGCAGGCCATCCGGTCGGGCGGCAGCGATTTCAGGTACATACTTGACTGGGTGAGTTGTTTTGCCCTGGCCGTCAATGAGGAGAATGCTTCCTTTGGCCGGGTGGTTACGGCGCCTACCAACGGGGCTTCCGGCGTTATCCCGGCTGTGTTGCAATATTTTGTGGTCTTTTGCAACGGCCCCGATACTAACCGGGATAAAGAAGAAAAAATAATTCAATTCCTGCTTACCGCCGGGGAGATAGGCAGCATATTTAAAAAAGGGGCCACTCTTTCTGCAGCCATGGGCGGCTGCCAGGCGGAAATAGGCGTTTCATCGTCTATGGCGGCAGCGGGACTGACGGAAGTAATGGGCGGCAGCCAGCGGCAGGTAATGATGGCGGCGGAGATTGCTATGGAGCATCATTTGGGACTTACCTGCGACCCGATTGCCGGGCTGGTGCAGGTGCCCTGCATTGAACGTAATACGATGGGGGCCATCAAGGCCATTACGGCCTGCCAACTGGCCATGCAAAGCACCCCCGATTTTGCCAAGGTTTCGCTGGATGCAGTTATTAAGACCATGTGGGATACGGCACGGGACATGAGCCATAAATACAAGGAAACGGCAGATGGCGGCCTTGCCGTAAATGTACCATTGAGCCTGCCGGAATGTTGATTATTTCCCTGTTATTTTATCCCCCGTATTGTTTTTGAATAAAAGCAAGTTGTAATTTTATTGTCCCCGTAATTTAAAACATACAATTTATAAATCATGGCTACTAAAAAGAAAGCAAAGAAGCCTGCCCGTCGCGGTGCAAAGGCCGTAAAAAAAGCCGCAAAAAAAACGGCGAAGAAAGTAATCAGAAAAAAAACGGCAACTAAAAAAAAGGTAGTTAATAAGAAAGTTGTGAAGAAAAAAGCGGCAACAAAAAAGCCTGTACGCCGTGCCGCAAAAGCAGCAAAGAAAAAAATAGTTGTAAAAAAGAAAGCTGTTGCTAAAAAGCCTGCCAGCCGTGGCGGAAAAGTTGCGAAGAAAAAGCCGGTAAAGAAAGCAGTGAAAAAAGCAGCAAATAAAAAAGCGGTAAAGAAGGTAGCTAAAAACGCAGTAAAGAAACCGGCCTCCAAGCCAAAACCTGCACCGAAGAAAATAGTAACACTTCAGCCTGAACCAGAAGCAGTGGTGGTAGCTGCGCCTTTGGTAGTGGAACAGGTAGAAGAAATATTCATTACGCCGGAAGAAACAATAGTAACGGAAACAGTGATCGTAACAGAAGATGAATCAGGTGACGAAGAGTTTACTTTTGATGATGATAATGATGATTCCTCCGACGAAGGTACGGGCGATGACGATGAAAGCTTCTCATAAAAAGCTATAACAAAAGCTAAAGCCGGTTTTTTGCACTACCCCCAAAAAGTTAGACGCTGATTGGGGGTATTTTTGTTAACCCATCTTCGGATGGGTTTTGTTTT